>NZ_VTAW01000001.1 GCF_008245225.1 Natrialba swarupiae
AGAACAGATCCGGCTCTGATTCGGCGGCAAATCACACTTCAGCGCCAGTTAGCTGAGGCTGATTTGTGAGGTACTGAGTATATGCTCCAAGGCTATTCGCCTTGGTAGGTGGAAACAGACAGAGAGCCTGCCGCTTCCAGCGGCAGCGCTCTCTTGAGCCATCCTTTTGATCACTCGTCGACCATTCTACGCACGCCTACACCACCAAAATCTGATCTCCTCTCTACAAATTCCACTTGGCCAAACGGTTCTCCTCTCTCAATCGAGTGATTATCCGTCAGACCCAGCCGTAGACCACGGAACGTGTGGTTATACTTCGGAAGTACTGCTAGAACGAGACGAAGAGACGACTTCGAACCCGGGATGGCGGGCCCAGAACGACGAGGTGGCACCTCCGAAGACGTTCGTCGCCCTCGCCGACGCTCTTCAGGACGGGATCATCGTCCTCGATACGGACAGCGAGATCCAGTACGCGAACCCGGCCATCGAACGGATTCTCGGCTACGGGCCCCGGGACCTCGTCGGTGGAAGCAAACTCAGTATCATTCCCGACCGCCTCCAGGAACGACACCTGAACGCGCTGGACCGATACCTCGAGACGGGCGAGCGAAACATCGACTGGGAGTACGTCGAACTGCCGGGCCACCACGAGGTCCCACTCGGCATCTCGTTGAACGACTTCGTCTTCGACGACGAGCGGTACGACGATCACGGTCTCAGTTTCACGGATGCAAGCCTCACCGAGTGTGTCGAAGACGAAGCGATCGACGCCGTGCTCAGTTTCGACGACGACTTCGATGGACTCGTCGAGCGGATCGATCCAACGGCAGTAGCGAATCGGTAGCTCGAGACGGTCATACGGTTTACTGTCGATCAGTTCCGGTGAGACCGCCGTCCGGGTCGCGGTCTCACCGGAACATCGCGACAGTAATCCGTATCAGTCCTCGGTGACCTCGAGGTTCGCCTCCGCTTGGGCCCCGATCGCCTCGACGACGAGTTCGGCGACGTCGACGATCTCGAGATCGTCCTCGAAGTCGCCGGTCTTGCGGCCGTCCTCGTACATCGTCATGCACATCGGGCAGGCGACGACGAACTTTTCGACTGCGCCGCCAGCGTCGGTGTCACAGAGTGCCTCACGCAATCGCTCTTCGCTGGGTTTGGGTTCCTCGTCGAACTCCATCCAGAGGCCGCCGCCACCGCCGCCACAACAGAAGGAGTCGGCGCGGTTGCGCGGCATCTCGTAGAGGTTACAGCCGGTCGCCTCGATGAGTTCCCGCGGTGCCTCGTACTCGTCGTTGTACCGCCCGAGGTGACACGGGTCGTGGTAGGTGACGGTGTACTCGAGTTCGTCGCCCGATAGCTCGAGTCTGCCGTCCTGGACGAGTTCTTCGACGACCTGGGTCCAGTGTTTGACGTCGATCTCGCCGTCGTCGTTCCACTGGTCGGTGTAGTCGAAGGGCATCATCGGGTCGTCGGCGAACTCCGCGAAGTCGACTTCGGGGTACTCGTTTGCGAAGGTATTGTAGGAGTGGGGGTCGGTACAGACGATCGTGTCGAACTCACAATCCTCCCAGGTCTCGACGTGGTGGCCGGCAAGTTCGACGTAGAGAAACTCCTCGCCGACGCGGCGGACGTCGTTGCCGTCGTACTTCTCGTCCTCGAAGAGGATGCCGAAGCTGACGTCGGCCTCCTGGAGGATGGCAGCGAGCGAACGGGCGACCCGCTTGTTGCGGTCGTCGTAGCTGGGGTAGTCGCCGACGTACCAGAGATAGTCGACCGTCTCTTCGCGGGCGTCGGTGAGATCGAACTCGAGGTCGTCGGCCCAGTCGGCCCGGTTCCGGGGAGAGTCACCGAAGGTGTTGCCGTTTTGCATGACGTTCTGGAAGACGTCCTGCATGTTCGAGTCGACGTCACCCTGGTCGGTGAGCTGGCGGTTCAGCCGAGTAAACGACTGAAGATGTTCGATCTCGACCGGGCAGGCGTCCATACAGGCCATACAGGCCATACAGGACTCCATCGTCCCCGCGTCGATCACGCTCGTCCCGCCGTCCGCGACGATCGGTCGTTCGTCGCCGCCGGCCTCGAGCGACTCGCGGTAGCGTTTGAGGTCGAGAATGACGTCACGGGGGTCGAGCGGGCGGTCGGAGGCCTTCGCGGGACAGACCGACGAACAGCGCCCGCACTTGGTACAGGCGTCCTGGTCGAGCAGTTCCTTCCAGGTGAAGTCGTCGATGGACTCGGCGTTGGTCGCGTCCAGGTCGGCAGGAACGTTCGGCAGACGCTGGCCGGCCTTCTCGTCGCGAGTGACGACGTTCGCGAACGAGGAGATCATGTGGAACGGCTTGGCGTAGGGGATCCAGGCGATGAAGAAGAACGCGAGCAGGGAGTGTGACCACCAGGCAAGCCAGTGGAGATTTTCGCCAGTGACGACGCCGGCCGAGAGGCTGACCCCCGGCTCGCCCGCCAGCGGAATGGAGAGCGCCTGGAACATCATTGCGAGCCCGTAGCCGACGAAACTGACGACCTCGTGGTCGGGCATCCCGGTCGCGTAGATGCGCAGACCCTCGAGGAGAAAGCCGCCGACACCCAGTCCGAACAGCGTCCAGATGAAGATGTCGTCCTCGCTCGAGGTATGACGTCCCCAGAGGCGGCGATTTCGAACCCAGTAGCGCCGGTAGATCGCCATTCCGATCCCGACGACGAACAGAAGCCCCATCGCGTCGACGACGAACTGGTAGGCCAGATAGAAATCGCCCTGCCAAAACGAGAGATCCAGGAGCATCTCGGTGGCGTACTGCTCGAAGCCGATGATCAGCGTCGCAATTAGGAGGGTGAGAAAGCCCCACAGAATAAACGCGTGCATCAGCCCGCCGTAGAGATCCCTGTCGAACTGTTTCTCGTTCGAGAGAACGATCTTCGACGCGGTGACGATTCGGCGCGGTAACTCGTCGACGCGGGCGAACGGATCGTCGTCGCCCTCGGCGTACCGCGCGAACCGACGATAGACGCCGTAGAGGAAGACGAGGATCGTGATCGCGGTGAGGAGATAGAACACCGCGTAACCGGTGGAACTGATCCCCCAGTAGGTCTCCCTCGTCACCTCCGTCTGGGTAAGGGCGTTCGTCCACAGCTGCGAAACAGCGTTCATGTACGACTACGAGGGGAGGTGGAACTTAATTCTTGTCACGTGTTCGCAGACCAACTCCGTCGCTGTCTTGCGAAAATAGTAAACAAATACCAAGTTCATAACCGTTGTTCGTGATCGGTTCCCAGTCGACGCTATCTGGCAACAGGCTTAAATAGCCACCCATCGGGAGTGTCCACCCATGAACGAAAAAACGGAGGAGCTCAAGAACATCTTCACCGACGTTACCGACGGGGAGGAGACCGTCACCGAGTCACAGGAGGACACCCGTGGCTCACTCGAGCGCGACGAGCAGACCGACGAAGAGCGAATTGCGAGCGTCATCGAGCAGATGCGCGAGCGATACGCATTCGAGACGCCGCTCTCGGACGAGCAACTCCGCGACGTCGCCACGGGGTTTTACGACGGCGACAGCGACGAGGAGATCGCCAGCCGGTTCGAGGTCGAGCCTGCGGAGATCTTCGAGGCGCGAATGTCGCTTCACCTCATCGCCGAGGACGACGCGGACGAGATCGACCTCACGGCGATCCGCGGCCGCGAGGAAGACGACGCGACCCTCGCCGAGGAGTACGGCGTCAGCGAGGATCGCATCCGGCGCTACCGGCGGGTCGCCGCGGCCGAAGACGAGTCTCGGAGGGCAAACGACCGGTACCGTGACGAGTTCGACAGCCTCCTCGCGGACGCAGAACTCACCGCACGCATGACGACGGACGTCCGCGAGGACGGCCTCGAGGACGCCACCGAGGGGATGGAAACCGACGTCGAGTTCTAACGACGGATTGTTCGAGGGACCCGACGTCGGCCGAGACTTTTTATCGGAACGGGCGGCCAGACGTCTCGTGACTCGATCCCTGGTCCCGTTTAGCGATCTTCGGACGGCCGCCTACTGTCCGCGGAAGTGTTACTACCGGCGAACGGCGGACGACGACCGCGAGCCGCCGCCGCGCGTCGACGCAGTTCGAGAGCTCGAGCGGCGATACGAGGAGCTGCTCGAGTCACCGCCCGGCGAGCTCGCCGCGGAACCGATCGGCGTCGCGCCCGTCCGCTACCGCGAGGCGCTTTCGGCAACCAGGCACCGACTCGAGGAGGCGGGATACTGGGATCGGCTTCGCAACCCGGAGGCGCGTGACGTCCTCGCGACCGGTCGGGACTGTCGTGGGATCGTCCACAAGGTGCTCGCGGATCCGCTCGAGCCGGTGCTCGTCTCGACCGGCGAGCCGCCCGAACGCGGCGTCTGGGAGACGCAGTCGGTCCACGCCGTCGCAGCCGCCAAAGCCCTCGCCTGGGAGGAGCAGACGCGGGTCGACCGGGTCTGGCTCGAGTATCCGGCCTACGGTGTGGTCCGTGACGTGTCCCTCACCACGCGCCGCAAGGCACGGTACCGGCGTGCGCTCCGGACCGTTCGCAAACTGGACGGGCCGCCGCCGCGAATCGGAAACCGATCGAAGTGCGATTCCTGTGAGTTCGCGGCCACCTGTGGGGTCAAAACGCGCACGCTACGCTCACTGCTTGGTATCGGTGAGTAGCTCGTCGGGTCGTCGAGATTCAGAGTCCCGCGCTCGATCCGTCGATAAATTCGTTTTAGAACCCAAAAATATTAAACCAGACCAAGGGCATTAGTCCCATGAAACGGCGAACTATCCTGAAGGTTGGGGCAGTCGCCGGAACGATCGGAGCGGCCGGCTGTCTCAGTTCGCTTCGATCAGGGGACGAGCGGTGGGTACACACCGATCACGAGGGTCGGATCCACGACGTCGTCGTCGACGGAGACGCGTTATACACCGCATGCAAGGACGGGTACGTGCGGAAAATCGATGCCGAAACTGGAGAGACAGTATGGCGATACTCCGACCACTGGACGGCCGAACGGTGGGAAGGCAGTAGGAGGATTTCCGAACGGGACTACCCCGTCCAGGCAGTAGCGACCGACGACGACGGGAACGTCTACATCGGTGCGAGAACGGAAGAAGTGCGGAAAATCAGTCCGGACGGTGAAACGGTCTGGCGATACACCGGACACGTACTCGAGGAGACACCGCCCCAAGAGCGGACGCCACGGATCGACAATCGCGTTCTCGCACTCGACGTACAGGGAAACGCCGTCTTCAGCCTCGCTCGGGCAAACGAGATGCACAAACTCCCGCTGGAACCGACGAACTACACCGACGACGACGTACCGACTGCGACCGTCACCGAGGACGACGTCCCCACGTTCGCGAGTCCACTCTGGACCTACGAAGACGATTCGACGATCCGGGACGTAACCGTCGTTCCGGACGGGGAGGCGTACATCGGAACTGTAGATGGCATACTGCGGCGGATCGGGGTCGAGTCCGGCCGTGAACGCTGGAGCTTCGAGGCATTCGATCCACACAGCGACGGTCTCGAGATCGTCACGAGAGACGCCAACGATCGTATCGTCGCGTACAACGCGACGGTCGATAACGAGGTTCAGAACGTCGATCCCCACAGCGAGCATCGATCGGGCGACGAGAACTCGAGGTGGAAATTTTACCCGGAGACAGAACTCACGATACCGGATATCATCGACGTCGACGTCGATACGACCGGCGACGTATACCTGTTTCTTCGTCCAGCCCACCAGCACGCGGAACCTGGAAAGCTACTTCGCGTAGACCACGATCGAACGCCGTCCGACGGAACCTCGTTCCACCGGGCGGAGACGTACGAAACGGATCTCGGTGGGACCGCACTGGCGGTTACGGACGAGTATCTATACTACGCCGAACACGAACTCAGCTCCGGTCTGTTCCAATCGTACGAACCCGTTGCAAACCTGGTTTCCCTGCCGAAATCAGCGTTTTGATCGGCTTTCTGCCGTGTGGACTCGCTCGAGTTCGGTCACCACCGAGCTGGCAAATATCCGGCCATCGTTCCGGGATTTCGGTCGTCATTGTACGTGGGTCGCAGGCCTTAACAGCCCTCGTCGCCACCATCCAGTTATGACCGACCGATCGGACGATCACGACCACCGCTTCTCCGAAGGTGAGGGGTTCGACGACCCCTACGACGAGTTCGATCTGGATCCGCCGGAACTGGACGTCGACCCCTCGAAGGTCGATCCGGTCGACTCCCGGATTATCACCGATACGCTCGACGAGCAGAATATCCCGTCCGACGAGGTCGACGCCGGGGAACTCCTCGACGTCGGGCTCAACTACATGGGGATCAACCGCTTCGAGCAGGCCACGGCAGCCTTCGAGCGAGCTGCCCGCTTCGCCGACGACGACCGACTCGCCCAGGAAGCGTGGGTGAACAAAGGCGTCGCTCACGCCGAACTCGAGGAGTACGACGAGGCAATCGGCGCCCACCGCGAAGCGCTGTGGATCGACGACGAAAGCGAACACGCCGCGACGGCCGAGACGAACCTCGCCTACGCGCTCTGGGAGTTCGGCGAGACGGCTCAGGCCTTAGAGCACGCCGAACGCGCCGTCGAGATCGACGACCGATTCGCCGAGGGCTGGTTCAACCGGGCCTTTTTCCTCTCGGAACGGGGGCTCTCCGAGGAGGCACTGCACTGTATCGACAACGCGATCCGCCTCGGCATGCGCAACGGAAAAGTCTTGGAGGAGAAAGCCCGCATCCTCGAGGACCTCGGCGAGTACGACGAGGCCGAAGAGATCGCCGAGGAAGCAAACGAGATGCGCGAGCGAGCCGAACAGCGAGTGATGGAGCAACGAGAGGAGATGCACGGAGGGACACCCACCTCCGAGGAGGTTGACGCCGGTCCCGAGCGCGAGTGGGAACTCGAGTGACGATGTACCTCACCGAACGAGAGACGCCAGAGGGGTTGCTGGTGGCGATCTGCGACGACGACGTCCTCGGTGAGACGTTCGAGGAGGGAGAGCTATCGCTTACAGTCACCGAGGAGTTCTACGGTGGCGAATCGGCCGACGAAGCCGCGGTGGTCGACAGCTTAGCGAGGGCGACCGTCGCCAACATCGTCGGGACGCGAGCGGTCGAACTCGCCATCGACGAGGGCTTTATTCAGGCCGAGAACGTCCTCGAGGTCGACGGAACCCATCACGCACAGCTGTTGCGGATGTACTGATCGAGGCCGTCACGAAGGCGATTCCTCGTGGGGACCGAAGGAGTGTTTTGTGTCGGGCCCTTGCTAGTCGCCAATGAGTCAGCAGAACCTCGAGTCGCTCGACGTCGCGGCCATCCGCGAGGAGTTTCCCATTCTCGAGCGGGAGTTCGACGGCCAGCAGGTCGTCTACCTCGACAACGCGGCGACGACCCAGACGCCGGATCCCGTCGTCGATGCGATGAGCGACTACTACCGCGAGTACAACGCGAACATCCACCGCGGCATCCACCACCTGAGCCAGGAGGCATCGGTCGCCTACGAGGAGGCCCACGACCGCGTCGCCGACTTCATCGGTGCCGACGGCCGCGAGGAGGTCATCTTCACGAAGAACACGACCGAAAGCGAAAACCTGGTCGCCTACGCCTGGGGGCTGAACGAACTCGAGCCCGATGATCGGGTCGTCCTCACGGAGATGGAACACCACGCCTCGCTCGTCACCTGGCAACAGATCGCCCACCAGACCGGCGCCGACGTCGAGTACATCCGGGTCGACGACGATGGCCGCCTCGATATGGACCACGCCCGCGAACTGATCGACGACGACGCCGCCATCGTCTCGGCGGTCCACGTCTCGAACACGCTGGGCACCGTCAACCCCGTTTCCGAACTGACGGAACTCGCTCACGAACACGACGCGATCTCCGTCATCGACGGCGCACAGGCAGTCCCCAACCGCCCGGTCGACGTCGGCGAGATCGACGCCGACTTCTACGCCTTCTCGGGGCACAAGATGGCTGGCCCGACCGGCATCGGCGTCCTCTACGGCAAGCAGGACCTGCTCGAGGAGATGGACCCCTACCTCTACGGCGGCGGGATGATCCGCAAGGTCACCTTCGAGGAGTCGACGTGGGGCGACCTTCCCTGGAAGTTCGAACCCGGTACACCCCAGATCGCCGAAGCCGTCGGCCTCGTCGCCGCCATCGATTGGCTCGAGGAGATCGGCATGGAGCGCATCCAGGCCCACGAGGAGGAGATCGCTCGCTACGCCTACGAGCGACTCGAGGCCGAAGGCGACATCGAGATCTACGGCCCCGAGCCCGGCCCCGACCGCGGCGGGCTGGTGAGTTTCAACGTAGAGGGCGTCCACGCCCACGATCTCGCTTCGATTATGAACGACCACACGATCGCGGTTCGGGCGGGCGATCACTGTACCCAGCCACTGCACGATCGGCTGGGCGTGGCGGCGTCGACTCGAGCCTCCTTCTACGTCTACAACACGAAATCGGAAGTCGACAAGTTGGTTGCGGCACTCGATGACGCGCGTCAGCTGTTTAGCTGAATAATAGGGCGCTGAGCCCCCGTCCTCAAGGAGCCAGCTTTTGCTGGCGAGTAGGTAGGGGTAGTTCACGTTTGAGAAACGGTCATCGATCTCTTGGCCCCTTCCAGTATCGGCGGCCGATAAACGCGTAGAACCCCGACGAGTTCGGCCCTCAGCAGACGTTGTCCGGCCGTCACCCGTTCGAAACGATTATCGACGCCACCCGAAAACGGAGATCCATGCTCGAGGCAGTCCGCGCTCGCGCCCGTTCGTACTTCGATGAGGCTCCACCGGCCCACGACTGGTACCACGTCGAGCGGGTCGAAGCGCTCGCCGAGACGCTGTGTGATCGCTATCCCGAACCGGTCGACGAGCGAGTGGTGACACTCGCCGCCCTCCTCCACGATATCGGCCGCGAACGCGAGGATCGTAGCAAGATCGACGATCACGCGGCGTGGGGAGCGGCCGAGGCCGGCGAAATCCTTGCGGACGTCGGGGCGAGTTCGGAGACGATCGAACGAGTCCAACACTGCATCCGTGCCCACCGGTACTCGAACGCGATCGAACCCGAAACCCCGGAGGCGAAGCTGCTCTCCGACGCGGACAACCTCGACGCGCTCGGCGCGGTCGGTCTCGCCCGCGTGTTTGCCCACGGGAGCGCGATCGGATCGCCGATCCACGATCCAGCGATCCCCCTCGCGGAAGACGAGACGACTGCCGGGCGCACGCAGTACAATCACATCCATCGGAAGATCCTCGATCTGCCCGAACGGATGTACACCGACGTCGGTCGGGACCTCGCCGACGAGCGCGCGGCGTACGTCCGCGAGTTCGTCGAACAGTTCGATGCCGAAGTGGCTGGCGAACGATAGGTTCGGAAATATTTGAACGCGAAAGACGACACTAAACAGCGTTTCTGGGATCGGGCCCCTATGATAGATTTCCGAGATGAGACACGACGTACGAGAAACGCATCGGCCGTTCCGAACGTGATCCGTTCGACGCCTGCTAGCTGAATCCTCTGACTGGCCAGGGGTCGACGGAGAGGTCGTACCGATCATCAACCGTTCGACGCACCGAGAGCGTCTCCGATACGGGCGACGACGATCGCTGCCAGTAACCGAAGCGGACCGGTTTCGTAACCGATCATCGTCACGCATTTTTCACGATCGTTCGTCGACGTAACCGATAGTGGTAACTGGTTGGGATCGTTCCCCGGAACCCTTTTACAACTCTCCGGTCTATTCAGGGATACGATGGGACTGGGCTCGGACATGTACAGACAGCAGATCCTCGACCACTACAAGAATCCCCGCAACTACGGGGAACTCGAGGATCCCACCTTCAGCCACGTCGGCGAGAACCCGATGTGTGGCGACGAGATTCGCATGGACATCCGCCTCGACGAGGACAACGAGACGATCAACGCCGTCGCCTTCTCCGGAGACGGCTGTGCGATCAGCCAGGCCTCCGCGAGCATGCTCTCGAGTGAACTGACGGGCAAAACCGTCGACGAACTGCTCGAGATGGACCGCGACGACGTCGTCGACATGCTCGGCGTCGACATCTCTCCGATGCGGATCAAGTGTGCGGTGCTCGCCGAGAAGGTCGCACAGGACGGCGCAGAGATCTATCGCGGCGAACTCGAGGTCGAGAAGACGACGACCGAAGACTGATCGAGCCGAACTGATACGGGTTGTTGTCGCAGTCGTTTTCCGTCAGCGTACTCTTGCTCGTGAATCGCCGGTCAACACGATCAGTGCTGATCGGTAAGTGTTCACAGCGCAGTCGTCTCGCGATTGCTACACGACAGACGAGTTCGACGTGAAAACGTATCTGCACACTCTCGTACGGTCTGTGACAACTGATTACCGTCGATCGCCGCCGTTTTCGGTCGACCCGTAACGGCCCATAGCAGTCCGTACCAGTCGGAGGCTACTCCGCCATCAGGCCGCCATCCTGGACACGCATAACGGCCTCCCCGTCGGCGAGGTTCGGCGCGTCGACCAGCCGGACGATCCGCTTGTCACCTTTGGACTTGCGGAGGTAGATACGGAACGTGGACTTGTGACCGAGGATGTTACCACCGATCGGCTGGGTCGGATCGCCGAAAAAGGAGTCGGGATTCGAGGCGACCTGGTTGGTGACGAGGACGGCCGCGTTGTAGAGGTTCCCGACCTTATCGAGGTCGTGGAGGTGTTTGTTGAGCTTCTGCTGTCGGTCGGCGAGTTCGCCACGGCCGACGTACTCCGCACGGAAGTGGGCGGTCAGCGAGTCGATCGCCAACAGACGAACGGGATACTCCGATTCCTCGTGTTCGCTCGCCAGTTCCTTTGCCTTCTCGGCGAGCAACATCTGGTGATTGGAGTTGAACGCCTTCGCGACGTGGATCTTGTCGAGGACATCCTCGATGAGTTCGTCCATCGCCTCCTCGTCGCCGGCCGATCCCTCGATCTCACGGTCCTCGAGCGTGGCGTCGATGACGTCGTCCGGCAGCCCGCGGACCATGTCGTCGATACGCTCCGGACGGAACGTGTCCTCGGAGTCGACGAAGATGGCGCTGCCGTGGAGACCGCCGACCTCCTTGGGAAGCTGGACGTTGACGGACATCTGGTGGGTGACCTGGGACTTACCGGAGCCGAACTCGCCGTACACTTCCGTGATCGACTGGGTCTCGATCCCGCCGCCGAGCAAGTCGTCAACTTCGTCGATGTGCCAGCTCAGCTTGCCGATCTGGTTTCGTCGCTCGAGAACGGTCGCACCGGTCTCGAAGCCGCCGATATCGGCGGCGTCACGGGCGGCACGAACGATGTCGGCGGCCGTCGACTCGCCGACGTCGGCCGTATTAGAGAGTTCCGAGGGCGAGGCGACGGCGAGACTCTGAAACGATTCGAAGCCTGCGTCGTGGAGTTTGTCCGCGGTTGCCGGTCCGACGCCGGGGAGCGTCTCGAGGTCTGCTTCTGGCATACCCCGACGTAGTTCCGGACACCCCATAAAGGCTCGTTAACAGGAGAGTGAAAGTGAAAGTGCCGCACGGCGGCAGGGCGTTTGGAACGGTATCGAAGGGGTTAGATAGGAAGGGGAAGTCGACGCAGGCAGTGGGCGCTCGGCAGGTGCGAGCACCGCGAAACAGCGAGTAGCCGTGGGTGGTGGGGCTACGGTTTCGGTTCGCCGGGCGTCCACTCGAGACGGTAGAGCCGCTCGTCTTCACAGCCGACGTAGAGGGACCGGTCGCCGACCGCAGGCGTGGCCGTGATCGGGGCCGCAAGCGCGTGATACCAGAGGTGATCGAACTCCTCGGCGTCGATTCCGTAGAGCGAACCTGTCGCGTCACCGACACAGACGACGTCGCCGACGACCACGGGATCCGACCGAACCGGGCCGTCGAGGCCGACCCCTTTCTTCGAGAACAGCCAGCCCCGGACTTTCCGCCGACCGAACGTCGTGTCTGTGACGTGGAGGTAGCCGTCGTCGGCGCCGACGAACGTCGTGCCGCCGTCCTCGAGTTCGTCGTCGACGAGAACGGTGGCCGAGGAAGTAAGCGAGCCACGAACCTGGTAGGTAAACCACGTCTGCCCGGTGTCACCGCCGAGTGCGAGTAAGGTGCCGCCGTCGTCGGCGACGTAGACGCGGCCGTCGGCGACCGTCGGCCCGCCAGTTACAGCGCCGTCCGTCGGCACCGTCCAGCACTCCTCGCCCGTCTCGGCGTCGACCGCGATAGCGGTCTCGTCCTGGGCCCCGACGAAGACGCGCGCGCCACTCCACTCGCGGTCGTCGTCGACGGCGGGCGTCCCGGCGACGGGCGCGTCGGTTTCGAAGGTCCAGACGAGTTCGCCCGTCTCGGCCTCGAGCGCCGAGAGACCGTCCTCGTGGCCGGCGTACAGTCGACCACCGGAGCGTGAAAGCGGCGTCGTGAGCGGGGCTGGGAGGTCGGTCTTCCACAGCTCGTCGCCGGTCGCCGGATCCGCCGCGCGGACCGTCCCACCGCTCGTTCCGAAACACACCCGTTCGCGCGTAGCGACCGGGGCCCAGTCGGTCGGCTCGATCGTCTCGAGCACCCAGCGGCGGCGGCCGGTGTCGGTCTCGAGTGCGTACAGGTTTCCCCGATCCGTCCCGACGAAGACGGTGTCGCGGTCGAGAACCGGCGAGCCGGCCGAGCCGGTGAGATCGGCCGTCCACCCCTCCTCGATCCGGTACGGTCCCTCGACGTCGGGAACGATACCGACGTTTCGTCGATCGGCCTTGAACTGGGTCCACTCGGTCACTGGGTCGACGTAGTGAACGGATCGGTATAATGGGTCCGACGTCCGACGGTGTCGACGACGCGATCAGCTATCGCCGAACGGAACCGTCAGCGTGATCGTGTCACTCCCAGGGATGAGTGCCGCGTCGACTCGGCCACAATGGGTACCAGTACTCCTTGTCGCGTTCGACCTCGAGTTCGCCATCCAGGGCCGCCTCGAGTTTGAACTCGGTACTCGAGTCGCGTTCGCGACCGGACCGTGGCGCGAAGGGGTAGAACGCGCCCCGGCGGAAGGAGTAGATCCAGTAGGCGGGGTCGCCGCTGCGGCGGTCCTCGTAGCCGAAGACGGCCGCGAGCAGCCGGGAACCGTAGTCGTGTTCGACGAACGTGTCCGCGGCGAAGTGCATGCTCGTGATGAGATCCTCGGTGTCGTCGTCCTCCAGAATTACCCAGTGGTAGCCGTGGTCGTCCTCGGAGACGGAGAAGTCGGTTCCGGTCTCCTCGCGGCCGGCCTCGAGGATGGCCACGACCTCGTCGACGGCCTCGTGAAAGCTGTTCGAGTCGACGCCGGAGAAACAGAGCGCGCCGACACCGATCGACTCGTAGCCGAGTTCGGCATCCATCGTGACGTAGGCGGTGCTCATCCCGAAGAGATCGTCGGGGTCGGCGTCGCGTCTGGCGTCGGCCTCGGCGCGCAATCCGAGGGCGGCGCGAAGCCCGTCCAGCAGTCCCATAGGCTGTGAAACGGACTCGAGCCCTTATAACCCATCCGTTGATCGCACCGGCGAAATCGGTGCGAGGCGACAGCGCAGTGGCGGTGGGATGACGCCAAAACGCGCCACGTGAAACGACGCGTGAGTGATCAGCGATCCTGACGAACACACCCGTTATACGCCTCGAGAGCGTAGTATAGCCGAATAGCCAGCCGACCGCAATCACGATTTGAACACCCGACGCACCCATGAAAACAATAGCGTCACCGAAAGCACCACTTCCCGTTTCGACGCCCGACCACCTCGAGGAGCGCTCGCGACGCGCGCGGTCCGAGCCGATGTCCGTCCTGTCGCTTGGCGACGGGCTCTACGAGGTCGAATCGGCCAGCGAACACACCTACCTCGTCGACCTCGAGGCAGGTCGGTGTACCTGTCCGGACCACGTCTTCCGCGACGTCCGCTGCAAGCACGTTCGCCGAGTCGCGATGGAGATTACCGAAGGTCGAACGCCCCCACCTGGCGAGGTCGCCCTCGCATGCCACGACTGTGGCGAGACGGTGTTCGTCGACGAGAACGTTGCCGCCTCGCGCTATCGGGACGGCGCCGACGCCCCTGGCCCGTTCTACTGTGCGGACCACGCCATCGCGCCGGGCGATACGGTTCGGGACCGCGAGACCGGCAGCAGGCTCACCGTCGTCGACGTCTCCGAGTACCGCGCCGACGCCGTCGAGATTCGGGCAGCCGACTGTACCGTCGCGGAGTACGAGACCAACGAGGCGTACGATCCGAACGTCCCCGTCGTCGCCGCGGTCTACCCCCACGCCACCGTGAAACGAAACGGCGTCGTCCCGTCGTCGCTTACGGTCTACACCTTCCCGCGGACGCGCCTCGAGCGGGTCGGGTCTCCGTAACCGCTCGAGTCTCCTCGCTACTCGAGTAGCTCCGCGGCCTCCTCGACGTCCATCACGCCCTGTTCGACGGCGTTCAGGACCCGCAAAATTTCCTCGTCGGGGCCGTCGTCGGCGTCGCCGATCTGCTCGAGGGTCACCTTCTCCGAGCGGCCGACGAACTCGGGGAAGTCGACGCCCTCGGCGATCGCCGTCTCCTTTTTGACGCGGTAGTTGCCGCCGTCGGTGACGTGGAGGTCGGCAGGATGAAAGAAATACCAGTCCTCGCGGTCGAACCGGACGCCGATTCGGGGTTTCGCGCCGAAGTTCTGCGCGAAGTAAATCAGCGCCTCGACCTCCTCGCCCGAGAGATAGATCGGTTTACCGGAGCTCGATTTGGCCTCGATCGCGTAGAAGACCTCGCCGTCGCCCGCGAGGACGTCGGGGAGTTCCCGATCGGTCGCCGCGCCGCTTGCGGGCGCACGCATCACCGCGAACCCCGCCTCGTCGAGTTCGTTGACGAGTTCGCGCTCGCGGCGGTCGCCCTTCGCATGAGACATGTCCACCACTCGCCGGCGGGCGATATTAAAAGGACGGACGCGGGCCGACGAAAACGACCGCGGCTCTACGAGAGCACGAACACGAGGTCGACCACCACCGACTGTGCCGGGTCGGCCACCTCGAGGTCGAACTCGAGGGCGAGATACAGCAGGCCGAACTGGAAGGCGTTGAACGCGGCGTGGGCGGCCGTCGGGACGACGAGGTTGTCGGTTTCCGCGTAGAGATAGCCGAAGATGAGCGAGCCGCCGAAGACGACGGCGAGCGAGACCGCAGACGCCAACAGCGCCTCCGGACCGATCGAGAGGAGGTCGCCGGTGGCGGCGAGGTACGCTGGGACGTGAACGAGCGCGAAGATGAGACTCGCGACGACGACGGCCTGATAGCGGGAGAACGCCGCGTAGAGGCGTTTCTGGATCACGTTTCGGAAGAGAAACTCCTCGGCAGGTGCGTTGAAAAAGAAGACGATGAGGATCATGACGAGGATCATCGTCTGGTCGCCGGCGATGTACTCCATCACCTGGTTCTCCGTGGTCGGCAACGAGAGCGTCTGGATGAGGAGACTCACGACGACGTAGAACGCGATACTGCCGACGATACCGGCGAGCACGTAGAGCCAGCCTCGTTTCGTCGGCGTTCGCCAGTCGACGTACGCCCAGCCGCGATCGGTCGCCGCGAGATAGATCCCGCCGGCGAGCGCGAATCCGAGGAAGTTGAGTACCATGAGGGCCGTCCGCGCGGCGATCGACGCATCGGCTGGCGAGGTTAGCAACGCCGGATCCATCAGAAACGCCGGAATCGTCGTCAGCTGGGTCGCGGCGATCCCGAAGACGGCGAGGCCGACCGCGATGGCCGTCGTGACGAGCGGGCTCCCGTCACGAACGCTCGAGGAGGTATCCATCGACCGGGTAGTACGATCTAGCCGTAAGTCAGTGTGGCGATTCGTCGACCTCGAACGGGTCTCATACGGATTCCTGGACCGATGGACCGGCGCACCCGCAGCCCGGATCGCGGTTGGGCCGGCACTGACGGACAGTAAACCGTCTCACTCGAGTTCGATCGTCGTCGAAGCGGCGGGCTGGTAGCGCCCCTCGTGGGTTGTGACGAACGCGCGGATCTCGTACTCTCCGGGTTCGGGGACGATCGACTCGTGTCGACCGCGAGTGCGTTCGAACCGCCCGTTCCAGGTGATCTGCGCCCGTTTTCGTTCGCCCCGATCGAAGGAAAACGCCGACGGCCGATCCGCGACGAACCGCCGCTCGTCGGTGGCCTCGAGTTCGCCGTCGACGCTCCACCCCCAGCGTCGTCGGCTCGGAGTCGGAATCTCGACCGACAGCGGTAACCGGTTTTTGAACTCGACGGTGATCTCGACGGGATCACCTGCCTCGTAGACGTCCCGATCCGTCTCGACGGAGACTGTGATCGCTCGGCGGGCCACCGTGGTCGGAACGAGCGCCGAGAGAAGCGTCGCAGTCGTCCACCGTGACCCCTCGGTATCGGAACTCGAGAGAGCGCCAGCGTCCCGTCCGGGCGGCTTCGGGCCGACCATGGGCGAGCAACTCACTCCTCGGTACTAACGGTATCGAACGAAGACGGTCGATTCCTCGAGTGTGATCCAGACGCTGTCCGCGAGAAAGACGTAACGAGACCCCCCAGTCCCGCCCCCTGGTCGGTTACCGCCAGGCCGAAAGCGTCGGTGCCGCCTCGGCCTGCATCGAGAGCCATGCGCCATCGGCCGAGATATCGGCGATGACGTACTCGTCGCGGTCGTTCCTACCGGCCGAGTCGATCGAGCCAACGATCGTATCGCACTCCGTCGTGGCGTGGGGGTTCATCGCCATGTATGAGAGTCACACACACCCACATATAAACTCGTCGATTGAACTGTCCGATCCGTAGACCGGTCGTGGTGGGGGTCATCCACGACACGGGAAACACTGGGTTTATACTCATTTTCGCCGTACCGTGGGGATATGAACGTAGCCGACGCGATGACGCCTCGCGAGGACGTGGTGACCGCCGAATTACCGGGCACTCGATCCGACGTCCTCGAGTACCTCCAAGAGCGATCGTTCTCCTCGGTTCCGGTCGTCAAACCGACCGACGACGGTCTGGAGTACCGCGGACTGGTCTCGCGAGACGTCCTGATCGAACAGCCCGACGAGGACCAACTCGTCATGCTGATGGACGACGTGCCGACGACGACTGCGGAGACCACGCTCCCAGACGTCGCGCGAACGATGGTCGAGGAGGACGCGCGCCGCGTCCCCGTCGTCGACGGCGAGTTCGAGGGGATCGTTACCGTGACCGACGTCGTCCACGCCATCGCGGCGGGCGACCAGGAGACCGACGAGACGGTCGAACGGTACGCGAGCACGGACGTCAACACGACCTACGAGGGTGCGCCGTTGCCGGTCGCCGAACGCGAACTCTCCTACGCCAACGTCCCCTACACGGTCGCACTCGACGACGACGGCCGGATGAGTGGCGTCCTCACGGAGGTCGACATCATCGACGTCGCCCGCATCGTCGAGGGCGAAGAGGAGACCGGCAACAACTTCCCCGACCAGGACTCCCAGTGGTCCTGGGAAGGCGTCAAAGGCGTCGGCAGCCGCTATCTCCCCACACGGGACATCGAGCTTCCCAACGGGCCGGTCGGCGAGTTCATGACCGAGGAGGTCGTGACAGTCTCGGCGGAGACCCCGGTCCAGGAAGCCGCCCAGCGGATGATCAGCAAGGACATCGAGCAGATCCCGATGGTGACCGGCGAACAGCTCGTCGGCATCGTCCGGGACGTCGACATTCTCGAGGCACTCTATGAGTGAGCAAGCACAGACGGACGCAGACGAGACAGCAGCAACGAGCGAGAAGCTGGTCGAACTCGCCAAGCGCCGCGGCTACTTCTTCCAGTCCTCGGGAGCCTACGGCGGCGTCGGCGGCTTCTACACCTTCGGTCCGCAGGGTGCATCCCTGAAGGGCAACGTCGAGGACGCCTGGCGCGACCGCTTCGCCGTCGCCGAGGGTAACATGGAGATCGACGCGCCGACGATCATGCCCGAGCCCGTCTTCGAGGCGTCGGGCCACCTCGACGGTTTCGACGACATGCTGATCGAGTGTCCAGAGTGTGGCGCGAGCAGTCGAGCCGACCACCTCGTCGAGGACAATACGGAGTACGAGGACGCAGAGAGTCTCCCCATTCCGGAGGTCGAGGAGGTCATCGCCGAGTACGAACTCGTCTGTCCGGAGTGTGGTGCCGGCCTCGCGGACGTCGCCGTCGAGGCATTCAACCTCATGTTCGCGACGAACATCGGCCCCGGCGACTCCGACCCAGGCTACCTGCGTCCCGAGACCGCACAGGGCATCTTCGTCGAGTTCCCCCGGCTGAAGGAGTACGCCCGCAACCAGCTCCCCTTCGGCGTCACCCAGATCGGCCGCGCCTACCGCAACGAGATCAGCCCGCGGCGCTCGATCATCCGGACCCGCGAATTTACGCAGGCCGAACTCGAGTACTTCGTCGACCCCGAAGAAGACGAGCCAGACCTCGAGAGCGTCGCAGACGTCGAGGTGACGCTTTACCCGGCCAGCGAGCAAAACAGCGAGGACGGCTCCGAGATCGAGACGACCATCGGCGACGCCGTCTCCGAGGGCATCATCGGCGACGAGTGGGTCGCCTACTTCCTCGGCGTCGCGAAGCCATGGTACGACTCCGTGGGCGTCGACATGGACCGGTTCCGGTTCCGCCAGCACCTCTCGGGCGAGCGCGCCCACTACGCGGCAGATTGCTGGGACGCCGAGAGCGAAATAGACGGGAACTGGATCGAGATGGCCGGTTTCGCCTACCGGGGCGACTACGACCTCTCGAAACACGAGGAGTACTCCGACGACCGCTTCACCATCTTCAAGCAGTACGACGAGCCCAAGACCGTCGAGCGCGCGACGGTCGATCCCGACATGAGTTATCTGGGACCGGAGTTCGGCGGCGACGCCCAGGCCGTCGTCTCGGAACTCGAGACCCTCGCAGCTCGAGACCGCGCTGCGTTCGAGGGAGACACCATCGAGATCGGCCTCGAGGGCGAGAGCCACGAGATTCCCGTCGCAAAGACCGGCTTCGCCGTCGAGGAACAGACCGAGGCTGGCGAGCACATCACGCCCCACGTCGTCGAACCCTCCTTCGGCGTCGACCGGCTGGTCTACACCGTCCTCCACCACGGCTACCGCGAGGACGAGGTCTCGGGCGAAGAGCGCACCTATCTGGAACTCGAGCCCGAGGTCGCGCCAACCTTCGTCGGCGTCTTCCCGCTCCAGAGCGACGACGAACTCGTCGCATACGCCGATGAGATCGTCGCCGACCTGCGCGATGCGGGTCTCTCCGTGACCTACGACGACTCGGGCAACATCGGTCGGCGCTACCGCCGTCAGGACGAGGTCGGCACGCCGTTTTGCGTGACGGTCGACTACGAGACGGTAGAAGAGACGGAGACGACCGTCACTGTCCGCGAGCGGGATACGACCGACCAAAAGCGCCTCTCCGTCGACGACCTCGCGGAGACGTTGTCGGCGATTCGAGCCGGCGAGATGGCCTTCGAGGAGCTGTAGTCGGCTCGAGTGGGGCTGTCATCGGCTCGTGAACCGGCGGACAGGTTCGATTCTCGTTCCGTATCAGTTCGGACGGGCAGTTTCGATTCCCGCTGCTCAGCGTGCCCGCTGTAACTCGACGACGAACACGGCACCCTCGGGCTCGTTGTCTTCGACCCAGACCTCCCCACCGTATCTGTCGACGAGGGTCTCGACGAGGTACAGTCCGATCCCGGTGCCCGCACTCTCGAGTCCTTTCTCGCCTTTCCCGAAGATCGTCTCTTTCTGTTCGTCCGGAACCCCCGGACCGTCGTCGGCGACGTAAACCGCGACCCGATCGTCGCGCGTCTCGGAACGGACGGTTATCTCCGGGGTTTCCGTATCGTTGTGCTGAACGGCGTTTTTCAGGATGTTTCGAAACACCGCAGATAGCATGTCGTCGGCGACGACGTCCGTTCGGGGAAGCGTTCCCTCGACGGTCACGTTCGCTTCCGAATGTGTCGATCTAACCTCTGTGATCTCCTCCTCGAGCGTTCGCTGGAGGGAGATCCGTTCGTCCTCGATGTCGGTTTGTAACATCACCTCGGCCAGGTCGCGCGCGGTCATCGTGAGTTCGATCGCGTTTTCGGCGCTCTGTCTGACCGTGTCGAGTTCGTCTTGCATCTCCTCGGTGACGTTCCCCTCGAGCATCTCGGCGTACGCGTCGACGAGCTGGAGATCGTTCCGGATGTCGTGGCGGACGACCTCGTTGAGAATCTTGAGGTTGTCCCGCTGCTCTTCGAGTTGTGTCTCGTAATCGACCCGTTCCGTGATGTCGTGGATGATCGAGAAGAGGAAATCGTCGTCGTCTATCGTAATGGGAGAGGAGTGGACCTCGACCGTTCGGACCTCGCCGTTTGCCAGTTCGTGGTCGAAGACGAAGTAGTTGCGATCCTCCCGTTCGGCACGCGTGCGTTCCCGGGCCACTTCCTCGGGCGAGAGACGGTTAATCGAGTCGATATTCCTCGAGGTGAGCGCTTCGACCGAGTAGCCGTAGAACTCGGCAGCGGCTTCGTTTGCATTCCAGATCGAACCCGACTCCGGATCGATCAACAGCATTGGCGCGCTATGTCGCTCGAACATCCGCCGAAACCGCGTCTCGCGTCGTCGCAGCGCTGCTTCCATCTCCGTGCGCTTGGTGATGTCCTGGATAACGCCGTCGAAGTACGTCTCTCCGTCGACGGTCGTAGCGATCGCCGTCACAGACCCCCAGAACCGCTCGCCGGAAAGTGTCTCGAGTTCCAGTTCGGATTCAGTAATGCGGCCCTCCGTCTCGAGACGGCCGGCGAACGCTTGCCGTTCCGTCGAGTCAGCGTAGAGTTCTCGCACGTCGTGGTCGAGCAACTGCTCGGCCGAGTCTGCCTCGAACAGCTCGACCATCGCCGGGTTGACCTCGAGGAACTCACCCGCTTTTCCCGGCGTGTTCCGGTAGATTCCCACGGGGACGTTGTCGACGAGTTCCTTGTACCGTTCTAGCTCCCGTTCGTACTCGACGGTCTCGGTTACGTCCCGACAGATTGCGATGAACAGCGGCTCGGCTTCCGCGTCGGGCGTGACTTTGCTCACCCAGACGTCGACGGGGTAAGTCGACCCGTCTCGTCGCCGATGAACCCCGCTTACCTCGATGTTGTGTATCAAGCCGGGTTTCATCGACTTCCATCGGTCCTGCAGTTTCGCGACGTCAGCGCCGACTTCGAAGTCGGGAACGGTCATCGAGCGCAGTTCGTCTCGGTCGTATCCGAGCATGTCGGCGAGCGTCTCGTTGACGTCGTAGACGGTCCCGTCGGCGTCGTGGACGACGATTCCGTCCGGCGCTTTTTCGAACAGTACTCGGAGTCGTTCTCTGTTTCGATCTAACTCTTGCTCCCGTTCTTTGCGATCAGTGATGTCGATACCGACACCGATCATTCGATCGGGCTCCCCGCTGGCGTCGGTGATCAGCTCTGCCCGCGTGATATTCCAGATATACTCGCCCGATTCGTGGCGGATTCTGAACTCGTGTTCGAACCCTTCCGCCTGGTCGAGGGCAGTTTCGACGACGCGTTCGAGTTCGTCTCGGTCCTCGGGATGGACCCGATCGAGAAACGCCTGGTAGCTCCCCTCGAACGCACTGGGTTCGATCCCGAGTAACTCCGCCATGGAATCGTTCCAGATTACGGTTCCCGACTGGACGTCCCACTCCCAGGCGCCGGCGTCGGCGGCGTCGAGTGCGAGCGATAACCGCCGTTCGATACGCTGGCGTGCGCGTTTGTGGATGTTGCGATCGGTGACGTCTCGAGCGACGCCAACCAGTTGCGTCACCGATCCGTCTTCGACGACCGGCGTGAGTTTCGTGTGCCACTCGACGACCCCGGTCGGATACTCGAGGAGTTCCTCGTACTCGATCGTCTCCCGTCTTTCGACGCAGTCGCGATAGGTGGCGACGACGGTCGCAGCGTCTTCCTCACCGAGAATCTCGTGTGGCCGTCTCCCCTGAATCGCTTCGGTTGACAGTCCGGTGAGCGCTTCGTGGGCACGGTTGTTGCGGCGAAACGTGAAGGTGTATGCGGACCCGTCGTGACCGACGTCGACGAGAAACACCGCGTCGTCGACGGTATCGAAGATGGTTTGGTACTCGGTTTCGATTGCCGACGATCCGTGACCAGACTCGCCCGACCGATCGGGTGGCCGGGAGGGACCCTCACGGTACTCGGATCCGTTTTCTCCAGTCATATCGAACTATTGTTCTGAAAGCGGTAAAATCCGTTGGGTCGAGCAGTCGTGGTCGCTGGGAGGTTGCTGCCCCGGGAGACCGCAGCCGTCGCCGGGCCCCACTCGAAAACGACCCAGCGGGCGGAGATAACCGACGGACTGAAGGTCACGTCCTTCGACGGAAGACACGGACAGCGATGGCTGACGAACTCAAGCGGCGACTCGTCCACGCGAGCGGCTCCGGGCTCGTCGCACTCTATCTGCTCGCGAACTATCTCGAGGTCGGCCTCACCTGGCAGTACTTCCGCGTCCTGATGGTCGTCCTCGCGGTCGGTGCCATCGGTCTCGAGTTCCTCCGGCTTCGCGTCGGCCTCGAGTGGTGGCTCTACGACAAACTCACGCGGGAGTACGAGCAGGATCAGTTCGCCGGCTACGGCTACTACATGCTGAGCATGACGATCGTCGTGGTGGTCTTTCAACCGGCGATCGCGCTGCCGGCGATGTTGATGTTGGCGCTGGGCGATCCGATCAGCGGCGCGGTCTCCGACGACTCGCTCAGACGAGTCAAGAGCCCAAAAGTGCTCGCCACGATGTTCGTCGTCTCGGGAGCGATCGCCGCGCCGTTTCTCGCGAACCCGGCCGCTATCGTGGCCGCAGCGCTGGGTGCGACCGTCGCCGACGGAATCACGGTACGGATCGGCGACTTCATCGTCGACGACAACCTGACGATCCCCATCTACGCCGCCGTACTCGCCTGGCTCGCTCTCGAGTTCGTCCCCGTCTAACCGTGTTTCGACGAACGGATAGTCGGTCGGCGAGCGGCGTCAAAGACTACTGCAACGAAAGAGTACCTCCGATATCGGCAAGGCCGTACCGTTGTGCAGCCCTCATAGCGGTCGCCACCCAAGCGCCACTACCACCGTGTCCAGACTAGTGGGCCTCGAGCGAGCGTCGACGGTGAGGGAGATCCTGTCGGAGGGGCGCGGGAAGATCCTGTTCGCCGTTGCAGCCGGCTGGTTCCTCTCGATCGGCGTTCGACTCGCCTACCCCGTGTTGTTGCCGTTTCTCCAATCGGATCTCGGGCTGGGACTGACGGGGGCCGGCGTCCTGTTGTCGGTGCTCTGGCTCGCGTACGCGCTCGGACAGCTTCCCGGTGGCGTCCTCTCGGACCGAATCGGTGAGGGGAACGTCCTCGTCGCGAGCACGCTCGTCTCGGCGGTTGCGCTCGGGGCCGTCGCGGCCGTCGACTCCGCCCCCCTCGTCTTCGTCGCGACAGCCGCATTCGGGTTCGGGACCGCGCTGTACGGCGTCGCCAGGTTCACCATCCTCTCGGACGTCTTCCCCGAACACGAGGGAGCCGCGATCGGTATCACGCTGGCGGCGGGTGAGGTCGGCAACGCCGTCCTCCCGCTTGCAGCCGGCGCAATCGCGACGACGCTCGCCTGGCAGTACGGCTTCTGGCTGTCCGTCCCCGCGTTCGGCCTCACGGCACTTCTGCTGTGGTACGCCGTCCCCGGACGAACGTCGGGCGAGACGAGCGCCGTCGACGCCATCTCGAGAGACACCCTCCAGTACGTCGCCTCACAGCTACGGCGACGACCGATCGTCGTCGTGACGGCGGTCCAGATCCTCACCTACTCCGTCTGGCAGGCGTTTACGGGCTTCTACCCGACCTACCTGATCGAGGTCAAAGAACTCTCAGCGCCGGTCGCGACGGGGCTGTTCAGCGCCTTTTTCGCGCTCGGAATCGTCGTTCAGCCCCTCACTGGCGGCGTGTACGACCGAATCGGTGCGCGGCGTTCGCTCCCGGTCGTCCTCGGGATCGTGGCGGTCGCACTCGCCGCTCTTCCGTTTCTCGAGGGGTTCTGGCCCCTCGTGGCGGGGACGGTACTGCTCTCGAGCATCCTCGGCTACGGGACGATCACGCTGCCGTACATGACCGCCGCCTTCCCACAGGACATGAAGGGGACCGGGCTCGGCTTTCTCCGGACGTTCTACATGACGATCGGGGCCGCGAGCCCGGTGTTATTCGGCGCGTTCGCCGAACGGGGCTTCTTCGACGAGGGGTATCTGGTGCTCGCCGGCCTCGTGGTCGTCGCGATCGTGCTCACGTGGTGGCTTCCGGAGTTGTAATGGCCACGGCCGGTCGGCCGAATCTACCGCCGGTGTCGAGTCACGCGTTCAGCCGCCAGATTTCGAAGTTGAGCACAGCCGCGAACGTCACCCACGCGATGTACGGGACGAGCAACGCCGCCGCACGGCGGTCGACCCGGCGGAACGAGCCGATCGTCGCGGCGACCAACACCCAGAGCATCAGGATGACGGCCAGGCCCACCAGCGGCGCCTCGAGCGAGAAAAAGGCCGGCGTCCAGGCGACGTTGAAGACCATCTGGAGGGCGAACAACCCGATGGCGAGCCGCCGGCCGTCGGCGTCGGATCGCCAGACGAGCCAGAGCGCGAGACCCATGAGGACGAACAACAGCGTCCACGCCACCGGAAAGGCGAGTTCCGGCGGGTAAAACGCCGGCTTCTCGAGGCTCCGGAACCAGGCCGAGTCGGGACTCGAGAGAATTCCGGGGACGCCCCCGACGACGTTCACTAAGACGACGAAACCGATCGCTCGGAGTACCGATCCGGGGTCGGGGAGCCGTGATTCGCTCGTTCGAGTCGCCATACGTCGGGTACGCGTCGAACTGCCTTGGAGTTACGGCCTCCACTCGACGGATCCGTCTCGAACGTCAATTACGGTTTGCTGGACGTTACTGCAGTGGAGGCTTGCCAAAGCACTAGCTGTCCCGGTCGCGCTCCTCGATATACCGCTCGACGAGCGCCCGGCAGTTTCCGGGAGCGGTTTCCGTGAACTCCTCGCCCGTTCGCGTCGCGATCCGAACCCCGCGCAGAGCCGCGGGGGCGGGTTCGTTCGGCCCTCCCGGCAGCGCCACCGTCGCGGGGAGGTCGGTGACCGTCGTCCACTGGTCCTCGGCTACCACCCCCTGCGTTAGGACGTCCGCTTCCCACGAGAGCACGGTCGCGTGGCTGAACGACCGATGCGTTCCCTCGATGTGGACTCGCTTGCAGTGGTCGAATCGAACCGCGATGGCGTCTCTGACTGTCATGGTCTCGCTCGAGTCGTCCGCCGTCTCGCTGGCTTCCGTTTCGGTTCGCCGTTCTGTGTCGCCGGTGTCACCGCCTGCGATTCCGGCCGCCGCGACGGCTGCCGTACCGGTGGCAATGAAAGCGAGAACCGCTCGCCGGGGGCGGGCGTCACAGTCGTCCATGTCGACCGTCCAACACCCCTCCCTAAATACCCGTTGCCCGCCGCTCACGTCGTGAGACGGTCGGTTGTCTGTCGTTTCAGACGGGGTCCTATCATACCGTCTGCTGTAAATCGTTACCGGCGAAGCCACGAGCCGTCTGTGGTTTCGCCGGTAAACCGTACAGCAATCCGTATCAGTCGGTACCGCCCAACCCGCGACCCGTCTGGGTTGCACCGGTACAACGGTACAGCAATCCGTATCACGCGTTCCGGCGTACACCTCCGACGTCCGAACCCAACGGGTCGATCGACCAAATCCATTTGTGCCCTGCCCACAGACCGTGCGGTATGTCCTGGGAGACAGTTCGACTCGAGATCGACGACGACGTCGCGACGCTTTCGATCGACCGGCCGGACGCGATGAACGCGTTGAACGTAGAGACGCTCGAGGGGATGACCGACGCCCTCGCCGAGGCGGCCGAGGAGGACGCTCGAGCGCTCGTCCTCACCGGTTCGGGAGACGACGCGTTCATCGCGGGTGCCGACATCGCGCACATGCAGGATCTCCCAACCGAGGAGGCCCACGAGTGGATCGACCTCGGCCACGAGGTCGCCGACGCGCTCGAGTCGTTTCCAGCGCCGACGGTTGCCGCGATAAACGGCTACGCGTTCGGCGGGGGGTGTGAGATGGCGCTGGCCTGTGATCTCCGGGTCGCGGCCGAATCGGCAGTCATCGGTAACACGGAGATCGATCTGGGGATCATCCCCGGCTGGGGGGCGACCCAGCGACTCCCACGGATCGTCGGCGACGAGACCGCGCGCCGGATGATCTTCCTCGGCGAGCGACTCGACGCCGAGAGCGCGGTCGAGGCGGGACTCGTCGGCGAGGTCGTCCCCGACGAAGAACTCGAGGCCGTCACGACGGAACTCGCGGAACGGCTCGCGGCGAAGCCGGCCGTCGCGATTCGAGCAGCGAAGGAGTCGATCAACCAGGGGTACGAGGGGTCCCAGACCAGCGGGCTCGACTACGAGAAACGGGCGTTCACCGGCCTCTTTGGAACCCACGATCAACGGGAGGGAGTCGCGGCGTTCCTCGAAGATCGGGAGCCAGCGTTCGAGTAGCGCGTTCGGTAACGTTTTTCCCGCCGCCGCTCGCGTGAGGACGTATGAAGACGGAGGGTGGCTCCAGGGAAGCGAAACGTCGCGCCGGCGAACGGGCGGCCGAGGAGATCGACGACGGCGACGTGGTCGGGCTCGGGACCGGCTCGACGGCCGCCCACGCGATCCGGGCGATCGGACGAGCCGTCGATGACGGGCTCACGGTTCGGGGAATCCCGACGTCGTTCCAGTCGCGTCAACTCGCACTCGAGGTCGGCATCCCGCTTTCGTGTCTCGACGCCGTCGACGGGATCGATATCGCTATCGACGGCGCAGACCAGATCGCAGACGACCCCGACGCGTCGGGATTCGGCGCGCTCGTCAAGGGCGGCGGCGGCGCGCAGACGCGCGAGAAGCTCGTCGACTCCGCGGCGGACCGGTTCGTCGTCGTCGCCGACCCGTCGAAACTCTCGGAGACACTCGAACAGTCGGTGCCACTCGAGGTACTCCCCGACGCCCACGCGCTCGTCGCCGACGAGATCCGGAGGATCGGCGGCGAACCGACGCTTCGCGACGCTACGCACAAAGACGGGCCGGTCGTCACCGACAACGGAAACCTGCTTTTAGACTGTGCGTTCGGCGAGATCGACGCACCCGACGAACTGGCGACGCGACTCTCGAGCGTACCGGGTGTGGTCGAACACGGCCTGTTCGTCGGGATGGCCGACGCGGCCTACGTCGGGACCGACGAGGGGGTCGAGATGCGGGAGTACTGAGACGGTTCCCGACGGCTGATTCCCGGTCGATGGCCGACCGATCGACCGGGGCAGACCCGTCGCAGTGCGATGGTCTCGAGCGTCGCGAATCCGATCAGGAGGCTCCGTACCATCCCGTGTTGACATCCTATCGCTTTCGGAAACCCTCGGCTCGGAGTACGGGCTGGTCGAGCGGTCGGAATGGACAGGTTTTCTACCCCGTCGGGACAACCCTTCCTCGAGACGATCGATGCCCGAGACATCCGACAGGAAAGACGACCACATTCGAATCATCGAAGAAGAAGACGTCGAGACGTCCGGTTCGGGGTTCGCGGACGTCGAGCTCGTCCACGAGGCACTTCCCGAGATCCACCGGGACGAGACCGACACGACGACGACGCTACTCGGGCACGAACTGGCGGCTCCGATCGTCATCGAGAGTATGACCGGCGGCCACCCGAACACGACGAAGATCAACCGGGCACTCGCCGAGGCCGCCCAAGAGACGAACGTCGCGATGGGTGTCGGTAGCCAACGCGCCGGCCTGGAACTCGACGACGAGGGCGTACTCGAGTCCTACACCGTCGCGCGTGAGGTCGCTCCCGATGCCTTTCTCTACGGAAACGTCGGCGCGGCGCAGTTACTCGAGTACGACGTCGCGGACGTCGAGCGCGCCGTCGAGATGATCGACGCGGACGCGATGGCGATCCACCTCAACTTCTTACAGGAGGCCGTCCAGCCGGAAGGGGATGTCGACGGCCGCGGCTGTCTCGCCGAGATCGAACGCGTCGCCGAGGGGCTGTCGGTTCCGGTCGTCGTCAAGGAGACGGGCAATGGTATCTCGCGGACGACCGCACGACGACTCGCCGACGCCGGCGTCGACGCGATCGACGTCGCCGGACAGGGCGGAACGACGTGGTCGGGTATCGAGTCCTACCGGGCCGCTGCCGTCGGCGCCGAGCGCCAGGAGGCGATCGGCCGGCTGTTTCGCGCCTGGGGTGTACCGACGGTGGTGAGCACGCTCGAGGCGGCCAGCCAACACGAGACCGTGATCGCGAGTGGCGGCGTCCGATCCGGGCTGGACGTCGCGAAGGCCATCGCCCTCGGTGCGAGCGCGGGCGGGCTCGCGAAGCCGTTTCTCTCACCGGCCGGTCGGGGGACCGACGCGGTCGTCGACCTCATCGAGACGCTCACGCTCGAGCTCCGGACCGCGATGTTCGTCACCGGCTCGGCGTCGATCCCCGAGCTTCGGTCGGCCGACCACGTCGTCCTCGGTCGAACGAAGGAGTATCTCGAGCAACGAGAACACTGATCGGTGTCGGCTCGATCATTCGTGTCCTGTTTTCACAGATATCGCCGCTGACGTGTAGCCGTCGCTACCTGACGTTGGGTCGATAAAAAAGCACTCGAGTGGCGTCCCTTACAGGTCGCGCGGCTGGACGGTCTTGCGGTCGTTCGCTTCCGCTCGACGGGCAGCATCTTCGAGGAGTTCGTCGACTTCCTCGTCGAGTGCATCGTAGAAGTCCGAGGCGACGTTCTTGTCATCGAGCGCTTCCTTCACGGCGGCTTTGACGATAAGGTCTGCCATACGATATACCGATTTCCTTTTACCCCATATAAACATTTTGGTTATTCCGAGAGATACCGGTGAAACAGCGGTTGATTCGCCTGTTTCGACGACCACTACCACCGGAAAGTATATGTTTGATGAATCACTGACCGGAACCCCCCCTCGCTCGAGCGGTAAAATTGCGCTCGCGCGCGCCCTCGAGTCCGCTCGCGAACGATCCACCTGATGTGTGGTGGATCCGAGTACGCGTGTCACTGATACGGGCTGGTGTCGTCAATACTACCGTCCCAGGGATCCGTCGTCCGAGTACGGCGCTAAACAGTCACAACAGACCGTATGAAGAGTGGATAGCACTCGGCCGGGGTGAACAATCGAGCGGTTCGATGATACTGATACCAAAAACAAATATCCCGTTATCCAAACACCAAACAGTGTATGGGAAAGCATTTTTAAATTCTCGATGGGTATTGTTCGGTACCGGCTCCGGCCGGTGTGCCCAATGCCCAAATGTAACCATTGTGATGCGCACGTCTCAGAACGATTTGCGCGTGTATTCGCCGACGAATCCGGCGAGATCCACGCGTGTATCAGCTGCTCCGCGAACGCCGGAATCGCGGAGGTAGCGAAAGAACGCGCACGCGGCACGTAGCGAGAAACGTATCGAGCTACCGGCGGACCCCTTTCGACGACGAACGACGCGTAGTCGGGTCACTTTTCGACACCGCCTCCGTACGATCGGTCGATGTCCGGAGACGATCACGTCGTCTACGTCCTCGAGTGTGCCGACGAAACCTTCTACACCGGCTACACGACCGACCTCGAGCGACGCGTCGCCGAACACGACGCCGGCGAGGGGGCGAAGTACACGCGCGGGCGGACGCCGGTCGAACTCAGGTACCACGAGCGCTACGACTCGCGCTCGCGGGCGATGTCCCGGGAGTACGAGATCAAACAGCTGAGCCGCGGGGAGAAAGAGCGACTGATCGGCCTCGAGTGATCCCTGAAGTCGGCGTTCGAATCTTCGGAACTGACGTCTCCACTGGATTTCGTTTTCCTGATGTGCACGTCGGCGTCGCCCTTTTTACAACTGATGTCGAGAATCACGTATGGGAGCCATTACGTTTGGCACGGACGGCTGGCGGACGACGCTCGAGGAGTTCACGACGCCACGGGTCCGGATGGTCGGGCAGGCGGTCGCCACGTATCTCGCCGACGAGGGACTCGAGGGTCCCGTCGTCGTGGGCTACGACGCCCGGGAGAGTTCCCGCGGGTTCGCCGAAGAGCTGGCGCGAGTCCTCTGTACCAACGGGTTCGACGTCCTGCTTCCCCAACGGGATCGGCCGACGCCGCTGGTCGCACACGCCATCGTCGAGCGCGACCTCGCGGGCGGACTCGCCGTCACGGCCTCGCACAACCCGCCGGAGTACAACGGCGTCAAATTCATTCCCGACGACGGCGCGCCCGCCCTCCCCGAGGTGACCGACGCCATCGCCGACCGACTCGCCGACCCCGATCCGCTTCCGGAGAACGAACACGGCACCGTCCGCGAGGTCGACCTCGTCACCCCGCACGCGGATGCCGCCGTCGAACTCGTCGAGTCGATCACCGGCGACGTCGACCTCTCCGGGCTCACCGTCGCCTACGACGCCATGCACGGCAGCGGCCGCGGAACCACCGACGCCCTGCTCTCGAGTGCCGGCGCCTCCCTCGAGGGGCTGCGCTGTGAACGTGATCCGACGTTCGGCGGCGGCGCGCCCGAGCCGTCCCCGGAGAACCTGACGGAACTCGTCGGCGTCGTCACCGACGACGGGGGGCCAGAGCTCGGGATCGCGAACGACGGCGACGCCGACCGGATCGCACTCGTCACGCCCGAACGCGGCTTCCTCGACGAGAATTTCTTTTTCGCCGCGCTGTACGACTACCTCTTGGAGGACGACTCGGGTCCTGCGGTCCGATCGGTCTCGACGACGTTCCTGATCGACCGCGTCGCGGCGGCCCACGGGGAGAGCGTCCGCGAGGTGCCGGTGGGCTTCAAGTGGGTCGCGGAAGCGATGGCCGACGGCGACGCCTTAGTCGGCGGCGAGGAGTCCGGCGGCTTCACGGTTCGGGGCCACGTCCGCGAGAAAGACGGCGTCCTGATCGCGCTGCTCGCGGCCGCGATGCACGCCGAGGAGCCGATCGACGACCGCGTCGACCGCCTGCTCGCCGAACACGGAACCGTCGTCCAGGACAAGACGAGCGTTGCCTGCCCGGATCACGAGAAAGCCCGGGTTATCGGCGCTCTCGAGGAACGAATTCCCGACGCGGTCGCCGGAACTGCGGTCGAGGACGTCAACACCGCCGACGGCTTCAAACTTCAGCTCGCCGACGGCTCATGGCTGCTCGTCCGTCCCAGCGGTACCGAACCCGTCTTGCGCGTCTACGCCGAGGCGACGGACGGCGACCGCGTCGACGAGTTGCTCGGGGCCGGTGAGGAGTTGCTCGAGGCGCTGGTGTGAGCAGTGCGTCGGCGTCCTGCTGGTGATCGTCGGGCAGGCGCTTCGCTTTCGATCCGTCTCGATCTGCTGGTGGGCCGCCGGCTGCTGGATCGGCTTTCACAATCGAGTCCTCGAGTACGAGGAGCCACACCTGGCCGAGGCGTACGGCGAGGAGTACGACCGCTACCGCGAGCGCGTTCCCCGGTGGCTCCCCCGCGTGCGCCGACCGTGACGTGACACTCGAGTCGTACGCGTTTTCGGATCGTCTGGTCCCCGCGGCTGGTTGCGTGCTCCGGGCCCGCGTTTACCCGCCCGGAGGCCGTTCGATCCAGTATGAGCGGACGCAACGAGAAGGCCGCCTACACCGAACTGACGCCGGACTCGTGGCACCAAAACGAGGAGGGAAACTACTACATCGACTGCCCGGCGTGTGGCTCCGCGGCGTCGCTGATGAACGTCGTCGAACACAACCGCTGTAACGGCTATCTCGATCAGGAGGAAGGGGATACCGAACTCGACGAGGAGGCGTTCGACTGTACGGCGAAGCTCTGGTTCGAACTCGGCTACGTCTCCGATCCTGAGGACGCGGTCGGCGAATCCGCGAGCGACGTCGAGAGTGAGGATGGCGTCTCCGCCGAGGGGTCACCGCCGGGAACCGACGGGGCGGTCAGCGACGACCAACAGTAGTGATGGTGTCGGTCGACGAGCGACGCCGTCGGGAACGTTTTGCGGACTCGCTCGAGTCGAATCGGTCTGGCTCACTCGCCGATCGGCTGTGCCGGTACGCCAGCGACGGTAGTCCCCGCGTCGACGTCGCCGGTGACGACCGACCCCGCGCCGACGGCGGCATTCTCGCCGATCGTGATGTCGCCGAGCAATGTCGCGTTCGCACCGATCTTCACCCCGTCCTCGACCGTCGGATGTCGTTTCACGGGCTCGTTCGTGTCCCCGCCGAGCGTGACGCCGTGGTACATGTGAACGTCGTCACCGACCACGGCCGTCTCGCCGATGACGACGCCCATCCCGTGATCGATCGTCACCCGCCGGCCGATCGTCGCGGCAGGGTGGATTTCGACGCCGGTCAGTAGGCGGACGAGCTGCGACACGAGCCTGGCGACGAGCCGAAAGTCGGTGTTCCACAGCCGGTGGGTAATCCGATGTCCCCAGACCGCGTGAACGCCGGGATAGGCCAGTGCGACCTCGAGACAGCGTTTCGCCGCCGGGTCGCGCTCGCACATCGCCCGGGTGTCCTCACGCAGCTGTCCGAACATCGCTCGTCGGTACCTCGAGGACGCGTTCGGTGGACTGGCGATGTCGTCGCCTCGAGACTGACGATGGTGACCGACAACACCGGGCCACGGCGCGGCGGGATCGTTCGATTCCGGTGCACGCGACGCAGCCTGGCACTACCATGGTCGACAGTAGCGGCGGCGTTCGCATAAAATGGTTGTTTCTATAGCGCTCCCTCGAGTTACTTCCCGCGCGTGAGACGCGTCCCGATCCGCTCGGGAAGGTCCGTCGCCGCCACGGCCTCCTGGACCGCCTCGACGTCGTACTCGACGCGGTGGCTCTCGACGGTCATCGCCTCGAGGTCGACGACGGCGTACCCCGCCCGCGGATCGCCGTCGCGGGGCTGTCCGACGCTGCCGGGGTTGATGACGATCCCCTCGGCGTACCGTTCGACACCTTGAACGTGGGTGTGACCGAGCACCAGCACGTCCTCCTCGCCGAGCAGCCGCGGAGAGAACTCCTGCGGGTACGTGTAGCGGCTGTACCGGTCTGGATCGTCCGGATGCCCGTGAACGAGTTTGACCCGGCCGTCACACTCGAGACGTTCGGCTGGACGGTCGGCGAGCCACTCGAGGTGGTCCTCGGAGAGGTGACGTTTCGCGTACTCGACGCCCGCTCGTGCCATCCCGTTGAACCGAAACGGTGTCTCGGCGGCGACGGCCGCGTCGTGGTTTCCCATCACCGTCGGGACGTCGCGCTCCCGGAGTTCGTCGACACACTCGGCCGGCCAGGGGTTGTATCCGACGACGTCGCCGGCACAGAGCACCTCGTCGACCGGCGGCATCGCAGAGAGGACGGTCTCGAGGGCGACCCGGTTGCCGTGAACGTCGGAGATGAGTCCGACTTTCATACGGAAGGGTACAGCGGCCAGCGGTATGTATTATCCGCCGTTCTCGAGTGCCGTCTCGAAGCCGTCGTCGGTTCGAACGACGCCGGCCGCACAGACCGCGTGTTCGAACTCGAGGCCGTAGGCGTCGCTCGCGGCCTCCTGGGCGCTCTCCGCGTCGAACTCGATCGGTTCGGGTGCGTTCGTCTCGTAGGTCGCGACCATCGTCGGCTCGTCGACGGTTTCGACGAGAAGCGCGTCCGTTCGCACCGTCGCGATCAGCGCCTCGCCGTCGGCACCGATCGTCGCGGCGATGCGGGGCGTGTCGTAGTCGTCTTTCTCGTAATCCAGCGCGAGTAGACTCTCCGCGAGGGCGTCTCGGGCGGGATAGCCGAGTTCGAGTTTCTCGGCGATGGGATCGACGTGTGAGCCGTTCCCGAACGCGACTGTCTCGCCGGTCGGTGTCTCGACCGCCCGCAGACAGTTGTAGGAGACGTAGGGGTTGTCCGTCTCCGGGGCGTCCGCGGTGGGCCCCACCGTGAGGGCCTCGTCTCGAGCGGTGATCTCTCGGTTCGGGAACGACCGCGAGGAGACGCGGTACGCGCCCACGTCCGGGCCGACGACGACGAATCGTCCGACGTACATACCCGGGAATCCGCGTGAGAAGGGAAAAGGGGTGTCGGTTCGCACTCGAGGTCGGCCGGACTCGCTCGCTGCGTCGTTCTCTGTGCGAACTGCCAGCGACTGGAACGCTACGACTCTCCAACACCGTGACTTCGACCGAGTTCGTAACACTCTAATACGAACGACAACTACCAGTGTGTACGTCGTCGAAGCAGAACTCGGCGAACATGTCAAGTCCATTAGGGTAGTGGCCAATCCTGAAGCCTTCTGGGGGCTTCGACGCTGGTTCGAATCCAGCATGGACTACTTCTCCTCGTTTCGACTCGAGCACACTCCCCAGCGTCACCTGTCGATCTCCACCTGAAACGAAGGGGTCTCCTTCTGTCGATCACCGCCACCAGAACCCCTATTTGCACGACGTTCCTACTCGTTGCCAATGAATCGACGGCAGTATCTCGTCGCGGGAACGGCCGCTGCCGTGACGGCCGTCGCCGGCTGTCTCGGCGGGAACGGGAGTTCCGACGGCTACGGCCCGGAACCGGACGACACCCCCGAGGAGCGATCGATCGACACCGACGCCTACGAGACGAAGTCGTTTGGCGGGATCGACGTTCCGCTCGCACCGCTCGAGGACGTCCACTACTGGTATCAGCGCCAGGAGGCGCGTATAGTCGACACTCGCGGGCGCGACCAACACGACGCGGTTCGGATCACCGGCTCGGTCCTGAGCAGTGCCCCGGACGGCGTCTCGAACGACCCGGTCGCGACCTGGCCCGAGGAAGATCGGATCGTCACCTACTGCGTCTGCCCGCATACGCTCGCCGGCCAGCGAGCGGCGACGCTGATCGCCAACGACTACGAGAACGTCTACGCGCTCGACGACGGACTCCAGGCCTGGATCGAACACCAGTATCCGATCGAGGGAACCGAGGCGAGCCAGAGTCTCGCCTCGTACGACGTTCGCGGTGTCTCCGACCCACAACACGCCGGCGAGTTCGTCACCGTTCGGACGGTCGACGGCGACCAGAGCGAGGTCAGTGCCGTCGAAGACGACGGGAGCTACGAACTGACGCTTTACTTCACCGACGTCGACGACGGCTCCCTCCTCGAGGTCGAGACGCCGGGCTACACCCGTGAGTTGACCCTCGAGGAGGCGACGAGCGACGTCGTCACGGCCTAAGCCGTTCGCGGTCCGCGATCGTCACACCGTCGATCAGCGCCGGTCGTAGACGCCCTCGCGCTCGAGTTCGCCGCGCTCTCGAAGGACCGACGGCGTCCGACAGATTCCCGGTGCGCCGGTCACCTGGGGGACCGTACAGTTGTTACAGCTCTCACAGAGCGCTCGCTCGTCGGATTCGACGGCGTCGGATCCGTTGTGCTCGAGCAGTCGCGCGCCGAGTCGCGGTTCGGCGTAGAACGGACGGGCCATGCCGACCATGTCGCAGGCGGCTGTTGCCGTGGTATCGCCGCCGGAGCCGAGCAGCCGGTCCATCTCGCCACGTTCGCGAATCCCGCCTTCCGCGAGGACGGGGATCGACACCTGCTCGCGGACCCGCCGGCAGAACGACTCGTTCCACGCCGGTTCGGTGTCGTAGACGACCGACTCGAGGCGGTTGCCGAACGCGACGAGCTTGCGCCGACCGGAGCCGCCGAACGCCGCGTCGTACTCCCGGCGGAGCGCCTCGTTCGTCCAGGCGCGCTCGGGATACTCCCCGCGGACGATGCTCATGTCCCAGACGACCGAGGTACGGACGGGAACGACCGCGTCGTAGCCGATCCGCTCGAGTCGCCGGGCGATTTCGACGCCGTCGGCGAGCGAGAGCGTCCGGCGAACGATCGGCGACGGCGGTGACGGCGTTTCGGCCGGCACCTTGGTCATCAGGGGGACGTCGCCGGCCCGATCCCTGATCTCGTCGTGGACGAGCGCGAGGAACTCGAGGCGGGCCTCGGGCGAGCCGCCGAACTCGTCGTCTCGACGGTTGTAAAACGGCGAGAGAAACTGCTGGACGATTCCCATGTTCGCCCCGGAGAGATGGATGCCGTCGTAACCCGCGTCAACGGCGTACGCGGCCGAGCGGCCGAACTCCGCCGCGAGGTCGTACACTTCGTCGGTCGAGAGGACGTGGGGATCGTACGAGAGAAATCCCAGACGGTCGAACAGCCGCAACTGCCACGGCAGTTCCGAGACGGCGAGTTGCTCGAGGTCCGGATGCCCCCGGCGGTACTCGGCGTGCCAGGTTTCCATGCTCCGCAGGCCGCCGTGTTCGAGTTGCAGGAAGATGCGGCTTCCGTGGTCGTGAATCCGATCGGTGAGCCGCGACAGTCGCGAGACGAACGACGGATCGTGGACGCGGGTCATTCCCGGCGCCGCACAGCCGCCCTCGGCACTGACGATCGTCGCCCCCTGACAGAGGAGTCCGACGCCCGACTCCGCGGCGGGCTCGAGGTCCTCGATCAGCGTCTCGACGGCGTCGGGACCGTTGCCCGCACACTCGAGCACCGGCGCTCGATAGAGTCGGTTGGCTATCCGAACGCCACCGATCTCGATCGGTTCCTCGAGCGTGGCCATACTCGGGCTATCACGGGAGCGCACAAGAGCGTGCCGTCCGTCGGAGAGTTGCGGCGTCGGCTGGCAGTCGTAGTGCCCGTACACCTTTCCGACGGCCGATCGTTCGAACGATCATGGCTCCGATTACGCGACTCGTCCTCGACGTCCTGAAACCACACGACCCCAGCGTCGTTCCCTTCGTCTCGCAGCTGGGGGATCTGGAGGAGATCGACGCCGTTACCGCGACGGTTATCGAGGTCGACGAGAACGTCAAGACGCTCCGCGTGACGATCGAGGGTGGAAACCTCGAGGTAGATGCGATCCGCGCCGAGATCGGGGACCTGAGCGCGTCGGTCCACTCGATCGATCAGGTGGCCTGTGGTTCCCGAACCGTCGACGATCCATGGCTCGGCTGACGATGGGATCTCGAGTTGCCCGGCTTCGACGCGTTCTCGGAAAGGAGGACGTTCGATCGATCTCGCGTCGGTACTTCATCGCCAACGGGTTCGACGGCACGCTCACGAGCATCGGCGTCGTCGTCGGCGCGTATCTCTCGGGTATCGGCGACGGATTCACCGTCATCGCGATCGGTCTCGGCGCAGCAGTTGGCCTCGGCACGTCGGGCGTCTGGAGCGTCTGGGAGATCGAACGCGCCGAGGCGCTCGCCCAGCGCCAGCGGATCGAGCGCGCGATGCTCACCGAACTCGAGGATACGCGCGTTCAGCGCGAACACCGTGCCGCTCAGATCGTCCACGCCGTCGCGAGCGCGTCCGGGCCGTTGCTGGCGTTTACACTCACGCTCGTCCCGCTCGCACTCGAGGGTACTCTCTTTACGATGTTTCAGGCGGTGCTTGCCTCGATCGTCGTCGGCGTTCTGGTGTTGTCCGTCTTCGGCATCTATCTCGCCTCGATTTCCCGTCAGCGGTGGTACGTCGCGGCGATCAGAATGGGGCTCGCCGGAATCGTCGTGGCGGGAATCAACGTGCTCCTGCCCGGATGACGTTCGGTCGACGTCTCGCTGGAGTCCGATTGTCGCGGTCGGTACTCACGGGAACGATGTCAGCGTCTCGTCGTCCTCGACACCGTCGACGCGTTCGTCGCTATCGTCTACATCGTCGTCGACGTGTTCGTCCCTGTCGTCTCCACGATCGTCGGTTTCCTCGAGCAGGCCGTTTTCCTCACTCGAACCGACGACGACGCCGTGGTCCGCGAGTTCGCTGTCGTCGGGCGTCGCCCACGGCGCGAACGTACAGCCCTCCGACTCGAGATCCGACTCCTGGTCGACGAAAATTGCCGTCGTCATCTCGTACTCACACTCGATCGCATCGCCTTCGGGTGGGACGGTCACCGTTTCGTCGTTGATCTGCATCGCCAGTTGGGCGCGCATCTCCGCGTCCGTGACCTCCTCGTTGTCGACGTGAGTCGCGAACCACTCGACGACATCGTCGTTGTCGAGTGTCACGACGAACGTGATCTCGCGGCTCTCACCGGGCGGAATGTGCGTATCCGACGTCCCGCCGACGACGTCGACGTCGTGGGCGTCCCACTCCGCGACGGGCCGATCGTTGAACACCATCTCGCCGGTGAACACGGGCGTCGCGAGCGGGTACGCGTTCGGGTTATGGACGTCGAACGTGAGGTGGATCTCCGTTCGTTCCTCGTCGACGTCACCCCACGCCGCGTCGGTATCTTCGATCTCGACGCGGGGCTCGAGGGCCGCCTCCGAGAGATCGGACGCGCCCGGCGACAGCGAGTGTTCGCCCTCCATCTCCGCGAGTGACTCGGCGATCATCGACTCGAGTTCGGTCTCGATCTCGTCCTCGTGGGCGTGTGATGGCGACCCCGAGAGCGGTCCGACGTCGGCGTGGACGGTCACGTCGGCTCCTACGTCGCTCACCTCGCCACTCTCGATGTGCGTCGCCCACCACACGGGAAGCTGGTGGTATCGGAGGTCGGTCCGTAGCTCCGTCGTCGAGTTCCCCGATGGCACGGTGACGTCGGTCGCCTCCCCGTCGGCGAGTGAGACGCCGTTCATCGCGAGCGCGTACTCGACGTGTATGTCGTCGATCTCGAGACCGGGATTCGGGTTGTCGACCCAGACGGTCGTGAGCACCTCGATGCGCTCGTCGTCGACCTCGCCCCAGGCGTTGTCCTCGAGGCCGGCATCGGGAATTCCGAGCACCCCCGTGACGAACAGCCCGCCGAGGACGACGACAAAACAGACGACGACTACACCGCCAACTGTCGCCACCTTCTTCAGCATACGTCACCATCCATGGACCGAATTCCAATATAGATGAGTGGTTCAGTACGTGTCGCTACACCATCTAATTCCGACCAAGCAGTGCTGTTGAGGGTGAAACAGGAGTTCCGTTTCGTTTCGTTTATCAACTAAATTATTTTTCTACCTCGAGCAACGTGACCCGTTCGTGAACCAGCATCGGGAGCGAGGCGTCGGTCGCCTCGCGCTCCGCATCGGTGACGTCGAAGAACGCACACAGCCGACTCTCGTCGCGGTCGTCGAGTGTTCGCTCGGTGGCGACGACTGCCTCGAGATCGCGGACCGCCTCGAGCGCACGGGCCTCGGCATCCGCTCGATCTGCGCTCGCTCGGTCGGTGATTTCCCCGTGGCGTTCGTCGGGTTCGACCGGGAGCGCGTCGATCAGCACGACTGCCGGATTCACTCCCTCGCTGACGCCCATCTCGAGGGCCCGGTCGATCTGTCGGCGACCGGCGGCGTACAACAGGATCTCGACGGCGCGGTCCCGGGCGACGTTTTCGCCGCGATCGATCGACCTGTCTGCTAGCTCCACCGCCCGCTCGAGGTGACGCCGGTCCGCGACGTAGCGGGCGTCGAACGCCTGGATCGTCACGTCGAACCGGTCGCCCAGTTCGGCGAGGTCGGCGACGAACGGGTCGAGGTCGTCGATCGCGAGGCAACACTCGAGCAGTTTCATCGGTACACACCTCCCGTGAGTCGCGCCATCAGAAATCACCCAGGCTCGACTGGCTCTCGTCGGCTCGCTCGTCCGTCGACGTCTCGCCGGATTCGGTGGGTGTATCGCGGCCGCCACTCGAGTCCAGTATCGTTCCGTTCCCGGGATCGGCTGGCTCGACGCCGTCCATCGTGGGGTCCTCTCGGCCCGCGTTCTCGAGGATCGTTTCGGCGGTCTTTTTCCCCTTCAAGACCGCGAGGACGACGCCCTTGTCGGCGGTCCGCAGGTCGGCGGGCTCCTCGATGCCAGCCTCGTAGAGCCGGCGGGCGCGCTTGCGGCCGACGCCGCCAACCGAGACGAGTTCGAGCAACTCCTCGCCGACGCCGTGTTCGACGCGGGCGCGGGCCTCCCGCACCGCGACGGTCCACTCGCTGTCGACCTCGCGGGCGAGTGACTCGGCGGCCCCGAGCAACCACTCGGCGGTGTCGACTTTCCCCCGGAGGTCGCCGGGACCGATTTTGTACCGCTCCGTGATCGTCTCCTCGTCGGTCTCCTCGGCCCAGTCCTCGAGCAGTTTGCCGGTTTTGAGGGCGGCGAGCCAGTCCTCGAAGCGGTTCTCTTCGAACTCGCTGGGGGCGTCGCCGAGCAGCTCTCGCTCGCGTTCGTAGTAGAGTTCGCCGAATGTCTCGTCCTCACCGGATCGGAGGTAGAGTTCGTACATATCGGGGGTGCGCGAGACGAGCTGGTAGAGCCCCAATGCGGTCGGACGCTCCTTGGCACCCTCGAGCCCGTGGACGATCTCGGCGGCGCTCATCGGATCGAGGTAGAGCCTGGAGACGGTGTGGCCGAGGCTCGTCGCCTCGAGTTCCTCCTCCCGGCTCGCTTGCTCGGCGAGGTCGGCGGCAGAGGTGAACGCGCCGTCCGCGTCGTCGTCGGCCCCACTGCGGCCGCCCGAGCGCTCGATGAAGTCGTTGCGCTCGAGATAGGAGAGGACGTCGTCGGTGACGGACTCGAGGCGACCCGCCTCGGTCGACTGGCTCGCATAGAGGGTGGCCTCGAGAAACTCGAGCAGCCCCGAGCGGGTGCGGGCAAAGCCCGAAGCGATGGTAGCGAGGGCGTGTGTTCGCAGGGCGGGTTCGGCGGCGAGCTTCGAGCGGACGTCCTCGGGTTCGGCCCAGACGTAGCGGTCGAACAGCTCCTCGCTCTCGTCGTGGCTCTTCGCCAGCAACACGGCCTCGCCGTAGGGGTCGAGCCCGGGTCGGCCCGCCCGCCCCATCATCTGGTGGACCTCGAGTACGTCGAGTGGGGCCATCCCGCCGGCGCTCGGGTCGAACCGTCGCCAGTCGCGGACCACGACGCGGCGAGCGGGCGTGTTGACGCCGGCGGCGAGCGTCGGCGTCGCCGAGATGACCTTCAGCAGGCGGTCGCGAAAGGCGTCCTCGACCAGGCTCCGCTGGGTCGAGGAGAGCCCGGCGTGGTGAAACGCCGCGCCGCGTTCGACGCAGTCGGCGAGATCCTGACTGGTCTCGGTGTCGCTGTCGTCGCGGATCTCCGCGGCGAGGTCGGTCAGCTCCGTCCGCTCCTCGTCGGTGAGTTCGGGACTCGAGACGCCGCCCAGTCTGCGGGCCGCGGCCTCGGCGTTTCGTCGGGAGTTGACGAACACGAGCGACGAGCCACCTTCCTCGAGGATGTCGCGGACGAGTGCGGCCTCCTGTTTCTCCGATCCCTCGATCGGCACCTCGCGGCTCGAGCCGTCGTCGAAGTTGAGCGCGTTGCCGTAGTGGACGCCCGTCCGGAGGTCGATCGGCCGCCAGTCGGAGTCGACGAGCGCGGCGTCGAGCCAGTCGGCGATCTCGTCTGCGTTGCCGACCGTCGCCGAGAGCGCGACGACCTGGAGGCCGGGATTCAACTGGCGGAGCTTCGCCAGGGTCACCTCGAGCGTCGGTCCGCGGTTGCGGTCGTCGATGAGGTGGACCTCGTCGCTGACGACGCAGGTGAGATCCGAGAGCCAGTCGGCGCCGTTTCGCACGAGCGAGTCGACTTTCTCGCTGGTCGCGACGATCAGATCCTTGGTGGCGAGCCACTCGCTAGTCGACTCGTAGTTGCCGGTGGCGACGCCCGTCGTGACGCCGAAATCCTCGTAGGCGTCGAACTCGGCCTTTTTTTCGCTGGCCAGGGCGCGCAGCGGGACGATGTATAGTGCCTTCCCGCCGCGTTCGATCGCCGACAGCATCGCCAGGGCGGCGATCATCGTCTTGCCGCTTGCGGTCGGCACCGCGGCGACCAGGTTCTCGCCGTCGGTCGCGCCAGCTTCGACGGCCTCGGCCTGGGGCGGGTAGAGCTCCTCGATGCCCTCCTGGCGAACGTGCTGGATGGCACCGGGCGGGAGCCCCGACAGCTCCTCGACGTTCATTACCCGTCGTTGGTGCGTCCCGTGGTTTAAACTGTCGTCTCTCACTGGCACACGGTGGGGCTCTCCCCTCGGCGATAGACCGATGCACCTGGCGGTCGAACGTCGCCCCGTGACCCCGCCTGATCAGGTTCTCGTCCCGACGCTCGCCCGCCCACGGGAGAGCGAGGCACTCGCGTACGCCCTCGAGACGTTTCCCGACGCCGACGTCACCCTGCTGGCCGTCGTCACGCCACTCGGTGCCCCGCTCAGCGAGGGTGGCGTTCTCGAGCGTGACGAGCAACGGACGGAAGCGGCGCGCGAGCGGGCGGAATCGGTACTCGAGTCGACCGCCGAGTCGATCGACGACCGGGCGGCGATCGATCGAGTTCGCGTCGAGGTCGTGGCGGGACGACCTGGAACCGTCGTTCCCCGGTACACCGACGAGGAGGGGGTCGACCACGTCGTCATGTACGGCCACGAGCGGCGTTCGACGGGGTTGACCCGCCGGTTGCTCGGCCGCGGCGTCGCGGCGACGGTCGTCGAACGAACCGCCAGCCCCGTGACGGTGATCAGATGAGCCTCGAGCGGGAATCGATCGAACGATGAAGCCGGTGTACTACTGTCGACGCTGTGGCGAGGAGATCTCACGGCACGCCGAGGAGTGTCCCCACTGCCGGTACAATCCCCAGTCGATCGCCTGGCGGTTCGGCGTCGGCGCACTCATCTTCGGTACGGCGCTGGCGCTCGTCTCGCCGCCGGTCGGCCTGTTCGGCGTCTTCGTCGGGATCCTCGCTGTCGGCGGGAGCTATCTGCTCTCCCCGGCGGGATAGCTCGTCGATTCCGTCGCCATCGTCGTCTCGAGTCGACCGATGTCAGCCGCCGAGAGCCGTCGCGAGCAACCGATAGAGCCCGTAGCCGACGGCGATCGAACTGCCGAGGGTGAGCAGCCAGAAGGTGATCGTGAACGCGATCTTTCGCCGTGAGACGCCCGCCGAGCCTGCGGCCAGTCCGCCGCCGATGACCCCCGAGAGGATGATGTTGTTGAGCGAGATCGGAATACCGAGGGCGATCGCCAGCTGGGCGATGACGAAGCCGGGGACGAGCGCGGCGATCGAGCGCCGAACGCCGAGCTGGGCGTACTCCCGCGAGGTGGCCTGCAACAGTCTGGGGGCGCCCATCCAGGCGCCGGCGAGGATACCCGCCGCACCGAGTGCGAGCAGCGTGATCGCAGGTAGACCGAGTTCCACCCGAAAGAGGTTCTCGAGGGGACCGGTCGCGAGCCCGACCTGCGAACCACCGGAGGAGAAGGCGACGATGCCGCCGAGGACGAGCAGGAACGACCGGATACCCTCTTCGACGGAGGCGAGAATGCGCGTTCGAACCCAGTAGAACGCGAGCACGCCGAGGACGATCGTCACGAGCACGGTTCCGAGGTCGACGTCGGCGACGAGCGTCGGGCCGCCGCCGAACTGCCGAGAGAAGAACCTCGCGATAGTTCCCTGGTCGGCCGTCGGGTCCGGAATGACGCCCAGTCGGACGTTCGCGACGATGGTGCCGACGACGCCAGCTAACAGCGGGACGCCGACCGACTCGGGAACGTCGTCTCGACGCAGGACGACCGCCGTCGTGTAGGCCAATCCGCCGGACATGATCGGAACGAGCAGCCAAAACGTGCCGAGGCGCTGGTAGGTGTCGAACGCCGGGTCGCCGCCCAGCGAGAGGCCGACGCCGACCATCGCGCCCGTCGTCGCGAACGCAGCGGGGATCGGATACCGCGTGTAGATCCCGACAGCCATGAACGTCGCCGCCGTCAGCAATCCGGCTGTCGCCGCAAGTGGCGTGATCGCGACGCCGTCGATGAGATCCGCACCGACAGTCTCGGAGATGCTCCCGCCCTGCATAAGCGCTCCCGCGGCCGCGAGCAGGCCGATTACGAACGCCGCACGCATCGTCGAGATTGCGTTCGCGCCGATCGCTGGCGCAAAGGGCGGTGAGTTGCTGTTCGCACCCAGTACCCACGCCATGAACAGGCACGTCACAATTGCGGTCCCCACGAGGACTGCAAACGACAGCGCAACCATCTCGTCACCCGATATTCAACGAGGTATCGGATAAGCGTTCGTCCGATCTCGAGACGAACCGGAACTGTTAACCTACCATCACCGTCGGCGTCTATCTCGTCGCCGCCGTCGTCTTCGACCGGTGTCTGACGGCTCGAGGCGTGTTTGTGGCCGACGGGCTGCGATCCTGTTCGGGATCGGGTTCTCCGTCGGCTGGGGTGGTCGGCTTTCGTTCGTCAGTTGGCTCGTCGTGAACGTCGTGCTCTGGGTGGCCTTTGTTCGGCTGTTCTTGGACTTTCGTACTCGGTGAGCCCCCTCGGATGGCGATCATTCTGGCGGTAACGGGTGATCCCGTCACTGCTTTACCTGCATCGGTCCAACCGTGGGCTATGAGAGTCGAATTCGACGAGGATACGTGTATCGGCATGTACCAGTGTGTCGCCGAGTGGGACGCTTTCGAGGAGGACAAAGCGAGGGGGAAGGCAGTCCTCGAGGGCAGCGACGAGACCGAGGACGGAGTGTTCGTCCGTGAGGTGCCCGAAGACGAGGAACTGGACGCGAAGTTCGCCGCACGGACGTGTCCAGTCGACGCGATCACGATCTACGACGACGACGGCGAGCAGTTGATTCCCTGATACGGACTGCCGTCCCGGTGTGCTGACGGGTCCCAGTCACACTGAAAATGGCTTCCGACCCGTACGATGCTCTCGACGAGCGAACCGCTTCGACGAGTGGTTCCCAGTCGCGGACCGCCAGTTGCGCCCCGCTTCCGTCGTGGGACGATTCGAAAGTGGACGGACACTCGCGGAAGCCGTGTCGCTGCTGTACAGTAGACCGCGTGGGAAACCGGTCGAATGACGTGGTGGATGGTTATGATGCCAGGGGTACTCACCGGTGACCTTCCGCGAGTGTAATCAGAAGTTTCACGGTGGATACAAAGAGCGTGTGGCCAAACAGTGTTGGCCCAGATCGCCGATCTCCACGTCGGTATCACCCCCCACAAACCGCCCATGCAACCGAATGGGAAATCCGTAGGAGGTTCACCCCCGAAGGACCGACCGGTCTCCCGTCGGCATCGATAGGCGACCGCTTCCGCCGGGAGACCACCCACTGATACGGACCGCGATGCGTCGGTCCCGGTCGATCGCAGACCGGCGGGTGATCGACCGGTAATCGGTCATCGCAGACCGTACGAGCGATCCACACGGAGGACACGAGCGCACGCACGCCTCTCTCTCGACACTCTGCTCTCTCCTCTTTGTACTCCCCCCCGGCAGTTCTTCCGACTGCTCACCGTCGCAACGCCGCATCCACGAGTTCGGCCTCGGCCGTCCGCAGGAGCGTCGAGGCCGCGCTCTCCGAACACTCGAGTGCCGCCGCTACGTCGGCGAGCGACCCGCTTCGAGGGACGTCGTAGTAGCCGGCCGCCCGTGCCGTCTCCATCGCCTCGAACTGACGGGCCGTCAGTCGACCCGCCAGCGTCTCGGCTTTCCGCTGGTGGTCGCTCACCCGCTCGACCTCGACGCGGACGTCGTCGGGGAACGCCTCGAGCACCGACGAGAGCGCGTCGGGTTCCCCGAGGACGGTCGCGTGGACGGTCTCCCGGCCGGTGTAGACGACCGGTGGGACGACCACCAGTCCCGAAACGTCGAACGCACCCAGCAACATCGCGTCGGATTCGCGCAGATCCATCTCGACGTAGCCGTAGAACGTGTCGTCGTCGACCCGGGAGATGTCGTACCGGTGGACGAACTCGAGGTCGGTGACGACCTCCTGTATCCCCTCGAGATCGCCGACGAACAGCGAGAGAAAGCGGACGGTTTCCGACTCCGAATCGACGTGCCAGGAGAGCAACTCCTCTCGGTGAAGTACGGATTCGACCGCCAGCTCCGGCACCGGCATCCGCATCGACGGCGGCAGCCGAAGCGTCAGGTCGGCCGACTGCATACTCGCCCGTTATCACTTATAGAAGTTCAGTGCTTCGGCACAACGGCGACACTTCTGGAACGCCACTCTCGAGGTATGAGTCGTTCAGGACCGCCGGCGGATGGACGAACGGGAGGAAACGACCGCGACCGACCGCTCGAGGGCCGGAGCGGCGAGACCGAGGCGGACGAGGATGTCGGCGTCGAGGCGGCGTCGCTCCCCGGGCCGCGCGGGTTTCCGCTCGTCGGGAACACGGTTTCGTTCACCCGTGATCCGGTCGGGTTCCTCGAGTCACTCGGCGAGTACGGCGACGTCGTCGGCTACGAAGCCTACGGTCGCGAGTTCGTCGCGTTCTGCGATCCGGAACTCGTCGAGACGGTCCTCGTCTCCGAGAGCGACGCGTTCTGGCGCGGCGAGTTCGAACACGAGTTCGGCGAGGCCATCGATCTCCAGGGCGTGCTCTTCGCCGAGGGCGACCGGTGGAAACGCCAGCGGCTCCTGTTGCAGTCGGCGTTCACCCCGGATCGAATCCGGTCGTACGCCGACGATATGGTCGAGGAGACCGTCCACACGGTCCGGGGCTTGGACGACGGACAGGTGATCGACCTCGAGGAGACGCTGTCGACGCTGACGCTCCGCGTTCTCGCACGGACGCTGTTCGACCTGGAGCTGACCGACGAGCGCGGGGCCGTCGTGCGGCGATGGGTACAGGCCATGAACGAGTACACGGATCGCGAGATGTTCGGGGTTCGCGCGTTACTCCCGTCGTGGCTCCCGAGTGCGACCGAACGCGAGTTCGACCGTGCCGCGACCGACGTCGGTGTGTTGGTCGACGAACTCGTCGCCGAGCGTCGCGAGGCGGGCGCAGACGGCGACGACCTGCTGTCGTTGCTCGCGACCGCAGAGTACCCCGACGGGAGCCGTCCGTCCGCCGAGGAGATCGGCGACCAACTGAAGACGTTCCTGCTCGCTGGCCACGAGACGACTGCGACGGCGCTTACGTACGCCTGCTGGCTGCTCGCAGGCCACGAGAGCGTTTGGGACCTCCTCGAGCGCGAGATCGACGCCGTCTGTGGTGACCGCGAGCCGACGATGGCAGACCTTCCCGACCTCGCGGTGACGGAGGCTGTCGGCCGTGAGGCCATGCGGCTGTATCCGCCGCTACCGTTTCTCAACCGCGAGCCGCTCGAGCCGGTCGACGTCGGCGGTTATCGACTCACGCCGGGAACGGTCGTCCAGCTCCCGATGATCGCCATCCACCGCGACGAGCGGTGGTGGGACGACCCCGACGCGTTCCGGCCGGGGCGGTGGCTCGAAGGGGGTGCTGACTCCGTTACGGACGCGGTGCTCGCCGACGGCGACCGGCCGGAGTACGCCTACTTCCCGTTCGGCGGCGGCCCGCGCCACTGCATCGGGATGCGCTTTGCGATGACCGAACTGCAGTTGACGCTCGCGACGCTGATCCGGCACGTCGAACTCGAGCGGATCGGCGACTCGATCGACGCGGGCGTCGGCGTAACCCTCGAGCCCGGGACGGTCGAGACGCGCGTTCGACGCCGATAGCTGTCGGTCGGAGCGCTCGGTCTCGGGGGTGATAGGTCGAAAAACGAGAACGGTCGAATCCGCGACTACGCGATCTTCTCGTACTGATCGGAGAGTTTCTCGGCGGCCTCGCCAAGCTGGTTGCGTTCGAACTCCGTGAGATCCCACTCGACGATCTCCTCGACGCCGTCGGAGCCGAGTTTCACGGGGACGCCGAAGGCGGTGTCCTCGTGGCCGAACTCGCCCTCGAGTGTGACGCTCGCGGGGAGCACTTCGCCGGTGTCCCGGAGGATGGCCTCGACCATGTGGCCGACGCCGGTCGCCGGCCCCCACTCGGTCGCGCCTTTCTTCTCGATGACGTTCATCGCCGAGGTCTGCAGTTCTTCGAGGAGTTCTTCCTTTTCGTCCTCGTCGAACTCGAGATCCCGACCGTTCACTCGCACTTTGGAGAAGACGGGGACCTGCGCGTCGCCGTGTTCGCCGAGGATCGTCGCCTCGACGTTCTGAACGGGGACGTCGTAGCGCTGGGAGATGACGTACCGGAAGCGCGCGGAGTCGAGTCGGCCGCCGAAGCCGATCACTTGCTCGCGGGCGCGGTCGCCGGCCTCGTAGAGGTGGCGGTTGAGCAGGTCGACCGGGTTCGAGGTGGTGACGGTGACGAAGTCGTCGTTGTGCTCGGCGAGCGAGGAGCCGATGTCCTCCATGATCGGCGCGTTGTCGCCTGCGAGGTCGATTCGGGTCTGACCCGGCTGGCGCGGAATGCCGGCCGTGACGACGACGACGTCCGACCCCGCCGTCTCCTCGTAGCCGCCCTGGCGGATCACGGTGTTCGAGTCGTACGCCGCACCGTGGTTCGTATCCGCGGCCTGTCCGATCGTCGTATCTTCCTGGTCCGGAATGTCCACGAAGACGAGTTCGTCCGCGACGTCCCGAAGCGCGATGTTGTAGCCTGCGGCGGCCCCGACCGTCCCGGCCGCGCCGACTACGCTAACTTTCGTCATACCACGTAACGATCCGCCTGCCCCCGCGTTAAATCCGTCGAATCCGGCTCTCTCGAGTAATTTGACGATATTTAAATCGACGATTGTCGAAACTCGGCGCGCCGGAACGGGAATCGATCAGAATGGGAGGTCCACCCCCTGCCATCGCGGTTCGAACCGACTGGAAAATACCACTCGTAACCGGATAATTTATGATGTAAACGAGGAGATGCTGTGGTATGCGTTACCGAATGGGTGTCTGCTGTCTCGCGGTTTGTATCCTGCTTTCGGGCTGTGTCGGCGGTGCGCTCGAGGATAGACCCCCGTTCGGCGACGAGCCACCCGAGCCGACGACCGACGACTACGCCTTCGAGGAGGTCTCTACCGAGGCGAATCTCGAGTACGAGTCGATCGGGATCGGCGCGATAAACGGCAACGACGGCATCTACGCGGTCGACTACACGAACGACCTCGAGACGGATCTGCTCGCGATCGGCGGCGGACAGCCGGTCCTGTTCGAGAACACCGGCGGCGAGTTCGAGCGATCCGACGACCTCCCGCCGGTCGAGGGAACCGTCCAGGGCGCGCTCTTTGTCGATCACGACAACGACGGCTGGGAGGATCTGCTTCTCTTGCGCCGCGGCGACACGCCGGTGTTCTTCGAGAACGACGAGGGAACGTTCCGCGAGCGCGACATCGGCTTCGACGACGAGTTCGTCGTTCCGGTCTCTGCGACGGCGGCCGACGCGACCGGCAACGGCTGTCCCGACGTCTTCGTCATCGACTACAACGACTGGCTCGACGAGCAGCCGATGGGGTGGCAACACTACCTCAACCTGACCGCCGAGGAGGACAACGGCCAGCCCAACGCCCTCTACGAAGGGACCTGCGGCGAGTTCGAGCGGGTCGACGACGCCGGCATCGAGGGCGACCACTGGAGCATGGCGACCAGCTTCGTCGATCTGACCGGCGACGGCAACCCCGATATCCACGTCGCGAACGACTTCTTCGAAGACGAGATCTACTACAACCAGGGCGACGGCAGCTTCGAACGGGAGTACCTCGGCGAGGCGACGGACCGAAACGGGATGTCCTCACAGCCGGTCGACGTTACCGGCGACGGCCAACTCGAGCTCTTCGTCACCAACATCTACTTCCCACAGAGCCGCTGGGCCGAGATTCCCGACTCCCAGCGCCAGCTGTTCGTCGACTTCATGACCTCACGGATCGGCGACCGCAATCAGGGGAACAACCTGCTCGTGCACACTGAGGACGGGTTCGAGGATCAGGGCCAACAGCGCGGGCTGAACGAGGGCGGCTGGGGGTGGGGCTCCGCCGTCGAGGACTTCGACGGCGACGGACAGGTCGACGTCTTCCACGCGACCCAGTTCGAGGTCCGCTTCGACGAGCGCGAACCGACGTTCGTCCGCGGAATGTTGTTCGCCCAGCAGGACGGCCAGTTCCACCGTCTCAACACGAGCGAGGTTGGGTTCGAGGAGGTCGACGAACGCGGCGTCGCCGCGCTGGATTACGACGCGAGTGGATCGATGGACGTCGCCGTCGCGGCCAACGAAGCGCCGTACCGCCTCTACAGCAACGAGGGCGACCAGGGTGACAGTCTCCAGGTCGTCGTCGGCGGAAGCGAGGACCTCGAGCACACGACCCTCGGCACGACCGTCGAGGCGACCGCCGACGGCGACACGCAGCTTCGGGTTCGAAACGCCAGGGCGGACTACCAGTCACAGGATACGCGGACGCTTCACGTCGGGGTCGGCGAGACCGACTCGGTCGACGAACTCAGGGTGACCTGGCCCGACGGCACCGAACGGACGTTCGAGGACGTCGAGACCGGTCAGCGCATCCTCGTGACGCCCGACGGAATCGAAGACCGCCGATCGTACTCGTAGGAACATGTTCAATCCACGCACGCGATACGTCGACACGGATCGAACCGGCCCTGAAACGGATCGAACCGCCCTCGATCGTTCCAGCACGGAACGTTCGAGTGACGGCGTCGTCTCGAGTGCTGGCGAGGACAGTTCCTGCTCGAGTACTGGCGAGGACGATCCCTCCTCGAGAACGGCGACCGACGCACGCCCCTCGCGGAGCCGTCGCTCGGTGCTCGGGGCTCTGGGTACGGCCGCAGTCGTCGGCTTCGCGGGCTGTACCGAGGTCCTCGGGACGGGAGTGGTGCCGGCCGACGAACCGCTGTGTCTGTGGAACGAACGGTTCGTCGAGGAGATTCAGCACTTTCGGGGCGGGAACTTCGCCCCCACGCGTCGCGGTGCGTTGTTGAACGTCGCGATGTTCGACGCCGCAAACGGCGTCGCCGCAGCGGCCGGCGACGACCACTTCGAGCCCTACCTCGTCGATCCGACCGACGCTCCGGCGGACGCGTCGGTGCTGGCCGCCGCGGCCGGTGCGGCCCACGAGACGATGACGGAACTGTACGGCGGCGAGTTCGACGACGACCTCCAGGCGACGCTCGCGGCGGCGGAAGGCGGTGACGTCGACGCGGGCGAACAGTGGGGACGAACGGTCGCGACCGTGCTACTCGAGCATCGCGACGACGAGTACGCGACCGACATCTACATCCCCTGCGAGGAGCCGACCCAGCCCGGCTGTTTTCGCCGGGACTGGAATCCCGTCCACGCACGCGTCGAGCCGTGGGCGATGGACTCCCGCGACCAGTTCCGATCGGACGGGCCGCCGGCCCTCGAGAGCGAGGCGTACGCCGACGACTGGTGGGAGGTGTACGAACTCGGAAACGACGCCGACGACCGGCCCCAGGAACACGTCGACGTCGCGGCCTTCTGGCGTGGCGCGGCGGGCTCTCCACGGCCGCCGAACATGTGGAACGTTATCACCCAGAAAATCGTCGTCGACGAGTCGCTGTCCGTCCTCGAGGAGTGTCGGCTGTTCGCGTTGCTTTCGCTGGCGCTTGCGGACGCGGGCATCGCGGGCTCGGAGGCGAAGTACGAGTACGGCTTCTGGCGGCCCCGGACGGCGATCCACGAGGCCGACCGCGACGGCAACCCGGAGACCCACGCGGACGGGACTTGGGCACCGCTTTCGGTCGGGGGGTCACCCGAGTACACCTCGACGCTCGCCGCCTACGGCGGGGCCGGCTGTGCCGTCCTCGAGGGCGTCCTCGGGAGCGGCGAGTACGCTTTCGAGTTCGGCTCGGACATCCGGACCGGAACCGCCGGAGAGGACGAGGGGGTGGTCAGGTCCCACGACAGCCTCGGCGACGCGCTCGAGGAGTCGATCGACAGCCGCATCTACCTCGGAAATCACTTCCGTTCGGCGATGGTCGACGGCCGCGAGCAGGGCGAACGGATCGGCGAGTGGCTCCTCGAGAACTCGCTGCGTCCCGTCGAGTGAGCCGACGACGAATCGGTCGATCGAATCAAGGGACCGTGCTGACAACGAACGGGCATGCGCGTCAGCGTTATCGGCGGCGGGACGATCACGGACCGGGAGCGAGCGGTTGCCGAGGACGTCGGACGGGAACTCGGGGCACGCGGCCACACGGTGGTCTGTGGCGGTCGCGGCGGGACGATGGCTGCCGTTTGCCAGGGTGCCAAGGCGGAGGGCGGAACCACGATCGGGATCCTCCCTGGCGACCGCCGAGGGGCGGCGAACGAGTACGTCGACGTCCCGATCGCGACGGGGCTCGGCCACGCCAGAAACGCGCTCGTCCCGATGAACGGCGACGGCGTGATCGCGCTTTCGGGCAGCGCCGGCACGCTCTCGGAGATCGGCTTCGCCGGGATCTACGGTCGGCCGGTCGTCGGCCTCGGAACCCACGAGATCGCCGACCTCGAGATCGAGGTCGTCGAGACGCCCGCGGAAGCGGCACGGGCGCTCGAGGCCGCCGTCTCCGAGTAGTACTCCACCCTCGAGCGACGGAAGTATGCCTTTATAGTTCCTTGCTGACAACTACCGGTCGTGAACCGCAGAGCCCTCCTCCGGGCCGGCGCAGTCGGGGTGGTCGGTGTGACCGCCGGCTGTCTCGACGCCGTCGACCGGATCACCTGGAGTACCGGCGTCGGATCCCTCCATCGTCCCGGCGACGTCACCGTTGACGACCGCGACGCCGTGGACGACGGTGGTGTCGCGGCGATTCTCACGGACGAGGACGAAACCCGCCGGATCGCGGGAACCGAAGCGGCGGCCGAGTTCGTCGACGAGACCGACTTCGAGTCGTACGGCCTCGTCGCCGTCCAGATCAGCCGGCCCGCCGTGGACGCCGCGTCGCTCTCGTTCGAACTGGGCGGGCCGGAGCGTGTCAGCCTCCGTGGGCTGTCGACCGTCGTCGACCTCGAGCCGTTTGGCGACCTCCCCGACTCGCTCGCCGATGCGGAGCGACTCGAGTACACGATGGCCCAGCGCTTCGATCGCCCAGCGCTTCGATCGCCCTGACGCGCTCTCTCCGCAGACTGCGTCGATCACGCTCCGGGACTCGGGTGGCGACCGAATCGGCCGCCTCGAGACGGACTAGCTCGAGTCGATGTGGACTCGAGCCCGTGGGCGTTATCCGGCGAGTCGAACGTGTCGGTCGGTCGACCACACACACCGGCGAGGCGATCGACCGACAATCCGTCTGAGTGTCGTAGCCTTTTCGACGCCCGAGGACCTGTAGATGGACATGAGCGACTTCGACAAGGAAGCCGAGCGCGAGAAGCTTCGGGAGAAGTACGAACGCGACAAGAAAGAACGGGAGGCGACCCAGCGGATGAGCGACCTCCTGCTCAAGGGGGCGACGATGACGAACTCCCACTGTGGAACCTGTGGTGATCCGCTCTTCCAGCAAAACGGAACCACGTTCTGCCCCAGCTGTCACGGCACCCCCGATGCCGTCGAGGGAACCGACCTCGAGGCCCAGTCGACCGAGGAGGTATCGACCGACGACGGTTCGGCCGCTGGCGAAAACGGGGCAACCCAGGCAGCCGATGCCGGATCCACGGCCGGGGACTCCGCGTCGTCGGAGGCGCTCGATGACGCGACGACGGAACCCAGTCGACGAGATTCTGAGACCGACCGACCGGATCAGACCGGTCGCCAGGACCAGGCCAGTCGATCGGACCGATCTCGAGCCGAGCCGGGCGACCGTACCGATTCACCGTCTCGGGCGCGCGGATCGGAGACGTCGCGACCGACGGACGATCCGCGACGGGAGCCAGCGAACGCGGCCACCAACTCCGCACCACCACGGGACGAGCCGAGTCGGCCGGCTCCCGAGGCGTCGGCCGGTCGCCGTCCCGCTCAGCCCGCAGTCGACGGCGATCTCGATACCGCTCGTGACTCGCTCGTCCGCGCACTCGAGAAGTTCGCCGACGAAGCGGCGGCTACCGACGACCCTCGCTACGCGCGAGAGTGTCTCGAGGCCACACGGGAGGCAAGCGAGACGCTGAACGCGCTCCGCTAACTCCCCGACGTTTCCGCGAACTCAGTCGAGAAACCGCGACTGTACGTCCTCGCTCGGCATCATACACTGGTCTTTCTTGCCGAACAGCCGGTACCGATTGGCCGCGACGACGTCGTATCCGAAATCCCGGAGTCGACGCGGGAGGTACCGAAGTGGTCCGGCGAGCCTGTAGACGCCGCCGAGAAGCGTGCCGATCCGGAGCGCAGCCGTCGATTTCACGTACACCTTCTCGCCCTCGATGAGGACGATCGAGTCGAGATCGTGATTCTCGAGGCCGTAGTCGTCGACGAGTTGCTGGCCGACGTCGGACTGCAGGGATGCGAAGTGGAAGATCCCCTCCGGATCGCGGGGGATGAGAAATTGGACGAACCCGGTACAGAGGTTACAGACGCCGTCGAAGAGAACGACCGCGCCGTCCTCGGGAATCACACCTGGGGTCGTCCGATCGTCCGGAACCTCTTCACTCATCGGTCGTCCGTAGTTGGATCCGTCGGTAGTTCAGGGTTCCGGTCACCGACCTGGACGCGGTCAGAGGTCGTCCGGTGGCGGTCCGATCTCCATCGGCTCGTGTTCGTCACCGCAGGGGTTTTTCTGGATGAGCGTCGCGTAGCGCTCGCGCTCTTCGTGGTCGTCGATGGTCTCCATCGTGATGTCCTCGGTGACGTAGTACATGTTCACGTGAGTTAGCTCGATACCATGCTCCTCTTCCCACGTCTCACAGATGTGTTCGGCCATCACGTCCGGCGCGTCGTTTCCGGCACTCGAGCCGCCGCGGCGGACGCTGTTCATGTAGAAGCGCTCGCGGTACGTGCCGTACTGTTGCTGTAGCTGGTCGTACGGTCTGTCGTAGGTGAGCGGCCGGTCGTTGTAGACGTCGATCAGGTCGCCATCGGCGGTCTTCGCGGGGAAGACGTGGTACCGGTCGGACGTTCGCGGATGGGGAGCGAAGACGGTCCAGTTCGGTTGGTCGGCGGCGACGATCGAGGCGATGCCGTCGATCTCGTCGTCGGGATTGACGTCGTCGCCCACGACCGCGCCCATCGGTGCGTGCGCAAAGAGCAGGAAGACGATCAGCGAGGCGGCGACGACGGTCAAGCTCACGTCGTACACCGCGGCCCTCGCCTGCGACAGTCGCTCGTCGTCGAACCCGACCGTCGGGAAGTAGTCGGCGACGCACTCAAGTCGGGAGAGCCGGTCGGTGATCCGCGACGGCTCGACGTTCGCGTACCGCAGCAGGCTCTTGCCGTCCTCCCACACCTGTCGCTGGACGAACAGGAGTAATCCGGCGATGGCGACGTAGGCGAACGCGCCGATCCGGACCGTCACGGCGAACGACGCGTGGGCGATGACGAACGGCAAGACGAGTACCATCCGCTTTCGGCCGACGACGAGGAGGAGCACCCACGAGAACAGCAACATGTAGTACCACTTCAGGCCGCCGAGCTGGAGCAGCGTCGGGAACTGCCGCATCGGCTCCGCGAGCAGAAACGTCATGTCGTCGAGCCCCATGATCAACGGGGTCGCCTCCCCGCTGGTCCACAGGTCGGATTCCATCTTGTGGACGCCGTTGTGGACGTACATGTAGACCATCTGAAACAGGATCAACGCCGAGGCGAGGCCCGCGACGCTCGCTTGTGGCTCGCGGTCGGCCTGGACGGCGTCGACCGACCACCGCTCGCCAAGCGGGAGGAAGATCGCCCAGAACAAAAGCAGGCGGAACAGGATGTCGGCGTAGCTCGTGACCAGCGGATTGTGGTGGTCGAGTGAGACGACGAACAGGAACGTCAGGATCGTCGCGATCCGCGTCTTGTAACCGACGATAAGCTGGACCGCGATCAGCGCCTGGACGACGAACAGCGCGGCGATCACCGTCGGATCGGTCGTGTAGTGAAATACGGAGAACGCACCGCTCGAGGAGAGGTCGTGTGCGAGCGACTGCGGAACGACACCGTCGTTCGTATAGAAGTACGAGAAGTTCCGGCTTCGGGCGACCAGATCAGCCAGGACGAGTATTCCGGCGAACACCCGAAACACGGCGAGGGTCCGCGTGTCGATCCGTACGCGATCCGCAACGCCCTCACGGACTCGAGTGGCGAGATCCAATCGACGAAGCGATAGCTCGGAAGTCATCGGTTCACGACCGCCTGACGGTCGAACGGCTGTGCTCTGTGAACGCACATCGCTCGTCCGTTCGTCGCCGTCCGTTCTCTCTGGCTCGTCATCGTGGCTTCCGTTTCGCCCGGTTCTCGACCAACTGTCGATCGAACGCCGGGTCGGGGACTCACGGCGTCGGTTCGGGAGGGATGACCGGGTATCTCTCCCAGTATCGCGAGCCGTCTCCTATATATTTTCTGTTCACCGCCGATCGACGGGAACGGTGAATCAGTTCGCACACCGGTACTCGAGTACATGCCTCGCCACCTACCCGTCGGGTTTTGCGGCCCGGTCGCGCGCCCGCTTCGGTGTCACCGGACTGCGACGCTCGGCGACCGTCGATCAGGGTCGTCTGTCAGACAGTTTCACCTGCCACGTCCCATCAGGAGCTCGTCCGCTGTCCCTTTGTTACGGCCTCGTCCGCTGTCTCTCCGTCCAGGACCTCGTCGGCTACGTTCCTCCTGTGTACTGGCTGCCGACGACCTCGCGGATCCGTTCGGCCGTCACTGCGCCGACGCCGTCGGCTTCCTGTAACTCCTCTTCGCTCGCGATCATCACCGCCTCGACCGTGCCGAACTCCTCGAGCAACGATCGGGCGGTGACGGGACCGATCTCGGCGATCGAGGAGACGACGTACTCCTGTTGTTCGCCCAGCGTCTTCGCCTGTTTCTCACCGTGAACTGATACCTTGCGGTCGCTGAGGTCCTGCTCGCGGCCGGCGATGACGGCGAGCAGTTCGGTCGTCTCCGCCTCGCTTTCGGTCCGCAGAACCGAGGCACCGAAGTCGACAGCCAGACTCGATAGCGCCCCCCGGATCGCGTTCGGGTGGACGTCCCGCTGGTCGTAGAGTCCGTCGCCCTCGACGACGACGATCGGCCGCGAGTAGTGTCTCGCCATCGCACCGACCTGTTCGAAGACCGACCGGTCGCCGCCGACGAGCGAGTCGACGAAGTCGGCGACCGACTTGCGTTCGACGACGACGCGATCCGAGAGGACGTAGTCGCCGACGTCGAGCGTCTCGAGACGAACCTCAACCCCCTCGCGCTTCGAGAGATCGCGGGCGATATTTGCGTCCATCTCGCGCTGGTCGGCGACGATCTCGATCGCGTCACCCTCGGCGGACGGTTCGTGGGTTTCGACGTCGCCGTCAGTGTCCGCCGAATCCGCGGACTCGCCGTTGGCACTCGAGTTCGAGTCAGCTTCCGCGAACTCCTGTAATCCGGGCTGTGTTCGATCCCCCTCGCTTCCACTGGAAGAGTCGCCGCCTGCGTCGGGTTCAGTGGTGTCGCCGTTTACTTCCGCTTCGCTTTGATCCGCGTCGAAATCGGCGAGTGACTGCTGGGAGTCGTCGAGTTCCTCCTCGAGATCGGTGGCGATCCCCTTCAGTTCGCGGAGTTCGTTCTCCATCTCCTTCTCGCGGCGACGAGAGATCCAGAAGTAGGCCTCGTCGCGGGTGTCCTCGGCCATGAGCACGACGACCCGCCCCTCCGACTGGCGGCCAGTTCGCCCCTTGCGCTGGATCGACCGGATCGCCGTCGGGACGGGTTCGTAGAAGAGCACGAGGTCGACCTCGGGGACGTCTAGTCCCTCCTCGGCGACGGACGTCGAGACGAGTACCTCGAACTCACCCGCCCGGAAGTCGTTCAACACCTCCTGTTGTTGGTTCTGGGTCATCCCGTCGGACCCCTCGCGGTCGCCCTGGCCGACGAACCGCTTCGCGTCGAAACTCTCCGAGAGGAAGTCGGTCAGCGCTTCGGCGGTGTCCCGGGACTCGGTGAAGACGATGACGCGCTCGCCGCCCTCGAGTCCCAGCGTCTCGGCGAGCAACATCCGGGTTTTGCGGTACTTCGGGTGGAGTTGATCGAAGTCCTCGGCCCGGCGCATCGCCTCCCGAACGCGGGGATCGCTCACGAGTCGCTGGCTCGCCTTCGAGGCGCCCGACGAACGCGCCTGGTTGCGCTGGCGTTCGAAGTACCGCTCCAGGGCCTCGACGCTTTGCGTTTCGACCAGGGTGACCGCCTGGCGGAGCTTCATCACCTCCGCGTGGATCGACATCCCCTCGAACCCCTCCGACTGATCGTTGTCGATCAACTGCTGGAGTTCCGCGCGCATCCGGTTCAGATCCGTCTGTGACTGGTCGGGTTGGGTCGAAGAGGCGATACCGAGTTCTTTGAGCTTCTCGAGGCGGTCCCTGACGACGTCGTTCAGCGCGTCCCTGATCTCGAGTACCTCCTCGGGGAGGTCGATGCGTTCCCACTCGACGTCGGTGTCGTGGGTGAACTCGCCAACGTCGGCGTCCTCTTCGGTCATCACCTCCACCTCCTGGATACCGAGGTTCTCACAGACCTCGAGGATGGCCTCCTCGTCCCCGCCCGGTGAGGCCGACATGCCGGTGACTAGCGGCCGGTCGGCGTCGGCGTGGTAGCGCTCGGCGATGTAGTTGTAGGCGTAGTCGCCGGTCGCGCGGTGACACTCGTCGAACGTACAGTGAGTGACGTCGGCAAGCGAGATCCGCGAGCCGACGAGGTCGTTTTCGATCACCTGCGGTGTGGCCATCACGACCGTCGCCTCCTGCCAGGTCTCGGCGCGGTCGTCGGGACTGACGTCGCCGGTGAAGACGACGATCTCCTCGTCCGGTATCTGGAGGGCCTCCCGGTAGAACTCCGCGTGTTGCTGGACGAGCGGTTTCGTCGGCGCGAGCATGAGCGAGGTGCCGCGGACCTCCTCGAGTCGCCGCGCGGTCACGAGCAGGCTCACGGTCGTCTTCCCCAGCCCCGTCGGCAGGCAGACCAGCGTGTGGTCGTTTGCGGCCGTACCGGCGAGTTTCAGCTGATAGAGTCGTCGCTCGAGGAAGTCGGACTCGAGCAGCGGGTGCTCGATCGACGGCGGCTCCGTCCCCTCGTCCGTCGTTGCCATTGTCCGTGGTTTGCCGTCGCCGCTGTTAAGGATTCGTAAAGCGAGGTGGAAGTGAAGAGGGGAGACCGGTTCGTCCCGGAATCGCTCGACTCGGTCTTCGACGTCGTCGAAATCGCCGTCGGTATTTATCGATTGCTGTACCGATTTACCGGCTCGGCGAGGGAGTTATCGAACGACTCGCGTGGTGTTCGTTTCGTCCCATTCGGACTGAACTATCAGTTCCAGTTACGTGCGTATTGAGCGGCGAGTATTCTATCAGTCTGGAAAAACAGAAGAAAACTCGGCAACTCGATCACGCTATTCGTTAGACGATTTGAAGATGTTCTTCTCGGAGCTCGTCATCTGAGAACTCCTGTCCGTGAACCTCTTTCATGTGTTTCTTAGCCAATTCAACAGTCTCTTCTTCGTTTTCCGATTGAATAATGAACCGGCATGTATCCGATACTGATTCACAATCGAGTTTGTGTGCGTCTGCCATGGGTTTTCACTCCTGTTTGGCCGCGGAGACTGGTACCCGATATTGCGTCCAATGCTACCAAGCACCAAATGACGTACGTCAGTAGATTACTTATCTATTTTTGTCGGAATATAACCACAACCTGAGAAGAAGTTCCAGCGAGCAATCAATTTATCTGCCGACGTTCCCCTCGCGAGCAGTACGCAGATGTGGCGAGCGGACGGGTCACCGGGTTCAGAGTGAAAAAACGAAGTCGTCGTGCTACACTAGTGGCGTCCCAAGCCTGCACTGATGGGTGAAACCGTGTGTGGGTGACTGGTTTCACCCATCAGTCAACGCTTGGGACGGTACTAGTCCGCTATATCTATCGGTAACTGTTAACACAGAACAGATAGATCGGTAGCCGCTTCGGTAACCGCTTGACCAGTGTAGAACGCTGACGCTTTCACGACCCGATCAAAATCTTGTGCGGCATTCGCGTTGTATGTTCGGTAAATCCCATCTCTCGACTACTGGAGAAGCATGAAACGAAACCACGGGTCCTGTCCTCTCCCATCGAGTATTCGAGGAGCGCGACTGACGACGGCGCGCTCGAGAACCCGTCAGGGAAGCCGCTCACAAACGCTCGAGACGACCGCCGCCTAGAAGCTTTTTCCCTGCCTCCGTGGTCTGCCTCCCATGGCGAGTTCGGACGTCGCAGTCAGCCTCGAGAACGTACACAAGACTTACCGGCTGGCGGAGCCCGTCTACGCCCTCGACGGCGTCTCCCTCGAGGTTCCACGGGGATCGTACACCGCGATCATGGGCCCGAGCGGGTCGGGGAAGTCCACCCTGATGAACCTCGTGGGCTGTCTCGACACGCCGACGGAAGGTGTGGTCGTCGTCGACGGACGGGACGTGACCGCCCTCGACGGGAGCGAACGGACCGCCCTTCGGGGGGAGCAGGTCGGGTTCGTCTTCCAGACGTTCAACCTGATGCCGCGGCTGTCGGCGCTCGAGAACGTCGCGCTTCCGCAGTTGTTCCTGGGCGTCGGCCGGGCCGAACGACGGGAGCGAGCGCGGGAGCTCCTCGAGCGGGTCGGCCTCGGCGATCGGACGGACCACCTGCCGAACGAGCTCTCGGGCGGTCAGCGCCAACGAGTCGCGCTCGCGCGGGCGCTGGTGAACGATCCCGCACTCGTCCTGGCCGACGAACCCTCCGGGAACCTCGACACCGAGACGGAAGCCGACGTCCTCGACCTCTTCGCCGAGTTCCACGACGCCGGGACGACGATGGTGGTCGTCACCCACGAGCGCCACGTCGCCGAGCGCGCCGAACGGATCGTCCACCTGTTGGACGGGAGAATCGAGCGGATCGAAGAACTCGAGGGCGTCGGCGAGCCAGCCAGGCCGGATCCCGCGTCGGGTTCCCGGCCCGGTTCGGCCGTCGAGCCGAAAGGCGCGGACAGCGACGACAAAACGAGAGCCGAGGACGAGCACGAATGAGACCGCTCGAGCACGCCCGCCTCGCGTGGCGGTCGATCCGTGGACACAAACTCCGGTCGGCGCTGACGACGCTCGGCGTGATCATCGGTATCGCCGCGGTGATCGCGTTCGTCACGCTCGGGGCGAGCCTGCAGGCGGGGATCGTCGGCGACATCAGCCCCGACGACCAGCGAAACCTCTACGGCTGGGCTGCCGAGCCGGAGACCGAAGGCGGGCCGCTGGCGGGCGCTCAACCCGTCGTCAGCCAGGACGATCTCGAAGAAATCGAGGAGTTCGACGAGGTGTCGGCCGCCTACGGCTACGCGACCGTTCCGACGCAGGCCGTCTCGGACGGCGACGAACAGGTCGCACTCGGTGATGGTCTGGTCGCGACGGGACCGTCGTACGTCCGAGAGGGAGAGCTCGCGGAGGGGCGGAGCTTCGAGGCGGGCGAGCGCGAGGCCGTGCTCAACCCGGCGGCTGCCGAACAGTTCGAGGAGAACGTCACCGTCGGCGACGAACTGGTAGTCACGACCGTCGGCGGCGGCCAGACGACCGTCGACGTCGTCGGGATCACGGCGACCTCCGAGGGGTTGAGTCCGTTCGAAGGGTTCGAGGCGTCGCCGCGGATCTACGTCCCGACCGATCCGTACTACGCCGAAGGGGCGGCCGGCATCGGGTTCGGGGACGGACTCGGTGGCGATCCGGGCAGCGGTTCCGAAGCCGAACCGACCGACGATCTCCGGTATCTCGCCGTCGTCGTCGAGGCCCAGTCCGCCGAGGAGGCGGACGTCGACGCCGCTCGCGATCGGGCGGTCGAGTACCTCGAGAGCGAGGAAGCCGACGCGAGCGAGTTCGTCGGCGGTGGCGAGGATCTCGAGGTGACGTTCCAGACCAGCACCGAGTTGCTCCAGCAGCTACAGGATATCCTCGAACTCTTACAGAACTTCATCGTCGGCATCGCGGCGATCTCCCTGCTCGTCGGCTCGATCGGCATCGCGAACATCATGCTGGTGAGCGTCACCGAGCGCACCCGCGAGATCGGGATCATGAAAGCCGTCGGCGCGCAGAATCGGGAAGTACTCGGACTGTTTCTCGCCGAAGCAGTGATCCTTGGCGTCGTCGGTGCCGTCCTCGGGACCGCACTCGGTCTGCTCGCGGGTTATCTGGGTGCGCTGTACGTCGACCTTCCGCTCGTCTACCCCCTCGAGTACGTCGCCCTTGCCATCCTGGTTGGAATTCTCGTTGGCGTCCTCTCGGGACTGTATCCGGCCTGGCGAGCGGCCCGCACGGATCCGATCGACGCGCTCCGATACGAGTGAGACGGACTGTCGTCACTGGTTACCGCTTCACTCGCCTCGCCGATGGTCGTCTCGGTCGTCCTCCCCCTCTTCGCGCCACCGCGTCGGCTCCGTCGGATCGGTCGACGGCGATCCGCCCGGTTCGCCAGGCGCTGACCAGCCGGTGTCGCTCGATTCGAGGTCCGTTCCGGCCCGTGATCGGGTTCGGTCCCCCCGACTAGTCGGACGTCGACCGATCCGTTCGTCCTCGCTCATACCGATCGTTCGGCGGGCGTTGGTTCGCTTCTCTGGATACTCGTTTGCGAGATAGGCACCAAGATAGCCACCCAGTAGCGCCACGCCGACGGTGTAGAGGAGTAACGCCGTCGCTCCGACGAGGATGAAAAACAGGACGAACGCGAACCCGCTGGCCGGCGCGCCCGAAACCCCGAACCCGAAGCCGACGAAGACGAACGCGAGGAGTGCGAACGCGGCGACGGGCAGAAACGTGATCGCACCCGCCAGCGCCCCCACGATCGCGCCCTCGCGCGTGTCCGGCCCCTCGAGAAATCCCGCGACTGCGCCGCCGATCACGGTCGAAAACGGGATGAACGAGAGGACGATCCCGACGATGGCACCGATGATCGCGTGAATGAGTGTCCGACTACTGACCATACCGAACGAACGACGAGCAGGGAGAAAAATGTCTGTGTACCGAAACACCGAGAGGTTGGGATCACCAGAGCGCAAACGGTGACTCGAGACCGACGCGAGTCGACAGCAACTCGACGACGGATGGGGGTCAACCTCGATCGAGAGGGGATCAGTGGTCCGCCGGTCGCGAACGGGACTCGTCGAACGTCGCTTCGGTGTCCGATTCGGGTTCGGATGACTGTGCGCCGGAATCGTCAGTGGCGTCCACATCAAGCAGATCGGCGACGTCGGCGTCGCCGTTGACCTCGTCGGCGAGCAGATCGACGGCCTCGACGAACACCGCGACGATCAGCGGGCCGACGACGATGCCGATCGCTCCGAGCGTAAACAGACCGCCGGTGAATCCGACGAAGTAGAGGCTTCCGGGAAGACCTGCCGATCGACGCGCTAGACGCGGACGAACGGCGATATCCGGAAGCCAGGCGACCAGTGCGATACCGAGAACCCCCACCAGAACGGCGGCGGCCAGTTCGCCCGCAACGACGTGATAACCTGCGATCGGTAGGATGAGAAGACTCGGACCGATGATCGGGACGAACTGCAAGATCGCCGCGATGATCGCGAGCGTAAACGGAATCTCGTACCCGAGCGCCCAGAACAGCGGGTAAGCGATGAACAGCGTCGCGGCCGATGTGGCGAGTTGTAACACGTAAATCGCGTACAGCGTCTCCCGAGCCCGCGTCGCCAGCGCGTCGACGATGTCCCGGTAGTCGTGGGGGACCGGTGCGATGGCGGCTCGAGCAGCTTCCTCGCCCTTGAGGACGAGCGCGAACAGCAGGATGACGAACAGCGCGAACTTGATCGCGAGGACGGGAAGCGCCGAGACCAGCGAGAAGGCGGTGCTCGTGAGCAAGTCGATTGCGAACGTCTGTACTTCCGCGACTTCGATCGTGTACGTGACGTCGAAAGCGGTAATCGGGATCTCCGGCGGGAGCCCCTCCACGATGTCGACGATCTCGTCGACGTTGACGTACAGCGTCAGGACGATCGGCGAGAAGACGGCGACGGCGACGACGAAACCGACGCCGGTCGCCGCGAGGGCACCTGTCCACTCGGTGAATCCGCGTCTGACGAACCAGCGCTGGACCGGCATCAACACGTACGCGACCGTCAGCGCGAAGAGGATCGTTCCGAGTACCTCGAGCAGTATTCCGGCCGTTAGAACCCCCAGGGCGGCAACGATGGCTGCAAGTACGTGTCGACGCGACCGCGTTCCGTTCGATTCCACGGTCGTGACTCACACCGAACGGAGAAAGTCTTTCCTCCAGACCGAAACCACGGATCGACTCCAAACGGTCGGGTCACGATCGATACGGTCTGTGACCGACCGATACCGACGCATCGCGGTCCGGACGAGCGTCCGAACCGCTCGGCGGCGAAACGGCACGATCCTTAAGCCGGTTCGTCGCGACATTCGAACGATGAGACGACGGAGCTTCGTCCGCGGCGTCGGCGCGGGATCGGTGATCGCCCTCTCCGGGTGTGCGACCCGCGAAAACGGGGACGAAGACGAGGATGATGACTCTGCAGCGGAACTCCCAGAGGACGAACTCGAGGACGACGGTGGCCTCCGCGTGGCAACGTACAGTTCCATGGTGGCCGAGGAGACGTCGGCCGGTCGCTGGCTCGCCGAGGCGTTCGAAGCCGAGTTTCCCGACGCCGAGATCGACTGGGTCGTTCCCGAAGCGGGGATCGAGAACTACATCCAGCGAGCACAACTCGAGGCCGAAATGGACGCGGACGTCTACCTCGGGTTGACCCTCCCCGAACTCGTTCGCGTCGACGAGTCCCTGTCGGAGCCGCTGTTCGAACCGCTCGAACGTAGTCGTCTCGAGAACGACGACCGGATCAGCGCCGACCTCGAGTTCGGGGATCCCGACGGGCGGGTGCTCCCGTACGACGTCGGGTACGTGAGCCTCGTCTACGACGAGACAGTTCTCGAACCGCCGGAGACGTTCGAAGACCTCCTCGAGCCCGAGTACGAGGACACCCTTCTGGCACAAGACCCCCGACGGTCGGCACCCGGGCGGGCGTTTCTGTTGTGGACGATCGCGACGTTCGGGGACGAGTACCTCGCGTACTGGAAGCGACTGTGGGAAAACGGCGTCGACGTGCGTCCTCGCTGGACCGACGCGTACGTGGACGGCTACCTCGAGGAGGCCCGGCCGATGGTCGTCTCCTATACGACCGATCGAATCGGCGCGAACCTGGCCGAGCGGAACCTCGATCGTCACCAGGTCGCAACGCTCGACGACGCGGGCTACGAGACCGTCGAGGGGGTCGCCGTCTTCGCCGAGACGGAACGGCGTGAACTCGCCTACGAGTTCGTCGACTTCGTCCTCTCGAGCGAAGCGCAAGCCGAGATCGCAGTCAGAAACGCTCAGTTTCCCGCAATCGAAGACGAATACCTCACGCTCGGAACCGAGTTTACGGCGTTTACACGCCGGCCATCGGAATCGGTCCGGTTTACCTACGACGAACTTCGAGAACGGCTGGATGGCTGGCTCGAGGCCTGGGACAACGAGTTTGGCGACCAGTTGGAGGATACTCCAATCGGAGAAACCGACGACGTATCGGGCGTCGAAGAAAACGGTGGCGAATCGGACGACGTCCCAGCGGAAAACGAAACGGCCGACGACGAGACTGATAGGGACACCGACTGATACGGTTTGCTGTAACGATTTACCGGTTCGACCGTAGGACGGGTCACGGTCGCACCGGAAATGACTTACAGCAGACCGTATGATACGGTCTGCGATCGACCGGGACAGAGATTGCGGCCCGTATGATACGGACGGCCCACTTTTGCGGGAGAAATGCGTCCTTTCGCTCGCGACAGCGGTGATATTGCAGTGCAGATTTAAGGAAGGGAACGTGGTACGTCGCGGCGCATGGAGTTTGGACGGTTACTCAGCGGCGACCCATCGAGGAGTTCGAAGCTCTACCTCGCGATCGGCCTCCTCTCGCTCGTAAAGGCGATCGCGGTACGCAACGACCGGGAGCGATTCAGACGTGAGCTACTCGACGCGGGACTGTTCATCGGCGTCGGGATCGCCCTTCGAAAGTACAGCCAGCTCAAAGCCCAGAAACGCGCCGAACTCGAGTCACAGGTACCGGACTGGCTCGCTGGATCGGGAGCCGACTCGAGCGAACCGACGCTCCAGTCGTTCGCGAAACGACAGTTCGGTCAACGATCCGAGTCCGAGCCCGAGCCCACGATCACGGATCGGGCCCGCGGAATCGTCTCGAGCCTGTAACCGCCTGGACGCCGCCGTCGCGATCGGCTACGTGGGTGGAGCGCCCATCGGTACCGACACCAGCTGGTGGAGATCCCACAGGAGGGACATCAGGCACGTGAACCGCCTCGGGGTCAAGCCCCGAGGCTTCCCGTGGTTTAGTCGGACACTCCCACGACACCATCGGTCTGATAACCTCGAACAGCGTCGTGGGTCACGGTCGGGGCGTCCACGGCCCCCGATGCCTGCCGTCGCACTTTCCGAACAACGGGAAGGCTGTTGAGAGCAGGCACATTCCAATCGAGTTTCTTCATACCTTTCACGGCGATATTGACGCTTGCACCTCGGTCGCTGTGGTCTTGATGACCACAGTCCCGACACTTGAACCGCTTCTTGTTGCGGTTCGCACGCTCCGTATGCCCACACATCGGACACCGCTGGCTGGTGTATTCGGGATTAACCCACACGGTCGGAATGCCCTCAAACGACGCTTTGTACGCCGTATAGATCTGAAGGGCGCGGAACGGGATGTGGTGCAAACGTCGGTTCATCCGCGTGCCGTAGTCGATACTGTCGCGCATCTCTTTGAGGTCTTCAAAGACGATACACGGCTTCTCGAACTGACGGCTCCACTCTACGATATGTCGAGACACCTTGTGGAGTCTGTCGCGGACGAACCGTTCCTCACGCCCTTCCAGCGTGTCGTGGATGCTGTCTTTCCCCGCGTTCTGCACGCGCTTACGCATCGTGAAGTAGCGGTGGCGCTCGAATTTGATTTCGGGGAAGTCGATGACCAACGTATCTTCGACACCATCCGTTGAGAGTGCGGCCAACGCCACGTTATCCTCATTCACGTCCACACCGACAACCGACCGCGAGCCCTGCTTGTCTCGAACGGTCTGTTCGGTGTTGGTGACGTTGACGTGCAACTCGGCGTTGTCGTTGTGGAACAAGGCTTCTGCCGTCCCAATCTTCCACTCGTCACTTTCGAGTGCAGTCTTGAGAATGTCGAGGTGGGCGTCACTCCCTTTGAGGACACCTTTGACGTGCTTGTACGGCTTCGCGCTGATGCGGAACGCCACGTCACCGTCGTCGGTGAGTGACAGGTTGTAGCCTTCCTCGTAGTTTGCACGAAGCGGGTACGCGCCGTTCTTGGTGTGACTGGGTTGGGCGAAGTCGTCGTACTCGTAGTAGTTCTCCATCGCACCGAGTGCCTTCGCAACGACACGCTGAGTCGTGTTCTTCACGAGGTTAGCGCCGCCGGCTACTCGGTCAGGAATGTCATCCCAGTCCACGCCTTGCTTGGCGAGGCGGATGGTTTCGTTGTACACCGACCGTGCTTCGAGCGTGGCGTCGTACAGCAGGCTCTCGTTGTCACTCTGGATGTTGAGTTGGAAGTCCAGCGTCTTGACGAGAGCCTGTGCGTCCGTCATTCTTGGTCGTTAGGTTGGACGTGACGGTAGTGGAGGAGGAGCGTGCGGAGTACGCTATCGAAACTCGTGTGGCCCTCCTCGTCCTTGAGTTCGTCAAGCTCGTCGTACACGGCGTCGGATACCTTGAGTTGCTTCGTCACGTCTACCCCTTGTTCTTCCACACTTAATAGTATACTGGTGGTAGTCTGTAAGTCGCTTCAAAGAATACTTTAGATCAGTCGTTGTGTTGTCAGGTATGGGCGAGAAGCGGTCAAACCACACGGTGTACAACGTCAACTACCACTTCGTGTGGTGTCCAAAGTCAAGCAAAGCGAAACTTTGCGTACCTCGCGGGATCGAAGATCCCGCTTAGTACCGTCACGCGATTCTCGAACCAATCGAAGCTTCGCTGGAAACGAGTTTCCGCGACGTGTGCGACAAGTACGGCTACGAGATATTATCGCTCCACATCTCGCCCGACCATGTACACCTGTTCGTCTCCGCTCACCCGAAGCACTCACCGAGCGAGATCGTGCGAACAGTCAAGAGCATCACGGCGCGGGAGATGTGGGAACAGCACGAACCGTTCTTGGAAGACTACCTGTGGGGCGGTGGGTTCTGGGAAGAATCGTACTACGTTGGGACGGCAGGCGATGTTTCGACCGACACGATTGACCAGTATATCGAGCGCACGGAACACGTTTAGCGGGGCTTACGGCCTTCACCCTCGGGGTCAAGCCCCGAGGCACTCGGCCTGCTCCGCCTGTAGACGAGACGGCTGATCGTCATACTACAGCGTCAACTCGAGTCCCGCACCGAACCAGCAAAACTCACTCGCCAGCCCGTCACCGAACGCCTCGTCACCGATTCGTTCGGCCGTCGGCTCGGGCCCGACCAGTTCGAATCCCGACCTCGAACGGTCGTCGTCGCACTCCGATACTGACTTCGAGTTCGATTCGGGGAACAGATCCCCAGCGTCGTCGCTCGATCGAATCGTTACCGTCGGCTCGCCGACGAGCACGGCGTCCGTCTCCCTGCCGAACTCGACGGGTTCGCTGTCGGCTGTCCCATCCAGGGGATCGGGCGCTGTATCGAGTCGGTCGAGACCGTCGAACAGCCCTTCGAGGTCGTCGGCGGTCGCATCGATCTCGTCGTCTGTCGTCGGATCGTGGTCACCACCGGCCTCGAGGAGTTCGTCGGCTGATTCGGCTCCAGACGACGCGAGGATTGCGTCGGGATCGGGCTCGACGTCTTCGAACACTTCGGTTACCACGGGGTTCGGGCTCATGCCCTCGAGTCCCAGGCCGGTCTCCTTCGTTACGAACCCGTTTCCGTCGGACAAGGGTTCGGTTACCACCGAATTAATTACAGATTCGGAGAAGACCAAAACAGTCAGAAAACGACGGGATTTCGATCCGAAGGATCGAATTAGTGACGGAAAGTCGATATCGAATGCGATAGCCTCGACGCGACGCTCGGCGACTGCGAACGTCGGTCGGGGAGGTCGACGCTTGTCGAAGTAACTAGAAGAGGTCCTGTGTCAACTCGAGAGTCTTCTCGCGGTCGTCCCACTCGACGAACAGGGCCACGCTGGTCGCGCTCGTGACGACATCTAGCAGGTGGATTCGTTCCTCCGCGAGTGGGCTGATGATCTCGTTGACGATTCCCGGTTGGTTGGGGAGTTCGCCGCCGGTAACCCGAACCACGGCGATCGGCGAGTCGACGGTGACACTCGAGAGCGCGTCGTGGGCGATAACCTCGCGATGGAGGATGTTTTCGGCGCGTTCGGCCTCCTCATCGTCGATGTAGAACGTGATCGTATCCATTCCGCTCGCGACTGCATCGACGTTAACGTCGCTCTCGCTCAGCGCCTTCGAGAGGTCGTAGAAGACGCCGGGTTGGTTGCGAATCGCGCGACCGGCGACGGTTAGACAGGCCAGCGGTCGTTCGCGAAGGTCGACGAGGTTCTTGAACTCGCCTTCGATGCTCGTTCCGCCCGAGAGTAAGTCGCCGTGTTGGTAGTGGACGACCCGGACGTTGAGCCTGCCGTCTTTGTACGAAAGCGCCGATGGGGCGACGACCTCTGCGCCACGGAACGAGAGGTTTCTGAGTTCGTCGACGGAAATTTCGCCGACGTTTCGCGCTCCCTCGACGACTCGGGGATCACCCGTCATAACGCCCTCGACGTCGGTCACGATGACGACCTCGTCGGCCTCCATGTACTTGCCCATCATGACTGCGGTCGTGTCGCTGCCGCCACGACCGAGCGTCGTGATCGAACCGTCCGGCCCCTCCGCGAGGAAGCCGGTGAGGACTGGAACCTCCTCGTCCATCGTCTCGGCGATCTCGATGGCGCGTTTCTGGGTTTCCTCGACGTCGACCTCGCCGTACTCGTCGGTTATGACCGGCCATCCGTCTTTGCCCGGTTCGAGGAACCGGGAGTCGATGCCCCGGGAAGCGAGGGCAGCCTTGAGCATCCGAACCGACGTTCGCTCGCCCATGCTGACGATCTGTGCGCGGTCGGCCTCGTCAGTCTCGAAGGTGATATCGTCGAGCAAGTCGTCGGTCGTCGACCCCATCGCACTCGCGACGACCGCGATCTCGTGGCCGTCCTCGACCGCCGCCGCGACGGAGTCGGCTGCACGGTCGATTCGGTCACCGCTCCCGAGACTCGTTCCACCAAACTTAGCTACAACGCGCATACTGGCACCTCACGGCGTGGCTGTGATCGTGTACCGATGTCCGAACTCATACTCGGTTCGTTACCAGAGCGAGCAGATAACTGTGTCCCATTGGACCGGCAAAGACCTCCGTATCGACACCTCAAGGTGGCAGACGAGACGACCATCGCCGAAAGTGATACGTTCTGGCGCGGTCGGAAACGACACGTCGACACCGCAGCCGGGATTTATATTCACGCGTGGCATTACCACACGACGATGAACGTACGGGACGCACTCGAGGCCGACGCCGACGCACTCGCGGCGATCGCCGACTCGCCGACCGACGTGATGCGAAATCTCGTTCACGATCGGACGGTCCGCGTCGCCGAAGACGGCACGCACGATCCGAACGCGGACGTCTCGAGTTCGCAGTACGACGGCTCGGATCCGGAGGATCTGCTCGGGTTCATCAGCTTCGACGCGCGCGAGGATACGGTTCACGTCACCCAGATCGGCGGGACCGCCGAGGCCTGCAAGCGGCTGCTGGCCGAACCGGTCCGATTCGCCGAACGCGAGTCGATGGCCGTCGAACTGCTGATGTCGCCAAACCGCGACTCCGTTCGAGAGGCTGCCGACGCGCTCGGGTTCGAACGAACGGGACGGGGACCACGGTTCGACGGCGCTCGAACGGAACGGTTTCGACTGGAGTCCGAGTGAATGGCGACACTCGACGCCGTTGGATCGTCGAGACGGGCCATCTCGTCGATCTGGCGCGCCCTCGAGCGACGTGTCGCGAACCCCGTCTTTCGTCGGTTGTTACGATCGCGATGTCACTGGCTCGTGAGTCGTCGTCTCCTGGTCCTCTCGTACGTCGCCACCCGTAGCGGGAAACGTTACACGTTCCCGGTCTCCTACCGTTCGGTCGACGGCCACCCGACCGTCCTCACGCCGCGGTCGGCGACGAACTGGTGGAAGAACTTCCGCGACCCTCACGAGTGTGTGCTCCACCTTCGCGGGAGGGAACTCCCCGCCACTGGGGAGGTCGTCGGCGACGACGAACGCGATGCCATTACCTCTGCGTACCTCGAGTCGAGTCGCCTGATCCGGTTGGTGTTCGGCTCCCACGAGATCGAAGCAGACCGAACCGACGACACGTCACCACGTCTCGTGGCCGTTCGATTTCGACTCGAGACCGACGTGGTCAGCTGAACTTCTGGACGGTAACGTCGAGCGTGTCCAGATCAACGATGGGCGCGTACCCCGCATCGGGGTCGATGTTGACGGACTTCTGGAAGTCGGTCTGGGCCTGCCAACAGCCCGAGTTTATCGCGAGCACGTTGTGATACTTGCCGAAGCCGAGTTTGTGGACGTGTCCGGTATGGAAGATATCGGGAACGTCCTCGATGACGAGGTAATCCCGTTCCTCGGGTGCGAGACGTGTGTGACCGCCGAACTGCGGCGCGACGTGTCGTTTCTTGAGGAGATGGTACATCGCTTTGTGGGGGTCGTCGTAGCTCGCTTTCTCCTCGGGGAGTTCGGCGATCACCTCGTCGAGGGAAACGCCGTGGTACATCAACACGGAGACCCCCTCGAGTGTCACCGTCGATGGGTTGCTCACGATCCGGGCGTCGTGAGCCGACATAATGTTGCGGAGGTTTTCGTCGAAGCCAGGCTGAGGTTCCGCGAGTCGTACCGCGTCGTGATTCCCCGGAATCATGACGATCTCGATGTCCCCGGGGACCGATTTGAGGTGTTCGTTGAACGTCTCGTACTGTTCGTAGATGTCGACGATCTCGAGTTCCTCGTCCTGGTTCGGATAGACGCCGACGCCCTCGACCATGTCCCCGGCGATCAACAGGTACTCGACGTGGTCGGCCTCCTCGGTGTAGAGCCAGTCCGCGAAGGCGTTCCAGGCGTCTTCCATGAACTCCTCGCTCCCGACGTGGACGTCGCTGATCAGCGCCGCCTGCACGTGACGATCCGCGGTCGACGGCTCGCGCGTTCGAGGAACGTCGGGGAAGTACATCGAGTCGACGAACGCGATCCCCGCATCGTCCGAGAGCGTCCCCTCCATCGCCAGCACCTCGTCACACAGCAGTTCCTCGACCAGGTCGGCGTACTCCCGGTCTTTCATCACCAACCACGGAAACGTCCCCGTGGCGTCCTCGAGTTCGATCAGCCAGTGCCCGCTCGCCGTCGACCGAACGTCGTTGACCAGCCCGACCATGCCCGCCTCGCTCCCCCCAGGCATACTCTGGATCGCCGTCGCCGGCCGGTGGTTGACCCGCCCTTTGAGCTTCGAGCCGAGTCGCTCGAGTCGATCGCGAAACACCGCGACGAAGTCGTCGTACTCCCCCGTCCCCGTGCTCTCGCCGGTCATATCGCCGTCAATCTCGAGCGACCGTAACTCGGGATCGGCCGATCGGTTTCCGGTAGACGACCGGTCGACGTCGGACGTCGACCGCGGCGAATCGACGGCGGTCGACGCCTGATCGGTGGCTGGCCGGGATCGGTCGTCGGGGGGTGGAGACCCCTTCGTTTCACCTGGAGATTGGGTACCCGAATCGTTCACACTGGTGGAGTTGTCTCCAGTTGAAACAGAGGGGTGTTCTCCAACGGGATCAGCCGACTGCGGGACCGAATCGTTCGACGACGATTCCGCCGAAAGCGCCGTCTCGACGTGGTCGGTTCGAACCACCAGCGCGTCCTCGGCCACGTCCTCGACGACGCGCTCTAAGACCGCCGCCGGATTCTCGGCGGAGGCGATCAGCGTGACGGCTTCGCGCTCGGCGTTGTAGCCGCGGCTCGTGAGTTCGTCGACGATCCGGGCCGCACCCTCGAGTGGCACGATCACACGTCTGCGACCGGACGAAAAAAGGGTAGCGAAACGACGGCCGACGCGATCGTTCGTGGCTCACTGCAACGGGTGTCGAACCGACCGGAACGCTACCCACTCTCAGTACTGTTCGACGAGGGGAACCTTGATTGCATGCCCCGGTAAAATGCGGGACGATGAGCGGTCCCCACTCCGGCGATCCAGGCGGTGACTCGGACGACGGAGATTCCGGTTGGAATTCCCGCAATTCGACGCGGAACGACGATCGTCCGGAAGAATCCGACGACGACGCCGTAGCGAACGAATCCGCTGTCGCCGACGCGTCGACCGAAAACGCCACGAGTGACGTGACGATCGAAGACGACGGAATCGTCCGCTGGTTTCTCGGCACCGAAGACGGAACGGTCGTCTTCGTCCGGGACATTCTGAGTAGCGTCGCTATCGTCGCCGTCATCGCGCTGATACTGTTCGGAATCAGCGGCATCTGGCCACCGCTGGTCGCCGTCGAGAGCGGAAGTATGGAGCCGAACATGGAACGTGGTGACCTCGTGTTCGTCGTCGACGACGACCGGTTCGTCGGCGACGAGGCCGTCGACGGAACCGGCGTCGTCACGCTCGAGAACGGCGAGAACGGCGACCACGAGAAGTTCGGCCAGGCCGGAGACGTAATCGTCTTCAAACCCGACGGAAGCGATCATCGCACGCCGATCATCCACCGAGCTCACTTCTGGGTGGACGAAGGCGAAAACTGGGTCGACACCAAAGCCGAAGACGAGTACGTCGGCGACGCCACCTGCGCCGAAGTGCCGACCTGCCCCGCCCCACACGACGGGTTCGTCACGAAAGGCGACGCCAACAGCGGCTACGACCAGTACCGCGGCGGCGCCCAGACGGACGTCGTTTCCCCCGACTGGGTGACCGGCAAGGCGATGATTCGCGTCCCGTGGCTCGGTCACGTCCGGCTGTTTTTCGACTCGCTGTTCGGCGCGATGGTCGGTCCCGTCCCTCACGGCGCAGGGTCCGGACTCGCCTCGAGCCTCCTCGACGGATCCACCGCGGCACACGTCGGCGTCGGCGCTGTCGTCGCCAGCGGAGACGGACTCGTTCGCCGTCGATAACTCGAGGTCAGCGTCCGCTTGTGATCTCGAAATTACTCCCCGGTCGTGATCTCGAGTCGAAGCGCATCCCCGTCCCGAACGACGTGCTCGGTCGGATCGACCCGTTCGTCGTCGACGAAGAACTCGAGTTCGACCGCCGACTCGCGGCCATCGTATTCGGTGTCGTCGATGGTGACGACGTGCTCGCCGTCTCGCTCGTCGGAGGTGAACTCCGGCAGGAGACCGATCGCCTCAGCGAACGTGACTCGCTCCCCACTCTCGGGATGGTCGTTGTACCAGTAGTCGTCGCTCTCGTGAAGGTGGAAATTCATCGAGTAGTCATCAGCATGTTCGGCCTGGAATCGGTCCGCCGAGAGATCGAACGGATCGCCGTCGATCACGATGTCGATTTCGCCGCGCTCGTACTCGTGATCGGGACCGTCGTCGGAAAGACACCCGGCTAGCGAGACGAGTCCCGCTGCGCCGGCGAGCACCGCCCGTCGGTTCATGTCGAGTGGAATCGGCTCGAGGACTATTAGCCCGTCGTCTCGAACCGGCGAATGCGTCGAAAATCGGTGGTTCAGTTCTCGAAACGGGCGATGCGCTCGTGGTTCAGTTCTCGAATCGCGCCTGCACGAACGGCTGGACGTCGTCGATATCGCTGAGCCGCGAGTCCGACAGCAGGACAGCTTCGGTCTCCTCGAGGGGCACCGAGAGGCTGATCTCCTTGGTCCGGCCGTACCGACCCTTCGAGACGACGACGGCGTTGACGATACCGAGCATGTCGAGTTCGCTGATGAGGTCAGTGACCCGCCGCTGGGTGAGGACGTCGGCGTCGATCTCCTCACAGAGGCGCTTGTAAATGTTGAACACTTCTCCCGTGTTGATGCTGTGAACGCCGTTTTTCTCCAGCAGGATGATCGAGAACAGGACGAGTTTGCTCTGGGTCGGGAGCGTGCGGACGACCTCGACGACGCGATCGAGTTCGATCTTGTCCTGGGCCTGTCTGACGTGTTCCTCGACGATCGTCTCGGACTGGGCCCGTTCGGCGAGTTCGCCCGCGGTTCGAAGCAAGTCGAGTGCGCGTCGCGCATCGCCGTGTTCCTGGGCGGCAAAGGCCGCACAGAGTGGGATCACGTCGTCCGAGAGCGCCCCACCTTTGAACGCCACTTCGGATCGGTGCTGGAGGATATCGCGCAACTGGTTCGCGTCGTAGGGCGGAAAGACGATCTCCTCTTCACCGAGCGAGGATTTGACGCGCGGATCGAGGAAGTCGGTGAACTTCAGATCGTTCGAGATACCGATGATCGACACCCGCGAGTTCTCGAGTTCGGAGTTCATCCGCGAGAGATTGTAGAGGGTGTCGTCGCCGCTTTTCTCGACGAGTTTGTCGATCTCGTCTAACATGATAACGACGACCCGCTCGTCGTAGTCGACCGCATCGAAGAAGACGCTGTAGACGCGATCGGTCGGCCACCCCGTCATCGGCACCTCCTCGAACGACTCTCGGTCCTCCTCGAGCGACTCGATTCGAGCCTCGACGGCTGATTTCGAGTCGAACGGCGTCGACTCGAGTGGGTGATCCGGCGGGAACTTGGCTCCATGTTCCTCGTGGCTCGAGGCGGACTCGTCGTCGACCGTGGTGATGAACCGGTCGGCGTCGTCGGTCTCGTCCGATCGCTCGCTACTGTCGGATGCGTCGGTTCCGGTGGGATCGTCGGTCGATCGATCATCCCCCTCGTTTCGAGTCGGTGATTCGCCCGTTTCCAACCCCCCCATTTCTACTGCAGAATCGCCATCAGTAGTCTGGTTTGTATCTCCAGATGAATCAGTCGAACCGGCGGGAGAGGTGGCAGTCGGATCTCCGGATCCAGTGTCGGCTTCGGTCGGACGCGCCTCCGCGTCCTCGATCGGGAACTCGAACAGTTCGGACTCCCCCTCGGACGAGTTGGGGGGTGAATCGGGCGGCTGGGATCGATCGTACTCGTCGACGGCAGCGAGAAGCGACTCCAGTTCGTCGATTCGGTCGTCGATACGTTGTTCGTTCTTCTCGATGAACTTATTCGCCAACTGTGCGAGTACGCGATACTGCGTATCGGTGACCTCGCAGTTGATGTACTCGACGTCACACGGAACGCTGTACTTCTGGGAGGTGCTCTCGAGTTCCTTGCTGACGAATTTTGCACTTGCGGTCTTTCCAGTTCCCGTCTTTCCGTAGATGAGGATATTCGACGGGGTCTCGCCACGGAGTGCTGCCACCAGGATCGTCGCCATCTTGTTGATCTGGTCGCTTCGATGGGGGAGTTCGTGGGGAGTGTAGGACGGGCGGAGCACCTCCTTGTTCTCGAAGATCGGCTCGCCGCTGAGGAGATCGTCGAACAGACCCTGATTCGACTCCTCATCGTCGACCTCCGTTCCGCCGAGATCCATGGCAAATCCACGCGTCCCGTCGATTTCGTTCGACCTATTGTTCGTATTGTCGTCTGACATTCGTCGTACACGCACCCCCTTGTTTCGTGTGGAGACCCGAACTCGAAGTCGCGATTAGACGGGCGTAGACGGGGAAACACAGCCAATCTACGAGAGTGGTGACCGAGTTCGGATCCAGTTGATGCAAACGAACCAGAGGAACACATGGATAATAAATTCTTCCCTTCAATTCAGGGTATTCGAGAAAAGACGGTTCACATCCGCCCTACGTTTCGTCTCGACGGCGCGTTTGGCGGCGTTTCGTTCGGCGACGTGGATAGTTCGCCTCGACAGGGTCGAACGTGATCGACCCGTACGGGTCGGTCTCGAGTACGGTGAGGGACAGTTTCGAGGAGGGTTTCGACAATCCGAGGCCAGACACTGGAGTGAAATCGAAACTGGGGCGATGAAGTCGGACGGGACGAGTAAATCGCCGATCGACGTTGTCCAACCCCCCCACCCCTTCGTTTCGAGTGGAAACCGTCGAAGAGGTCGGTGGGAACGACAGGATCTAGTCTGGGAAGTTTTATTTAGGTGGGATAGAAACAGTATCCGTAGAACTAGCAAAATAGAGTTGTTACTAGAGTGAATTGGTTTTCTTACTAGAAAGAACTAGATTTGCTCGATTTCTGCCGATGAATTACTAGAAGTCCTGAAAGCGTCAAAATCACTCCAGAGACGCCCAATCACTTCCGATCGACGCCGCTTCGTCCACCTCACCGTCCTCGAACACCGTCTCAAGAGTGACGGGTTCGTTGGTCTCCACTCGAAACGAAGGGGTGGGGGTGTGTTCCCCAGCCTCGACTCCACTCGTACTCTCTCCTCTCATGGGTCGTGACAACACTCCACATTCTCGTGTTGTCCTCTCTTAGTTCCGTGCTATCTCCTCTCACAGTTTACTCAGCACGTCCGACATCCCATCCGGACTCCTCGTCTTAGTTCACCTGTAGTAACACGTCCTTATCTCTCTGTTCGGACCAGCGACAACCGACCGAGTATCGCTCGAGTGATCGATACCAAGCTCGGTACTTCTCGCAAAACCCACACTCAAATATCTCGAAGGTATTACACTCTCTTCTGTCCGAGAGTCAACTCGTTTGACGTAGGCTTAAGTGAGTTCGGTTCAGTAGTACGCGCAGACACACCCCGTGTGCTGGAGGCCCTAACGATGGGACTGTTCACAGAACTCAAAGATAGTATCTCTCGGGCTACGGACCGCCTGTTCTCCGAACAGGAACCCAAACGAATCGGTATCTATGGTCCACCGAACGCCGGAAAGACGACACTCGCAAATCGCATCGCCCGAGACTGGACGGGCGATGCGATCGGAACGGAGAGTCACATCCCCCACGAGACTCGTCGCGCGCGTAGGAAAGAAAACGTCGAGATCGAACGGAACGGAAAGTCGGTAACGATCGACATCGTCGACACGCCTGGCGTGACGACGAAAGTGGATTACGAGGAGTTTACCGACGAGATGGAAGAAGACGACGCAATTCGTCGCTCTCGTGAGGCGACCGAAGGGGTCGCCGAAGCCATGCACTGGCTTCGCGAGGACGTCGACGGCGTCATCTACGTCCTCGACAGCGCGGAGGATCCGATCACGCAGGTCAACACGATGTTGATCGGTATCATCGAATCTCGTGATCTCCCAGTTCTCATCTTCGCGAACAAGATCGACCTCGACGACTCGAGCGTCAAACGCATCGAGGACGCCTTCCCACAGCACAAGACCGTTCCGCTCTCGGCGAAGGAAGGCGAGAACATGGACGAAGTGTACGAGAACATCGCGGAGTACTTCGGGTGATCCTGGATGCCAACAGCAACTAACGCCGACGACTCCGATCCCGCAGACGGAATCCAGATCGACCTGATCAGCGGTGAGCGCATGGAGAACATGGCGACGATGGAGAAGATCCGGATGATCTTAGACGGCGTCCACGACGGAAACATCGTCATCCTAGAAGAAGGTCTGACGCCGGACGAAGAGAGTAGGCTCATCGAGACGACGATGGCCGAAATCAATCCCGAGGACTTCAACGGGATCGAGATCGAGACGTATCCGAAGTCGGATAGCAAGGACTCGTCGCTTCTCGGTCGGATTATGGGTGGCGACGGATCGGAGGCGAAACTGACCGTGATCGGACCGGCGAACCGGATCGAGACGCTTCATAAAGACGAGACGCTCATCAGCGCCCTCGTCTCTCGAAGCTAACACCTACACCACTCCGAACTAATGCCCCACGAATGCACGAACTGCGGCCGGACGTTCCCCGACGGATCGAAAGAGATGCTGTCGGGCTGTCCAAACTGCGGCGGAAACAAGTTCCAGTTCACGCCGTCGACGTCAGCTGGAGCCGACTCCTCGGCCTCGGCTGAACCTGATTCCGAAGCCGACTCCCCGGCCTCGGCTGAACCTGATTCCGAAGCCGACTCCCGGTCGACCGACGCCGTAGCCGGAGCTCGATCACCGACCGACCCGGATGGAACTGGCTCGTCCGCTGTCGACACGGACGAATCTTCGTCGCACCCTCCCGACTCCGACTGGGTTCCGGCAACGGAGGCGACTGAATCGACCTCGTCTTCGTCTCGAGAGCCGTCACCCTCGAACCATCTCGAGAAGTCGGATGTCTCCGATCAGGCCTGGCCGGATACGGCTCGTCGTCCGGAGGACCGATCCGGCCGCGAGTCAGATCCCTCGTCCGCACAACCGGATCAACCTTCGTCCTGGACCGACGACGGTTCGACTCCGCCAAGCGATTCGAACCGACCCGAGGATCAGAGAGCGACGCTCGCGGAGTCCGAGGAATCTGCGCAGGCGGATGCACGGAGCGAATTCGTTTCGAGGAACGATTTACCGCCTGTTTCCGAACGTTCGTCTGCTGATCGATGGGACACAGCACAAAACCATCACGTGTCTGACGGCCCGGCGGATTCGACATCGACTGGTGAGGGCGACCGCCCCACCGCAAACTCCGAGGGAGCCGTCGACGACGCTGCGAACGAGGAGACGGCGTCTGAATCCGACGAGGACCCCGACCACGGGCGTGTCGTGAGCGAACCATCCGCTGATCAGCCATCGATGGAGGAACTTCGAGCAGAACTCAACGAGCAATTCGAGAGCATCAAGATCCTCAACCCGGGACAGTACGAACTCAACCTGATGGAACTGTACAACCGAGAGGAGTACATCATCTCCCTCCAGGAAGACGGTCGGTACGTCATCGACGTTCCGGACTCGTGGCGCGACGCGGAAGACTGATCGATCCGCGGAATCGGTGTCTCTCCGAGAGATCGACCCGTGTTCCCCGACCACCTTCGTTTCTTCTCGAGACGATCCGATTTGTTCAACCTTTCGAGAGCCAGGGCATGTAACAATTCCACGTGAACTGGTGGGGGTTTCTCCGAAGCCTTTGTAGACCGAACGAAATCCGCAGTGACCCACGGTCGACGATAAAGGGTGTCACGACGTGATCTTCGCCACACCCGTCCGATCGCGCCTCGAGACGGAGAATGATGGATTTAAGCGACGGTAACGGAAAGATGGATTTAAGCGGCGGCAACGACTGGGATCGAGTATGAGTACACCCACCAAGATCGTCGTCGGCACCGTTGCCGTCTCGGCTATCCTCTCGCTTTTGCTCGTTTTCCAGACCGTCTTCGTCTGATGTTCGAGAGCCGCGAACTCTCGGGACGTCTCGCGGACGTTCGAGACGAGCACGCGCCGAACACGCTCGTCTTCGACTGCGAGCGCGATTTCGAGACGCTGCGACCGGCGGTCGCGGAGGACCTCGGAGTGATCGTCGACGGCTTCGAGCCGACCAGCTATCCGTCGGAGTGGCTTCCGGAGGACGCGCCGACGTTGCTCCGGCGGTACGCCGGTTCGGAGCTCACGATCGGGATGCCCGGCGACGGGAGCATCGCCTGGACCAAACAGACCGATCCGGCGGTCGTTCTCGTCAAACCGCGAGTCGAAGGCTCACCCGAGCCGTTTCTCGAGTTTCTGATCGCCGAGGCGTTCGTCGAACTCGGCCTCGACATTCCCGAACACTTTCTCGGCTTCTTCGAGGAAGCCTACCGCGAGTTCGATCGGGTGGTTCCGCTCGGTCCGAACGATACTTACCAGGTGGCAACGGCGTTGTACGACGGCTGGGTCGGCCTCCAGGCGCGGGACGTGTTCGCCGACTGGCGGGACGACCAGCCCGACCTCGCGGACGCCTGGCAGGACGCCGGGAACCACCTCGAGGGACGGGTTTCTAACCTTCCGCGAGAAGTCGCCCGCGGCGAGACGGAGTTCGCGGATGCGACCGAACTTGCCTGTGGGGCGATCAAACACGCGATCGAGCTCCCAACCCCGTTCGCCGCCCTCGAGACGGGCGCGTACCGCGATCACGGCCCCGAGTACGCGATTACGTGGGCCGAGAAGACGTTCGACGCCCTCGCGGAGTAGTTCGTCTCGCGGAGTAGTTGTCTCGCGGAGTACGCCCTCGTAGAGTACACCCTCGTAGAGTAGTCCGAGTCTCCACGGAGTAATTCGGCGTCTTCGTGACGTGACTGCGTTCTCGTCTCTCTCGCCTTTCGGTCTCGTCCCCGGTTCTGGGTTATTCTTCGACGTCTTCGGGGTACCCTTCGGCACTTTCGGGGGACTCTTCGACGCACTCGAGGACGATCCCGTCCGCGAACCCACCTCGCACCGATCGTTTCTCGCGGCGAACCGCCTCGAGGTCCTCGAGCGTTCGCTCTCGGTGGTCGAGGATCGCGTAGACGACCTCGAGGACGTCGGCCAACTCCTCGAACTCACCGGAGTCTGCGAACTCCCGGCTCTCTTCGCGGAGTTTCGCGGCGAGGCGATCGGTGTACTCCTCGGCGTCGGCGACGTGGATCTCCGGTCGTTGGTCGTTTTTCTCTACGATCTCGGGAATCCGGTCACGGACGAGTTTGTCGTACTCCGGCATGTGTCTCGTTCGGTGTGGATCCGCGTCTCGTTCGTAGATCGATCAGGGTCTCGCTCGAAAGGCGATTGGAGTCTCGCTCGAAAGGCGATTGGAGTCTCGCTCGAAAGGCGATTGGAGTCTCGTTCGAAAGTCGGTTCGAACCTTGCTCAGAAGTCAGCCTCGACGTTCCCGTCCTCGTCGAGGTCGATCACGCCGTCGAAGCGGCTGCGAAAGTCGTCGACGACCGAGCGGTCGTGGGGTTCTTCCGAGAGGTGAAAGAGCCCGACTGCGTCGTGGTTCGCGAGTAGCTTGAGGATGCGGTCGACCGCCTTGAGGGCGTCGTCGTCGCCGGCGTAGTAGGCGAGTTCGGTGACGGAGTCGAAACTGAGCCGAAGTTTGCCGTCGTGGTTCTCGAGGAAGCCGTCGATGTGCTCGACGATGCCGTCGACGTCGTCGGGTGCGGCGACGTAGTGTACCGTGTCCGTCTTCCGTCGGGAGTAACCGCGTTCGATGCTGAGCGTGTCGAGGATCTCGGCGCGTTCTTCGTCGACGTCGTAGTACTCGAGTTTCTGTCTGACTTCGCGGGCGGTGGTTCGGGTGGAGACGACGAGGAAGTGGTCGGTGTCGGTTTTCAGAAAGTCGGTATCGATTCGGTCCGTTTCTCCGGTGCTCGGGTGAAGTAAGAGAACGCCGGTCCCACCGGGGATCGTCGCCGGTGTCCCGTCGATCTCGAGCCGATAGTCCATGTTGCACTGAACAACTTCCGGAATCGACTTAATAGTGCGGATATCACGAGTGGGGTGGTCTGCCACCACCGGAGGTTGATAGGGTTGATGGCGTCTGGCCTCCGACCGACCGTCGTACGGGTAACCCATTTCCAGCGCAATCGCGGGACGGGTCACGGTTTCGCCGGTACATTGTTACAGCAATCCGTATCAGCCGATCTTGCCACCCTCCTGTCGGAGCAGGACGATCATCGAGAGTCCGGAGATGAGAATCAGTAACAACGAGGGAACCGCCGCGTACCGGTACGCGAGTGAGTCTTGGGCGTTCCAGATGAGGCTGACGAGCGTCTCCATCCCGATTGGTCTGAGCATCAGCGTCGCTGGCAGTTCCTTCATCGTCGTCAGAAACACGAGGATGCCGCCGGCGATCACACCGGGCATAATAAGAGGTAGGGTGATGCGACGGAACGCCTCGAATCGGCCAGCGTTGAGTGTCCGGGCGGCTTCAATCGTCTGGTAGTCGACCTGCAAGACGGACGAGCGGACGGTCCCGACCGCCTGGGGCAGGAACCGGACGACGTAGGCGAACACGAGTAGCCAGATGCCTTCCCGGTACAGCGACGGCAGGGTTCGGGTTCCAAGGAACACTAACGCGAGGCCGATAATGACGCCTGGAACGGCAAAGCCGATGTAGGTCGCCCGTTCGAACACCCGTGAGACGAATGAATTCGCCCGTCCGGAGTAGTAGGCGACGGGAAGCGCGAAGACGCAGGCCACCAGCGCAGCGATTGCGGCGAGGTGGACGGAGTTATAGATGATTCCCCACCCGTCGCCGATGGCTATCCCGAAGCCCTCGAGTGGGTTGACTGAGCTGACGGTAATTCCTAAATCCAACTCGTAGGCCGGAATCCGGTCGCCCTCACTGCGGAACACCCAGTTCGTGAAGATCGCGACCGGAACGACGAGGGTGAGCATACCCAGCCCCGAAACGAACCCCATCGCCGGCCACTTCCAGTTGCCGAGTCGTATCGTACTCCCAGTGTCACCGCCACCGCTGGCGTCCTCGTCGCGGCCGATCCCTGCCTCGATGACGAGGACGACGGCGACGATCGCGATCAGTTGCAAGGCGAGCAATGCGGCGTACTCGACGTTGAAACTACTGAATTCCCAGTATATCCTGCTCGTGAAGACGCTCGCCCGCATGAACGCAGGTGTTCCGAAGTCAGAAATCGCGTAGAGGCCAGCGAGCAACGCACCGGCGGCGATCCCTGGCCTGATCTGTGGCAGCGTGACGCGCCGGAACGCTTCGAACGGACCGGCGTTGAGCGTCCGTGCGGCGTCGGCGAGCGAACTGTCCATCGACAGCAGCGCTGCGCGGGTCGTCAGGAACACGTACGGGTAGGTGTACAGCGTGATGATGAAGGTCGCGCCGGAGAGGCCATCGATCCGCGGGAGCGACATCCCGAATAGCGAGTCGATTTCACCGCCCGAACCGAACATGCCGGTAAACGCGATTGCGCCGATATAGCTCGGAATTACGAGCGGGAGTGCGGCCACGACCGTCCAGAACCGCGGATACGGGAGATCGGTTCGGGTCGTCAATAGGGCGAGCGGGACACCGAGCAAAATGGAACAGACGGTCACGAACAGCAGCAATCCAATACTGTTCGCCGTAATGCGTGCGGTCTGTGAGGAAACGATGAGATCGTACGCCCGGGATAGTTCGACCGTCGACGCCTGCCAGACCAGCCAGAACATCGGCAAAATGATGAGAAACGCGACGAGAGCGCTCGCGGCGGCTAGGGCGATCGTCCAGGGCTCGACACGCTCGAGGCGCTCCCTGGCTGCTTCGACGCGTTGTGTGGTATCGACGGCGTTTGTGAGCGATTTCATCGTCTGTGTCTGCTAACCGAATCGGCTCTCCTATGAATCGGTCCGCCTTCGATTCTCTTGAACCCCCTGATTAGTTCCTCGAACCGGGAATGCTGAACGGTGATACACATTCTACAAATAACGAAATCGATTGTATCGATCGAACGTCGGTATTACGACTGATCGAAGCACGTTTTCGGAGAGATGAGGCCGTGTGAGTTTGATGAACACTTGTGTGGGTGGTGAAAGGCGGAACGGAATGGGTGGGACAGAATGGACCCGATTTCAGGTGTCGGTGGTCGTCGTACGATTTGCTGTACCGAGTTCCCGGCGTACGCGCCGTCCGGTTCGCGATAGCGCGGGAAATGATGGACAGCAGACCGTATCAATCGTTCGTCGGTGGGTTACAGCGGCATCATACCTTCGTCTTCCAGAAGGTCGTTGGCCGCCTGCAGTTCCATGTCGAACTCGCTGAGGTCGTACGTCGGCGAGTTGAGCTCGTCGGGACCGGGCAGCGGGCCAACGTAGTCGACGCCGTCGACGACGGGGAACTCGCCGTTGTCATCCATCATGAACTCCTGTCCCTCGACGGCGACGAGGTGACGAGCGAATTCGGCGATGAGTTCGGGATCGTCGACGTTGTTCGTGACGGCGATGCCCGCAACACTGAACAGGGCACCTGCATCGCCTTCGGTGAACGTCACGCGGATCGGCGAATCGGGGTCCTCGTTGACGAGGCGGGCGGCGTAGTAGCTGTTGCCCAGACCGATGATCGGGTCGCCGTCACCGCCGCGGTTGACTTCCTCAGCCTGCGTGCTTCCGCTCCCGTACCGCTGTGGATCCTGATCCATGAAGTCGCTGACCCACTGTCGCGTCGCGTCTTCGCCCTCGAGGTCGACCATCGCCTGAATGAATCCGCGGAACGTTCCGGAGTTCGGCCGCGTCGAGATGATACCCTCGAACCGATCGTCTTCGGCGTACGAGAAGATGTCCGTCGGTAGTTCGTCCCAGCTGTCGAACGGCGTCTCGTCCAATCGGTCCTCATTGTAAAAGACCGAACGGACTCGGCCGCTAACCCCGGTCCAGTATCCGTCCGGATGGCGGTAACTCTCGGGGACCGTATCGACGATGTCGCTCGGAAGCTCCTGGACGATTCCCGCGTCGTGGACGGCACCGAGCGCGCCCGGGTCCTGTGAGTAGAACACGTCTGCCGGCGTCGCGTCGCCTTCTTGTTCTAACTGGTTGACCTGGACGTCGTTGTCGTCGTAGTCGCGGTTGATCGTCAGTCCGCTGTACTCGTTTTCGAGTTGCTCGAAAACGAGATCGATCTGGTCGGGGGTTCGGCCGGAGTACACCGTGATCTCGCCCTCGAGATCGCCGAGATCGTCCCAGCTCACGCCGCTCGAGTCGACCGGAGTGGCGAGTGGTTCGGCGTCGGCGACCGACGGGGCCCCGGCGTCCCCACCGTTTCCGTCGTCATCACCGTTTCCATTACCGCCGTTACCGCCATTGCCGCCGTTCCCACCGTTACCGCCGTTTCCACCCTCGTCGCTCGTACAGCCTGCGAGTGCTGCGAGTCCGACCGCGGAGAGGCCCGCGGAGGCGAGGAACGGTCGTCGTCCAGTCGTCCTGTCCGTGCGATTGCTGTCGCGCTGTTGCATATCTTGTTTTAGGTCGGCCTAAAACACATATAGCTTCCGATTATCTTCGAGAGAAGGGTCGAGAGGAGGGGACAGCGTTGGCTGTCTCGCTCGACCGAGACCGATGCCCACGGTGTTTCGGCCGACCTAAACCTCTCCACTCATACTTTTTAGGCGGTCCTAAAGAGTCTGTCGGTCGTCACGGAGCGATCGACACACCGTCGAGGCGGCGGGCGCGCCAGGCGTCGATACCGCCGGTCGCCGACGACATCCCCGTCGCGGATGTCGATGACTCGAGTCGAAGGCGAACGGATTTTGGTGTGGGGAGTCGACCGCTGTGTATGAGCGTTCGCGAGGAGTTCGACGAGTGGGCCGCAAGCGGCCGAGACAGGGGAATGGAGGACCGACACTGGCACACCGCGAAACACGCGCTGGCGCGGATGCCGGTCGAAGCCGGCGACGTGGTTCTCGATCTCGGCTGTGGCAGCGGCTACGCCGGTCGTGCACTCCGGGAGACAAAGAACGCGGGACGGATCTACGGGCTCGATGGCTCACCCGAGATGACGCGAAACGCGGCGGGGTACACCGACGATTCCAGTGTCGGTTACGTCGTCGGCGACTTCGGTTCGCTTCCGTTCGCGACCGACTCGATCGACCACGTCTGGTCGATGGAGGCCTTCTACTACGCTGGCGATCCCCACCACACCCTCGAGGAGATCGCCAGAGTACTGCGGCCGGGCGGAACCGTCTACTGTGCGGTCGACTACTACGAGGAGAACGTCCACTCCCACGAGTGGCAGGAATCCATTTCGGTGGAGATGACCCGCTGGGACCTGGCGCAGTACCGCGAGGCGTTTCGCGAAGCGGGACTCCACGTCGCCGAGCAGGACAACCTTCCCAACCACGAGATCGAGATCCCGCCCGAATCCGAGTTTCCAACCGATAACTGGGACACCCGCCAGGCGATGCTCGAGCGCTACCGCGAGTTCGGCACGTTGCTCACGGTTGGTGTCGCCCCGTAGCGATTACGATTCGAACCGTTCGCCGGCCGGAATCGTTACCTCGAGCCAGTTTTCCTCCGGTGGGAGCGGACAGTCGTAGCTGTCACTGTACGCACAAAACGGCGTGTACGCCAGGTTGAAATCGAGGAGGATCTCGTCGCCGTCCGTGAGCTCTCGGTCGGGTGACAGCTCCATGTACCGGCCGCCGCCGTAGCTTTGCTGGCCGGTCGTCTTGTCACGGAAGGGGACGAAAAGCGGCTGATCGCCCGAGCTCTCGAGACGGTAGGCCGCGAGTTCGAACATACCGTCCGCGAGGTCGGGCTCCTCACGATCGAGCGTGAACTCGAGGGTCCTAACCCGCAGGTACCGCATCTCTCCGCCGGCGGTCGTCTCCATCAGGACGACCTCGGGATCGTCGTGAGTCTCGACCGTCGCCGTCACTCGGTAGGTCGGGTCCGGTTCGAAGTACGAGAGCCCGTCGAACGCGTCGCGGTCGTCCGGCGGGATCGGCGACTGGGGATGGGTGCCGAAGAACTCGTCTTTCTCGGCCCGTTTCTCCTCGAGTTCGGTCCGCCACCGATCTACGTCCACGTCGTCACCCGTGCCGTCACCGGAGTCGCTCATAGCGGGACTACCGTCCGAGGACGGGAGTGAGTTGCGCTTTGGCACTGATCACTCGAGGACCGATCGGAACCGGACAGACTCGGAGCGCGTATCGAGGATCGCGACGGTCCGGTGGTCGTCCGGGATCGTCGGGAACTGTCCGCCAGGATTGAGCACTGTCGTTCGACCACGTTCCGTCCGCTCTCGCTCGTGGTGGTGGCCGTAACAGACGACGTCGTACGTCTCGGCGTCGGCGAGTGCCTCGACCTCCGCCTTCGACTCGCCGTGGAGAACGGCAACGGAGAGCCCGTCGAACTCGAGGCTCGCGAACCGGCCGTGGAGTTCGCTTTCCGACCCGAGGTCGTCGAAGGCCACCTCGAGCCCCGATATCTCGCCGTCGTTGTTCCCGAGGACGCCGTGGACCTCGAACCCCTCGAGGGCGGACAGCAGCGGCGGGGCTATGAAATCGCCACAGTGGACGACGATCTCGACGCCTTCCTCCGCGAATATCTCGGCGGCTCGCTCGGCGGCGTCGACGTTGTCGTGGGTATCTGCGATGATCCCGATGTTCATACGGGTATCCGTGCGGGCGAACCACAAAGGCGTTCGGGAGCCGACGGAGTCGCGTCCGGGACCGAAGCCTCGATGACCGACTCGAGTTGAGTGTTGCGCTCGTTTTTGCCACGTCAGTTACGACGAACGTATCACGCTGGATCTTGACGAGATTACCACGCGCTGGGTTCGTCGGATTTCGTCGTCCAGCACTCGACGAATTCCGGGGGCGAACTGCCGAGTTCAGCCCGTCTCGAGCGCTCACTGGGCAAAACGTCCCACATCTATAATTGTTTTCAACACGCTGGTCAGTGTGAGATTGGGATGACGAGCGCAGAACAGTCGCTGACCTTCTTTATGCTGATCTGTGCCGTCCCCATCGCCGGAGTGGCGGCCTACGCGTTCCGCAAACGCGACGAGCCGGGTGCTCGTGGCCTCTTCCTCTGTGAACTCGGAATGGCCGGCTGGTCGATTCAACTCGCGTTGATCACCTGGCCGACCGCGGTCATGCCGGTATTTCTCAACACGACGATCCGGCACGTCTTCCAGATCCTCGTCATCTTCGGCTGGCCGCTTCTCGTCCTCGAGTACACGAGACGGGGACAGGTAACGGTCAAACGGCCGTGGCTGGTCGCGCTCCTGGTGGTCCCGGTCGTGACGGTCGTCCTCACCGCGACGAACCCGTGGCACCATCTCGTCCTCGCGCCGGAGACTCCGGGGGACCCCTCCGGAATCGCCGAGTTCGTCCTCGGACCGTGGTACATCGTCCACATCGGGTTCGCGGTGGCGATGGTGATGCTTCCCGCCGGTCTCCTCGCACAGGACCTCCGGTCGGCAGTCGGGGATCACCGCAGACAGCTCCTGTTGCTCATCGCCGGCTGGGCCATCGGCTTTCCCGGCGCGCTCAACACGTATGTGTTCAGAAACGTCGACGCCGTTCCGCCCTACGTCGATCTGACGCCACTTCTGTTCCTCGTTACGACCGTGCTGTGGGGGCTCGCACTCTTTCGATACCAGCTCTTTGCCCTCGCGCCTGTCAGCCGTCGGAAAGCCGTCGAGACCATGTCCGATGCGCTGCTCTCCGTCGATACCGAGGGCGTCATCGTCGACAGCAATCCGGCCGCACGAGCGCTGTTCGACGTCAACGGGAACTGTACCGGAGACGATCTCGAGTCCGTCTGTGGGGAGTACCCCGCGATCGTCGAACAGTACGAGCGCGGTGTCACGGCCGGGACCGAAGTCAGCCTCGAATCCGAGGGGGAGGTTCGTCACTTCTCGATGGACGTCCGACCGATCGAGCAGGGAGCGACGGCGACCGGCACGTTGCTTCTCTTGCGCGATATTACGGAACTCAAAGAGCGCGAACAGGAACTCGACTTGCTCAAGCAGGTGCTCTCTCGCGTGTTCAGACACAACATCAGAAACGAGTTGACGATCCTACGTGGACACGCGGAGATCATCCAGGAGCGGGCCGACGACGGCCGGTTCGACGATCACGTCGCCGAGATCGTCGCCAACACCGATCGCATCCTGAGCCACAGCGAGAACGCCAAAGACCTCGAGACGATCATCGACGCCGAGACGGCCGACGAACGGATCCCACTCGACCCCGCCGTTCGGCGGTGTGCTCGAGCGTACGCCGACGACCACCCGGGCGTCGAGATCGATATCGACGTCCCCCCCGAGGTGGTCGTTTCGGCACACCCGAGCATCGAGCGGGCGCTCGAGGAACTCGTCCAGAACGCCGTCGCTCACCACGACGGCTCCGATTCGATCCGAATCGACGTTCGTGCCCGACCGACGGATGGCACTGTCCGTCTCGTCGTCGCGGACGACGGCCCAGGTATCGATTCTCACGAGATCGAGACGCTACAGGCCGGGGAGGAAACCGACCTCCAGCACGGCTCCGGGATCGGACTCTGGATGGTCGATCTCGTCGTTCGCAAGTCCGGTGGCTCGCTCCGGATCGACGACGACTCCGAACTCGGCGGCACGCGAGTGTGTATCGAGCTTCCACGGGCCGACTGATACGGGGTCAGTCTCGAGACGGATCCGGCTCCGGCGTCGTGACGAACTCGAGCAGTTCGTCGGGGTCGGTCTCGAGTCCCTGCCGGGAAAAGAAGCTCGCGACGTTCTCACAGTCACGCTCCAGGAAGTCGCGGCTGTTGGGGTGGTGGACGGTGACGGCCTGCCCGACGTCGATGATCACCAGTTGTCCCTCGTCGAAGACGACGTTGTACTCGCTCAGGTCGCCGTGGATGATCCCGGCCGAGTAGAGCCGGCGCATGTACTCGCGCATGACCTCGTAGGCGGTCTCGGGGTTCTCGATGTGGACCTCACCGAGGCGTTTTGCGCGCCCCTCCTCGTTGCCGATGTACTCCATGACGAGGACGTTGCGTTCGGCGGCGATCGGTTCCGGGACGCGGACGCCCGCCTTCTGGGCCCGCCGGAGGTTCGCCAGTTCCTTCTTGGTCCAGGCGAGGACGACGTCTTTCTTCTTGCCACCCAGCCCCTCGAATCGCGGGTCGCCCTCGAGATAGTCACGCATCTGGCGGAAGTTCGACGCGTTGATCCGGTAGACCTTCACGGCGACTTCGCGGCCATCGCCCTGTGCGTGGTAGACGTTTGCCTCCTTGCCCGTCGAGAGTGGGCCACCGAAGGCCTCGACGTAGCCGTCCTGGACGAGTTTGTAGAGTGCCGCCAGCGTCGCGTCGTCGAACACCGACTGTTCGACCTTGAACTGGTCGGCGTCTTTGATCCGCTCTTCGAACTGCTCGAACTTTCGGTCGCGCTTGCGGGCGATGCGATCGGCCTCAGTATCCGAGACGTCGATCTCCTCCCACTCGTCGCCTGGAACCTCCGTCTCCTCGAGGTCGACCAGTCCGTACTCCGTTCCCGTTTCCATCTACCGTGGTATACTCTCCCAGCAGGGTAAAGTGCTGGGTCTCGCCACGGGGCCGGTCAGCTCCTGGCGGTCGACGACGAAACGAACGATCTGACCCGATCGAGCAGTCGGTCGTCGCCGCCGGTCGGCTCGACACGGTACTCACTCGAGAGGTCGCCTCCCGTCGCGCTCACCATCGTGACGTCTTCTGCGTCGAGTATCTCCGCGACGCCTTCGTCGACCGAGCCGTTCGTCGAGAGCACGATCGGTCGAGCGTCTACCTCCCGTGCAATCTTGGCGAGTCGGCGGACGTCCTCGGAGTCGGGAGAGTCGTGGACGCCCGCGACGATCCGATCGTCGAGGAGGTCGTCTTCCGCGTACACGTGCACGGGCAACTCCGTCTCCGCCGCGGGCGGAGACACGTCGACGCTCGTCTCGTATCCGCGACTCTCGAGGGCTTGCGCGAGCGATCGCCGCGCGTCCTGTTGGTCGGCGAGCCACCGCTCTCCGGCGGACGTCAGGTAGTACCTGTTGAGCGGCTGTTCGCGAGCCTCAGCCGGTGGGTACGTGCGCGGACACTCCCGACACCACAGTCGGTGGACCGGCGAGTCGGTCCAGGAATCACAATCGTGACACCGATAGTGCTGACCGCGCTCGAGGTCGTCCCGGGCAACGTCCGCGTCACAATCCGGACAGTTCGACGCGTCCGCGTGCGCCGCGTCGTCGTCCGGGGGCTCCTCGAGCGGTTCGCCACACTCTGGGTGGACGACCGTCGTCTCCCACGTCCCGTGAACCGAGCTACAGCTCGGACAGCCGGTGCTGTATTGCATCCCTTCGGCGGCGCAGTTCGGACAGACGTACACCTTGTGTTCGAACGACGACGAGAGGACGCCGCTGTCGGCCATCGCCTCGAGAACGTCGATAGCCGTCCCGTCCCGCTCGTCGAGGTGTCGCTCGACCGCGGGGTAGGTGACGTCCCCGGTTTCGTCGATCGACGGCTCGAACGCGTCGCGGTCGTCGCGGTGCAATTCGCTTACGGCCCGGAGCTTGCCTGGTGATACCATGGACGGATACGCTCGTCCGTTCCGACCGCCCGCGTCGGCTTTAGTATGGGCTGATTTATCCGAAGACCTGGGAGAGCGGCGCTCTCGGCGCGTTTGACCGCACGAACCCAAGAGGGTAGCAGACGAGTACACGTGGCTGTCATGACACGATCGGCGACCGGTCGATTCGACTCGTCGACACCTGCTCGAGGGTAGCATCCCCCGAGTCGAGTCATCGTCTTTAGGAGGTGGTGGTTCGAACCATCGACCCAGAGCCATGTCCGCCGCCGACGCGCCCGAGGAAGGCAATCCGTATCTTCGGGATCCGCCGACGGAGTTCGATCCGCTCGAGGACCTCTCGGAGGACGAGGCCCGCGAGCACGTCGAGTTGCTCCGAGAGGCGATCCGCGAACACGATCGCCGGTACTACGTCGAGAACGATCCGATCGTCGCCGACCGCACCTACGACGCGCTGTTCGCGCGCCTCCGGGAACTCGAGGAGGCGTTCGACCTCGCCCATCCCGACAGCCCCACGCGGAGCGTCGGCGGCGAACCGATCGAGGAGTTCGAGACGGTCGAACACGTCGCGCCGATGCTCTCGATCGACCAGAGCGGCGAGGCTGGCGACGTCCGGGAGTTCGACGAGCGCGTGCGACGGGAGGTGGGGGACGTCGAGTACGTCTGTGAACCGAAGTTCGACGGCGTCTCGATGGAGTTCGTCTACGAGGACGGCTCGCTCGAGCGCGCCGTGACCCGCGGCGACGGCCGCGAGGGCGACGACGTGACCCGAAACGCCCGGACGATCGGCTCCGTTCCCCAACGTCTCCACGGCAACTACCCCGACTTTCTCGCCGTCCGCGGCGAGGTCTACATGCCCAAAGACGCCTTTCAGGAACACAACCGCGAGCGGATCGAACGCGGCGAGGACCCCTTCGCCAACCCTCGAAACGCCACCGCGGGGACGATCCGTCAGCTCGACCCCTCCGTCGTCGCCGAGCGCCCGCTCGAGGTCTTTTACTTCGACGTCCTCGACTCGAGCGACGGGGCCGACACTCACCGGGAGGAACTCGAGCGCTTCCCCGAGTGGGGGCTGCGGGTCAACGACCGCGTCGAGGTCGCCGACGGCTCCGGCGAACGGTCAGCGATCGAGGCGGCGATCGACTACCGCGATCGGATGCTCGAGGCTCGCGACGACCTTCCCTACGAGATCGACGGCGTCGTCGTCAAAGTCGACGACCGCGACGCCCGCGAGCAACTCGGGCGAACCGCTCGCCACGACCGCTGGGCGTTCGCCTACAAGTTCCCCGCCCGCGCGGAGGTGACGCCGATCGTCGACGTCGCGGTCCAGATCGGCCGCACGGGACGGGTAACGCCAGTCGCCTTGCTCGAGCCGGTCGACGTCGGCGGCGTCACCGTCTCCCGGGCGAGCCTGCACAATCCCGAGGAGATCGCGGCAAAGAACGTCGACGTCGGCGATACGGTCCGCGTCCAGCGGGCGGGCGACGTGATCCCCTACGTAGAGGAAGTGGTCGAGAAAGGCGACGAGAACGAACCAGAGAGCCACTACGAACTCCCCGATCGCTGTCCAGTCTGTGACAGCGCCATCGAGCGCGACGGGCCGATGGCCTACTGTACGGGCGGGTTAGCGTGTGACGCCCAGCTTCGACGTTCAATCGAGTACTACGCCAGCGACGACGGCCTCGACCTCGAGGGGGTAGGCGAGAAGACCGTGCGCCAGCTCGTCGACGAGGGACTGCTCGAGTCGATCGCGGACCTCTACGAACTCGAGTCAGAGTCCCTCGTCGCCCTCGAGGGGTGGGGGGAGACGAGCGCGACGAATCTCCTGTCCGAACTCGATTCGGCCCGTGAGCCGCCGCTTCCGAACTTCCTCTCGGCGCTCGGCGTCCCACACGTCGGGCCGGCGACGGCTCGGGAACTCGCCCGCGAGTTCGGGACGTTCGAGGCGATCCACGAGACGGCCGAGACCGAACCCGACCGGCTCGAGGGCGTCGACGACGTGGGCGAGACGGTCGCCGAACAGATCCACGACTTCTTCGTGAGCGAGGCCAACGCCGCCGCGGTCGACGCCATCCTCGAGCACGTCTCGCCCCAGGAAGTCGACCTCGAGACCGGCGGCGACGAACTCGAGGGGCTCACCTTCGTCTTCACCGGCTCGCTCGAGGGGATGACTCGAGGCGACGCACAGGAGCTGGTGGAGGCCCACGGTGCGAACGCGACCTCGAGCGTCTCGGGCAACACCGATTACCTCGTCGTCGGCGACAACCCCGGACAGACCAAACGCGACGACGCCGCCGAAAACGACGTCCCGATCGTCGACGAGGAGGCGTTCCGGGAGTTGCTCGGGGCGAGCGGCATCGACCTCAGGTAGGCCCGGACGAGAGGTGGCACGACTTCGAGGGTGTGGCCGCCGGGGAACTGTCCTCGATCGCCACGTCGTACTCGAGAAAGCGACAGCTACATGCTCCTACTCGGTGTACCACCGGGACGAACCCGTGATCGATCGTCGTTCGCTGTCGATCTTCTTCGGCTCGCTCGTGGCGCTCTCGAGTGGCTTCGTCGCCGTCTCGAGACTCACAGGCGTGAGCATGATCGTCCTCGCCCCGGCGTACATGTTCACCCCGATGTTCGCGGGGATCGTCACCTGTATCGTCGGGCGTCCGTCGTTCGAACGCGCGGGGCTTCGGTTCCCGTCGAACCGACTCGTCTGGCTCGGCGTCGCCGCCGTCGTGCCGATCGCGTTGCTTCTGGTCGGTACCGGCGTTTCGTTACTCCTTCCTGGCGTCGAGTTCGTCCCAGACGCCGATCCACTCACCGGTGAGGGGACCGAGTTCGCGCCGGCGGAGGAACCGGCCGGGCCGTCGCTGCCGGGCTGGCCGCTCAACCTCCTGTTCGCTGTCGTCCTCGCCATCGCGGTCGGCGCGACGATCAACGCGGTCTTCGCGTTCGGCGAGGAGTTCGGCTGGCGGGGTGTCCTCCTCACCGAACTCGCACCGCTTGGCTTCTGGGGCGCGTCGGCCGTGATCGGGGTCGTCTGGGGACTCTGGCACGCTCCAGTCGTCCTGGCGGGCTACAACTTCCCGTCCAACCCCGTTCTCGGCGTCGGCGTGATGACCCTGGCCTGTCTCGCGATGTCGCCGGTGTATACGTATCTCACCGTCACGGCGCGGTCGGTACTCGCGCCGTCGATCTTCCACGGCATCTTCAACGCCTTCGCCGCGACGATGTTTGTCTTCGCACAGGGCGGTTCCGAACTCCTCGTCAACCCCGTCGGCGGGGTCGGCATCCTCGTCTTCGTCGTCGCCGCCCTCCTGGTCGCCGTCTCTGGGCCACCCACGCTCGACCGCGACTGGGCGCTCGAGGGCGATGTCGCGGACGGGCCTCGAGCGGACGCCGACGCCGAATCCGCAGACGCGTAGCCCCGGGATCGAGGGTCTTGGGGCTACCAGTGGTTGAGAACACAGTTATTTTATTCAGCAGAGTGGCTGCAACGATTGTTCGATACAGGCGAAGAAGTGTGCACTCACCGCGAGCGAACGACGTGAGCGAGCGGGCCGACGACCGACCCGAAGGGGAGGGAGGAGTGCTTTTTATCAACGTTTTGCCGAGTGCGGTCGCTCTGCGACCGCACGCAGAGCAAAAGGTTGGCACACGTAGTTATCGCACTGTATTCAATTACAGAAATACGGTGGAATGAAGAATTCGAACTGCTATGGTGAACTTCCAGCAATTCCTGGGCTATGTACCAAAGTCCATAGGATTATGGCGATGGAGCTAATAACATAGGATAGCGGATGGCGTCCTACATCACTATCGTAGACTGGAAGGATGTCGAAGACGGATACGTCGTTGATGTCACCATCCGACAGACGGAGGATGAGAAGTATCCGAGCGGGTGGGACTACGGTCTTCACCTTGGAGAAGTCGGCGGGGATACCATCCTTCGCTACGACAACGCCCACGAACGGACGAAGGGTCACGAGCACCACACCCATGACGGTGTCGAAATCATCGAATTCCCTGGGATGCTGACGCTCTACGACCAGTTCAAACGAGAGACTGAAGCAATATCGTCTGTTTCGTGGAATTGGCCTGAGTAGGACGCCTCTAGGAGGTACAAACAATGCCCACGCTCAAAGTCACAGTCGGCAAACGCGACCGCCTCGACCAGCACACGCGCAGCCGTATCAAGGCCGCCCAGGAGGGTGAAGAACTCGACGACGCCCAGCCGGTATTGAACTTCGGATCGTATACAGAACTCAGTCGCCTGCTCAGCCCGAAGAATCTGGAATTGTTGGAGGCAATATCCAAACACGACCCCGAGAGTATCCGCGAAGCCGCTGCCTTGGTGGAGCGAGACTACAAGCAGGTCCATCGGAACCTTTCCGAACTCGAGGACATCGGTGTCCTCGAGTTCGAAGGCGGTGGATCGGGCCAGGCGAAGCAGCCGAAGTTAGCCTACGATGGTCTCGAAATCGACATCCCGTTTGCAAGGTCGAACGGGAGTTTCGGTGCAGCCGCACCTTGAAGGCCCTATCGCTCTTGTACAGCACATCGTTTACTCGTATCATCAGCTGAGTATCACCATCCCAAATTTGACACTCTCATCGCCCTGAACAGTAGTTGTGAAGGGCAACATCTGTGCACGGCAAATTTTCACCTCGATATTGTAGAATTGAGCAGTCGGTATAGAGTAAACAGTTACCGTTCTGTTGACTCTTGTGGGAGATCGTCAACCCCACTCGCTTGTAGCACCTGGCGAATATGGAAGTCCTTCTCAGACGAATCGTCTGACTCTAAAGCGATCTCGAGATGTTCCTTGCACTCATTTCTGAGCCGCGCCATACAGTCAATCCTCGACACCTCTTATTAAAATACCATCATGTGCATTGGTAATAATTTTGCAATATTTGAATTTGGAACCGTCACTATGCACACGTCGTTATCGACTCACCCAATCCAGTTCCAGCCGTATTCTGAATACAGAAATCGCGCTACCAACTACTGCTAGTGCGACGACACCAGTCAGTATCCTAACGTTCTTTACGTTGGTTGAACAACGAATAGACGCGCACTGAAAGTGCGCCGAGCCGGAGTCCACGCCTGCAAGCAAGTACTCCGGCTCGTACACCACTCCCGCGTAGCGGGAGCAGTCCACCATTGACGTCGGTGAAATAAAGACCTGCCGACGTGTCGCCGAACCAATCCCACGCGCTCCACTGAAGCGGTCTCACGTGTTCGTTTCACTGGAGCGGTCTCACGGGTTTCTGGTTCCCTGGCTGGGTTGTGCTCCGCTGCGTCGGGTCTCGAGAACTGAGCTACGCATGCCAACGAAATTCACCATCCACTGCGACTGTGGTACCGACGTACGGACGGAGCCGACCGGCGACGCGATCGCCGCCGAGAGCGCGATCGTCTGTCCCGACTGCGAATCGGTGTTCGCCGCGAGAATCATCGAACTCGAGACCGATCACGATGCATCCAGCGCTCGCCACGGCACTCGCTCGAGTCGCGGCCCGTGAGGGCTGTCGCGGGACGTCCCTCCCGCCGCTGTACGAGCACGTGGACACCGAGGCGCTGACGACGGTGCTCGAGTCGGAGGCCGACGTGACGGTTCGGTTCGAGTACGAGGGATATCGGATCGTGATCGGACCGGGGCCGCTCGAGGTGACGGTGATCGACGGGGGTGGGTGACGGACCGTCGGTCGCTATTACACTCTCTTGCTTTGATGCTATTCAGATCACGCGGGAAAGCGTGTCAGAGAACTCTTCCGATAGTGTTGATGGCACTGACTCTCCCGGTGAAACAAGTCGGTCTGTGTATTCACGGGCTCGCTCACCGGAGTCGACGTGGCGAAGAACCGTTCTGCTATCGTGGCAACGGTGAGTAGCCACGTCCTCCCCAGCCGATTCGCTCCCGTTGGTCGCTCATCCATAGGAAGACGTTTCACGCCTTCCACGCCTTCGCTCGCTACGCTCACGAAGACCTCGCGCAGTTTTCTCGAGCGGTCCCGTCATCACTCGACCGCTCGACAGCGCGCGCCACCGCAAGTCGGTGCGGGACAGTGGACTGCTACTATCTTCGCCTGTACTGACTGCCCGTCGGAAGCTGTTAGATCACTACAAAAGGGGCTGACTCGTGCGTAGCGGCTTCGCCGTCGCTCGAGAGACCAACGGTCTCGTCCTGAGTGGGAGTTGCTCCTGTGAGGTCTACAGAGTCAGAGGCTTTCGTGGTGGGTGTAACCCGCCCAGATACCCTGACATCGTCCGAACACTGCGCTCGCATTTCAGCCGACGGTTTATATCCGATGCCGAGGCACGACTCCGTCAACGCTATGACCGACGGAAGATGAGTACGGAAAGAGTCATGGACTGGCGTCCGATCTTCGGCCACGACGAGCCCTACGACGCGCAGGTCGACGGTATCGAGACAGCCGTCGACACCGCTCGAGAGGGCGGCTTTTCGGTCGTCGAGGGCGCCTGTGGCACCGGAAAGACGATGATCGCTCTCACCGCGGGAATCTCGCTCGTCCGCAATCGCGACACCGACTACGAGCGCGTCCTCGTCCTCACGAGCGTCAAACAGCAACTGCGCCAGTTCGAGACGGATCTCGAGACGATCAACGAGAACCTCCCCGACGATTGGGACCCGATTTCGGGCCTCACGCTCGTCGGAAAGGCCGACGTCTGTCCGTACAACCGCGAGCGCGCGGCCGGCATCGACGACGGCAACGTCTACGACCGGTGTGAGACCCTGCGCGATCGAACCCGTGATCTGACCGGCGAGGGTGGCGAGACGACTGCCGCCAGCCTGGCCGCCCAGGCTCGAAGCCAGCAGATCGGCCTCGCCGACAGCGGAAGCCGCGGGGGTGGCGCGACGTTCCTCGAGACTGCGGGCGAGGCGACGCCGTACCCACCAGACCTCCCCAGCTACGGCGAGGGCGGCCCCGTCGGCGCCGAAACCGAGTACTGTCCGTTCTACGCGCGCTATCTCGAGGATCTTCCCGACGAGGGAAGCGACGGCGACGCGGCCGAGGCCGTCCCCTACGACTTCACCGGAGCGGGGATGGTCACGCCCGAGGACCTCGTCGCCCGGTCGGCCCGTCACGGCACCTGCCCGCACTCGGTGATGGGGGCGGCTCTCGGCCACGTCGAGGTCGTCGTCGGTAACTACTACCACGCGTTCGATCCCCGGACCGTCGGCTCCTTTACGGGCGCGTTGCTCGACGACTCGACGTTCGTCGTCTGCGACGAAGCGCACATGTTAGAGCCCCGCGTACGCGATCTGGTCAGCGAAGGAATCGCCGACACCACGTTGCGAGACGCCGAGACCGAACTCTCGCGGGTCATCCAGCCGGTGAAGTTCGAACGCGAGGGCCGCCAGGCGGAAGGCGGCTCGAAGACTGCCGACGCCGACCTCGTCCGTGCCGAACTGAACGACAGCGACGTCTCCTACGAGGAACTCAACCGAACCCTCGAGTTCCTCCGGGATCTGCGGGGCGAACTCGACCGGCGCGTGACTGCCTATCTCGACCGGAATCACCGCGGGTGGCAATCGAACCTGACCGACCTCGAAGACGCCGAAATACCGCTTCGCGACCCGGCCGAACCCGCCGAGGACGAACTCACCGAGTGGGCCCGCGAGGCGGGCTACGGCGACGCCGACTGGGTCCGCGCGGAGGCCGTCGGTGCCGTCGTCGCCCGAATCCTGAACGAGGCCGAAGACGAGGAACGAACCCGTGCGGCCCCCGCAGTCGGCCGCGTCCTCGGCGAGTGGTACCGCCGTGGTCACACCGACTACTTCCGCGAGGTCGAACTCGAGCGAACCTGGAACGAGGTCGAACCCGCAGACTCCTGGCGACGAGCGTACACCGCCCGTCTCGCCTTGCACAACTGTGTGCCGAGCGACGCCATCGGCTCGCGACTCGCGGCCTTCGGCGGCGGCATTTTGATGAGTGCGACCCTCGAGCCGATCGAGGCCTTTACCGAGGTGACGGGTCTGCAGTATCTCGAGCGCGAGGAGGACCGTCCGGTCGTCGAACGCCGGTACGGCCTCCACTTCCCCGAGGAAAATCGCGAGAGCTTCGCGGTCGCCGCACCGAAGTTCACCTACGACAACCGGGGTCGTCCGGGCGAGGAGAACCCGACACGGGACCACTACGCCGATGCGATCGAACGGATCGGCCGCCTCCCCGGAAACGTCCTCGTGGGGATGCCCAGCTACGCCGAGGCCGACTGGATCGCGGGCATCCTCGAGAATCGGCTCTCGAAACCCGTCTTGCTCGACGCCGCGAGCGACGACGAGACGACAGAGTCGCTCAAAACCGATTTCTTCGACGGCGAGGGGAAGGTGCTCGTGACGAGCCTGCGGGGGACGCTCACCGAGGGCGTCGATTACAGCGGCGACCGACTCTCGGCCGCCGTGGTCTGTGGCGTCCCGATCGTCAACACCTCGAGTCCCCGGACGAAGGCGGTTCGGCGGGCCTACGACGACGAGTTCGAGGACGGCTTCACGTACGCACTGACGATCCCTGCCGTCCGCAAGGCCCGGCAGGCGATCGGTCGGGTGATCCGCTCGCCCGAGGACGTCGGCGTCCGTGTTCTCCTCGACGAACGCTACGCCCGCGAGAGCTGGGACTCCGTCCGCCCGTACCTGCCCGCCGACGGCGAGTTCCAGCCCGTCAGCCCCGACATGCTCGAACTCGGCCTCGACCGGTTTCGGTCGAAACTCGAGTCGGATTCTTCCGTCTAGCCACCGGGCTGTGACGGTTCTCGTTCTCGTCTTCGTTTCACGCGCGAGTCACCTCGAGGAACTCGCGGTGAACGTTTGCGCTGTGGTCGTCTCGACGTACAGCGAGTACAGCAGGATGGCGAACCCGCCCGCGACGAACGAACTCTGGATCGCGACGCCGAGAGCCACATTCCCGCCGAGGAGGTGGGCGAAGCCGCCGAAAACGGATCCGACGACGATGAAGGCGAACCCGGTTGCGACCGCGCGAAGCGGCCGTAAACCGGTTCGACGGAACGCCTTGAACGCAAGCGTCGCGACGGCACCCCCGGTCAGAAGCGTCGCCGCGTTCGCGACTGCGATGATGAGTGTGTACTCGTTCATTGGCCGTCTCGAGTCGGTCGACTCGTCGTTCGAGTGTTCACGAATATCGTTCTTGAGTTGGGTTCACCCTTCCCAGCCGGGAAGAACCGTGACGAATACGTTCGGCGAACGTCGGTCCAGTCGGAATCGCTATCTCCGTGATTGTGCGGTCACGACGCCACGATATCGCTGTTTGTCGATCGGCTCGATCGAGAAGCCGAGCGCCTCGTAGAACGGGCGGACGTCGTCGTCGAAGCGCACCGTGAGCCGTCCCTCGCGCTCGAGTGCCCGTTCGATCAGTGTGGTGCCGATCCCTCGTCCCCGGTGGCGACGACGGACGCCGATCGCCGAGACGTGTGCGCCGCCGCCGTCGTCGGCTTCGAGGACGGTGGTGCCGAGAATTCGCTCCGCACCGTCTCCGGTCGCTCGCTGCTCCGTGCTCGTGTCGGCCGTTCCACCGTTCGTCTTCGGTCCCCGACGATCCCCAGCCACCAGGACGTCGCCGACCGCGATCCGCGCTTCGACGTCGCCCGGCTCGAGCATCGCGGCGTCGAGGATTCGTCTCACCTCGAGAGCGTCGTCGTCGCTCGCGATCCGGACGTGTGGTGACATCTCGGAGACGGCTACGCGACGCGGTGATAAAACGACCGACCTTTCGCCAGCGCGGTTGTACCCCCGTCCCTGCCGAGGTTCCCCGATCCGTCCCGGCGGGTGGGGCCGATTCGAGCGTCACCCGCCTTTGATCAGCCGCAAGACGGTGACGTGCTCGCTCTCGATCGGTTGATCCTCGGGGACCGGGCGACCGTCGACGAGGACGCTCACCTCGTGGGGGCTGAGATCGACCTCGCCGAGGAGGTCGGCGTACGTCGGCCTCCCGTTGGCGGCCTCGAGTTCGACCTCGTGAGTGTCTTCGCCCTTGACGTCGACGGTGACGTGCATACGCGCAGTTGGGCGAGGCCGAACTTGAGCGCGTCGCTCGAGGGATATCAATCCGCCGCCGGGCCGTCCGCGCCGACCCCTTCCTGGGATCGCGACTCTCGCTGGCGAACCGCACGCCGGTGGGCGACGATCCCCCGGGCGAGCGCGCCGAGTCCGAGCAGGAGGACGAACAGGTCGACCAGGCCGCCGAGATACGGTATCGGGCTGACGAGCGCGCCGGCGACTACTCCGACGAGGAGCGCGACCCACCGGTTGTGGACGTCGACGAGCGAGAGGAGCCAGGCGGCGACGGCGTAGCGTCCGTAGACGACGGCGATCCAGATCGCGAGGGCGAACGCGAACCCGCCGAAGACGGACACCGGGATCCCGACGATCGTGATCGCGAGCGCGACGAGCAGGATGGGAACCCCCACGAGCACACCGAGCCCGACGAGTCCGGTTCGGACGGGATCGGTCCCGATCCGTCCGGCAACCCCGCTGGAAAACCGGGGGAACACGAGCAACAACGCCGCGCCGAGCAGCAGGTTCAGTCCCAGCGTATAGAGCGCGAACAGCCAGGTGGCGATCGGCTCGAGGATGGGTTCGAACTCCCAGCCCGTCGATTCCTGGGCGATTTCACCCGCGACCGCGTCGGTGTTGCCGACGAGTTCGCCGCCGTAGCGGAGATCGCCCGCGATCGCGGCGTCGTCGCCGAGCCGGATCGTCTCCGCGCCGGCCGCCACGTTCCCGTCGACGCTCCCGTCGATCACGACGGTTCCCGCGCCCGCCGAGACGTCACCGCCGACGGTTCCACCCTCGCTCACCCTGAGTCCGCCCGCGGCGGCGTCGACGTCACCGTCGACGTTCCCGTCGATCGTGACGCTTCCGCCCGCAGCCTCGAGGTCGCCGCCGACGTCGCCCTCGATTCGGACGTCGCCCGCGACGGCGCTGACGTCGCCGGTGACGGTTCCCTCGACGATAACCGCTCCTGCGAAGGTTTCGAGTTCGTCGACCGTCTCCCCGTCTTCGACGATAACCGTCCCGCCGGTCTGGGACTCCGACTGGGCGGCGACCGTCCCCGGGAGCGCCCCACAGAGGACGACCGCGAGCGCGAGGAGGAGGACGCCCGTTCGCAATGGTGTGTTATCTATACCCATATACGAACTCCCTCGAGCACGATCAAAAAAGTGTCACACATACGTCAGATGTGTGGAGAATCACAGGGTACGTCTCGTCTCCCGTACGGTCGACGCGATGGATTTCTTCGGGCGATTTATTTCCTGGCGATTCCTTGGTCGGGTATGAGCGAGGCCGACGCCGAGGCGGCGGAGCCGACCCCCGGCAAGACCGAAGTCTGGATCGAGAAGTACCGGCCGGAGCGCCTCGACGAGATCAAGGGCCACGAGAATATCGTCCCCCGACTACGGCGGTACGTCGAACAGGACGACCTGCCCCACCTCATGTTCGCGGGGCCGGCCGGGACGGGAAAATGCGTGACAGGGGAGACTCCAGTACTAACCAACGAGGGTATTTCGCCCATTTCAGCTGTCGTCGGTGGCGTCGACGGATTCGGCGACCCGGATGACGATCTCGAGATACTCACGTACGACAACGACGGTACGTTCGAATACGTTTCTCCCTCCCACGTTTTCTCGAAGAACGCAACCGATCTTGTCTCGATCGAGACCCGTGACGGCAACGAGTTCACGGTCACACCGGAACACAAGCTACTCATCGCGGACGAATCGGGACTCGAGTGGCGGGAGGCTGGAAGGCTTTCCGGGGAGGAACGTATCGTTCGACCGCTGAAGACGCCCGTGGCCGACGGCCCGTTTTCTTCACTCGACTGGCTCTCGTCGATGGACGGCGAGCGAACGTTCGTGACCGTCTCGGAATCTTTCGCTCGCCGACACGAAATCCCGGCCGAAGAGAACTACGTCGGACAGAAAAAAACGGTGATCGGCTGTCTCCGACGCGGCTATTCGATCGACGAGATCGTTTCCGACTACGATATCCGTCGAAAAACCGCCACCGATTACGCTCGGACGGTATCGATCGATCTTCATGTGCCGTCGACGACGTGTTCACTGTCGTATCTTCGGTCGCTCGATGTCGAGAAGTCGGAACTTCGATCCCACGTCGAACGTATCCAGTACGTGACGCGATACAACAAGCGATCCAGCCCGATCACGCCGCCCTGGGAACTTACTCCGGACCTGGCACGCTTCGTCGGTCTCGCTGTGAGCGAAGCACGGATCGAGAATGGGCGGATCAAATTCTACAATACCGATAGGACGCTCTGTGAGACGTTCGAACGGATTGCACAGCAACTGTTCGATGCCGAAACGACTCGTGGTGTCCAGAAGGGCGTTCCGTACGTCGACCTCCGAACCAAGTCCCTCCATCACTTCCTCGAATCCTGTTTTGACGTCTTCGGTGATTCGCACACGGCCGCTATCGGTTCGACGCTGGTCCACGCCTCAGAAGACGCTCGAGCAGCGTTCCTTCAGGCCGTTTTCGATTCAGAGGCGTACGTTGCCACCCAGGGGACGATCGAACTGACTCAAAAGGACGAATCGCTGATCACGCTCTGTTCTTATCTGCTCGCGTCGTTCGGGATTCCAACCCGGCGCAAGCGGGTCGAAAAGACGGCAACGAATGGATCAGGATCACCTCAGGAGTATCATTCGCTGTATATCTCTGGAATCCCTGCTCTTTCGCGCTTCGAGGATGCCGTCGGATTCACCATCGATCACAAGTCTGATCGAGTCGCTGATGCGACGGCCGGCTCTGGAAATCCGAACCACGATACGATTCCTGCGCAAGCGGCCGTCGACCACCTGTGTCACACGCTCTCGTTGAAAAAAGAGCCACTGATAACCGAGACGCTGAACCCGGAAAACCCCGGCCGTGAGTCCTATCTCGAGGACATCGACCGTCTCATTCAAGCAGCATCTGATCGCCTTGAGGCGGCACAACAGGTTACGCACGATATCGATCGAGTCCGGTCGGACATTCGATCGATAAGCGCAATCCCCTCGGTGTGGGCCGGAGAGCGATCCACGTTGGACCCACTCTCGATCAGAAAGGAAGTCGAAGCGACGACTGGAATTCGGTCGGATCGGCTGCTTGAGTACTCTGATGGACGACGATCGCCGGTTGCAAGCCGCACGAGCGAGCTCCTCGTTACGCTTGAGTCACGTACTGACGTGCCAGACACTGCATCGATACAGCAATCGCTCGGAAACGCGATCGATGCCCTTGGTGTCTCGGACAATCGAATCGCGGAGGGAACGGCGTTGCTTGGTAGTGATGTCCGTCAACTTATCGAGAACGACGATCACGACCTCGGGTCACTGCCGCGGTTCGAAACTGTCGCCGAACGAATTCTCGGCGTTGCCAATGAGATGTGTTCAATGGAAGTCGTCGAACAACTAGTTGAACTCGATCGACTCTCGCGCGGAACGCTTTACTTCGACCACATAACGGACATCGAACACGTCGAAGACGAGCGTCGTGTCTACGATCTCACGGTGCCCGGAACGCGAAACTACGTCGCAGGTGACGTGCCAACCGTTATGCACAACACAACGGCTGCACAGGCCATCGCTCGCGAAGTGTACGACGAGGACTGGCGCGAGAACTTCCTCGAACTCAACGCCTCGGACCAGCGCGGGATCGACGTCGTCCGCGATCGGATCAAGGACTTCGCGCGTTCGTCCTTCGGCGGCTACGACCACCGCATCATCTTCTTAGACGAGGCCGACGCGCTCACCTCCGACGCCCAGTCCGCTCTCCGACGGACGATGGAGCAGTTCTCGAACAACACCCGATTTATCCTCTCGTGTAACTACTCGAGTCAGATCATCGACCCCATCCAGTCGCGGTGTGCCGTCTTCCGATTCACCGAACTCGGCGAGGAGGCACTCGAGGCCCAGATCCGCGAAATCGCCGAGACGGAGGGGATCGAGGTGACCGACGACGGCATCGACGCGCTCGTCTACGCCGGTGATGGCGACATGCGAAAGGCGATCAACGGCCTGCAGGCCGCGGCAGTCATGGGCGAGACCGTCGACGAGGAGACGGTCTTCGCGATCACCGCCACCGCCCGGCCCGAGGAGGTCGAGGCAATGGTCGACTACGCCATCGACGGCGACTTCACTGCCGCCCGCGCCGCCCTGGAGGATCTCCTGACCGACCGCGGGCTCGCCGGCGGCGACGTCATCGACCAACTCCACCGCTCGGCCTGGGAGTTCGACATTCCGGAGGGGGCCACCGTGCGACTGCTCGAGCGCCTCGGCGAAGTCGACTACCGCATCACCGAGGGAGCGAGCGAACGACTGCAACTCGAGGCGATGCTGGCCTCGCTCGCACTCGACGACGAGTAGTCGACGATGGCGGGCGACGTCCGCATTCGAGTCGCCGAGCCCGGAACGATCACCGGGGGGACCGTAGCTGGCGGAGACGCGGCTGCCGTTCGCGACATTTACGCACACTTCTGTGAGTCGACGCCGGTCACGTTCGAGGAGCGCGCGCCGACGGAAGCCCAACTGGCCGACCGGATCGCGTCGACCCTCGAGACGTACCCGTGGCTGGTCTGTGAACGCGACGGCGAGGTGGTCGGCTACGCCTACGCGAGTCGGCTGCGGAAACGACGCGCCTACCAGTGGGTCGTCGAACTTTCGGTCTACGCCGCCGCCGACGCCCGCCGGTCGGGAGTCGGGCGTGGGCTCTACGAGTCGATGTTCGCGATTCTCGAGCGCCAGGGTGTTCGCGACGCCTACGCGGTGACGACCGTTCCGAACCCCGAGACGGTCCGGTTCCACGAGCGTCTGGGATTCGAACGGCTGGGCGAGTTCCCGGCGATCGGCTACAGCCACGACGACTGGCGGGACGTCGCCTGGTGGCGTCGCCCGATCGGCCCGAAGACGGCCGACCCCGATCCCATCGCGCCGTTTCCCGAGGTCCGCGAATCCCCCGACTGGGAGTCGCTGGTCGCGACCGGTGAACCCTCTCTCGAGTTCTGACGGAAGCGATCGCTCAGGTTCGGCTCCGCACACTGGGCGATCGGTTACCTCGTCGCTGATTCGCGCCGATCACGTTCGCCGTCCTCGAGTGCGAGACCGTCGCCGGCGACGGGTTCGGTCGCTCGAGCGATCGCGACCAGACGATCGAGCAGCTCCCGTTGCTGTCGTTGGGCGTCGGCGATTTCCACGAAGTGTTCTCTGTCCCCGGTTTCTTCGGCGATATCGAGGAACCCGCGGGCGACGTTCAGCAGCGTCCGCACGTCGTCGTCGACCAGTTCGGCGACGGTCGAAAGACGCCGCTCGGCCGCGGCCAGATCGCGTTCGCATCGTCTCGCCTCCGTGACGTCGTCGTAGACGACCAGTCCTCCGGAGTTTCGTTCGCCTTCCCGCGCGTCGCCGTCGTCGCCTGTCTCGAGTGGAACCACCGCGAGGCGGTATTCGCGGATCTCGTCACCGATCTCGACCCGACTGACGAACCGTCGTCGTTCACCCGCTCGAATCGCCTCGCGCAGCGTCGACTCTCGACGTCCGACGCCCGGCAGGACGGCCTCGACCTCGATGGGGACGTCGACGACCGTCTCTGGGTCGACGCCGAAGACGTCCGCGTAGGCTTCGGTGACGGCTCGGACGATCACCTCTCCGTCGTCGATCTCGTAGCGGGCCGCCGGCTCCGGGAACCGCTCGAACAGCGATCGGAGACGGTCGCGTTCCGTGGCGGCGTGATCCCGTTCGACGAGGAGTTCGTCGCGTTCCGTGGCGACGTGATCCCGTTCGACGAGGAGTTTCTTTTGCTCCGTCCGAACGCGATCCCGCTCTTCCCGGAGACGGTCGTTCTCGTCGGCGAGTCTCGACTCGGTCTCGAGACGCTCGAGGACGGCGCGGGCGACCCGACAGTACGACGCGAGCGCCTCGCAGTCGCGCTCGTCGAACGCGGTTCGCTCAGCCGTTGCGGCGTGTAAGACGCCGACGTCGCCGACGGGGACACAACAGATCGATCGCAGTTCGTCGACGGCGTCGAACGGGTGATCCGGCTGGTCCTCGTCGCGCTCGTCGAGTATCACGGGGTCGCCGCTCCGGAGAACCTCGTCGAGGACTCCGTCGCGGGCCATCCCGTCGAGGTCCGATTCGGGAACGGCCGCAGTCGCGGATCGCAGCGTGAACTCGCCAAACTGGACCGTCGAGAGCCAGCAGTAGTCGACCTCGAGTGCGGTCGCCGCGTGGACGACCAACAGTTCGAACAGTCGATCGCGATCCTCCCGGGTTGCGACGTCGACGAGCGACTCGAGGAGTCGGTCGGCGAGGTCGTCGCTCGTCGCCGACCGGCCGCCGGGCATGGCGATCGTCTCGGGTTCGGCGTCGGATTCGGCTTGGCCGGCACACACCCACTCGATCTCGTCGGCGAGGTGGACGATCGCGTCGTCGGCGTCTCGCCGAACGTACCCCGCGAGTCCGTCCGTCGCCCGTGCCGCCGTCGGGGCGTACGACGCCTCCGAGAAGAGCACGATCGGCGTCGACTCGCAGGTTTCGATCGCCTCGAGGAGCGCCGACCCCGCGGCAGTCGGGGTCTCGGCGAAGACGATGCAGTCGACGTCCGACTCCCACGCCCGTAACTGTCCGACGTCCTCGGTCGACATCGGGTGGACGTATCTGTCCGGCCCCGAGCGAACCGTTTCCAGCGCGGCCGCGCCCTCGCGGGCCGAACCAGCGGTTTCGGCGAGGTAGAGAACCGTACGCTGTCGTGATCGCGACGAGAAAGTCATTCCGAAGTGATCGTCTCTGTCCCCGTGTGATTCTCTATCCAGATAAAGGTACACACCCGTTTGTCACCTATATAACGATATCCGGGTCCGAATTAAACACCGGTTTGACAGCTGTCGCTCGATCCTGCGGTCGATCGCTCGCCGATCCACCTTCGGCCACCCGTCTCGCCGACCGAAGCCGCTTAGTGTCTCACTGCCGCCGTATCCGCCATGGCACCCTCGAACTGGCGGACCTACCTCGTCACCCAGGAGTCGCTCTCGAGCGGTCGGTCGACCGTCGAGATCGTCCGCGAGGCAATCGACGGCGGGATCGACGCCGTCCAGCTTCGCGAGAAAGACACCGATACGCGCTGGCGGTACGAACTCGGCCTCGAGTTGCGCGAACTCACCGCCGCGGCGGGCGTCGATCTGATCGTCAACGACCGGGTCGACGTCGCGACGGCGATCGACGCCGACGGCGTCCACGTCGGTCAGTCCGATCTCCCGGTTGCGATCGCCCGCGACCTGCTCGGTCCCGACGCGATCGTCGGCTGTTCGACCTCGACCGTCGAGCAAGCCGAGCGCGCCGAGGCCGACGGTGCGGACTACCTCGGCGTCGGGACGATATACGGCACCACCTCGAAGGACGACGCAGTGGAGAAAGACGGCGTCGGCCCCAAACGCGTCGCCGAGATCGCCGACGCCGTCTCGATCCCGATCGTCGGCATTGGCGGCGTGACGGCCGACAACGCCGGGCCGGTCGCCGAGGCGGGTGCCGCCGGCGTCGCCGTCATCTCGGAGATAACGACGGCGACGGATCCGAGCCGGGCGACCGCGAGACTGGCAGCAGCCGTCGAAAGCGGCAAGAGCCCCGAGAGCGGAGAACCGACGAATGAGTGACTCGATCGACGTTACGACGGCGGAACTCGCATCGTCGCTTCGGACGATCCGCGAGGGTGAACCGCTGGTTCAGTCACTGACCAACGAGGTCACGATGAACGACGTCGCGAACCTGATCCTCCACTGGGGGGCACTGCCGGTGATGGCCGACTCGCCCGGTGACGCCGGCGAGATGGCCGACCTCGCGGACGCGGTCCTGATCAACACCGGGCAGATTCCGGCGCCGAAAGTCGAGGCTGCCCGCGAGGCCGGTCGCCGGGCGAACGAACGCGGCGTTCCGGTCGTCCTCGACCCCGTCGGCGTGGGCTCGACGCCCTCTCGGGAGGCGGTCGCCGAGTCGCTGCTCTCGGAGCTCGAGTTCTCGATCATCAAGGGCAACTACGGCGAAGTGAGTGCCCTCGCTGGCGTCGAATCCGAAGTGAAAGGCGTCGAGTCCGTCGGCGACTACGAGGAGATCGAACGCACGGCTCGCTCGCTGGCCGACTCGACCGGCGCGACCGTCGTCGCCTCGGGCGTCGAGGACGTCATCGCCGACTCCGAGAGCGCCTACCGACTCTCGGCCGGTCACGACCGGCTCGGCGACGTCGTCGGCACCGGCTGTATGCTCGGTGCCACCCTCGCTGTCTTCGCGGGCACACTCGAGGACGGCCACGCGGCTGCCGTCCACGGAACGCTCGCGTTCGGCGTCGCCGGCGAGCACGCCGCTGAGATGGACCACAACGGCCCGGCGAGCTACCGGACGAACTTCCACGACACCGTCGCTGGCCTCGGTCCCGACGCCGAACACGTCACCGATCTCGAGCTCGCCGACCGAATTTCCAGAGTCGTGTAGCTCCTGAAACAGTTTTATCAGCCCCCCTCGAACGCTCGTACATGACGCGTGACCGACTCGCGGACGCGGCCGACTCACTCGAACGTGCGGCGAGCGCGGCGGACGGCGACGCCCGCGACCGACTGTCCGACCAGTCCGAACAGTTCGAGACTCTCGCGGACGCCGATCGAGGCCCCGATCACGGCAAACTCGCCCGTCACGAACACGTTTTGAACGAGATCGCCGACGACGCGGGCGGGGAGGTCGCCGACCACGTCGAGGACGCACTCGAGTCGATCCACGCGTTCCGAGAGACGCTCGAGGGCGTCTGATCGACACGAAGCGCGCTCAACAGACTGGTTTCGGGTTCGCACCCATCGCCTCGAGGTTCTCGACGTACTCCTCGTAGGCGGCCTCGATCGCACCCGTCGCGGCTTCCTGGGCGCGCTCGCGGTCGTCCGCGTCGGAACAGACCTCCTCGAGCAGCGTCTCGGCGCGCTCGAGTTGGTCGTCTAAGTCGTCGCCGAACTCGCGGAAGACGCCGGCGGTCTGGGGGTCGGCGTCGCCGACGAAGTAGCCGACGACCTGATCTTTCGAGCGCGTGCTCGCGAGGATGCGTCCGACGAACGCGCCGACGCGGTCGACCGTCGACTCGAGTCCGCGGAGGTACTCGTGGAGCGCCGGCACCTCCTGGGGGTCGTAGCTCTCGTCGCCGAGATGTTCGAGGACGGTCTCGAAGTGGGCTTGCTCCTCCTCGGCGGTGGTCGCGAACGCCTCGCTCGCGGCCGAAACGTCCTCGTCGTCTGCCCACCCCTCGAAGGTCTGCCAGGCGGCGTGTTCGGCGTCCGCGGTGGCCTGGAGGACGGGTTCGGTGTCGATCTCGCCGCCCGTATCAGCATAGAGGGACTTCGAGGAGCCAAGTCTCGAGAGCGCGGTCTGATTGTCTTCCTGGACGGTCTCGAGGAACGCGTCGGTGTCAATCATGAGTGGCGGTTCGTGTGGGCGGGGGTTAGGCCTATCGTCGCGGGAAGCGCGGCGCCGCCTTGCTCCACGGGTCGCTTTCGCTCCCCGTTCCGGTAGGAGGGCTCCTTCGCGTCACTCAGTCCCCCTCGCCTTTCTCGATCGGTGCGTTCACGAGGTTACCCCACTCGGTCCAGGAGCCGTCGTAGTTGACGGCGTCCTCGTAGCCGAGCAGTTCGTGAAGCGCGAACCACGCGACCGAGGAGCGCTCGCCGATGCGGCAGTAGGCGACGGTGGTCTCGTCGCCGTCGATGTCCTCCTCGGCGTACAGCTCCTCGAGTTCCTCACGGCCCTTGAAGGTGCCGTCGTCGTTCGTGACCGCGGCCCACGAGATGTTCGTCGCGCCGGGAATGTGGCCGCCGCGCTGGGCGGTTTCCTGCAGTCCCGGTGGCGCGAGGATCTCGCCGCTGAACTCCTCGGGCGAGCGGACGTCGACGAGCGGAACGCCGCGTTCGATGGCGTTTTCGACGTCCTCGCGGTAGGCGCGGATGCTCTCGCGCGGGCCCGCGGCATCGTACTCGACGGCCGAGAAATCGGGCTCCTCGTCGGTCGTCGGATACTCGTTCTCGAGCCAGTACTCGCGGCCGCCGTCGAGGAGATAGACGTCCTCGTGGCCGTAGTATTTCAGCTGCCAGTAGGTGTAGGCGGCAAACCAGTTCGAGTTGTCGCCGTAGAGGACGACGGTGTCGTCCTCGCTGATGCCGTGACTACCGAGCAGCTCCTCGAAGTCCTCTTTCGAGAGGATATCACGAGTGGTCTGGTCCTGGAGCTGGGTCTCCCAGTTGAACCCGATCGCACCGGGGGCGTGTTCTTCGTCGTAGGCTTCCGTGTCGACGTCGACCTCGACCAGCCGGAGGTCGGAGTCGTCGCTCTGGAACTCCTCGAGGCGCTGGTCGGCCCAGTCGGCGGTGACGAGTACGTCGTTGGCGTATTCAGTTGCCATACTCGAGTCCACGTTCCCCGGGGTCATAGTGGCACTCGAACCGGACAATTCGGTCACAGGTCGACCGTCTCGGTGATGGTTGCCGCTACCTCGAACGACGACCGACTACGGACGTCCCGCAGGTGGCCGTCGTCTCCCAGCTGCGAGCACGCCCGTCGTATGACCCGTGGAACGACCACGGAGTCTCGACTGAATCCGGAAACAATTGCCACGACCTCGGTACCCAGGGGAGACGTGCCGGGAACAGTGGGTTATCGGTGCTCCGAGGCGTCGATACGACCGATGGACGAATCCGTCGTCGTCTCACCAGACTGGCTGGCATCGCGACTCGAGGAGCCGACCGTCCGCCCCGTCGACGTCCGCGACCCGTGGGAGTACGACGGGATCGGCCACATCCCTGGGGCGGTCAACGTCCCCTTCGACAGCTACCGCGACGAGTCGGACGTCGACCGCGGGACGCTTCCCGGCCCCGATGCGTTCGCCGATCTGCTCTCGGACGCCGGGATCGAACCGACGGACACGATCGTCGCCTACGACGACACCCACGGCGTCTTCGCCGCCCGGTTCGTGCTCACCGCTCTCGAGTACGGCCACGACGACGTTCGTCTCCTCGACGGCGACTACAGCGCCTGGAACCGCGAGTACGAGACGACGACCGCGGAACCGGAGTTCGAACCGACGAGCTACGAGACCGATCCGCTCTCTCGGGAGGAGAGCCCACTCGTCGGCCTCGAGGCCGTCGAAGACGCACTCGAGTGCGACGCGCTGTTCGTCGACACGCGCGAGGCTCACGAGTTCGAGGAGGCCCGCCTGCCCGGTGCCGTCCGCTTCGACTGGCGCGAGGTCGTCGACGACGAGACGCGACGGCTGCAATCTGAAGACGACCTCGAGGATCTGCTCGCGGAGTACGGGATCACGCCCGACCGCGAGATCGTCCTCTACTGTAACACGGCTCGCCGGATCAGTCACACCTACGTCGTACTCAGGGCGCTCGGCTACGAGGACGTCGCCTTCTACGAGGGAAGTCTGACGGAGTGGCTGGCGAACGACGGCGAGGTAGCGACGGGTGCTGTCGACTCCTGATACGGTTTACTGTCGATCAGTTCCGGTGAGACCGCGACCCGGACGGCGGTCTCACCGGTCCATCGCGACAGTAATCAGTATGACGAGCGCATCTCTTTCCACCAGTCGAGGAACCCGGTGAAACCTGCAATCTCGGGTAGGCGGGTCGCTCTCGAGTCGGTCCGAAAACCTGTCTGTGTCGCGACCGGAAGAACCATTCCAGAGTATCGACAAGGTCGGATTCATGCCTCGAGACTCGTTCCCTCGAATCGGCCTCGGGACGTACTCCGACGACGACCGCGAGCAGTGGACCGACAACGTCAGGACCGCCCTCGAGGTCGGCTACCGACATATCGACACGGCGCAGGTGTACGAAAACGAGGAGTACGTCGGCCAGGGACTACACTCGAGCGACGTCGACCGCGAGGACGTTTTCCTCTCGACGAAGACCGTCCACCACGACGTCCCGCCCGACCCGGAGCAGGTTCCCGAAGCGATCGACGGCTGCCTCGAGCGACTGGGCGTCGACGCCGTCGACCTCTGTTACGTCCACTGGCCGACGGGGATCTACGATCACGAGACGATTCTGTCGGCGTTCGACGACGCCTACGAGGCCGGCAAGATCCGCAACGTCGGCCTCTCGAATTTCACGCCTGAACTGCTCGAGGAGGCCCGCGAGATCCTCGATGCGCCGATCTTCGCTCACCAGGTCGAGATGCATCCGCTGCTCCCCCAGGAGGAGCTGGTCGCCTACGCCCGGAAGCACGATCACTGGCTCGTCGCCTACTCGCCGCTGGCCCGGGGAGAGGTGTTCGATATCCCCGAAATCCGGCAGGTCGCCGAGAAACACGACGCCTCGCCGGCACAGATCTCGCTCGCGTGGCTGCTCTCGCACGATCCCGTCGCCGTCATCCCGAAAGCCAGCAGCCGCGAGCACGCAGCACAGAACCTCGCGGCCCGCGAGATCGATCTCGACGACGACGATCTCGAGCTACTCGACTCGATCGATCGCCGCCGCCGGCTGATCGATCCCGACTACGGTCCGTGGAACCGGTAGCGATCCGACGACGCCGCGTCTCTGTCCGCTTCACGCACTCGAGGTGTCCGCGTCTCACTCGCCTTCGTCGACCACGACGACGAGCGTCGGCTCCGACCGGGTCACGTCGCAGTCGTCGACGGTGTCGTCGCGTTCGAGCGAAAGCGTCGTCTCGTCGACGTCGTCGTCGAGGAGAACGCGTGCCGTGAGTTCGGCGCTGTGTTCGGCGTTGCCGCCGATCGCGTCCGGATGTCGATAGCTCGAGGGCTCGTATCTAATGGGGACTTCGTCCCCGAGGACGTCGTCCGTTCCGGCCACGCAGCCGTAGATCGCTGGGTGCTCGAGCGGGCGCGTGAAGACGAACCCGTTGGTGGCGGTGGCCGTCCCGACGGAGACCTCCACAGGGGTTCCGTCCCGGTCCGTCGAGACGTCCTCGGGGGCAGTTACGGTGACGGACTCCTCGAGGCTGGTTTCGTAGGTGACGCCGCCGCCGAGGACGTCAGCGCCGACGAGGACGAGACTGAGACAGCACAACGCGATGACGACGATGCCGGCGGTGCGGAGGCTGATCGCGACCTCCCGTTCACGGACGGCGTAGCCCAGTCCGACGAACAGCGCCGCCGAGACGGCGAGTGCGAGGAAGATCCCGGTCTCGCCGAACTCGTACCGGCTTACAGTGTACCAGACGAACACCGCGTAGCTGATCGACGCGAGCGCGAAAGACACCACGCCGAGGCCACCCCGGTCGATGGCGACGCCGCCGACGAAGAAGCCGACGAACAGGGCAAATAGCAGGACGGTTCGTACCGTAATCGAGAGCCCGAACACCACGTCCTGGACGAAATACAGGAGCGCGACGAGCGCGAAGACGACGCCCAGGGCGTACAACAACTTACCGCCGTCGAGGTCGAAATTCATGGAGGGACATCTAGACGTCTAATAGATTCCAATTAAACATTTTGTACTGGTGAGTATCGATTGTATTCGACGTCACTCCCGTGGATCGGCGGCCTCTGAATCGGATTCGCTGTCCCGGACGTTCCAGTGCAGACCGATACTGACGGTGTCGTCGACGAACGGAATCACCGTCTTCCGTCGGTCGGTGTCGATCCGATCCGGCGGGGAGAGCCGCACGGACTCCCCATCGACGACGACTTCGACGTCGGTTGCCGTTGGGAGGCGCTCGCGAAGGTCGTCGATCGCCCGGATTGGATCGGCGGGTTCGCCGCTGGTCGTCGGTTCCGCACCGTCTTCCTCGAGCGGGATGCCGCCCAGGACGGGGCGGATCGAGACGTCCTCGCTTCGGTTCGAGAGCACGGCGTTGACGGCTGCGCCAACGAGGATGAGAAGTCCGCTGACGTACAACCACGTCATCAAGACGATGATCCCGGCGAGCAGGCTGTTCTGGGCGCTCGCCGAACTGTACTGGACGTACAGTTGAAACAGCGACTCCGCGGCGACGAGTCCGACGGCGGTGATGGCGACGCCCGGAAGCGCCTCGATGAGCGCCATATCCTCCTCGTCGGGAAACAGGTAGTACATCGGGACCAGCGCGACGCCGACGGCGACGACGAGGAAGAGTCGCTGTCCGAGCCAGCCCACGGGGCCACCGGAGCGGCCGAACCCACCGGGTGCGACGGATTCGATGGCGACGACGGCGGCGACGACCGCAGTCACCGAGACCAACACGACGACCGCATCGTGTACCTGATTGAGCAACGTGTTCCGCGCCTGAGACTCGTAGATGTCCGAGAAGGCCATGTCGAGACTTCTGAATATCCGCAACGCTCCCCAGACGAGAGCGACGATGCCCAGCGTCGAGGCGGCGGGCGGCGTCGTCTGGAGTTCCGCGACGAGTACGTCCGCCGCACCGGGAGTCAACGCCGCTCGAGTGATCGAGACCAGTCCATCCTCGAGACTCTGGTTCCCGACGGAGCCGATGACCGCGAGCAACAATAGGAGGAGCGGTAACAGCGAGAGAAAGGCGTTGTAGGCGATGCTCCCGGCCATGAAGGTGACTCGCTCGACTCTGAGTTCGTGGACGATCGCCCGCAACACGGTTTCGACGCGATCACGCTGGACAGTCATGGTTGCTGTGTGTCTCAAGGCGGTATAACCACTCTGGTGGCTGACTGATACGGTCTGCTGTACGTTTTTTCCGGCGCGACTGCTATCCGGGTCGCGGTTTCGCCGGGACATCGGGACAGCAAACCGTCCGAACGGACGGCAGATCGATCGAACCGGTTCGTTGCCAGAACGGCTCTTAGAGCCAGTCGTCGCCCGGATCGTCGTCGGTCGCTTCCAGGTAGGATTCGACTGCCGCGGCGAGATTCGAAAGCGCCTCTTCCGGCGTCTGGCCCTGGCTCGAGACGCCCGTCTCCTCGTCGTCGGCGATGTGGAGTCCGTGATCGTTCCGGCGCATCGTAACCTCGGCGTCGGCGAGCGCGTCGTACGCGTCGGGATCGGCGTCCGCGTTGGAGTCTGCGGTCATACGACTTCTTTCTCGTCGCCGGGATGAATATCCACCGACAGCGGCCCCGCCGGCGTGGGAGCCGACCGAACGCGAGCACCATCCGTCAGCGCCCCGCCCGAGAAAAAGCCTTTAACGACGTCGCCTCCTACGGGTAGCAAATGGTACTCGACGATCTCGGAAGCTCTCTGCGGGGCACCCTCGACAAACTCCGCGGGAAGTCACGACTGAGCGAGGAGGACATCGAGGAGATCGTCAAGGAGATCCAGCGCTCCTTGCTGTCGGCCGACGTCGACGTCTCGCTCGTGATGGAGCTCTCGGACAACATCGAAGCGCGGTCGCTCGAGGAGGAACCGCCCGCCGGAACGCCGGCGCGGGATTTCGTCCTGCGCATCGTCTACGAGGAACTGGTCGACCTCATCGGCGAGTCGACGGAGTTGCCACTCGAAGAGCAGACGATCCTCCTTGCAGGCCTCCAGGGATCCGGGAAGACGACCTCCGCCGCGAAGATGGCTTGGTGGTTCTCGACCAAGGGCCTTCGTCCGGCGGTCATCCAGACCGACACGTTCCGTCCCGGTGCCTACGAGCAGGCCCAAGAGATGGCTGGCCGCGCTGAGGTCGACTACTACGGCAACCCGGACAGCGAAGATCCCGTCGAAATCGCCCGGAAGGGACTCGAGGAGACCAGCGAGGCCGACGTCCACATCGTGGACACGGCCGGCCGTCACGCGCTGGAAGACGACTTGATCGACGAGATCGAACAGATCGAAGGCGTCGCCGACCCCGACACCTCCCTGCTCGTACTCGACGCCGCGATCGGACAGGGTGCAAAGGAGCAGGCCCAGCAGTTCGACGAGTCGATCGGCATCGACGGCGTCGTCATCACGAAGTTAGACGGGACGGCGAAAGGTGGTGGTGCGCTGACGGCCGTCGACCAGACCGACTCCTCGATCGCGTTCCTCGGGACCGGCGAGGAGGTCCAGGACGTCGAGCGCTTCGAACCTGACGGCTTCATCTCCCGGCTGCTCGGTATGGGCGACCTCGGTCAACTCGCCGAACGCGTCGAGCGTGCGATGGCCGAGACCGACATCGAAGAGGAAGACTGGGACCCCGAGGACATGCTCCAGGGCCAGTTCAGCTTAAACGACATGCAAAAACAGATGGAGGCGATGAACAACATGGGGCCGCTGGATCAGGTGATGGACATGATCCCCGGTTTCGGCGGCGGGATCAAAGACCAGCTTCCCGACGACGCGATGGACGTCACCCAGGAGCGGATGCACACGTTCAGCGTCATCATGGACTCGATGACCGACGCCGAAAAGGAGTACCCCAAGGCCATCGGTGCGAGCCAGATCGAACGCATCGCCCGCGGATCGGGCACCAGCGAGGACGAGGTCCGGGAACTCCTCCAGCAGTACAAGATGATGGAACGAACCATCAAGCAGTTCCAGGGGATGGGCTCGGACCAGGAGATGCAGCGGATGATGCAACAGATGCAACAGCAAGGCGGCGGTGGCGGCGGTATGGGCGGCATGGGCCCGTTCTGACCGTCGGGCCAGTTTTCTCTCGACGGTCACGTCTCGTTGTCCCGACCTGCCGGCGCACCCGCCCCAGGGTCGTGCGTGTGTCGGACCTGGCGGGCAGTGAACCGTCTCAGGTGGCTCCGGACGACGCCTCCTCGAGCCTGCGTTATCCGGCGATCGGTAACTCGACGACGAAAACCGAACCGTCGGGGTCGTTGTCTTCGATCCGAACCGTGCCACCGTAGCGGTCCACCAGCGTCTGCACGAGGTACAATCCGATTCCGCTCCCGGCGCTTGCAAGCCCTTTCTCGCCCCTCCCGAAAATCGCCGACTTCTGGGAGTCCGGTACCCCTGGTCCGTTGTCCGCGATCCGGACCGCCACTCGATCCTCGAGCGTTTCCGCACGCACGGTCACGTTCGGCGTGTCCGTATCGTTGTGCTGGATCGCATTCTGCAAGAGGTTCCGAAACACGGCCTCCAGCAACTCGTCGGCACTGACCTGTACCGCCGGAAGCTCTCCTTCGATCGTCACGTCCGCGTCCGGATATCCCGAACGAGTCTCCGCTACTTGCTGGACGACCGTTCGTGCGAGGGGGACGCGTTGATCGTCGACCTCGGTTTGGAGCATCACCCTTGCCAGATCACGCGCAGTCGTCGTGAGGTCGACCGCGTGTCCGGTCTTTTCCTGTATCGTCGTCAGATCCGGATTCGACTCGTCGCCGAGCTGTTCCCGAAGCGACTCCGCGGCACCGCTGATAACCGCGAGGTCGTTTCGAATGTCGTGACGGAGGACTTCGTTGAGCAGTTCGAGATCGTCCCGTTGTCGTTCCAACTCCTCCTCGTAGCGCTTGCGTTCGGTGATGTCTCGAGCGATACTCAAGATACGCGTCTCACCGTGGTAGGAGACGAGACTCGAGCTAATTTCGACGGGGATTTTCGTCCCGTCGTTGGCTTCGTGGACGGTCTCGAACACCTGGAGCCCGTCAGTGGGCATGTTCTCGATGAGTTCTGTGATCTCGTCTGGTTCCAGTCCGTCGTCGATCTCGTGAATCTGCATCGAGAGTAACGTCTCTCGTGAGTATCCGAGCGTCTGGACGGCCGACTCGTTTACGGCTTCGATTCGTCCATCGGGAGCGAGAACCCACGCCGTGTCGTTCATCGCGTCGATCAGGTCCTGATACTCGCCGTGGGCTCGCTGCCGATCAGAATCCCGCCCGTCGCCGCTCATATGTTTGGATCTCTCCCCGTCGAACAAAAGCTGTCGGCCGCTCTCCTCGGTACCGGACCGCGGTCATGGTACCGAATCACGACAGACCGTACGACACGGTGTAATCGACGAAACCGGTGCTTTCACCCTTCGAGCGGGCGTCCGTCCTCGGTCGGTGGCGCGACGTGGTCGACGTACTCCTCGAGTGTCGGCTCCTCGACGCGGACGCGAACGCTGATCTCGCCGAGTTCGTCGGGTTCGCCGACCGAGAAGTTGACGCGGTCCTCGAAGGCCGCCTGTTTTTTCAACGCGAACGAGAAGACGTTCCCATCGCGATTCGAGAAGAACTCACCGCGGGCGGTGTCGAGGATCTCCTGGCGGTGGAGCAGATCGGAGAAGTGATCCATCGAGTGGGTTTCTGCCCTGATCTCGCCGAAGCTCTCCTCGAGTTCGGCGTTCGGGAAGATATTCGTGATCGCGTCGGCGACGCGGCTGGTGACCTCCGTGTCGTAGACGGGCGCGGTGATCTCGACGTCGACGCGGTAGACGTCCGTCACGGCCGGCGCACCTCCGTGGGTTCCTCGGCGTCGCTCGTCTCCCCTTCGCGAATGATCGACCGAATCCGCTCGTGAAACGCCTCGAGCGTGTCGGTGTTCTCGACGACGACGTCCGCGCGATCCATCGCGTCGTCCATCCCGAAGCCACGCTCGCGCTCGTCGCGGGCGGCTAGTCCCTCGCCGCCGTCGGCTTCACCGGCGTCCCGCCCCCGTGTATCGATACGCTCTCGGCGAACGTCGAAGGGGGCCTCGATGCTGACGAGCGTGAAGGCCTCCTCGAAGCGCTCCTCGAAGGCGTCGACTTCGACGTCCGAGCGAATGCCGTCGACTAGGACGGTGTCGTGGCTCTCGAGACGGTCTTCGATCATCGGAAGCGACCGCTCGGCGATCGCCGCCGGGCCGTTCTCCTCGCGAAGCGCCTGTGCGACGGTGCCGTGGTCTTTCGCGGGATCGAGCCCGCGATCCGCGGTCTCCTGGCGGACGACGTCGCCCATCGTCACCACCGGGATTCCCTCCTCGCGTGCGACGGTGGCGGCCTCGCCCTTCCCGCTTCCGGGCAGACCCACCGTTCCGATGACGTGCATCGACTCCCAATAGCGGTGAGAACTGCTTAAGGACTGTGCCTCGCCGCGGCCGTCGCCACTGTGTTCTGGCGCGTCTACCGTAATTTCGATTCCCTCGAGTCGGCCGGAATCGAGTGTTCGATGGCGACTCGAGTCGTCGTCTGTCCCGACGGTCGCTCGCCCACCCCGCGGCGTTTTATCCGTGGGCGTGGAGAGACCGAGCGTGAGAACGTCCACGAAAGTCATCGCCGTCGGCATCCTCCTGATCGTCATTCCGATCCCGGTTCTGCCGCCGCTGGTCGGGTCGACGATCGGGGTGGTCATCGTCCTCGCCGGCCTCTTCCTCAGGTTTCTCGGGGTGTAGGGCGGTCGCCGTCGAGGGTTGGTTCTCGACGAACTCAGCGACTGGCCGGCGTGACGAGAGGCTACAACCGAGCTCCGTCGTCTGCCCGCTCCTGTGGAGCGGGCTCGGGGAGCAATCGCGTGTAGTAGGCGGCGTGGACGGTGTAGAGATACGCCTGTATCAGTCCGCCGACGACGACGGTGAGGCCGATCGCCGCCGCCCGGAGCATCGTCTCGCTCACCTCGAGTTGGAGTCCCGGTTGGGCCACCGCGAACTCGGTTACGTACACCGGCGTGAACATCGCGACGTTCACCGTTCCCCAGAGGAGAGTGTAGCCGACGACGCTCAGCAGGTTCGACCGGACGACGTGAATGCTCCGGCCGAACGCGTCGAACGCGCGCTCACCCTCGACGACGATCGCCGCGTCGAAAAACTGCAGGAACATGAAGACGACGAAGAACACGAGAAAGAACACGATTCCGATTATCGCGAAGATCCCGATTCCGACCGGGAGCCCCGCCCCGGCGTCGAACTCCATGGCGGCGAATCCGATCCCGAACGCGATCGTCGCGATAGCGGACACGAAGAACACGGCGATAAACAGGGCGATCATCAGCCCGATGAACAGGACCTGTGCCCCGAGCATCGAGACGTACCGTTGCTTTCCGACCTCGAGGAACCGATCGAGCGTCGTTGCTCCCTCGAGTCCCTCGAGGGCCATCCCGAGGATGCCGGCGAGGAAAAACGGCCAGACGACGATCGTGATTCCGAATCCGACCAGACTGAAGAGGGCGATCAGCGCGAACGATTCGGTGAACTCGCCGAGCGACGACACCTGCTGGATCGCCATTATCGCCACCCCGACGACGAGTATCACCGGATTTCGCTGGAGGACCGATACACCGTCGCGGAACGCGGAGAGTACTGCCATCGGAACTGATTCGGGGCCATAATGTAAATATGCTCAGAAGAATCAAAATCAGTTTTGAGTCACGACGGCAGAATAGAGGTATCGTCGGCAGCTGTCGGACGAGTGAGCCGGTGAATCAGCCCGTACGGCAGTGAAAACGGAGAATCGATGCTCGAGTAGTTACTCGAGATAGCCCAGCGCGTCTTCGATCCGACCCAGTTCCGGCCCGGTGGTGTCCTCGCCGACGACGTAGCCGGATTCGTTGGCGACCAGCCCCGATCCCACGAGGGGCGCGCCGTAGTTGACGGTGCCGACGTCCGCCCGGACGTCGAGTGCCTCCTCGAGGTAATCGAGTTCCTCGTCGGTCGCCTTCGGGTGACAGAGCACGCCCGAGTTCGTCGCGACGGCGGCGGTCCCGACCGTCCGTACGCCGGCGAGGTCGCCGCGTTCGACGGGTACCTCGAGGGTGTCCTTGACGATCTGGATCGTCTCTCGAGGGAGGTCGGGGTGGACGTACGCGCCGTAGTCGTTCGCGAGGACGACGTTACCAGCGGCGTTGATGTTGCCCGGCAGTTCGGCGACGGGCACGTCGAGTTCATCCGCTAACCGTTCGCGCTCGTACTCGAGAACGCGCGAACTGACGAGCAGGCCGTTCTCGTTACCCGTCGCTAGGGCACCGACGGTCGAGGAGCCGCCGATCGTCGTGCGGATCGTGGGCACCTCGAGTTCCTCGGAGAGGGTTTCGGCGATGTCGTCGTCGACGTCGTGTCGAACGAGTACGCACGAGTCGGTCGCGCGGGCGAAGACGCCGACGTACGCCGACCCGGCGAAGGCGAGACGCTGCAAGTTTACTCGGCGACCTCGGCCTCGACGACGGCCTCACCCGCCTCGTCGAAGCGAGCCGCGCGAACGCGGAGCTTCCGTGGCGGGTTCGACCGGCCCTGCGACCAGACTTCCTCGTTGATCGAGGGGTCGAGACGGATCGCGTCCTCGTCGACCGCGAAGTGCTTCGCGAGGTGTTCGCGGATCAGACGCATCGCGTAATCGGCGGCCTCGTGGTTCGGTCCCTTCTTGACGTCGCGCAGTGGAACGGTAACGACTCGTTCCTCGAAATCACTTGCACTCATCGTTACTCGTCAGTGTCGTTACGCCGCCAGTTGCGTCGTTTCGGGTTTCGGGTGACGTTCATGTCCGTTTTCATCATGACCCAGACCGGAACGCGGCTGTTCTGATTCTCGAGTTTGGCAAGACGCTTCTTCTTGCCCTTCGATTTCTTACCCATAGTAGCCACAGGTAGCCCACGCTGGCTTAAAATCTTGTCCATTGAACGCCACGCCCGGCGGCTTCCGAGTAGCCACCGTTACTCGAGCGGGAGCGACTCCACCGTCGAGTACACCGGGCCGTCGTTCGTGAGGGTGCTCTCGGTCAGTCGAACCTCCTCTACCCGCGTCTCGCCGACCGCGAACTCCTCGCCGTCCGCGTCCTCCGACGCTCGGACGAGGTCCTGGACCAACTCTTTCCCGCCGGCGTGTTCCATCCGCGCGAGCGTGACGTGGGGGGTAAACTCGTGGTCTTCCGGGTCGAAGCCCATTGCCGTCGTCCGATCCTCGATCGACTCGTGGAGCCTCGTGAACTCCTCGCCGCCGGAGTCGACGCCGAGCCAGACGACGCTGATGTACTCGAGACTCGGAAAGACGCCCAGCCCGCCGTAGCGGACGGTGAAGGGGTCGACGCCGCTGTCGTCGACGGCTGCCCCGAGTTCGTCGGTGAGTGCCGGAAGCCGCTCCTCGTCGACGTCGCCGAGGAATTTGAGCGTGACGTGGGCCTGTTCGGGCTCGACGAAATTCAGCCCCGACGCGTCCGCGAACTCGGCCTGGAGGTCGGCGACCGGTTCCGCGAGATCGTCCGGGAGGTCGACGCTGACGAACAGTCGCATACCGGTGCTCGAACGCGAACGGTATTCAACGCGGCGGTCGACGCCGTTGCCTATCGATACGGTCTCTCGTCCGTCAGTTTTGCTGGGACCGCGCCCCGCTCTACGGTCGCATCGGCAGATCGGTACAGCGTTCCGTACGAGGGACGGATTGGGACGCCGATCACGGAGTCTGTGCTTCGTCCTCGAGACCCTCGAGCCGTTCGGCGAACAGCATCTCGAGCAGTTCGGGGGTGATGTAGGCTTCGACGAACGCCGCGAGGACGAGCATGAGCCAGGCGAAGACGACCAACGCGGTCGTCCGAAGGAGGTACGGCTTCGTCAGGAAGGCGTCGCGATAGCCGATGATCCGTTCGGCGAACCGATAGAGCAGACGGAACCCGACGCCGGCCGCGATAAACAGCGCAGCGAGTTCGAAGACGCCGTGTGGGACGAGCCCCACGATGACGTAATCGAGACCGGTCTCGCCGACGAGCGCGCCGACGACGTTCCCGACGATGATTCCGTTGAACAGCATGATAGCTGCGGTGAGCACGCCCACCGAGAGCGCGCCGACGATCGATAACAAGAACGGCTGGCTGTTGTTCACGATGAAAAAGCTCGCCGTCAACTCGAACTCCTCGTCCTCGAGTTCCGGAAACAGTTCCTCTTCGAGCAGTTCGAGGACGAGTTCGAACAGATTGACCCCCGCGAGCAAGAGCAGGAAACCGAGGACGATTCCGAACGCGAACAGCCCCGTCGAGAACCAGACGTATCGGCGGTGTTCGATCCAGGCCGCGTCGAGCCCCTCGAGCAGCCAGGGGGCGCGCTGGACGGAGACGACCGCGATCGCCGCGAACGTGACGCCGACGACGGTCGCGCCGATCACCGGGAGAACGTCGTCGCCCGTCGAGACGGTCACCGCGGCCGTGACGAACGAGACGACAGCCAGTCCAAGCAGGAGCAGGGCCCAGTTTCTCACCGCGTTCGGCCCTGGGTCCGGCTCGCCGTCCGGATCGGGGTCGTCCGGGTCCGGCGTCGATGGCGGCGGACTCGAGGCGGGATCGGCATCTGTGTCGGCGTTCGAATCGGCGAGATCGACCGTGATCCGTCGTCTCTCGTCCCGTTCGCCGTCTCGAGTGGCGTGTTCCGTGTCCCATTCGGTTTCCGCCTCGGAGCGGTCGTCGTCGAGGCCGCCACGGCCGCCCGCTTCCCTCTCGTCGCCGTCAGTGTCGTCTCCGGCGCCGGTCATGTACGTCCGTTCGACGATCCGGAGGATAAATCCGCCGACTGTTCCTCGCCCCGGTCGGATGCGGTACTCGACGACGCCTCGAGCGCCCGCGATCGCCACCGGCGAAGGACGTTTCGACACTGCCGGGGCAGCTGCGACAGCCGCGTTCGTCGTCCGCGATCGCGGCGTCGACGATCCGTTCGACGGCTCGGGCAGTCATCACTCGAGGCCACGTCGACCGACGCCGTAGTCGTTGGCCCCGTTCTCGAGTGTCGCGGCGCGGCCGAACGTACAACTGCGGCCACGTCGTGGCGTGGAACGACCGTGACCGACGGCGTAATCGAGACGATTCGACGGGCGCGTACCGCCGTCGAGTGCCTCGGGAGGCGGGCGTACCACCGAATCGCGGCCGTGAACTACGAACGCCGGCTGATCTCGAGACGAAACCGGACGCCAGCCGGGAGCGTTCGCTGTCTCGAGCCGATCAACCGCCACGGAACGGACGAGATGCTCGCCGAGCTAGACGATGTCTGCGGCCCCGACGCGGTCGTCTTCGACGTCGGTGCACACGTCGGAATCTACGTGCTCGCGCTCGCGAGTGGAACGCCGGATCGACGGGTGGTCGCGTTCGAACCGTCCCCGCCCGTCGTCGCTCGCCTCCGGGCCAACGTCTGTCTGAACTCTCTCGAGGACCGGATCGACGTCCGCCCGATCGGGATCGGCGACGAGGACGGCGACCGCCCGTTCTATCGCTCGTCGAACCCCGAACTCTCGGCGTTCGACCGCGCGAGTGCGACCCGCTGGGGTGGATCAGTGATCGACGTGCGACGAGTCCCGATCCGGACGCTCGACACGCTGGTCCTCGGCTCCGGAACGGCCCCGGAGGAGCACGTCGGCCTCGAGGAGCCGAACTGTCCCGTGCCGGACGCGATCAAAATCGACGTCGAGGGAACGGCCCCTGCAGTCCTCCGCGGCGCTCGAGGCGTCCTCGAGCGCTTCCGTCCGGTCCTGTTCGTCGAGATCCACGACGCGGCGATCGATGGCGACGTTCCAGAGGAAACGAAGGGGGTACTCGAGGCGAACGGGTACGCCGTCGTCGAGCGATCCGGCTACTGGCGGTGCGAGCCGAGAGGGTGATAACGAACAGAAACCCGACCGTATCCGCCTGCGTGCTGGCCCCTGGGTGCGACCGATGTCGGACGAACCACTCGTCGGAACCGGCCGAAAGGCGTTCGAACGGAAGTTGGGCCGGCGATACTGCCACACCACCCGAGTCGGCGCTTATTCCGGATCCGATGGCTCCGACCTCGAGTCGGGGAGTTTGGGGGTGACGCGACAGCCACAGGGATCCGCGACGGCCTCGGTCGGGCCGACGATCGTTCGCCGGACGATGGGTGTTCCACAGACGGGACACGGAGAGAGCGACGTCTCCTCGGGATCGGGTCGATCTTCGATCACCGATCTCCTGACGCCGTCGCTCATCTGTTCCCCCGCGGACGGACGTGATCGTGACGCCGGCCGTCGTCGGTTGCGTGTCCAGCTGTCGCTACGGCGAGTTCCGGCGGCGTCGACGCTCGAGGGGTACGATGTGCCGGTCGTGCGGGACGTGTGTCTCCCGGTAGAATACACGAAATCATGCGTGCAAATCCCGCGATGGGGATTGGGTGCCGCATCTCGGGTTCGCTTTCACCGGGGGCATTTCGGTGCGTGCCCCTCGCGACGCGTAGTGATGGCTTTCGTCCTAATTTCTGTCCTGTACTAACTTATATCTACTGCCAACAACCCAGAATAAGGCGTCGTGAGCGCGCTTTGGACGCTCCGTTCCAGTATCGGTCCTCGAGAACGACGTCGAGTCTGTGTGATACGGATTGCTGTAACTGTCTCCCGCCGACCCCGGAAGACGGGTCCCGGTTCGGCGGCACTGACGTCCAGCAGACCGTATGAGGGTCCGACTGCGATGGAATCGGGGTTACTCGTCTTCGAGCGCGATGATCCGACGTCTGTTGACCGCGTAGAGGGTCCCGTCGCCGACGATCGGAGGCGACAGTGGAACCTGTGAGGGCTCGAAGCGAACGCGCTCTTCGCCCGTCGTCGCGTCGAAGCCGACCAGCGTGCGATCCATCTCGACGGCGTACACCATTCCGTCGGCGACGACGGGTTCGGTTTCTCGTTCGAACGGCGCCGACCACAGTTCCTCGCCCGTCTCGAGAGACAGCGCGTAGAACGTCTCGCGGCCGTCGCTTGCGTAGATCGTTCCGTCGGCGACGGCCGCCGTCCCCTCGACCGCGTTCCCCTCGAGGTCGCGGTACCAGATCGTCTCTCCGTCCTCGAGGTCGAGGAGCGCAACACCGTTGCGGGAGGTGACGACGACGCCCTCGTCGGTCGGGACCGAGCACAGTTGCATCTGGTCGTCGCGCTCGCGTTGCCAGCGCACCGTCCCGTCCTCGCGGTCGTACGCGGTCACCTGGTGGGGCCAGTTGGCGACGTAGAGAGTATCGCCGCGGATCGCGGGGCGGCTGTAGGAGACGCTGTAGGCGGTGTCCTCGTGGTGGGTGACCCGCCAGCGCTCCGTCCCGTCGTTGGCGTTCAGCGCGACCAGATCGTTCGTGCCGGCTACCGGCGCGTAGATCGTTCCGTCGACTGTGACGGGATCGACCGAGGGTCTGTGCTCGATCGACGCCGGCCGGGTGCCGTGGTTGGGCCCGTCCCACCGCCTGCCGTCGAGCCAGCGTCCGAGTCCTGGAATCTGGATGCCCCCGGTTCCGAGGCCGAAGATGCCGGCCGTCGACGTCACGGCGAGCGTGGGCGTCCGGTAGACCGACGCGTCGACGCGCGCCGGACTCGAGGTGTAGGGACCCCGATGGGCGAACCGGCGCTCGCCGGTGTCGGCCTCGAGGGCGACCAGTCCCTCGCCGACGGCGTAGACGGTGTTCCCGAGTCGGATCGGCGGTGCGGCCCCGCGGAACCACTCCGTCGACTCGTGGCTCCAGGCGACGCTGACGCCGTCGGTCGGCCCCGACCCGGCGGGATTGTAGCCGGTTCCCGCGGGGTCGTACTGGTACATCGGCCACTCGAGGGCGGCCGTGGCAGATTCCGTCTCCGCGGCGGAGGGCTCGCCGCCGGTGGTCTCCACGGTGGCGCCCGCGACTCCGACGCCGCCGACGAGGGCGACTCCCGCGCCAGCGAGAAGCTGTCGTCTGGTGGAGGGCATCGGCTCTCCGTTGAACGTGTCGCTCACGCATACGTTAGTCTACCGATCGGTTCCGCCGCGTCGGGGGGAACGATTCACGTTCGTCGGACGATCGGTCTCGAGGTCGGCCCAGACCCGGTTCGTGTCTCCCAGCCGGAACGAATGTGCTTTTATCGGTGACCGACCAATCGGTCGTATGGTCTCCCGCCGTCTCGCCGTCCTCCTGAGCGCCGTCGCCCTCGCTGCAGTGGTGGTCGGTATCGGTGCCGCGACGGGGACGCCCGAACCGATCCTGACGATCGAGAACGAAAACGACGTCGAGTACCACGTCACCGCCTACACCGTCGAGGACATGGACGAGGCGGGCTATCTCAACTTCGAGGTGACGACCGAAGACGGCGACCAACGGATACTGAGTTTCGCCGATCTCGTCTGGCCGAACTACGAGCGAAACGTGACGCTGGTCGACGACGGCGTCGAGAGCCACGAGGTCACCGTCGAACCCGGCGAGAACGTCACGACCACCGTCGACGGCTGGGAGCACGGTGAGCAGACGATCTACATCGTCGAGGAGGGCGAGAACAGGACCCACGTCGCGACGTTGACGAAGTCCTGTACGAGCCGCGGGCAGGATCACGGAATCAGCTTTTCGAACGGTTCCGGACCCAGTAGCTCGACGGTGTGTACGGGCGAGTTCGTCTCCTGGATGTTCCGGTAGCTCCACGCTTTCGACGAGATCCGACTCGAGCAGACGGGACCGGCTGATTCGCTCCGAAACTCACACCGCCTGCGGCGACGGCCGCTCGTCGATCCGTCGCCAGCCGAACTCGAGCCAGAGGACGCTCGCCAGAAACAGCGCCATCCCGAAGACGTCGGCGAGCCCGCCCCCGTGTGCGACGGCCGTGATGGGGACGCCGACGAGACCGAGCAGGGGAACGAGCGGCGCGCCGGAACGCCGGTAACAGATGCCGATCGCGACGACCGCGACGAGCGAGCCGGCGGTGCCAATCAGGGCCGCGCCGCCGACGATCGGATCGGTGACCATCGCGTCGACGGCCGTCGCGACGCCTTCTTGTTGTTCGGCCGGGAGCGTCTGCGTCTCTCTGATCAGGATCCCCGTTGCGATTCCGGCGATCGCCTCGAACCCGAGGTAGAATACGAGATAGATCGCGGTTCCGATCCGGCCGATCGTCGCAACTGGCCCGCTGTATCCGTTCAGCAGGACGTAGAGGCTGATACCGAGCAGTCCGAACAGGGGCAACAACACGACGTGGATGTAATACCAGGTGTCGGCCACCGGCGCGAGCGACTCGTACATGTTTTCGCCGCCGTGGGGGTGGATCCACAACACGGCGCCGAGGGCCACCGGCGTCGCCACCAGGACGAGCCACCGACCGAGCAGTCTCGAGGTGGCGAACTCCCCGCCGCTTCCCGCCGTTTCGTCCGAGTATTCACTCACCGTCAACCACCTCCCGTGATCGCCGCCGGTCCTGGTTACAGATCCGAGCACCCTCCCAGGCGTCGACTGCAGGGCCGAACCCGGTGGCACAAGTCGGTTCGGCCCTGCAGTGCAGGCCCGGGACGCCACCAGCGGCCGCCAGTTGTCCGCCTCTCGATACATTCGGTCGACGTTCGGTCGTCACCGGCATGTGCAATCGTGGCGACCTCCTCCGGACGAGCACGTAAGTGTTATCAAAGAATAGACACGTGTTCGATCGCGTTCAAAACGATCGTTGAGTAGTTTCGGCGGAGTTCGACGGCGAGGTCCGATCCATCGACCGATCCACCGGTTATCGCTCAACGATCGTTGAGTCGGGAACGTGACACGATCAGGCGTCGGGCACCGAATCGCGTCGGACGCGTTCGGCCCGGAGCACCGACAGGTCGTCGTCGGCCGTGAGTCGGAGCTCCGCCTCGTCGACGCGGTACGTTATCTCGTACTCGCCTTCCCCAACGCGCTCGCTCTGCCAGTCGCCGGACTCGAGGCGTTCTATCAGGTCGCGAAAGCCGAGCGTGCGGATGTCGATCCCGTTGTCCCAGTGAAAGCCCATCGACGCGGGGTGGGTCGCGAGCCAGATCGAGGGCGGCCCGTGGACGACGCGCCAGCACTGCCGGCAGCGCCCGCGAACGGACCACTCGAGGACGCTGCCGGCGTCCCTGTCGTGAAACTCGAGGTCGATGGCGCCGCCACATTCGTCACAGACGTTCTCGCGAAACTGCCAGAACAGCGCCATCCTGCCGGCTTTCGCACTCGCCAGCAGCGACTCCGGATCGCGGTCTCGGATCTGTGCCGGCGTCACCTGTATTCCGTCCATCCGCCGGCCACAGTCGTCACACTCCCGAAGCAAGGCGAGATCGTCGACGACCACCTGAAGTGCCTCGGCGTCACAGAAGGGACACTGTCCGTCGACGTCGACTGGCTCGAACTCGACGTCCCCGGCGTAGGCACCCGACAGGAAGAGACGAACGATGGACTCGCCCGCGAACGTGAACTGCCACCCCTCCTCGGTGTGACGAAGGTACGTCCCGTCGAGTTTCTCTAAGTGGTAGGACAGCTGTGAGGTCGAGTCGATCTCGACTCGCTCGTAGACGTCGGAAAACGAGAGCACTGGCATCGGTTCGTCGGTGCCGAGTTCGACGCGATCGAGCGCCTCCGCGAACGCCCGGAGGATCGCGATGCGCGTCGGGTCCGCGAGGACGCCGAAGGCGTCGGCGGCTTCTTCCTCGTTCGGCATATAGCCGTGTTCCGCGGGAGGACCTATTATACCGTCGGACAGCAGTATTTGTACACCGGTCACTCTACTGGGGCCGTCATCTTCGGGGACGCCCGCGAGTTCGCGACCGACTTCTCACTGACTTCTGTCCGACAGTATCGTGTTCGTCCGTGCGGGACCCGTTACAGCCGGCCGTCACTGCCCACTCCAACGATCCGTCGCCAGTCGACCGACAGTATAAGGCGTCCCGCTCGAGAACGGCTACGCGATGACGACGCTCTCGATCACCGGCGGACGGGTGTTGGGCCCGGACGCGACAGTAACGCGTGCCGACGTGCTTGTCGACCAGGATACCGGCGAGATCGTCGCGATCGGGGACGACCTCTCCGGCGAGGAGACCCTCGACGCGTCGAACGCGCTCGTGACGCCCGGATTCGTCAACGGTCACTCACACGTCGCGATGACGCTCCTGCGAGGACACGCCGACGACAAACCCCTCGATTCCTGGCTCCGCGAGGACATCTGGCCCGTCGAGGCCGAACTCACCGCCGAGGATATCCGTATCGGAGCCGAACTCGGCGTCCTCGAGATGATCAAGTCGGGGACGACGGCCTTCTCGGACATGTACTTCGAGGTCGAGGAGATCGCCGACGTCGTCGACCAAGCGGGCGTTCGAGCGCTGCTCGGCTTTACCGCGATCACCGTCGGGAAAGACGACGAGGGGGCACGCGCCGACATGGAAGAGAGCCTCGAGATCGCTCGGAAACTCGACGGGAGGGCGGACGGCCGGATCAACACGACGTTCCAGCCCCACTCGCTGACGACCGTAAGCGAGGCGTACCTCGACGAGTTCGTCCCCAAGGCCCGCGAGGCCGGCGTCCCGATCCACTTTCACGCGAACGAGACGGTAAACGAGGTCGAGCCGATCGTCGACGAACACGGCGTCCGCCCGCTCGAGTATGCCACAGAGAGGGGGCTGCTCGAGCCCGAGGACTTCATCGCCCACGGCGTCCACGTCGACGAGCGCGAGATCGAGTTGCTCGCCGAGACCGACGCGAGCGTGATCCACTGCCCGGCCTCGAACATGAAACTGGCGAGCGGGATGGCCCCCGTCCAGAAATTACTGGATGCGGGCGTGACGGTTGGGCTGGGGACCGACGGCGCGGCGTCGAACAACGACCTCTCGATGTTAGACGAGGCTCGTGACGCGGCGATGCTCGGCAAACTCGCCGCGGACGACGCGACCGCGGTCACCGCCGAGACCGTCGTTCGGATGATGACGCAGGGAAGCGCCGACGCGCTCGGACTCGACTCCGGCCAACTCGAGGAAGGCGCACCCGCCGACCTCGCCGTGATCGACCTCGAGTCGCCACACCTGACGCCACGTCACGATCTCGTGAGCCACCTCGTCTACGCGGCCGCGGCGTCGGACGTCAGACACACCGTCTGCGACGGGCAGGTGCTCATGCGCGACCGTGAAGTTCTCACACTCGAGGAGTCGGCGGTACTCGAGCGAGCACAGGAGGCGGCGGTGGCGCTGGTGGGTCGGGCCGACGGCTGAGACGGATTGCTGTCTCGATCTTCCGGCACACCCGCCCTACGGCTCGTGGTTGTGTCGGCGCTGACGGGCAGGAAACCGTACGAGGGTAAACCGCCTCGAGTGAGAACCTCGATCGTCCGATCCGATCGGCTACAGCTGTACTTCGTCGACGGCGTGAATCTCGTCGATATCTAGCAGGTCCTCGTACGTTTCCGGTGTGGGCTCCGTGTCGATTACGATCACCATGATCGCTTGACCACCGATCGTCTCCCGGCTGTTGTACATGCCGGCGATGTTGATACTGTGCCGGCTGAGGATCGATCCGACGTGGCCGATAACGCCTGGCTCGTCGCTCCCTTTAAACAGGAGCATGTGTGACTCGAGGGGAACGTCGACGCGATGCTGTCCGATCCGAACGAGCGTCGGCGTCGAGTCTCCGAAGACGGTCCCGGCGACGACCTGCTCGTCGCCGTTTCCGGTCCGGCCCGTGATTTTTATCAGGGAAGTGAAATCGTAGTCGACGTTCGTCGACTGTTCGACGACCTGGACGTTCCGTTTCTCCATGAGCCGCGAGGCGTTGACGATGTTTACCTGTCTGCCGAGGATCGGCGACAGATAGCCGGTCTGAACGGCCCTGGTGATCGGCTCAGTGTCTGCATCGGCGACCTCCCCGCTGTACGCGATCTCGAGTTCCTCGACGCGTTCGTCGACGATCTGGGTGAGCACCTGCCCCAGTTTCTCCGAGAGATCGACGTACGGGCGGATATGCTCGGATTCGAGTGACGGGGCGTTCAGTGCGGTCGACGCCATCTCGCCGTTCAACACGGCGAGCACCTGATCTGCGATCGTCGTCGCGACCCCCCGCTGGGCTTCCGTCGTCGACGCACCGAGATGGGGTGTCGTGAGTACGTCGTCTGACTGCACGAGGGGATTATCCGGATCGGGGGGCTCTCGTTCGAAGACGTCGATCGCTGCCCCGCCGATTTCGCCCGATTCGACGGCTGCCGCCAGTGCGTCTTCGTCGATAACGCCACCGCGAGAGGCGTTTACGACGTGTGTCGTCTCTTTCATCGCTTCGAACTCCGACGCACCGAGCAGATGGTGCGTTTCGTCGGTGTGTGGCGTGTGAACCGTTATGAAGTCCGCTCGTTCGACGACGTCGTCGAACGAACAGAGCTCACCACCGACGCTTTCGACGGGTTCCGGGCCGACGAACGGATCGTACGCGACGATGTCCATGCCGAGTGCGTTCGCGCGTCTCGCGACTTCGCTGCCGATTCGACCGAACCCGACGACACCGAGCGTCTTTCCTCGGATCTCCGTTCCGACGTACTCCGATTTGTTCCAGTCTCCCTCTGAGAGGTCGCTATCCGCTTGCGAGACGTTTCGTGCACTCGCCAGCAAGAGCGTAAGCGCGTGCTCTGCCGCTGCGACCGTGTTCGCTTCGGGTGCGTTCGCGACGATGACGCCCGCGTCGGTTGCCGCCTCGATATCGATGTTGTCGACGCCGACACCTGCTCGTCCGACGATCTTGAGGTTCCCCGCCGCATCGATAAGCGATGCCGAGACGTCGGTTCCGCTACGGACGACCATCGCATCGTACTGGTCGATTACCTGGTGCAGTTCGTCCGACGATGCGTCGGTCCGAACGGTGACGGCACACGACTCTCTGAGTTGTTCGAGCCCTGCTTCTGCGATCGGATCGCAGATCAGAACCTGCGGTTGCTCCTGTGATCCCGCGAACTGATCGGTGACTGTGGGGTTTTCTCCCCCTGCCGGTTGATCAGATTGCATAACTGAATTATGCCAGATACTCGTTGGCGATCTTTTCGACGTCTTTGTCGCCTCGTCCGCTCAGGTTCACGAGGAGGACGTCGTCCTCGTCCATATCCTCGGCCACCTGCTTTGCAAGAGCGACGGCGTGACTCGACTCGAGGGCGGGGACGATACCCTCGTACTCACAGAGGTCCTGGAAGGCCTCGAGTGCGTCTTCGTCGACGACACCGTGGTACGAACATCGGTCGGTTTCGCTGTAGTTTGCGTGTTCCGGTCCGACACCGGGGTAGTCGAGTCCGGCAGCGACGGAGTGGACTTCGACGTCGTCGTCGATTACCCGGGTCCGCATTCCCTGATACACCTCTTCTTTTCCGCTCGAAAGCGGTGCGGCGTGCTGGCCGCTGTCGAGACCTTTCCCGGCCGCCTCTGCGCCGTGGAAATCGACCTCTTCGTCGTCGTAGAACGGGTGGAACAGTCCCATCGCGTTCGATCCGCCACCGACACAGGCAACGGCAGCATCCGGTAGCGCCCCCTCTTGCTCGAGGATCTGTTCCCGTGCTTCCTCGCCTATGACCGACTGGAAGTCACGGACCATCCGTGGCCACGGGTCCGGACCGACGACCGATCCGACCAGATAATGGGTGTTGTCGAAGTTCTCGATTAAGTCTTCCAGGGCCGCATCGACCGCGTCCGCGAGTCCGGCACCGCCACGCGTGACCTCGTTGAGGGTTGCCCCCATCTGCTCCATCCGGAAGGCGTTCATCTGCTGGCGCTCGACGTCCTTTTTCCCCTGGTAGATCTCGGTTTCGAGGCCCGTGAGCGCACCGACGATCGCCGTCGCCGTTCCGTGTTGGCCGGCACCGGTCTCGGCGATCAGCCGTTCTTTCCCCGCGTGTTTCGCCATCAGCGCCTGGCCGAGCGCGTTGTTGAGTTTGTGTGCACCACCGTGCATCAGATCCTCTCGTTTGAGGTAGATTTTCGCCCCGTACTTTTCGGAGAGGCGTGATGCGTGGTAAAGCGGCGTTGGCCGTCCGGCGAAATCGCGAAGTAGTTCGTCTAGCTCCGCTTGAAATTCGTCATCGTCTTTGACACGGTCGTACTCGTCGGCGAGATCCGCGAGCACATCCTCTAGCGGTTCTGGAACGTATCGTCCACCGAACTGCCCGAACGTCTGCTGGGAGTTATCAAGGGCCATAATATGACTCCATGTGCATATCATATATAAATCTGCGTCAACATTGGTGGATCTTTACTTTCAACAGGGGCCAGAACTGTTCGTTGTTTACCGGAGTCCGGCAAAAGTTGACAACGATCCTATATACTGCAGTGTCGGTACGTCAGGTGGGACGCTGCCACGTCGGACTCGTCGACGGGGGCCGCTTGAACGATCGGGCGCTCGCGAGAAGCCCACGCTGGCGGATCAGCAACGATCTCGTCGAATACTGCGCTTTGGGACGTACTCAACGGCGGAGTCGTTGCGGTCTTCACGCCCCTCGCCTGCACTGATGTATGAAACCGACGCCTACTGTGTGGGTTCGCTCACCAGACGACGATCGAGTTGTCACTGAGTAGTGGGTGCCTACTCGAGGGTAGTATTTCATCGTTCTGAGAAATATAGGAAAGATTCCATATTACCCTGGGATATATTACGAATGCTAAGTTATAGCGGGACGCATGTCACGGATCGAAAAATACATGGCTGTCGGCCTTTCGCCGACTGTCTGGGGCGCTGAAGAACGAAGCGACATTCAAAAGAATCTAGATCATATCCATGAAACTCTCTCGGCGGCGACGTGGTTGAGCGGTGTCGATCTCCCGGTCAAACTCGCGGTAATCCCCGAGGGGGGGCTCCAGGGGTTTACCGACGAAATAATGGATATGGATCACACCGAGTATCGCGAGAATATCGCGATCGACATCCCCGGCGAAGAGACGGATACCCTCGGTGAGTACGCAAAGGAGTTCGATATCTACATCGTCGCCTCGGCCAAGGAGAAATCACCGGAGTACGAGGACAAGTTCGTCAACACTGCGTTCGTCATCGATCCGAACGGGGACGTCATCCTCAAACACCGGAAGAACACGCCCCTGCTCCCGGTCGAACGATCGGTAGCGCCCCACGACGTCTGGGACGACTGGGTCGAAGAAAACGGGAAGGATCTCGATTCGTTTTTCCCGGTCGTCGATACCGACATCGGGCGGATCGGCATCTCGCTCGCTATCGAGGGAGCGTACCCCGAATACGCCCGCGGCCTCGCTATGAACGGTGCCGAGGTCGTCTGTCGAATCGCGTGCCCCGAACCGCTCGTCGCGAACGAAGCCTGGGAGATCCAGAACAAGGCCCGGGCTCTCGACAACAGTATGTACGTCGTGGCTCCGAACCTCGGGACCTACTATCTGACGCCCGACACGGAGACGCCGGTCGACACGTTCGGCGGCGGATCGATGATCCTCAACCACAAAGGAAAGACGATCTCCGAACACGATTACGGCGGCGGCTCGTCGTACTGTGCCGGCGTCATCGACATCGAGGGACTTCGCGAGTTCCGGTACCGATCGCCGCTGATGAACTGGATGAAAGATCTCCGGACCGAACTCTGTGAGGTCGTGTACGATCGCGAACTGTACCCCAAGAACCTCTGGCTCGATCGAACGCCGGTCAAACACGACGAATACGAGGAAGAAGTGACTGAAAAGCGAATCGAGGATATGGTCGAGAAAGACATCTGGGTGCCACCCTACTGGGAGCGGTCCGACGAATAGCTGGGACAGTGTCGCGGGAACGATCGGTAATGACAATATACCGATAAAATCTCCATTTTAGCTGAATGTAGGCGCTAAGCCCCCGTCCTCAAGGAGCCGCCACCAGCGGCGAGTAGGTAGGGGTAGTTCACACGAGGATCACGGCGCGACAGATCCGCTCGGTGGATCAGCAGACTATCAATGTAAGTGACGTATTCGATACCCGTGGCTGACGACGTGACCACGGGTGACGAAATCAAGTCCTGTGTGCCAGGAGTTTTCACAGGCGTACATTTGTGTCGGTCAATGAGTCCATGGATTCGGTGAAGCTTTATTGATGATGGTGAGACTGTACCAATACAATGGTTAACAGGAGGCATGTAATCCAGGCGACAGCACTCGCCGGCGTCGGTACCATCGCCGGCTGTATGGGTGGGTTCGACGACGAATACCAGCGGACGATCGGAATGCCGACCCCACAGTCGGGTCCACTCGCCACCGACGGCGAGGCCGGACTCCGGGCATCGGACGTCGCAATCGCGGAGATCAACGAAGAACTGGACGAGGAAATAACACTCGAGCAACAGGACGGTGAAGCGAACCCGGAGATCGCACTCGGCGTCGCACGTGATCTGAACGACGAGGGGGTGCCAGCCATTACGGGAACGTTCTCGAGTGACGTCTCGATGGCGCTCAGCGACTTCGCCGAGAACGAAGAGATACCGTTCATGACGGCCATCTCCGTCGATCCGGAAATCGTCGAGCCGGGCGACGACTACACGTTCCGGATGACCGGAAACACGACACAGAAGCTACGAGGAATGTCGGAGTTTCTCGAGCAAGAGGACGTATCGGGGATCGGTGTCATCGCGGCTGACTACGCGATGGGGCGATCCGCAGTCGAATTCATGGAACAAGAGGCTGGCGACTACGGGATGGATCTGGTGTCCGACGCCGTCGTTCCGATGGCGACCGACGATTTCACCCCGGAGCTACAGGGAATCGACACCGACGAGATAGACGCACTCTTTTGTCCGTTCCCCGGCGGGAACGGCCCGACGCTCGTCCGACAGATGCGCGAGCAGGATATCTTCGAGGAGGTCGATATCGTGATCGGACACGACTCGTACGGAATGGAAGCCTACCGGGACGCGCTCGGCGATAATCTCGTCGATATGTACAACTGGGGGGTTGACCTCGAAAACGAGCGTGCCAGACAGGCATCCGAACGAATGCAAGAGGAGTTCGGCGTTCGCATGGACGCGCTTAGCCTCCCCAACTACGACGCGGTTCACATGTTGGCTCAGGTAATCGACGAGCAGGATTCGCTCGACCCACAGAGCGTCCGGGACGGTCTCGCGGAGATCGAGTACGAATCGGCGTCGGGCTGGGACGTCAGCTTCGACGAGAACGGGGACAACGAGGCCTTCCAGATGATCGTTAGCAGATGGGAGCAAGATGGTGACGAGATGAGAAACGTCGTCCAGTATACGAGCGACGTCGTCGAGCCGTAACTACGAGACTTCCATGAAGCAGGTACTAACGTTGGAAAATGTAACGAAGACGTTCGGTGGCATCGTCGCGCTCAGTGAGTTCGAGGGGTCCGTCGAGGAGGGCGAGATCACCGGACTTATCGGGCCAAACGGGGCGGGGAAGACGACACTGTTCAACGTGATTACCGGGGTTCTCAGTCCCGATTCGGGCACGGTCCGCTTTCGAGGCGAGGACGTGACACAGGACAGTCCACATCGGATCTGCCGGAAAGGAATTGCACGAACGTTTCAGACACCCAAACCCATTGGTTCTCTGACAGTTGAAAAGAACCTGCGAGCAGCGTACCGGTTCGGCGAACCCGATCCAGCCGTCAGCGAAGAGGAACGGTACCAGCAGACGCTCGATCTCTTCGACCTCCGGGAGAACGAGGACGTCCGCGCCGAGAACCTACAGCTGATCGAACAGAAACACGTTGACGTGGGCCGAGCGTTGATGTCCGACCCCGCGTTGTTGTTGCTCGACGAGATAATGGCAGGCCTCACGCCGACGGAGAAAGTCAACATGTGTGAGACGATCGAACGGATCAACAGCGAGTTCGACATTTCAGTACTGCTCATCGAACACGATCTGAAACGGATCCGGTCGATTTCGGACACGATCATCGCGATGAACGACGGATCGCACCTGCTGACCGGCACCCCAACGGAGGTGTTAGCAAACGATGGACTCCGAGAAGCATACATCGGAACGTAACGCCCTCGAGGCGAACGAGATCTCGGCCGGATACGGTGAAGCACAGGTGCTTCGAGATCTCTCTTTCGAGTTACAAGAGGGGGAAATACTGTCGATCGTCGGTCCGAACGGCGCTGGCAAGACGACGCTGATGCGCGTTCTCATGGGATTGATCGGACCGACGAACGGATCCGTTCGGCTTTACGGCGATCAGATAACCGATTTACCGGCGCACGAACGTCTCGGTCACGGGTTGGCACTCGTTTCTGAGGAGCGAAACTTGTTCCGAGAGATGTCTGTGAAAGAAAATCTAGTGATGGGTTCGTACTCCGAACGTGGAAAGAATCGAGGCGAACGACTCGAGCGCGTTTTCGATCTGTTCCCGCGCCTCGAGGAACGCCAGGACCAGCATGCGGGTACTCTCAGTGGTGGCGAGGCACAGATGCTCGCCATCGGGCGAAGTCTGATGACCGACATCCGAATTCTCATGCTCGACGAACCGTCGCTCGGACTCGCACCGAAGCTAGTGCCGGAACTGTTCGATAAGATACGGGAGATCAACGACGACGGAATATCGATCGTTCTCGTCGAACAACGCGCACAGGAGGCGTTACAGCTCGCGGATTCGGGCTGTCTTCTCGAGAACGGGGCGATCGTTCACCGTGGTGCGGCGGCGGAGATGCTCGACGACGAGGACGTGATAGAAAAGTATCTCGGAGGTGCGTGAGATGGTCGTCTCGATCGAACAGCTCGTGTTTATCGTCGGAAACGGGCTGATCTTCGGAAGTATCCTCGCTCTGGTTGCAGTCGGCCTCTCGCTGATCTTCGGCGTTCTCGACGTTCCGAACTTCGCCCAGGGTGAGTTTGCCAGCGTAACCGGGTTCGTGATCGTCGGACTGGTCGGGTTGGGTATCGGGCTGGTTCCGAGTATTATCGCGGGAATCGTCTTTGCCTTCGTCGCGGGCGTCGCAGTCGAGAGATTGGTGATCTCGAAGTTCTACGGCCGTGATGAGTTCCTCCTGTTGACGTTCTTCGCGACGTTCGGTATCACGATAATCTCGGAGAACGTCTTACGTCAGATGTTCGGCGGCTTTCGACAGATACCGGGCCCGGACATTGGAAGCATTGTCGTCGCGGGCACGTCGGTGAACTTGCTTCGTCCCGCTGCCGGCGCAATCGCAGTGGGGATGCTCATCGGACTCTACATCTTCACCCGTTACACGTACATGGGGTTGGCGATGCGTGCGGTCGCTGACGACCGCCGCGGTGCCGAGATGATCGGCGTAAACTACGAGCGCATCTACATGCTTACGTTCGGTATCGGAGCCGTCCTCACCGGCATATCGGGCGTTCTCTACGGAATGTTGTTCACCCTCTCGCCGACGTCGGGCGTCGCCCTGACGGCGTTCGCGTTTACGATCGTCGTCGTCGGTGGCGTCGGTAGTTTCTTCGGAACGATTCTCGCGAGTCTGTTGATCGGTCTCGTGGATAGCTTCACCGCGACGATGGTCGGCAGCAGGTGGCGATTCTTCGCGATCTTTGCCGTTCTGTTCATCGTACTGGTTCTCCGACCCGAGGGACTGCGAGGTGGTAGCACATGAGTCGCTTCGAAATGCTCGAGCGAATGGTTGACAATCGGTTGTTCGACACGATCAAGGCACACCAGACGACGATCGGTGCCGTCGTCGTTGCGATCGCAGTGTTGATCCCGTTTTTGGTCCCCTCGGCGCTCCTATTCGACCTGACGCTGGTTTTCATCTACGGGATGCTCGCTTTCTCTGCGATCCTCCCGATCGGGTACGCGGGTCAGTTGATCCTCGCACAGGGCGCGTTCTTCGGCGTCGGTGCGTACTCGTTCGTCAAGCTGACCGAGGCCGGTCTTCCGCCCGTCGTAGCGATTCTCGTCGCGACGGTGTTCACTGGGGTGGTGGCGTATCTCTTGGGGAAGCCCGCCACGCGGGCGAGTGGCATCTACCTCGGCATCATCACCCTGGCGTTCAACGAGCTGTTCGTCAACTTCCTCGAGCTGTTCCCCGACTTCACGGGTGGTAGTACGGGACTCTCCGCGCCCTCGCTGTTCCCCTCGGTTATGACCGGTATGATCCCGGGTGACGTCCTGTACTACTACCTCCTGTTGCTCGTCTACATCGGGACGGTCGTTTTCTTTTACCGGTTACTTCACTCCGAGTTCGGCTGGGCGCTACTGACGATCAAGGAAGATCCCGTCCTGGCCGAGTCGATCGGGATCGACGCACAGCGGTACCGCTTGCTCTCGTTTACGTCGGCTGGACTCATCTGTGGGCTTGCCGGAGGTCTCTTCGCACCGTTCAACGGCTACCTCTCTCCGCCGATGTTCGACTTACACCGCACGATCGACATCATTCTCGCCGGGGTCGCCGGCGGGTTGACCACGCCGATCGGTAGCATCTTCGGTGGGTTGATCGTCGTGCTCGTGCCGGAGGTCCTCCGCTTTATAGCCGAAATTAGACTAATTATCTACGGGGTATTGCTCATCCTGTTGTTGATGTACCTTCCCGAAGGGATCGGCGGCTGGCTCAGAGAGAAGTGGGAACAGTAGCCGCTCGTTCCGCTTTCGGGCGTATTTCCGAGTTCGCTCTTCCTATCGGCTCTGTGCAACCACCGCTTTCGGTGGAATGCTTCGACAGCCTCTCTCATCTGGTATTTTGGCGTTTCGCTGGCGTACCACTCGATGGGTTTGTCGACCGATTCCCCGTCGATGGGTTTTGCCAGTCTGCCTAACGCGTCACAGAGACGTCTTCGAGTCGTCGCCGCATCCGCTTCGGTACCGTTTTGGCTCCGGTCTCCGTCTGTCGAGGCATGACCGACACGTACCCGCCGATCAGCGATCAGCTGGACGACCTCGAGTCCGCACAGGAGGAGGGCCGGCGCAAGATGGAGTGGGCCGCCCAACACATGCCGATCCTCGAGGTCGTCCGCGAGGAGTTCGTCGACGACCAGCCCTTCGAGGGCGAACGCATCGCGATGGCGATGCACGTCGAGGCGAAGACTGCCATCCTCGTCGAGACGCTCGCCGACGGCGGCGCGGAGGTGGCCGTCACCGGCTGTAACCCGCTGTCGACCCACGACGACGTGAGCGCGGCACTCGACACCCACGAGAACATCACCTGCTACGCGAAACGCGGCGTCGACGACGAGGAGTACTACGCCGCCATCGAGGCCGTCATCGCCCACGAGCCGACGATCACGGTCGACGACGGGATGGACCTCGTCGCCGCGATCCACGAGGACTACCCCGAACTGATCGACGGCATCGTCGGTGGGGCCGAGGAGACCACCACCGGCGTCCACCGTCTGCGCGCGATGGACGACGACGGCGCACTCGAGTACCCGGTCTTCGCGGTCAACGACACGCCGATGAAACGGCTGTTCGACAACGTCCACGGCACCGGTGAGTCTTCGCTGGCCTCCATCGCCATGACCACGAACCTCTCGTGGGCCGGCAAGAACGTCGTCGTCGCCGGCTTCGGCTACTGCGGCAAGGGCGTCGCCCGCAAGGCCACCGGCCAGAACGCGAACGTCATCGTCACCGAAGTCGAGCCCCGCCGGGCGCTCGAGGCCCACATGGAGGGCTACGACGTGATGCCCATGTCGGAAGCCGCCGAGGTCGGAGACGTCTTTCTCACCACGACGGGCAACCGCGACGTCATCGTCGAGGAACACTTCGAGCGGATGCAAGACGGCGTCTTGCTCGCCAACGCGGGCCACTTCGATATCGAGATCGATCTCGAGGCACTCGACGGTCTCGCGGTCGACCGCTACGAGGCCCGCGACGGCGTCGAGGCCTACGAAATGGCGGACGGCCGCCGACTGAACGTCATCGCCGAGGGGCGACTCGTCAACCTCGCCGCGCCCGTCTCGCTGGGCCATCCAGTCGAAGTGATGGACCAGAGCTTCGGCATCCAGGCGGTCTGCGTGCGCGAACTGGTCGAGAGCGCGGAGCCACGCTCCGCGAACGCAAGCGGCGATGAGCCGCGAGCAAGCGACGAGTACGGCCCGGGCGTCCACGACGTCCCCGACGACCTCGACAAGGAGATCGCGGAGATCAAACTCGCAGCCGAGGGCGTCGAGTTCGACTCACTGACCGACACCCAGCGCGAGTACATGGGTAGCTGGGACCACGGAACGTAGCTCCGACTCCACTGCGAACACACCGAGCGCTCGAGGGCGACGAGCACGTGATTTACGCTCGAGACGGCCGAAGCGCTGAATTTGGTTCGCCGGAATGGATCGTCAATGGCCGATTCGTCTCCGCCCCGGTCCGACGCCGCAACCGGTTTTCCGATCGCCCCGCTGCTCGAGCGATCCCGGATCGAGTCGGGTGGGCACCTCGAGATCGGCGTCTCGGTCTCGGGAACTGCCGCAATCGAGGAGAACGAACTCGATGTCCTCCTTCGAGACGACCGTCTCGCACCCGGTGAGGCGATCGATCTCGGCATCTTCGTCTCGGGGACCGGGACGGTCAGGGAGAACGAACTCAGCGTCTTCTACGACGGAACCGACCTGATCGATCTCGACGATCCGGGCGTCGTCCGGCGGAGTCTGGCCGCCAGTTCGTCGGGTTCGAACGACGCCACCGCCGATGGGGGTGATGGCGGTAGCTGGCCCCGATCGGTCACGGACGCACGTCGAGATCACGCGGCTTCTCTCGAGTGGAAACCGCTCGGCGGTAACGGACGCGACGAACCGGTGTACCTCCTCGAGATCAACACGCGAACGAACGCGCCACCGGGACGCTATGCGATTCCGGTGGTCTGTACGTACCGATCCGAGTCGGGCATCAGGCAAGTTGAGCGAGTGCCGACGATCCGCGTCGTCGGGTGGCGGGAACGGTGGGGATCGTGGATCGCCCGTGGTGCGATCGGACTCGTGCTGGTCGTCGCGGTTGCGGTGCTTTTCGTGCATCTATCACCGGTTTAATACAAATCCCCGCTTCAGGACGCACCCGTTGGACACGACCTCCTGCCCTCAGATACCCGGGGCGCTTCTCGGCCGAACCGGTTCGAGGCAGAACCGAGTTTCGCTACCGGTGAAGGTGACAGGCCGCCCGGTGTACCCCGGTTCCGTATTGCGGTTCGATCTCGTAGTCGGGTCGTTCCTGGGAACAGATGCTCTCCTCGGCGAACGACTCGAGCAACCGCTCGGTTGCGCCGGCCCAGTTCACGCCGTCCTCGAGTTCGGCGTCGTCGCCGTTGTCCCGATCGGTCGCCACGAGATCGATCGCGTCGGCGACGATTTCGCCGGCTTCGCCGCGCGGGAGGTCGCCGCCGAAGAACTCGGCCCGGGTCTCGGCGGCAGTCATCGGTTCGAACGTCCGTCGTTTGACCGCCCGCATGAACGTTCGCGCGTGCTCCCACTCCTCGTCGGTCCACTCGTAGCCCTCGGGCGCGATCAGGCGTGGACAGCGCGTCCGGAACCGACAGCCCGACGGCGGATCGAGCGGGCTCGGTACCTCGCCTTCGAGGACGCCGCGGGCACCCCGTTCGCGCGGATCCGGCACCGGAATCGAGTCGAGCAACGCCTTCGTGTAGGGGTGTTGGGGGTTCTCGAACAGCTCCTCTTTCTCGGCGAGTTCGACGACGTTGCCAAGGTACATCACCGCGACGCGATCCGAGAAGTGACGGATCACGGAGAGGTCGTGAGCGATAAAGAGGTAGGTCAGGCCGAACTCTTCCTGGAGTTCCTCCATCGTGTTCAGCACCTGTGCCTGGATGGAGACGTCGAGTGCGCTTACCGGCTCGTCACAGACGATAAAGTCTGGGTTGACCGACAGCGCACGGGCGAGGTTGACCCGCTGGCGCTGGCCCCCCGAGAACGCGTGTGGATGGCGGTTGTAGTGGTGTGGGTCGAGTCCGACCTTCTCGAGGAGCATCTTCGCCCGCTGTTCGCGGCCGTCGTCGTCTAACATGTCGTGGGCGCGCATCGGCTCCTCGACGATCTGGCCGATCTTCATCCGCGGATCGAGCGAGGACTGGGGATCCTGAAAGATCATCTGGATCTCCGAGCGTTTCTGCCGGAGCGCCTCGCCGTCGAGCTCCGCCAGGTCGTCGCCCTTGAAGGAGATCCGCCCCTCCGTCGGCTCGAGCAATCGAAGGATCGTCCGGCCGAGCGTACTCTTTCCACAGCCCGACTCGCCGACGAGACCGAGCGTCTCGCCGCGTCGAATCTCGAAGCTGACGTCGTCGACGGCTTTGACGTGCTGGCGGCCGACGCTGATCGGCGGGAACTCGTCGGTATCGATCGAGAGTCCGGAGAGCAGTCCCGACTCCTGGGTAAAGTACTTTTTGAGCCCGTCGACTTCGACGAGCGTGTCGCCGAAGGCGACGTCCTCGCCGGTCATCTCCGAGCCGAGTTCGCTCGCTCGACTCATCGGTCCTCACCTCCACCGGGCGTGCCGGCAGTGACCTGTGGCTCTGCCTCGAGCGGGACGCTCTCGTCGTAGCCGGCGTCGAAGACGTCGTGTTTGACGCAGGCCGCTCGATGGGAGTGGCCGTCCGCCTGGTCGACCACCTTCGCCTCGGGGTGGACGCGCTGACAGACCTCCCTGGCGTCGGGACAGCGTGGGTGGAACCGACAGCCCGACGGCGGGGAGATCGCTTCGGGCATCACACCCTCGATCGGATCGAGTTCCTCGACCGTTCGGTCGGGTCGGGGCATGGAGTTCAACAGCGCGTTGGTGTAGGGGTGTTTGGTGGCGTGAAAGAGGTCGTCGACGGGCGCTTGCTCGACGATCTCTCCGAGATACATCACGTTCACGCGATCGCAGATCTCGGCGACGACGCCCATGTCGTGGGTGACCCAGATGAAACTCGTCCCGTACTTCTCCTGGAGGTCGTCGACGAGTTCGATGATCTGTCCCTCGACGGTGACGTCTAAGGCTGTCGTCGGCTCGTCGGCGATGATGAGGCTGGGTTCACAGGCGAGTGCCATCGCGATGAGCACGCGCTGGCGCATCCCGCCGGAGAACTGGTGGGGGTACTCCTCGTAGCGCTGTTCGGGGTCGGGGATGCCGACCTCCCGGAGCATGCGAATTGCCTCCCGTTTCGCTTCGCGTTTCGCCAGATCGCGATTTAGCTCGATGAACTCGCGCAGCTGGCCGCCGACCGTGAAGACGGGGTTCAACGACTCCATCGGATCCTGGAAGATGACGGCGATCTCGTTGCCCCGAATCCGGGTGCGCATCTCCTCGTTCGAGAGCATGTCGTCGCGTCTCTGGAGGTCGCCGTCCGGTCCCTCCTCGAGCCCGAAGATCGTCTCGCCCTTGTAGGTGATCTCGCCGCCGACGATCTCGCCGGGGCTCTCGATCAGCCGGAGGAGACTCATCGACGCGACGCTTTTGCCCGCGCCGCTTTCTCCGACGAGGCCGACGATTTCGCCCTCGTGGACCTCGAAGGAGATGCCGTCGACCGCGCGCACTGTACCGGCGTCCGTAAAGAACTGCGTCTTCAGATTCTCGACGCGAAGTAGTGGTTCAGCCATGGTTAATCGTTAGTTCGTGGATCGAGCGCATCCTGGAGTCCGTCGCCGAAGAGGTTGAAGCCCATAATCGTCACGAGGATGGCCATTCCCGGCCAGATCGACAGCCAGACGTTCGAGTGCATGTAGCCGTGTGAGACGTTGAGCATCTGTCCCCAGTCGGGCGTCGGCGGCTGTGCGCCAAAGCCGAGAAACGACAGTCCCGCGACGATGAGGATCGTCACGCCGATCTGGAGGGTCGCGTAGACGAGTACGGGCGCGAAGCTGTTCGGAATGACGTGTCTGCGGATGATGTTTCTGTTCTTCACCCCGGAGGCTTTCGCCGCTTCGATGTAGTCCATCTCCCGGACCGACAGCACCTCGCTCCGGATAATCCGAGCAAACACGGGGATGAACGTGATGCCGACGCCGATGATGGCGTAGGTGATGTCCGGGGTTCCCCCGCTGATGAAGACCGTAAAGACGATGATGAGGATCAGCGGTGGGATCGCGTAGACGGTTTCGACCAGCCGCATCAGGACGTCGTCGACGCGGCCGCCGTAGAAGCCGGAAACCGCGCCGACGATCGTCCCGCCAACGAAACCGATCAGCGTCGAGACGATCCCGACGCTCACCGACACCTGGGCGCCGTAGACGATTCTAGTGAAGTAGTCTCGACCGTCGGGATCGGTCCCGAGCGGGTGCGAGAGCGTTCCGTCTACGTGAAACGCCGGCGGAACGTTCCCTTCGATCTCTCCCGGCGGCGGGATGCGTTCGGGGTGATCGAAGATCGGTAACGCCTCCGCCATCGCGAAGTCAGAGACCGCACCGAAGGTGAGCCGCGAGAGGTTGCTGTCGACCATCGTGTACGCCGAGACGAACAGGACGAACGCAACGACGTACAGCCCCCACCGGGCGGTCGTGTCCTGCATGACCTTGCCGAACGTGTACCGCCAGCCAAACTGCGCCTCGACGTCCTCGCTCGGTCCTCCGTCGCCGTCGAGTTGTGATTCTCCAATTGCCATCGTTACTCACGATCTCCGTAGGTGACGCGGGGATCGATGTACGCATACGAGATATCGGTGATGATCACGCCGATGACGAACATCGTACCGATGACGACGGTGATCCCCATGATCAGTTGGTAGTCGAGTCCGATGATCGCCTCGAGCAGCAGTCTCCCGAGTCCGTTGATGTTGAAGACGTACTCGATGAGGACGGCGCCGCCAAGCGCCGTCGAGAGGTTGAGGCCGACGATCGTGATGATCGGTAGCTGGGCGACCTGGAAGGCGTGTTTTCGCAGGATCGTTCGTTCCGGGACGCCGTAGGCGCGGGCGAGTTTCACGTACTCCCCCTGGAGCGATTCGATCATCTGTGTGCGTTCGACGCGCATCAGCGTCGCCATCTGTAACGTTCCGAGTGCGACCATCGGTAACAGTAGGTGTCTGATCGTCTGATAGAGCAACTCGGGATAGCCGCTGTAGCCGTAGTGGTCTGGCCCCCACCAGGGGTAGACCAGTCCGCTCGAGGGGAGGACGCCGAGTTGAATCGCGAAGACGAGGATCAACATGATCCCGATCCAGAACGACGGTGTGCTGACGCCGAGTAAGGCGACGATCCGGGAGATGTGGTCGGCGGGCTCGTTGCGCCGCGTCGCGGCCAGGATACCGAGTGGGATCGCCGTGATGAGGGCGAACGCGTACGCCGAGACGACGAGCATGAGCGTCGGTCCGGCGCGTTGGACGACCAGATCCGTCACCGGTCGGTCGCGCTGAATGCTGTGGCCCAGATCTCCCTGGAGGAGATTCGCCATGTACGTAACGTATCGTTCGTGTATCGGCCTGTCGAGGCCGTACTGCTGTTCGACCCGCTCGATGACCTCCTGGTCGACCTGCTGACCCTGCAACATGAGCCGAACCGGATCACCGGGGGCTAGGTTCGCGAGGATAAACGTAATCACCGTGATCCCGATCAGAACCGGAATCGCCTGAATCAGGCGGGCGACTGTATATCGAAGTAGTCCCATTAGCTATCGTCCGTATCTGGTGTTCGAAACGTGTGTTCGTTCGTCCGTCGGTTGTGTACGATAAAGATACCCTCGTCGGCTCTCGATTACTCGATGGAGACGTTCGAGTAACTCGAGACGAGACGCGGGTTGTACTGGACCTGCGGGTGTGGCACGAGGTCCTGGACGTAGTCACGAGAGGCCATCGTGTTGTGGAACGAGTAGGCCGGGAGCGACGGCAGCTCCTCGAGCATCTCGATCATGACGTCCTCGTAGAGGTCGTAGCGCTCGTCCTGGTCGGCCGACTGGCGGGCCGCGACGATGTTGTCGTGGAAGTCCGCGCTTCCCTCGTAGAAGTGTGCCTGGTTGATGCCCACCTGACTCTCGTGGTAGAGGTTGTAGAGGTAGGCGTCCGGGTCGGGGCCGCCGGTCCAGCCCAGCAGGTATGCCTGGAAGTCGTCCGGGCTCGGGTCCTCGTTGTAGACCGTCTGCTCGAGCAGCGGGCCGAACTCGAGCGTGACGGCCTCTGCGCCGTCGTAGCCGAGTTCGTGGAGCCGGGTGACGATCCGCTCTGCGAGGTCGCCGCGGTGGTCACCGGGCGCGAGGATTCGTGGACTCCAGTCGTCGTCGACGGCGCCGTCGAGCAGCTCCTGGGCCTGGTCGGGGTCGTAGCTCGGATAGTACTCCTCGTGCCACTCGTCGAGCGGGAAGCCCCACTGTTCGTTCGTGATCGGCGGAATCGGCGCCGACAGCGGCTCCGCGACGTTCTCGAGACGGGACTCGACGAAGTCCGTCATCGAGAACGCGTGACAGATCCCTCTGCGAACGTCGGCGTCGCCCGTCGGTGCGTCGTCCCGACAGTTGAACGTCAGGTGCATGTACGACGGGCTCTCGGTGAGGTGGACGTCGACGCCGTCCTCGCCTTCCAGCTCGTCCCAGTCGTCGTTTGGCACGTCGGCGATGGCGTCCGTGTCCCCCGCACGGATCTCGGCGACGCGGCTCGCGGCGTCGACGTTGTCGACGAACGTGATCTCCTCGATCTCTGGTAACTCGCCCCAGTAATCGTCGTTGCGCTCGAGTGTGACGTACTCGTTGTGCTGGAAGTCACTCCAGACGAACGGTCCGGAGCCGACGGGGCTCGTGTTGAACGCGTCGCGTTCGTCCTCGGACTCGCGTTCGCCCTCGGGAACCACGTAGATACCCATCGTATCCAGTTCCCACGGCCCGTACGGATGCTCGAGGTCGACTTGCACCTGATAGTCGTCGACGACCTCGGCCGACTCGATCATGTCGAACTGGGCTTCGTTGACGCTGTCTTCTTCCTGGTAGGCCATAAAGGAGTGAGCGACGTCGCTCGCCGTCACCTCCTCGCCGTTGTGGAACTCGATCCCGTCCTGAATCTCGTAGAGGTATCGCGTCCCGTCGCGTTCGACGTCCGGGAAGTCGACGGCGAGCTGTGGCTCGAGGCCGAGCCCCTCGTCCCAGGTGTAGAGGCTGTCGAAGACCAGCTTGGCGACCTGCATACTGTAGGCGTCGTTGGAGTGGATCGGGTCGAAGTCCTCGTCCCGTTCTAACTCCTGGGTGAACTCCATCGTACCCGGATCGCCGGAGGCCTGCCCGTTGCCGTTTCCGTCGCCGTTCCCGGCACCGTTTCCGTCGGTACCGTTGCCGTTGCCGTTTCCACCGATGCACCCTGCGATTGCGATTGCGGAGACCGTCGCACCCGAGGCGAGCAGCCCTCGCCGGGTGGGGTCATGGTCATTAGTTCCCATGATACCGCATATTGCCGTGGGGGTAACTCTTATTAGTTTTGGTCTATGTTTGCCTGATCTGGATATTTCCTTAATCAGGATATGGTAATAAAATCTCTTCCGTACAACTAATATCATATGTGTAGAAATGTGTTCACTGGGATGTGGGAATCATAGCCAATCTGAGAGTATCTCACGAGTCGACTGATCAGCACTCTCACTGATGTACCGACTCGTGGATCGTTCTCGAACGGGCCATCGCTTCCGTCTCGTCTCGCTGGCGGTGACCGGGCATCTTTTTCTCCCCCGCGAACACAGTGTCGTCGTATGAACTATCGAGCCGTCGAAACCACAGGCGAGTACGTCGCCCGCCTCGAGACGGGGGCGGACTGGCGCGCCGAGATCGAGTCACTGGCCGAGGAGGTCGACGCCGACGCCGCGTGGTTCAGCGCGCTCGGTGCGGTCCAGGACGCCGAGTGTTGGTTCTACGACCAGGAGGACTGCGAGTACTACCCGATCGAGTTCGACGAACCGCTCGAGGTCGCCAGTTGCGTCGGCAACGTCGCGCTTCTCGACGGGGATCGGTTCGCCCACACCCACGCCGTCCTCTCGGATGCCGACGGGAACGCCGTCGCCGGCCACCTGAACGCGGCGACCGTCTGGGCCGGCGAGGTCCACATGCGCGTCTTCGAAGAGTCCCTCGAGCGCGAGTACGACGAGACGACCGAACTCGACCTCTGGCTCTGAGATGCGCACGGAAGACGAACGCTACTTCGAGCGGATCGAATCGCAACTCGACGAGGCGTTAGACGTCGCCGAGCGGGCCAAAGAACGCGGTGGGGACCCCGAACCCGAGGTCGAGATTCCGGTCGCACAGGACATGGCTGACCGGGTCGAGAACATCCTCGGCATCGACGGCGTCGCCGAGCGCGTCCGCGAACTCGAGGGTGAGATGAGCCGCGAAGAGGCGGCGCTCGAACTCGCGAAGGACTTCGCGGAGGGTCGCGTCGGCGACTACGAGACGAAAGCGGGGAAAGTCGAGGGCGCGGTCCGGACGGCGGTCGCCTTGCTCACCGAAGGTGTCGTCGCCGCGCCGATCGAGGGGATCGACAAGGTCGAGATCTTAGAAAACGGCGACGGGACGGAGTTCGTCAACGTCTACTACGCCGGTCCGATCCGTTCTGCGGGCGGGACCGCACAGGCGCTGTCGGTACTCGTCGCCGACTACACACGCGCGCTCGTGGGCATCGACCAATACAAGGCTCGGGACGAGGAGATCGAACGCTACGCCGAGGAGATCGCCCTCTACGACAAGGAGACCGGCCTCCAGTACACCCCGAAGGACAAGGAGACGAAGTTCATCGCGAAACACCTCCCGATCATGTTAGACGGGGAGGCGACCGGTGACGAGGAGGTCTCGGGCTTTCGGGACTTAGAACGGGTCGACACGAACAGCGCCCGCGGCGGCATGTGTCTCGTCGCGGCCGAGGGGATCGCGCTCAAGGCACCGAAGATTCAGCGCTACACCTCCCAACTCGACGAGATCGACTGGCCGTGGCTCCAGGATCTGATCGACGGCAACTACGGCGACGAGACAGCGGACGCGGACGCGGACGAAGACGGTGAACCCGACACGGCGGACGACGACGATGGCGAGGAGGACGAAGTGGCCGACGATGACGACGCCGAGGAGTCGACCGGCCCGCCGCGGCCGGAGCCCTCGAAGAAGTTCCTCCGGGATCTGATCGCCGGCCGACCGGTGTTCTCACACCCCAGCGCCGAGGGCGGCTTTCGCCTTCGGTACGGCCGTGCCCGAAACCACGGCTTCGCGACCGGCGGAATCCATCCCGCGACGATGCATCTCGTCGACGACTTTCTCGCGACGGGAACCCAGATCAAGACCGAGCGTCCGGGGAAAGCCCACGGAATCATTCCGGTCGACAGCATCGACGGCCCCACCGTCAAACTCGCGAACGGCGACGTGCGTCGCATCGACGACCCCGAGGAAGCTCTCGAGATCAGAAACGGTGTCGAGAAAATCTTGGATACCGGGGAGTATCTGGTCAACTACGGCGAGTTCGTCGAGAACAACCACCCGCTCTCGCCGGCGTCGTACGTCTACGAGTGGTGGATCCAGGATCTCGACGCCGCAGGTGCAGACGTCCAGGCCCTGAAGGACGATCCACGGATCGACCTCGAGTTCCCCGACCCGGCGGAAGCGCTCGAGTGGGCCCTCGAGTACGACGCGCCGTTGCATCCCCAGTACACCTATCTCTGGCACGACCTCTCAGTCGACGCGTTTTGTGCCCTCTCGGATGCGGTTTCCGACGGCTGGGTCGAGGGCGACCCCGACGAGGGGACGCTCGTCCTCGAGTACGCCGAGGCGACCCTGGAGGCCCTCGAGACGATCATCGTCGAGCATCGCCAGCGTCCCGACGAGGGGCGGATCGAACTCGACGAGTGGCGGCCGTTCGTCCGGACCGTCGGCTGCGAGCCCCGCCGAACGGTCGCCGACGGCGCCGCGGTCGATCACGACAGCCGCGAACGCCAACCCAGTATCGAACTCGAGCGCACGTGGACCGTCGATGGCCTCTCCGAGCGCGCCCGAACCTGGGGTCACGAGACCGACGGGGACAACGCCATCGAGGCGGTCAACGAGGTCGCACCCTTCGCGGTTCGCGAACGGTCGCCGACGCGAGTCGGAAACCGGATGGGGAGGCCGGAGAAATCGGAGCGCCGCGACCTGAGTCCGCCCGTTCACACGCTGTTTCCGATCGGCGAAGCCGGCGGCGCACAGCGAAACGTCGCCGACGCTGCCTCGCATACGGAGACGATGTCCGACACGCCCGGCGTCGTCGAACTACAGATCGGCCGCCAGCGCTGTGAGAGCTGTGGCACGGAGACGTTCGAGAACCGTTGTCCGGACTGTGGCGACCGGACGGTCCCGGACTACCGCTGTCCCGACTGTGAGCAGGTCATCGAACCCGACGAGGCCGGTCGCGTCGAGTGTGGCCACTGCGGGGTCGAGGCCACCTGTGTCGAGACCCGTGAGGTCGACGTCCACGGTGAGTACCGCGATGCCCTCGAGTCCGTCGGCGAACGCGAGAACGCCTTCGAGATCCTCAAAGGCGTCAAGGGACTCACCTCGGCGAACAAGATCCCCGAGCCGATGGAGAAGGGAATTCTCAGGGCGAAACACGACGTCTCGGCGTTCAAAGACGGGACCGTTCGCTACGACATGACCGACCTCCCCGTCACGTCCGTCCGCGCGAGCGAACTCGACGTCGACGTCGGCCAGCTGCAGGCGCTCGGTTACGAGGAAGACATCCACGGCGAAGCGCTCGTCCACGAGGATCAACTGGTCGAACTCAACGTTCAGGACGTCGTCCTCTCCGATGGCGCGGCCGAGCACATGATGCAGACGGCCGACTTCATCGACGACCTCTTAGCGCAGTACTACGGGCTCGACCCCTTCTACGAACTCGAGGATCGCCAGGACCTCGTGGGGGAGCTGGTGTTCGGGATGGCACCGCACACGAGTGCGGCAACTGTCGGGAGGGTGATTGGTTTCACGAGCGCGGCGGTTGGATATGCGCATCCGTACTTTCACGCCGCCAAGCGGCGGAACTGTTTCCATCCCGAAACCACGATTCGGTACGCAGACGAGTCCGGAACCGAACACGAAGCGTCTATCGAGACGTTCGTCGAGTCGCAGCTGACCGATCCGCGCGAAGACGACTTCGGGGTGCTCGTCCAGGATCTCGAGGGATTCGTCACTGTCCCATCGATCGACGACGACGGACGACACGTAACTCGTCAGGTCGAAGCCGTTTCTAAGCACCCCGCGCCTGACCATCTGATCCGAGTTGAAACCCGTAGCGGTCGGTCACTGACGGTTACTCCGGATCATACGATGGTCGTTTGGAACGATGGCCTGGAGCGGGTCGTAGCAAGCGAACTCGAGGCTGGTGACGAGATACCGACACCAGCCCGAGCCGATTCAGCCAGTGACTCTGGTGTACGGGCGGAGGGTGTTACCGACGGCGGCCGTCCGGAGGTTGATATAGTAGAACGAACCGAAATCGTCCCATCCGATGTTGAATACACCTACTGTCTCACGGTTTCGGACACGCATACGCTCGTCGCGAACGGACTCCACACCGCTCAATGCGATGGTGACGAGGACTGCGTGATGTTACTCATGGACGGGCTCCTGAACTTCTCGCGGTCGTACCTCCCGGACCAGCGTGGCGGAAGCGTCGCCGAGGACTCGCGACTGATCGCGTTCGATCCTGACGGAAATCTGCGGTTCATGACCTTCGACGAGTTCTGGGAGGAACTCGACGTACCGATCGAGATCGACGGTAAGTTCCGGAAGAAGACCGCTGCACTCGAGGGCTGGACGACCTACGCGTTCGACGACGACCACGAAGCGGCACCGAAGCCGATCGAGAAAGCAATCCGGTACGAGGCCGACGACGATGAAGAACTACTACGGATCTCTACGCAGTTCGGGCGCGAACTCGAGATCACGACCGATCACAGCCTCTTCCGATACGACGACGGAATCGAGGAAGTCGCTGGATCCGACCTCGAGGAGGGTGATCTGATTGTCGCACCTCGCAACCTCGACGTCGAACCCGTCGACACGACGATCGATGCGCTCGACTGCATCGAGGAACCGTACGTTCTGCTCGACGATGAGCACGAGGAGTGGTTGACCACTGTCTGGGACGCTGCGGAACGCGGCGGTGACACTCGAGTTGCGTTCGACGGCGGACTCTCTTATCGACTCTCAAAGAAGAAGGTCTGTCGGTCAACACTCGAAGAAATCAAATCCGAACACGGTGAAACCACCCTTCCAGACACGTGTTTGGTCGGCTGGAAGGGATCGTCGGACTGTATTGATCGACACATCGACATCGACGAGGACTTGGCATGGCTACTCGGAATGTTCGTCGCTGAAGGGTCGCTCTCCGGAACTCGACCAGCAATCCACAATGCCGACGAAGAACTCGTCGATCGCGTCGTCGACGCCACGAAGGCTTCAATCGGCTGTGAGCCGAGCGTCCGCTGGTCGAACAAGGCTTACGAGGTCGCCTTCCCAACCGTCTTCTTCGACGTATTGCACGAACTCGGATTCGAAGACCACGACTCGTACAACTCGAGCGAGAAGATCGTCCCCGAGTGCATTCTCCGCGCGGAACGAAACATAGTTCTCGCGTTCTTGCGCGGGTTCATTGCCGGTGACGGCTCGGAATCCAGCGACGACAATCACACCTCGATCAGCTTCCACACGACGAGCGAAGACGTCAAGGACGGGATCGTCTTCCTCTGTCATCGGCTTGGTCTCGTCGCAAACGTCTCGCGGCGCGAACGCGACGCGTCGCGACAGCCGATATATACGGTCTCCGTCTCCGGCGGTGCATCGGACAATCCGCTCAAGCGAATCCTCGACGGCGAGGATTCGTACCGTCCGAAGAGCCTCGTTGTCACGATTCCAGCGGAACTGATGGAGATCCGTGAAATGGCCATTGACGGGGTCAAACAACTCGTCCCGAAGTATCTGAAACGACGCGACAACATCTCGCTCGAGAAACTCGAGGAAATCGTCGACGAACTCGACGGGCGCGACCTTCCCGAGGAAGCCGAAGCAAAACTCGAGGAGATCCGTCCGCTGGTCGACGGTGATCTGTCCTATCTTCGGATTACGTCCATCGAGCGCGTCGACTACGACGGCTACCTCTACGACCTACAGGTCGGTGGCGATCCGATCTTCACGGCCAACTGGCTCTACGCACACAACTCGATGGACGCACCTCTCGTCATGTCCTCGAGGATCGACCCCTCCGAAATCGACGACGAGGCCCACAACATGGACATCGTCTCGGAGTACCCCCGTGAGTTCTACCTCGCGACCTTAGAGCAGGCCGACCCCGGCGAGGTCGACGTCCAGATCGCCGAGGACACGCTCGGCACCGACGAGGAGTACGCCGGTTTCGAGCACACCCACGACACGACCGACATCGCGATGGGACCGGACCTCTCGGCGTACAAGACGCTTGGGTCGATGATGGACAAGATGGACGCCCAGCTCGAACTCGCGCGAAAACTCGAGGCAGTCGACGAGACCGACGTCGCAGAACGTGTGATCGAGTACCACTTCCTCCCCGACCTCATCGGCAACCTTCGTGCGTTCTCCCGCCAGGAAACCCGGTGTCTCGACTGCGGGGAAAAGTTTAGGCGGATGCCCCTGACCGGCGACTGTCGTGAGTGTGGCGGGCGGGTCAATCTCACCGTCCACAAGGGCTCGGTGAACAAGTACATGCAGACGGCGATCAACGTCGCCGAGGAGTACGACTGTCGCGACTACACGAAACAGCGCCTCGAGGTGCTGGAGAAATCCCTCGAGAGTATCTTCGAGAACGACAAGAACAAGCAAAGCGGGATCGAGGACTTCATGTAGTCGATCGCGTTCGGTCTCGTGGTCCCAAAAGTCCCCGTTTCAGCACCAGCAGCGACCGGTCGGACAATGCGCGCTGTGTCTTTATTCGCGGCGGCGTCTGAGTTCGGGTATGGTACAAACTGGTGAGACTCCGGCGGAACACGGTGAGGAGACGGCCGTAGAAACGGTCGAATCGCTCAACTCCGGACAGACGGTGTATGACGAGGACGGCAACGAACTCGGCCGCGTTCGGAGCTTCGAGCGAAGCGGGTTTTTCGTCACGACGCGCGAGGGTGCCGAAGCGATGAGCATTGAGCACGCCCGATCGGGCCACGAGTTCGGCGAGGCCCACCTGATGTGGCGGTGTATGGAGTGTGGCGAGATGGGCGCGATTACCGACGGGTTCCCCGACGAGTGTCCGAACTGCGATACTGGACGCGAAGATCTGATGTACTGGACCGAAGACTGAGGCGGGTTACTGTCAGTCAGTTCCGGCGCGACCGTAATCGCAGGACGGGTCACGCTGGTAAATCGTTGCACACGTTCAGTCTTCCTCCCAGTAGTACAGATCTTCTTTCGGACTCGCACACGCGGGACACTCCGCTGGAAGCGTGTCCTGTTGTTGAAGACGCCCCATCTCGCCGCAGTTGCCACACCGCCACATGCGATACTCCTGCTGTGCGGGTTCATTGGGCTCGCCGATCGGGATCTCGGTTTCCTCCTTGTTCGTAAGTTCGCCGGATGGTCGGTCGTTGAAGCTCATTACGTCTCCCTCTACGCGCCATGGTATGTTAACACATGGTGTTCCTATACTCGTCGCTGATTCGCCCGAAGCGTACCATCTGAACGATACTCGAAACCGAATTTACTCGGACGCGGTCTCGAAACGATTCGCCACTTCGATATCGATCTCCGTGTTAATCCCACATTCGATATAGCGCTATATAATTTATCGAAAACTGTTTCACCTCGACCGCTGTCGATGACCTGGTTTCGGAATCCGGCCGGGATGACGCCTCACGCCCGGGAGGCGAACCGTTTTTATCGCGCTCGTGCCATCTCGAGCCATGGAGACTGTCGTGTTCGGCGCTGGCAGTCTTGGCAGCCTCATCGGCGGGATACTCGCTCGCAGCCACGACGTAACGCTCGTCGCTCGAGAAGATCACGTCCGCACCGTTCGGGAATCGGGACTTCGGGTAACGGGCGAACTCGAGACGACGGTGTGGCCGAGCGCAACGACCGACGGACGGGACCTCGAGGCGGAACTCGCAGTCATCACCGTCAAAGCCGCCGACACTACGTCGGCCGCCGAAACACTCGCGACCGGGTCGTTCGACGCCGTCCTCTCGCTTCAAAACGGGATGGGAAACGAGGAAACGCTCGTGGATCGGCTCGAGGCACCGGTGCTCGCCGGTACGGCGACGTACGGTGCGGTCCTCCGGGAATCGGGCGTCGTGGCGTGTACCGGACTCGGAGACGTCGTCCTCGGCCCGCGAGACGGCGGTTCGTCCGAACTCGCGGAACGAGTTGGTGAGGCGTTCGCCGCGGCCGGCCTCGAGACGACTGTCGCCGACGACATGCCCCGACGACTGTGGGAGAAACTGGCGGTCAACGCCGGTATCAACCCGGTGACGGCGCTTTCGGATGTCGCCAACGGGGCCGTTCTCGAGGGGCCCGCAAGCGACCTCGCCAGCGCGGCGACCCGCGAGACGGCGCGCGTCGCTCGAGCGTGTGACGTCTCCATCTCGAGTCGAGAGGCGATCACGGCGATGGAACGCGTCGCCGCGGACACCGCGGCGAACACCTCCTCGATGCGCCAGGACGTCCGCGCGGGACGGCGGACCGAGATCGACGCGATCAACGGCTACGTGGTCGAGCGGGCGAACGAACTGGGGCTCGAGGCCCCGACGAATCGGACGGTCACGTCGTTGATTCGGACGTGGGAACGAGGTTCGGGTCTGCGGTAGCCGTCGACGAGAACCCTCGGTCCTAGGCCGACGATGTCGGTTCCGACGACTCGAGTTCGGGATACCGTTCGACGCCCGCGTACTCGAAGACGGTCTCCCCGAGGAGGTCGACGCGCTCTGTGACGTCGTCCTCGACGAGTTCACCGTCCTCGAACGCCGCGTGGGAGTTCGGGATCCCGACCTGGTGGGGTATCGTCCAGGCGTTGAGCGTCCGCGAGACCGAGCGTAGATGCTCGAGCGAATCCCGTCGACCGAGTCCGATACGGACACCGACGGGTGAACTCGATTTCACCCGCGGGAGCGTGGTGCTGCAGTGGCTCTGTACGGCTGGCTCCCTTCGAGTAAAATACCACAAAACGGAGTCGAACCACCTCGAGCAACGGCGTCAGAACGGTGCTTCCGGCCCTTCGTCGGCGTCGCCGTCGTCGACGGTTTCACCGGGGAACGAGGGACTCATCCCGCTATCACCCATGTCGCCACCGCCGTCCATCCCGGTGTGGGCGTTTACCTGCTCGATTTCGGGGATCTCCTTGACCATTCGGCTCTTGATCGCCTGGATCGTCATCGGCGAGATACCACAGCCGCTACAGGCACCGCCGAGGGCGATGGTGACCTCTCCACTCTCGCGGTCGAGATCCTGAATCGCCGCGCTGCCGCCGTGCATCTGGATCTGCGGGAAGTTCCGACGGAGGAAGTTCGTGATGCGTTCCTCGAGGTCGTCTCCGTCGTTCTGGGTTTCAGTACTCATGAACGATCGTTGGGCGTCGGAGCCCCTAAACCTTCCGTCCCTGGTGTTCGGTCGTGATCAGGCGAAGCCGAAGACGCGCTGGAGCTCGGTCTCGATCTCGTCGACGTGGCGCTCGAGGACTTCCTCGAAGCGCTCCTCCTCGACGAGTACCCCCGAGAGCCGTTCGTACGGCTCTTCGGGGAGTTCGACTCGGAACTCGCCGTCACCCTCGTAGAAGGGTTCGCTCTCGTTTAGCACCTGCTGGTCGATCGCGTGAACGAGTTCCGAGTCGTATCGGTCGTTCATCCGGTTGAACGCGTTCTTGTACGCCTGCTGGAGTTCCGGAAAGTAGTTTGCGTACTTGTCCTGGAACTGCTCTGGATCGAAGTCGGCCATATCCGAGCAGTGGGTGAGCATCGACAAAAGTCGGACGATCGCCCGCGATACGGGTCGTTTCGCCCTCGAGTCGCCACGCCGGACAGTTCACCCCCACCGAACCGGTAGGGCCTCCTATATACGGACGGCGCATACGCAAGCGGAACTGCCACTTGGGTCAGCGGCGGTAGCCCAACCATGCCGACGAATCGCCATCCCATCCCGAGGACGGAACTGCCGCCGGGGTGGGGGCTAACGGAACTCGGTGACGATCGATTCGCCTACCGTCACAGTCGCCCGCCGATCGTACTCGTCGCCGACGTTTCCGCCGACCAATCACACCCTCGACTCGGGATCTGTCGGTGCTGGGAACTCTGCTATCAGTACTCACTCGGCGACCGAATCTCCTCCGAGACGATCGGTCGCGTGTCGACCCGCCAGGCGGCGGTCGATGGACTGCTCGAGTGCATGCGGTCCGTTCACGACGTCGTCAGCGACGTGGAGGATCCGGTCGCGGTCGACCGTGTTCTCGATCGTGTTTCACTCTCGTGTTTCGTTCCCGAATCGACGGAAACGACGCTCCCAGAAACCGATTCGTGAGACTGCCATCGGCCGCACTCACGGGTCAGACGATCACGGGAATCAGCGAGTGTTGCCGTTTGGTGTATCGGAATGGAATTTATAGCATCCTGATGGGACCCTTCTGGCCCACTCGGAGGAACTGTACCGACACCGACCTGGCATCTTCCAACATCGCCGTCGATTCTGCACGGTCGACGCGGGAGAGGTATCGGAGGCTCTTCCGACGACTCCGTGAGACCGGTCGTCGTCCGGACCGGCTCGAAAATAAATTCTATACTGCTATACACAATCACAACTCGCGGCGTTCGCGCGCCATCGAGAGTCTCGTCTGCGAGACGGCCGGCGATATCAGGAATCGAGGGACGAGAATCGAAATCGATGATCACGACTCGGAGAGACACTTCTCGAGGACCTCATCCGGACCCGCAGCAAGCGTCCTCTGTCCACAGGAGTTCCGTCCAGACGCGACGGCGGCGGTCAGAAAATCGGTGCTTCCCCACCTCCTGCGCCGCTCGTTCGGCGGTCCATGGCTCGATGGACCGCTCGTACGGACGTGTTGTACCGGTGTGAATCTCGGGACGGTCGCGGTCGAACGGGGACTGACGGACGACAGACTTCCTCAGGATAGCTGCTCGCCGACGATCTCGTCGGCGAGTTCGACGAACTTTTCCTCCCGTCCGCGGGGAACCGTTGCCCCGGCCGCGACGTCGTGACCACCGCCGTCGCCGTCGACGGCTCGAGACGCCTCGCCCACGACGACCGAGAGGTCGAGACCGCGGCGAACTAGATTGTGCGTACCGCGCGCGGAGACCTTGATTTCGACCCCGTCGGTGTCGCTGCCGTCGGTCTTCTCGGCGAATGCGATGATCGGTTTCGATCGACTGATGCCGTCGTTGCCCATCGCCATCCCCGCGACGATGCCAACGATGGTCTCGCGGATTCGGTCACCGGCGTGGAACCACTGAATGTTGTCCTCGTGGGTGACGCCCTCGCGGGTCACGAGATCGATCCCCGACGAGAGGTTCCGCCGGTGGTCACGAAGGAGCGTTCGGGCGCGCTCGAGTGCGTCGTCGCGATCACCGAGGCAGACGCCGAGGCCGACGTCTGCCCGCTCGTAGCGGGCGGTCGCGTTGAGCAGCGTCGAGAACTCGCTTGCGTCTCGCAGCTCCGATCCCACGGGCTCGTTCGATAAGACGTACGCCGTCCCGACGAGTTGGTCGATCTTCCCGGCCGGCACGCCGGACTCGACGGCTCGCCTGACGAGCGCGCTCGCGACGGTCTGTTTCTCGCCGTTCGTGAGTCCCGCCCACCGTCGCCACTCCCCGTCTCGTTTCAACTCGAGGTCGAGACCGTCGAGAAACCGGAGCGCGCCGCCCTCGTCGTTCGAGATGCCCGGAATGTGGACGTCCGTGGCGTACTCGAGTAACTTCGGGAGCGGGCGGGTCTGTTTGCCGTACAGCGCGAGGTCCGTCCCGGTCTCGAGAACGCCGGCGTCGACGCCCTCCTCGACGATCTTCGCGTTCGCGCCGTGGAGTTCACCGCCCGAGGCCTGCATGTCGCCGACGGCGCCGACGACGGCGAGCGCGGCGAGATCACGGTTGTCGGCTCGAGAAGCGAGAGCGGTCGTCTCCGCGTCGGCGACCGTCCCACCGTCGGTCGTCGCCGCACGATTCGGATCGTCCACTCGGTCTCTGTCCGATTCGCCCCCGGCGACCGTCGCCAGCGCTCGCGCGAGGACGTAGCTCGCGCCAGCACCCGAAAGCTCCGAGGCCCCGTTGATCCCGAACAGCAGGGGGTTGAGGTGGTACTCGGTGTCCCGATCAGCCGGCTGGTGGTGGTCTGCGATCACCGGCGTGAACGCTCCATCGTCCTCGTACTCGCCGACGACGTCCAGCTGGCCGCTGCCGAAGTCCGTAAAGAGGACGGTCTCGTACTCCGTCGCCGCGATATCGGCGACGGCGTCTTCGTCCAGTTGCTTCTCGAAGACGACTTCGAACGGAATCTCCGCGCGCTCGAGTGCCTGTGTGGCGATCGCCGCACTCGTCAGCCCGTCGGCGTCGATGTGCGAGGCGAGGAGGACCCGTTCGGCTTCGTGAAGACGTTCGGCGCACGCGGTCGCTCGATCCGCGAGTTCGGGAACCGGCCCGGTCATCGGTGCATCGGTCGATGGTGGGTCGTCATGGGGGATAAACCTCCGGTCTACTGACTGTCCGGATCCGCGGGTTGGCAGTACCGTTATGTCGTTGTGCCGGAACAATCCGGTATGAACGTCTTCGTCGCGGGCGGTTCGGGGTTCGTCGGCCGATCGGTGTGTCGAGTCTTGGTCGACCGTGGCCACGGCGTGACCGCGGCCTCGAGAACGCCCGACCCGTCGGAACTACCCGCCGACGTCGAGGCGGTGTCGGTGGACGTCACCGACCCCGACCTGGACGACGCCGTCGCGGGCCACGACGCCGTCGTCAATCTCGTTGCACTCCCCTCGCACGTCCAGGCGCGCGGGCGCAGTCACGAGTCGGTCCACGCGGACGGGACGCGTCACCTCGTGGCCGCGAGCGAACGAACGGGCGTCGATCGGTTCGTCCAGCTGAGCGGGCTGGGCGTCGACTCGGGCGTCGAGACGGCGTACTTCAAGGCGAAACGACGGGCCGAGCGGATCGTCCGCGAGTCGTCTCTCGAGTGGGTGATCTTCCGTCCATCGGTAATCTTCGGCGACGGCTGTGCGTTCGTCCCGTTTCTCGAGCGACTGGCGCCGCCGCTCGTAATCCCGCTTCCGGGTGGCGGACGGACGCCGCTCCAGCCCATCTGGGTCGAGGACCTGACGCCGCTGATCGCGGACGGACTCGCCGAGGACCGTCACGTCGGAAACGCCTACGAGATTGGTGGTCCCGAGCGGCTCACCCTGGCGGAGATCGTGACGCGCGTCCGCGACGGCGTCGTCGTCCCGATTCCGATGGCGCTGACCGCCGTCCTCGCGACGCTCGTCGATCCGCTTCCCTGGATTCCGGTCGGCAGAGACCAGTATCGCGCTCTGACACTCGAGAACACGACGCGCAACGACGCCCTGGCGGCGTTCGACGTCGACCCCGATTCGCTTCGGCCGTTTTCGGCCGACGTGCCGAGCGAAGGGGAGATTTCCGCCGCCGCCTCGAGCGAGCCCGTGAGACGGGAACGGCGTACGGACGGCAAACGGCATACGAGCGCTGAACCGCATACGGACGGCGAACCGCATACGAGGAGCGAACGGCCCGAGCGAGATTCGGGGGTACGTCCGTGACGGGATTATTTGAGCGTGCGATCGGCGAGGAGTGGTCGACGCTTCACCCACAGGTTCGAGAGCGCTACGGAGTCGAGTCCTCCGACGGCCGCGAGGCGGTCGGCGTCGGCCAGATGGACGAACTCACCCGAAGCCCGTTCGCGGTGCCGGCGCTGTGGCTCGCAACGTTCGACGACTTCCTCTTTCCCGAGGGCGGAACCGACGTTCGCTTCTCGATCGTCACGGAGCCGTTCGTCGACGGAAACGGCAACGAGGCGCTTCGCCTCGAGCGGCGGTTCGACACCTCGCCGCCGCGGACGTTCGTCGACACGCTCCGGTGGAATCCGGCTCGAGGCTGCATCGTCGATCTCTTCGGCACGCGCGGCCTCGTCGGTGCCGACCTCCACGCCGCAGCCGACGACGGCGCGCTCGCGCTCTCGATCGGGACGCAGTATCTCCGCGTCGGCGGGCGCTCGCTCGCGCTCCCGGCTCTCCTCTCGGCTCGAGGCCGCCTCACCGACTGGTACGACGAGGACGACGAGTGTTTCCGGGTCGAGGCCGACATCGAGAACCCGCTCGTCGGCTCCGTCTTCGGCTACGAGGGCGGGTTCGAGAGCGAGTTTCGATCCGCCGACGGCGACCCCGCGGACCGACCGCCGCTGGCCGACGTGACGCTGCCCGGTGAACGCCCGTGACCGACCTCGAGCGAGTGTCTCGAGTTCGCCCTTCCGATTCGAAGGTGGGTTCCCCGAGGCCGCGTCTCGCCGGATGGCGGGTAACCGACCTGACCGCCGCGTTCGGCGCGGTGGTCTGGTCTGTCCTCTCTCTCACGACGACGTTCGGACTCGCCCCGATTTCGCTGTCGCCCGTCGAACTGTACGTCGTGTTCGGGACGTTCGTGCTCGTCCCGCTCGGAACCGGCCTCGTTCCGCTCGAGCATCGGGGACCGGCCGGTACCACGGCTGGGACCCCTTCGCGTCTCTACGCGGTCGCCGTCTACGGCCAGTTCCCGGCCGCGGCGGCCGCCGTCGTCGCGCTCGGGCTACCGCGAGAATCGCTCGCGGCGGTCGCACTCGTACTCCCGTGGCTCGGCGTCACCGCGGTTCTGGCCGCTCTCGCGTTTCAAAATATCCGCTCTCGCGGTATCGGACCGTTACCGGCGCTCGCCGTGGACGCGGCGTTGTTGTACGTCCCCGTCGCCTCGATCGCACTCCTCTTCTCCGTCGCCGGGATCGACCTCGGTTTTGCGCCGATCATCGTCCTCCTGACCGCCGTCCACTTCCACTACGCAGGGTTCGTTTTGCCGCTCGTCGTCGGCCTGGCTGGCCGCGTGATCGCGGACGGAGGAGCGTTCGACTCGACGCTCACGGGGCACATCGCGGCCGCATCGACGGTCGCCGTCGTCGTCGGCATCCTCGCCGTCGCGGTCGGCATCACCGTCTCGCCGATCCTCGAGTTCGTCGCCGTCGTCCCGTTCGTCGCAGGTGTGGCCGGTTTCGCGTTCGTCGTAACCGGCGGCGTCGTCCCGGTCGTTCCCCGCCTTCCGGGTGCGCTCTTGGTGGCCGCCTCGCTCTCGGTGTGTGTCGGGATGGCGTTCGCGCTCGCGTTCGCGTACTCCTCGCTTCCGGGCACTACCGTTCTCGTCACGATTCCCGAGATGGTCCGGTGGCACGGCGCGGTCAACGCGTTCGGCTTCGCCCTGCCGGCGCTGGTGGCGTTCCGACTGCTCGAGTGAGTCGACAGGGGCTCCCGTTCCGAGCGCGTCGAGCTACGACCGCCCGTCGACCTGCTCGAGGACGGCTCTCGCCAGCGCGTCGAACGTCGCTTCTTCCGGGACGACGTCGACCTCGATGCCGCGTTCGGCGGCCGTCTCCCGGGTCGGCTCCCCGATGACTCCCACGACGGCGTCGGACAGCCCGTCGAGCGCCCCCTCGCGGACGCCGCGGTCGGCGGCGGCCTCGAGGAAGTGGTCGACGGTCAGCGACGAAGTGAAACAGACGGCGTCGAGGTCCCCTACCGCGGCGCGTTCCGCGGAGTCGCCGCTTCCCTCGGGCCGAACCAGCCGGTAGAGGACGGACTCGTGGACGTACGCGCCGGCTGCTTCGAACCCCTCGGGCAGGACGTCGCTGCCGTGATCGCTCCTCGCGACCTCGACGCGGCCCCCGTCTACGTCGGATTCGAGCCGTTCGACCAGTCCGCTCGAGGTGTACTCCTCCGGGACGACGTCGACTGGGTAGCCTTCCGCGCGGAGGGCGTCGGCCGTCGCCGGGCCGATCGCGCAGACGGTCGCCTCGCCCGGACGCCAGTCGGCCGCCGAGACGAGTTCCGCGCCGGTCTTACTGGTGAGTACGGCGAAGTCGGCGTCGGTTCGCGGGCTCGCACCCGTCGGTTCGACCGCGAGCATCGGGTCCGGGACGGGGTCGGCGCCGAGGTCGGAGAGGACGGCGACCGCGTCGTCGATTCGCTCGTCGTCGGGACGGAAGACGGCGACGGCGGGGGGCGTCGATTCGCTCATCGGATCTCACCCTCTTCTGGCTGCTCGTAGTCGTTTTGCAGAAAGTCGACGACCGACTCGCGGGTGCCGGCGACGTCGCCGATCACCGTCACTGCCGGCGGTTCGATCCCGACGTCGTCGCAGACGTCGACGATCGTCTCGAGGGTGCCAGTCGCCACTTGCTGTCCGGGCCACGTGCCGCGTTCGATCAACGCGACCGGCGTCTCGGGGTTCAGTCCGGCTTCCCGCAGGGCGGCGGTGTAGTCGGGGAGTCGGCTGACGCCCATGAGGACGACGATCGTCCCACCGGTCGCCGCCAGAACCTCCCAGTCGACGGCTGACTCCTCTTTCGTGGGGTCCTCGTGGCCAGTGACGAACGAAACCGAGGAGGCGTGGTCCCGGTGTGTGACGGGGATTCCGGCGACGGCCGGGGCCGCGATCGCCGAGGTGACCGCGGGAACGACCTCGAACGGCACTCCGTGGGCCGCGAGATACTCCGCCTCTTCGCCGCCACGACCGAAGACGAACGAGTCACCACCCTTGAGCCGGACCACGGAGTTCCCCTCGCGGGCGAGTTCCACCAGTCGCTCGTTGATCTCCGACTGGGGCGTGCGATCGCCGACGGCGCGCTTGCCGACGTCCTCGCGTCGCCCCTCCGGGAGCGCGTCGATGATCTTTCGCCCCGGTAGCCTGTCGTGGAGGACGACGTCGGCGTGCTCGAGCAGTTGCGTCGCCCTGACGGTCAGTAACTCCGGATCGCCGGGACCGCTCCCGACGAGGTAGACGGTACCCGGCTCGACGACTGCATTCGTTTCGGGAGTCGGATTGCCGTCTGGTCCCGTCTCGTTCGCCGACATCGCTTACTTCCCCTCCGGCTGATCGTCTTCGGAGACGGACGTGCCCGCTCCGGCGTCGTCGCGTGCCTCTTCGATCAGTTCCGCCGCACCGCGGTCGGCGAGGTCCGTGGCGAACTCGCGGGCCGCCTCGGCGTGGTGGTCGACGGGCAGATCACGGGTGGCAGTCACCGACTCCTCGCCGTCGCGGTCGAAGACGCTCACCCGCGTGTGGACGTACTCGCCTTGCAGGATCGCGTAGATGCCGATCGGCGCGATACAGCCGCCGCCGAGTTCCGCGAGCAGCGTCCGTTCGACGGTCGTCTCGACGCGACTGCGCGGGTGGTCGATCGCGTTCTGGATCTCGCCTGCCGTCTCGCCGTCGACCCCCGTCACGGCGAGTGCACCTTGTCCCGGTGCGGGAACGAACGACTGGGTGGGAAGCGACTGATAGTCGACGGCGTAGCGAAGCCCACTTCGCTCGAGGCCGGCCTCGGCGAGCACGAGCGCGTCGTAGTTCGTCTCAATCTCGCGACCGAGCGCCTGTTTCTCGAGTTCCGAGAGATCGTCGAACCACTCGTCGACGGTCCGATCGTACGCCGGTTCGAACTCCTCGTCGCCGACGTTCGCCTTCCGCTCTTTATCAGCCTCGCTTCGCGTCTCGTGTTCTTCCTGTAGCGCGGGCGCGAGCAGCTTCTCGAGGCGGGTATCGACGTTCCCTCGGACGGGTTCGACCGTCAGGTCGGGTCGCTCCGCGAGCAGTTGAGCCCGCCGGCGCAGACTCGAGGTACCGACGGTCGCACCGTCGGGAAGCTCCTCGAGCGTCGATCCGTCGGGCGTGACGAGGACGTCGCCTGGCGATCCGCGTTCGGGAACCGCGGCCGTGACGAGCTCGTCGGGCTGTTCGGTCGGCATATCCTTCATCGAGTGGATCGCGCCGTCGAGATCCCCCTCGAGTACGCGCTCGTCGAGTTCGCGGACGAACGCGCCCGTCTTCCCGAGTCGGTGGATGAGTTCGTCCTGAATGTCGTCGCCCGTCGTCTCGACGGTCACGAGTTCGACCTCGTACCGGTGCTCCTCGAGGGCTTCCTTGACGAGGGCGGCCTGTCGCCGGGCCAGTGTGGACCCCCGCGTCGCCAGTCGTAACGTCCCGCGCGTTCTCATAGGCGTCAGTCGTCGCCTGAGGTATGAAAAGCGCACGCTTGTCCCGCGTCACTGCTGGCCGACGAACTCGACCGGTCTCGAGTGCGAATTGGGGATCTCTCCACCACGATTGCCGCATGATTTATCCATACAGCTGGTGAACCGATTTGACGAATGAGGACACTGTACGACCGACTCGGCGGTGAAGACGCGATTGCGGCCGTCGTCGACGACTTCTACGATCGGATACTGGACGACGAGCAAGTCGCTCACTTTTTCGATAGCGTCGACATGCGAAAGCAACGTGCCCACCAGACCCAGTTTCTGAGTGCCGTCGCCGGCGGCCCGGTCGAGTACGACGGCCGCGACATGCGGGCGGCCCACGACCACCTCGAGACCGGCCCGGCGGAGTTCGACGCGATCGCGACGCACCTGGCGGCAACGCTCGAGTCGTTCGACGTTCCGGAAGACGACCGGGAGGCGGTCCTCGAGGCGGTCGCGAGCTACGAGGATGCGATCGTGTCGGCGGCGGACTGAGACGGTTTATATCGCACACGTTGAAAGTCATTGTACACCCGGTCACGAATATCGGCGGCCAGCCTCGCCCTCGTTGCCGAGACTGGCCGCTCGGCTGTGACCGAGTGTAAATCGTTTCACCGAGTACGATAGTACCAATTGCAACGATTCACACACCCATCGCCGATCCGCCTGCCGATCAGGTCTGCAATGACGTGCAGTGGCTACTATACACTGTCTCGCTGTCTCGAAGACCCAGGACTGCTCGCGGTTGTCTCGCCACGTCGGGACGGCGGACCGTCCGCGCTCTCGCCGTGGGATCGGCTCACCGGGGAGTGGGGACTCGAGCGGAGGTGACGATTCACCGCCTCGAGACCCCCGAACGCTGCCGTCGGAGGAGATAATATCCCGCGAGCAACGGCTGTAGCGGTGCGACGGAGAGACTCAGGAAGGCCAGCCCCAGGTGGAGACCGGGGTTCGGCCGCCACGAGTCGCCGTAGGTGCTGACGTAGGCGGCGTCCCGGTGGATCGCGATCGGGAAGGTTCCGAACGCGACCGCGCCGGCCAGTCCGGCGGCGGTCAGAAACAGCCCTGGGATCGAGAGCGCGACGGCGATCGCCGCCACGGCGAGTCCAATCACGGTCGTCGCGAGCGACGCCGCGACGACGAGCCACCAGCCGGACCAGTCGGGTCGCGTTCCGAACCGTTTGTGACGGCGATAGAGGTAGAAAACGCCGGCGACCGGCGCCCACAGCAACGCGAATAGGGCGTTTCCCCACGGGCTCGGCCGCCAGTGCTCGCTCGCCGCGCCTTGCCGGCGGACTCGACGCGCGTCGGCAAACAGCGAGAGCGCGATCCCGGCGCTCAGAAGGCTGTAGCCAAACGTTCCGACCAGCACCAGTCCCGACTCGAGCAGCGGAACTCCCGGATCCGCTTCCTGAAGCACGCCGACGATACCGACGCCGATCACCGGCGGGACGAGGTACAACTGGCGCTCGACGAGGCGTGCCCACGCGAGTTCCCCGCGGATCGTCGCGACTCGAGCCATCAGTCGGCCGGTGTCACGGTTCGGTCCGTCTCAGCCGGTGTCACCGACGGTCCCGCCGCCCGCGCCGTCGTTCGAGCCGGTCCCCTCACAGCGCCTCTTTGTACGCCTCGAGCGTGCGGTCGACGTCCTCGTCGGTGTGGTCGTCGCTGACGAACTGACACTCGAACTGGTTCTGTGAGAGGAAGATTCCCTGTTCTTTCATCTGTCCCCAGAAGACTCGTCGCCAGCGATCTGTCTCGGCGTTTTTCACGTCCGCGCCGTTTTTCGGTGCCTTGCCGTCGCGGGTGAAGATCACTTTGTACATGCTGGCGGTGCCGGCGACCGTGTACTCCGGCGCCTGGTCGGCGACGATCTCGGAGAGGCCGTCGCGGAGTCGATCGCCGAGTTCGTCGACGTGATCGTAGACGTTGTGTTCCGCCGCAAACTGCAGGGTCTCGAGGCCGGCGGCCATCGTGACCGGATGGCCGGAGAAGGTGCCGGCCTGGAAGACGGGACCGGAGGGTGCGAACTGCTCGACGATCTCAGCCCGGCCGCCGATCGCGCCAACGGGGAAGCCGCCGCCGATGATCTTGCCAAACGTCGTCAGGTCGGGCGTGACGCCGAACTCGGTCTGGGCACAGCCGAGACCGCCGACGCGAAAGCCCGTAATTACTTCGTCGAAGATCAACAGTGAGCCGTGTTCGTCCGTGATTTCGCGGAGGAACTCGTGGTAGCCATCCTCGGGGTGGACGATGCCGTAGTTTGCCAGGATCGGCTCCGTGAGGACGGCCGCGATGTCGTCGCCGTGTTCCTCGAACGCTTCGCGGACGGCGTCCTCGTCGTTGAACGCCACTGGAATCGTGTGCTCGGAGAATGACTGTGGGATCCCCGCAGAGGACGGTCGGGGGTTCTCGGCGTCGCCTTCGACCAGCGTCGACTCCTGGGCACCGTGGTAGCCGCCCTGGTTGATGAGGATCTTGTTCCGGCCGGTGTACCCTCGAGCGAGTCGGATAGCCGACACCGTGGCTTCGGTTCCCGAGTTGACGAACCGAATCTTCTCGACGCTGGGGACGTGGCGAACGACGAACTCCGCGAGGTCGACCTCGATTTCGGTCGGGGTTCCGTACATCGGTCCCTCGCTCGCTTTCTGCTGAATGCTCGCCTGAACGGGATCGGGGAGGTCGTGGCCGAGAAGCAGCGGTCCGAGCCCCATCACCCAGTCGATATAGCGGTTCCCGTCGACGTCGATGACGTGGCCACCGTCGCCTTTCTGGACGAAAAACGGGTAGGGTTCGATGGCTGCGCGAACGGCGGAGTTGACTCCCCCTGGCATCACCGACAGCGCCCGATCGTACAGGGCACGCGAGTTGTCGTCGTTCATGTGGAGGGCGTTCGGCTTCGGGAGCCAAAGTAGTACCGAGGTCCGATCGACGACCCAGCTCGGTCGACCGGATGGGGACGATGGACGGCGTCGGATAGCCCGCCGAGTTCGAGACCTCGCTCGAGTCGTTACCGACCGTGTCGTCTTAAACTGCGTCCTGGCCGGTCTTTCCGGTTCGGACCTGGTAGGCGTCCTCGATCGGGAGGACGAAGATCTTGCCATCGCCGGGTTCGCCGGTGTTGGCGGCGTCGGCGATCGCGTCGACGACCTCTTCGGCCGGCACGTCGGCGACGACGCACTCGATTTTGACCTTCTGGTGGAGGTCGACCGTGTACTCCTCGCCGCGCCACTGTCCTTTCTTGGCGGGCTGGGAGCCACGTCCGGAGACGTTAGTGACCGTCAGCGACGGCGCACCGACTTTCGCGAGTGACTTTTTGATCGCGCCGAGACGGTCGGGACGAACGATCGCGGTGATCATCTTGATCTCGCCGTCGTTCGGCTCGCCGCCGTCGGATCGAAGCTCCGACGAGGACCGCGACTCATCGAGTCGCTCACCGCCGTCCGTACGGATGACGTCGTCCGAAGAGTGGCCGCCGTCGGTCGCCACGTCGGGACCGCCGAACTCGGGGTAGGTGTCGACGCCGTGTTCGGCGAGGTCGAGGCCGTCACGTTCGTGGTCGGGCGTGACTCGAGCCTCGCCGACCAGTTTGAACGCGCCCCAGACGGCCGCGGTCGCGAGCACCGTCCAGATGGTGATGACGACGACGCCGATGATCTGCGGTGCGAACGCGCTGGCTTCGATCGAGAGGATGCCGCCGGCGACCAGACCGCTGCCGATGGCCGTCCCTTCGATCGACCACAGCGGGAAGAGGATCAGGCCGAGCATCCCTGCGGTCCCGTGGACCGGGAACACCGCACAGACGTCGTCGATCTTGAGCTTTTCGTCGACGAGCTTGAAGACGATCGGGAGCTGTGCGCCGGCGATAAATCCGATCGCGATCGCACCCATCGGGGTGATGAGGTCGGTCGGACCGGTGACCCCGACGAGGCCGGCGAGCATGCCGTTTGCGACGTACAGCGTGTCGACTTTCCCGTTCATCGCGAGCGAGACCGCCGAGGCACCGAGCGCACCGAGGCCCATGCCGAGGGCGGTGACCATCGCGACGCTTCCGACGTAGTCGAAGTCGGCGAGTTCGAACGTCGCCGTGTCGATCACCGTCGCGGCGGTTCCGACGTTGAAGCCGAACCAGCCGAAACAGAGGATGAGCGTCCCGAGAACGGCGAAGGTCATCGAGTGGCCGGGGATGATGTTGACGCTCCCGTCCTCGTTGTACTTGTCCATGCGAGCGCCGAGAATCCAGGCCGCCGTGAGGCCGGCGACGCCGCCGACGCCGTGGACGACCATGCCGCCCGCGAAGTCGGCGAAGCCGAGCTGTGCGAGGATCGGCGTCCCGCCGGGGGCGTACCAGACCATCGCCGCGACGACCGGGTAGATCACTGCCGCGAGGACGAACGTGTACGTCACGTACGCGCGAAGCTTCGCGCGTCCGGCGACCGCACCCGAGACGATCGTGGCGGCGGTCATCGCGAACACCGCGCTAAAGAGCCACATCGCCCAGTCGAACGAGCCCTCGCCGAACATCGTCAGAGGGCTCGACTCGCCGCCGCCGAGTGCCGCGCCGACGTTGTTCGAGATACCCATCCCGATCACGAAGAAGACGAAGATGCCGACCGCCCAGGTCAGCATGTTCTTCGTCAACTGGTTCGCCACGTTCTTCGAGCGAACCTGCCCGGCCTCGAGCATCGCGAAGCCGGCGTGCATGAAGAAGATGAGGAACGTTACAGTGAGCGCCCACATCAGGTTCATCCCGGTCGCCAGCGACTCGAGGTCAGCTTCGGTCGCCTGGAGTACGAACGGATCCATTACCGGTGCACCTCCATCGATACGTCCGAATCATCGCGTATTGATTGACAAACGTCCATGCTTTCCCCAATAATAGGGTAGTTCGTGTTCTGAATCACGTTTGACTGGCATGGACCTGTTATATATAAGGCTTAGCGTTGGATAACGTCGAAAAACTGGATGTAATAGGTGAAAACGTGAAAATCTAGAGTTGATATAATGTGTATAAGGATAGAGCATCTTTCGGTCTTTCTATACTGTGGCTATATATTGGACGTTCGTAGACGGACGAACCGGCCGATGGTCGGTGAATATTGCCGTTCGATCCCTCACTCTGCGCGCATTCGAGCGGAGACTGCTCGCGCGCGGCAGATGTTGCCACCTAACCGACGGAGCGAACGACGAATGGACGCTCGTCAAAAACGGCCGAGCTCGACCCGGCTCAACCGAGTCGTTCGGCGACGTCCTCGGCGAAGTAGGTGAGAATGAGATCCGCGCCGGCCCGCTTGATCGACAGCAGTGACTCGTATGCGACCGCCTTGAGGTCGAGCCAGCCCTTCTCGGCGGCCGCGTGGAGCATAGCGTACTCGCCGGAGACGTTGTAGGCGGCGACGGGGTGGTCGAACTCCCGGCGAATCGCGCTCACGATGTCGAGGTAGGGGAGGGCGGGTTTGACCATCATCACGTCGGCGCCCTGCTCGGCGTCGAGGCGGACCTCCCGCACCGCCTCGCGGGCGTTCGCGGGATCCATCTGGTAGTGTCGCCGATTACCGAACGACGGTGCGCCGTCCGCCGCATCGCGGAACGGCCCGTAAAAGGCGCTCTCGTACTTCGCGGCGTAGCTCATGATCGGCATCTCCTGGTAGCCCGCGTCGTCGAGGCCGTTCCTGATCGCGGCGACCATCCCGTCCATCATCCCGCTGGGTGCGACCATGTGTGCGCCCGCCTCCGCGTGGGAGACCGCGATCCGCTCTAAGGACTCGAGCGTGGCGTCGTTGTCGACGGTCAGCGTCGGATCGTGCTCACAGCCGGGGCCGTGGTCGTGGTCCGTTTCACCCCGCAACTCCTCCTCGAGGGGTCCGCAGTGGCCGTGATCGGTGTACTCACAGAGACAGACGTCCGTGACGACGTAGGCGTCGGTCTCGTCGGTGATCCGCCGGGTTGCCTCCTGGACGACGCCGTCTTCGACCCAGGCCCGCGTCCCTTCCGCATCCTTCGATTTCGGAATCCCGAACAGCATCACCGCCTCGACGCCCGTCTCGAGCACCTCTTCGACGCGGGCGACCGATTCGTCGATCGGGACGCGCTCGTGGCCGGGCATCGACTCGATCGGAATCCGTTCGTCCGTCGTCGCGTCGACGAAGACGGGGGCGATGAGATCGCTCGGCTCGAGGCTCGTCTCGCTGACGAGTCCGCGGACGCCGTCGCGCCGAAGCCGGCGGGGGCGGTGTGTAAGGTCCATACGAGCACTACTCACGGGCCGTCCAAAAGCGGTGTGTTCGCGGCCGTTTTCCTGGTAACATGAACAGTTCACCTAACCGCAAGCTTATGCCGATCCCTCGACGTGTTTTCCGATATGAACCGCCGTCACTTCCTCGTGACCGCCGCCGGAAGCGCCCTCCTCGCCGGCTGTTCCGCCCTCGAGGATCCCGACGCCGAAGCTGAACGCCCTCCGTTTCAGGTCGACGACCCGGGGGAGTCGGCGACGGACGAGGACGCGGACGCCGACGCAGGCAAGAGCGCGTTCCCGTTCGACGAGCCGTCGACCGTCGACTTCGAGACGGCCCCGCTCACCGCCACCGTCGTCGGCGGTCGCGTCTCGACCGACGACGGCCTCTCGGCTCGCCTCGAGTTCGCCGAGCCGGCGACTGCGGACTCGCCCGCGACGCTCGTTTCGACCGTCAGGAACGATCGGCCGTACGAACAGACGTTCCAGCCCCGCCGGTTGCTGATCCTCGACGACCCGACGACGGGACGAACCGCGGACAACGACTCCGTCTATCTCGCGCCCGCGGCGGACCATCCACTCGCCGAGACGGAACCGGGCTACTACCGCGACGACGACGGCCGGTGGCGACTCGAGCGCGTCGGCGACGACTGGTTCCCCGACCGGCTCACGCTCGACGCCGAGCAAGAGGTCGTCGGCGAGTACTACCTGCTGGGACACCACCACCACGACAGGCCACCGATCGAAGCTAATCGGTACGAGTTCTCCTGGCGCGAGGGTTCCTTCGAGATCGTTTGCTGGCCGACCGACGAACCCGGCCCCGCCGGCGACTCGCGATTCGTCGGGGAGGTGCCACCGGGGTTTCCGGAGCCCGACGACGAGGTCCGGTGGTACCACGATGCGACCCCGGAGACGCCGGTGTTCCTCGAGCCGAGTGCAGAATCGGTCACCGCACCCGCGAAGATCGAGTTCGATCTCGTCAACCACGGCCGCGAGTCGCTGTCGGGCAACCCCTACTACTGGCGGCTGTACAAACTCGTCGACGACCGGTGGTTCCCGGTCGATCCCTGGGAGTTTCCGCTTCCACTGGGTTCCGTCCAGCCCGGCGACGTCGACGAGACGGAACTGTTCCTCTACGACGGCGATCCTGTCGACCGGCAGGGCAGTCGAACGGTCGGACACCTCGGCGGCGGCCAGTACGCGTACGCCGTCGGCTACAGCGTGGGCCCGGAGACGTACGCGGCGCGCTTCGACCTCGAGGCACCGAAACTCGTCGTCGAACCCGAAGACGACGTCGCGATCGACGACGAGGGCGATCGAATCGTCGTCCGACTGCCGAACTACGGGGACGCCCGGCGGCCGGCGACGGTCACCGTCTCCCGCCTCGAGTCCGAACCAGACCCAGCCGATTCGGACGAGACTGCCGTCGACGAACGACTCGTCGCCGAACAGCTTCCACGACGCCCCTTCCGTGCGCTTCGAAATTCGCTTCCGTTGTTCGAGGACGGCGTCGAACGGGTCGTCGTCGAGACCGATCGCGGAACCGCGCTTCGCCGGTTCGACTACGAGGAAGGCGAGCGCCTGACGTTCGCCTACGACGGCGACGCCTTCGAAGCGTCCGGCTCACTCGAGGAGGAGTGAGCGGCCCGTCACCGACGGACGACTACTGCGGATCCTCGCGAAGTACCGATTCGATTATCTCGAGTTCGGCCTTTCGGAACGGACGGTCGGCGTCGTCCGGATCGTCGTTCAGTTCGCCGATCGTCGAGCGGATTCCCGCACGCATCTGTGACTTCGGCGGGAGCGGGTTCGTCTCGATCTCGTCGCCGACGGCCTCGCAGATCGCGGCGAGCGATTCTTTCGTAAACGCGGTCGACTCGATGCGCTCGTATCTGCCCACGGCGAGTCGGATCTCGTTTCGGAGCTCGTCGACGGTTCGTGTCATATTGGACGAACGACCGGGGTCGTCGTGTAGGTTCCGGTCATCCGCTCTGTGACTCGGCTACTATCGCCACTCTCGCTGGCCGTCGACGGTGACGTCCGAAACGGATCGGTTACGTCGACCGTCCGAACGGATCCACGTCCTCGAAGGCGGCTCTGACGCGCTCGATCGCCGACGCCGACTCCCCGTCGGCGATCGCGAGAACGGTGCGAACGCGTGCCTTCCAGGGCGGGAGGTCGCCGCCGCCGATCGCGCCCGCTGCGTGGAGCGTTTCCCCGCCGCCGGGGCCGCCGTACAATCCGGCGGTCTCACCCTCGTAACAGCGAGACGTGAGCACCACGGGAACGTCGGCGGAGAGCGCCGCCTCGAGGGCGGACCCGAGTTCACCGGTCGTATTTCCGAGCCCGGTCCCGGCGACGACGACGCCGTCGACCGCGTCGGCGGAGAGCGCACGTTCGACCTGGCGTCCGTCGGTTCCCAGCGCGTTCGTCACGATCTCGACGCGGACGTCAGGATCGAGACGCGCGCCGGGGATCGGACTCGAGTACCGGCCCGGTTCGCGCAGGAGTCGTAGTCCTGCCGGGGTTCGCTGCGCGACCGGTCCCGCGCCGGGCGAACTGAACGTCTCGAGTTTGCTCGTGTGGGATTTGACGACCCAGCGGGCGGCGTGGACCGCGTCGTTGAACGCGAGATACGAGCCGCCGGCGTCGCGAAAGCGCTCGTCGACGGCGGTTCGAACCGCCAGCTCGAGGTTCGACGGGCCGTCGGTTCCGAGTTGATCGAACGGCCGCTGTGCCCCGGTGAAGACGACCGGGAGGTCGCGCTCGGCGACGACGTCGACGTAGTAGGCCGACTCGGCCATCGTGTCGGTGCCGTGGGTGACGACGACCCCGTCGACGTCTCCGGCCGCCTCGACGCCATCGACGATCCCCGTCGCGTTCTCGGCGTCCATCTGAAAGCCCGAGCGCTGGCAGATCGGTTCTACCGAGAGGGCGGCGTGGTCGGCGAGTTCGGGGACGGCGTCGACGAGATCCTTGCCCGTGACCGTGGGCGTTTTCCCGGTCTCGTCGGCGTTGTCGGCGGTGCTCGCGATCGTGCCGCCCGTCGTGAGGATGCGGACCCGTGCCATCGTGCTCGGATAGGTCTCTGCGAGGCCGTAAGTAACCGCGGTCTCGGTGCTCCGTCGCTCTCGATCCGTCTCGTCCCATCCGACGTCGAATTGCGCTGTGCGATACGGGTTACTGTCTGTCGGTACCGCAGAACCCGCGACCCGTCTGCGGATTCGCCGGTCCATCGGGACGACAATCCGTATGCGTCTCTGCCCGCGGATCTCGAGCCGAGCGTTCTCGTATATAAACTGCCGATCTCGGTGCGATCTCGGGATCGGACGGAGACGCCTGTTTCACACGAATTTAGGAGGACCTAGCTCGAGACGCCGTTCGCTCGAGTTTAAAAAGCGTCCGTACTTTTAAGTGTGCGCCACCCGTCCGTACCTGTTAGCAATGGCCATAGATCCACAGTTCCAAGAGAGCCGCGAGCAGGTCGGTGAAGAAAACGGTGTCGCCGTCTGGGGTCCCGTCGACGAACCCGAGGAGCTCGGCATCCGCGGGACCCACGTCGCGGTCGACTACGACCTCTGTATCGCTGACGGTGCCTGTCTCGAGGACTGTCCGGTCGACGTCTTCGAGTGGGTCGACACGCCCGGACACCCCGAGAGCGAGCGCAAGGCCGAACCGACCCACGAGGCCCAGTGTATCGACTGCATGCTCTGTGTCGACGTCTGTCCGGTCGACGCGATCGACGTCGACGCTGGCCGAACGGCTTAATCAGCGGAATCCGCGAAAAGACGGCGTTATACGAACGACAACTGGCCGTATTACTCCGCGCGATCGACGTCGACTTTCTCCTTGAGCGTCTCGAGCCCGTCGCTCTCGGCGAGTTCCTGCAACCGCTCGCGGAAATGTTCCTCGCAGAGACCGACCTTGACGCCGTCGGATTCGGCGGCGAAGGCGGCCGTGCGGTCGCAGTAGTGGCAGTTCATACCACCCCGTATGAACTCGGGTACATTGAACCCTCCGCTCTCGGTTACGATGGACGGTATCTTTGCGACAGTTCGAGTCGGTCGTACTCGTCCCGCGAGAGTCCGGCCAGACCCAGCGTACCTTCGTGAGCGTCCGAGCCACCGGTTACGAGCAGATCGTGTCGGTCGACCGTTTGTTCGACTCGCGCGAGATCGACCACACGGTCGTAGGGGTAGTGTACTTCGACCGCGTCTAACGTCGTCGCTCGAGCGAGTGCCCCCTCGAGGTCGTCGTACCGAAGCGGATGCGCCAGCGAGACGAGTTCGGCCGCCTCCGAGAGCACCTCGCGTCCGCGCTCGAACGAGGGGATTTCGCGGGCGACGAAACACGGACAGTCCGAGCCGATGAGGTGGTCGAACGCTTCCTGATAGTCGTAGTTGGCGTCGGGGTGGTCGTCGACCGCTCTCGCGACGTGAGGACGACCGAACCCCTCGTTCGCGGTCAGACGCAGATCGACGCCGAGGCGGTCCTCGACGCAGTCGACGATCGCCCGTCCGCGCTCGATGCGGTTCGTTTGAATCCGATCGGTTATCGCCGTGACCTCCTCGTTCGGCTCGATCCCGTACCCGAGCAAGTCGAGGCGCTGCCCGTCGTCGGCCTCGACGCGGAGTTCGATCCCGTGGACGATCGTCACTCCCTTACGCTCTATCAGTGGCTCGTCGAAGGGCTGTACCCGATCGTGGTCGGTTACGGCGACGACGTCCACTCCGGCGCGTCCGGCCGCCGCGGGGACCTCCTCGAGTTCCAGACTGCCGTCCGACCGGGTCGTGTGGACGTGCAGATCGGCGTAGGCCATAGCTCACCTGTATGCTGGGGGCGTATAGCGGTTTCTCTCCCGACCGGCTTCGGTCTCTAGAGGGATACTAGGAAACTAACCCCTACCCCAGCGCTAGTAATCCTACATGCACAATGTTTATAATCATTGTTCACCCAAGACAGAGATGTAATGCTGCTCAACGGCACCGGCGAGGTCATCGACGACTACGAGTATCCCGCAACGACCGAGGAACTGATGGCGGAACACGGGGACCGCGTCCTCGAACTCCCGAACGGAACCGAGACGGTCGAAGACGTACTCGCTCGCCTCGAGTCAGAAACCTTCCACTCCCCCGAAGACGCACGATTCGCCGTCTACTCTGCGGTCAGCGACAAGGCTATCGGCCGCGTCGGCTACAGCGATCGTGATCCGACTCCGGTCGGCAGTCCGTACACGCCCGACGCCGTGTCGTTCTAGGGACGGAACAGTTCTTTCTCGAGTCGGCGTCCGGCCGACTGCGTGGCGACAAAGCCGTCACGGACTCGGTTGTAGGTAGCGTCTCGCTCGAGCAACGAGTTCGACGAAACGAGGCCGACCGCGACCCACTCGTGTTCGGTGAAACCGCTCGGAGAGCAATCGACCGGATCTCGAAACCGAGTGGCCGTCATACGGATTACTGTAGCGATTTACCGGTGAGACCGCCGTCCGGGTCGCGGTCTCACCGGAAACGATCGACAGTAAACCGTATCAGTCCAGAAACTCGAGCGCGTCGGCGAGTTCGAGCGGGACCGCACCTTTTCGGTACCCTTCGACGTGACCGTTCGGGCGGGCGCGGTAGACCACTGCGGGGCGGTGACGGACGTCCGGTTGTTCGGCGCGGACGGCGTTCCAGGTGTCGTCGCGAAACGACGAGCAGTCGACGAACAGGACCGCGCCGCCGCCGTGTTCGGCGAGTTGGCCGTTGACTTTCGTCTCGGCGGTGTCGCGGACTGCGGCGACGGGGCCCGACGCCGCACGGTTTTTCGGCGGTTGCGGGCGGGTCACTTCGACGAGGACGTTCGTGTCACCGTTCCGGGCGCGGAAGTCGAGTGAGTGGCCGGTCGTGACCTCGATCTCGGGAACGACGTCGTAGCCGGCGTCGGTCAGGATCTTCGCGGCGACGAACTCGCCCATCGCGGCGCTCATCCGCACCCGATCGACGTGATCGCTCGTACCCAGCTTTCCGGCCATGACGTGTCTGTACTCGTCGAGGACGCCCGTCGAGAGGAAGTCCTCGAAAAAGCGCGTCGTTTCCCGGCGACCCGCGTCGGGGAAGCCAGCGGCGTGTTCGCGAAAGAACGACCGGGTCGACTCGCGGCCGTCCTTGGACATAAACACCGGCAGGAAAAACCACGAGATGTACGGATAGTCGGCGAGCCAGGGGTCCTCCTCGTGAAGCGTCGCGAGCAGCTCCCGCTGGGTCCACCGGGAGACGCGATACGGAATCTCCCGCCAGCCGAACTTGTCAGTCTTCCACAGCGCAGACGGCGTCTCCGTGTTGCCCATCCAGTAGGCCTCGCCGTCCGTTCGTGCGAACAACGCGAGGTCCTCGTTTTGCATCTCGAATCGGTGCGTCTCCCATCTACCCCCGATATCGAACTCAGGGCTCACCGACTGCGCGCCGATGTTCGACCGCAACGGCTGTAGAATCTTCCGTCGAACGCGTTGCTCGCTCCAGTCCGTGGGCGAATAGCGAAAGCGAAGCGGCTGAGCCACATCGGACCTACGCCGTAGGTCGGGATACGTGTTACGAGCGAGACGCCACCGTTTCTACCTGCTTCCGTCGCTGAAACCTGATGGACCGTTACATTGATATGCGTTACCGTCCTACAGTGTGTGTACCTACCATGTCAATGGGTGCCTATGACGAAGATGAACACGAGCGCCGCGAACAGCAGGCCTCGAGAGTAGATGCGGATTTCGACGACGAGCGGACCATCTATCACGGCCAGGTCGAGTACGACTCCGGCGACTCCGCGGAAGCGCTGCTGAACAAGTTCGAGGAGATCAAATCGGAGTAGTGGTTGCAGCCCCGATTTCTGTCGGTTCCCCCTCGCCGCGAGCCGGTGGCTTCTCCTCTCGAATCGACGGCCGTCGGACTCGAGGTGTCGGACACTACCTCACTCGTCATCGAGGGCATCCCATCCCGGCGTCTCCGGTGCACCGCGAGCGACCTCGACGTCGGCTGCGACCCTCGGCGACGGTACCGGTTCGTCCGCGTTCGCCCGACGCTGCTGCCACTCGGCGATCGCGGGACCGATCCACGACTCGCGTCGACTATCGCGGTCGTCTTCTCCCGGTGATCCACCATTCACCGTCTCGAGCGCTCGCTCCCTGGCCCGTTCGTAGTGGTGGTCCGAAATCGCGACCGTCCCGGGACTCGAGGCGGCCGCGACGGCGATCGTCTCCGCGCGGTCCTCGGCGGTCGTCGTTCCCGACGCCAGTCGCTCGATGGTGCCCTCGAGTGCCGCCGGTTGGGGGTGACAGAAGAGCTTCTCGCCGATCGCCGCGTTGCCGAGCACCAGTCCATCGAGGTCCTTCGTGACGCTCACATCGAGCAGGCGGTCGCCGCCGAAGGTCTCCTCGACGCGTCCACACTCCGTCGTCGCCTCAAGTGTGAGGGTGTGTGCCGGGTAGGCACCACACTCCTGGGGAAACAACGCGCCGCCGTGGACGCGACACTGGAGCGTCGTCGGATCGAGGAAGACACAGGCCGGCAGCCACGACGGCTCCTCGCGGCCGAACGGCGCGACGGGTTTGGGCGGTTTTCGGAGGCCGACGAAGAAGACCGGACGACCGGCGACTGCGGCCACCTGTCGGCCGTCGATCTCGACGCCTTCGCGCTCGTCTCGGGCATCCCAGAACCGTGGCGTCAGGGCGTCCGCGACGCCCTGATCGAGGTACGTCCGCACCGTCTCGCGGGTGAGCGCGACGAAATTCGGATCGTCGTCGATCGGATCTCGATTCCCGTCCCCGTCGCGAATCGATCCGCGGGCACGATCGTAGGTTCGGTCCTCGAGCAGCCTTCGCCAGTCGAGACAACAGCCCGCACAGCCCTCGCAGTTCACCTCCATACTCGTCGCTATCACGTCGATCGATTTATACTATCGGCCGGTTCGACCGACCCGGCGACGCTCGCTCGCTTTCGAGGGAGGACTGACCGGCACGGATCGGCGTCGAGTCGCCCGGAACTCGACTCGTTCGTGGGACAACGACTTTCACCGTTCGGAACCGACGTCCGGCTATGGCAACGGACTCCTGTGACGGCTGTGGCCGATCGGTGTCGCTCGCCGGCGGTATCGCCAACATCTGGACCTTCGGCGAGGACGACGGCAGCGACGGCACCGCGATGACACTGGAGTTCGAAGACGGGACCTCACACTTGCTGTGTTATCCCTGCATTGGGGCACTCCCGGACGATCCGACTGCCGCGGACGTCGACCGACTCGAGCAGGTCGACGAGGAAACCTCTCGGCTCGCGGAGTGACCGCTCTCTTCGCTCGAGGACGACCGAGGACGACACCAGCGACGTCGAATACGGTCACGCTTGCGTAGGTGCTGGGTGACAGGAACGAGTTGGGTGACGAGGATGGACGGCGTGACGAGGTCGGGGAGTGGTGACGAGGATGGGGTGACAGGGCTGGATGGCGTGTCGAGAGACGACACTGGAGCGGAAGGGGTGGGATTCGAACGCCACGAGGCAGTGATGCCGCCGCGGACCCGGAGGGCACCGCGGTGCTCTCCCGCTGAGCGACCCTTCCGCAGTAGATCTATGGCGCGATTCGGTGTTTGTAATCGGCCGGCTACCGCCGGGTAGCCGGTCCCTTCCAGCGTGGCGGTCCGTAGCCTTTAGGGTGTGACCGCGCCGTGACTCGAACGGTGAACCCCGAGCGGATCTTCGAGGCGTTTCCCGCGCCGACCTACCGCGGGAACCAGGAGCAGGCCCTCCGAGACATTCGAGACGCCTTCGCGGCCGGCAACGACGTCGTCCTCGTGCGCGCGCCGACGGGGAGTGGCAAGTCCCTGCTCGCTCGAGCCGTCGCCGGCTGTGCCCGGACCGTCGAGGAAGCCGAGCCGAGTGAAGCGTCGGGGGCGTACTACACGACGCCGCAGGTCTCACAACTGGACGATGTGGCGTCGGACGACCTGCTCTCGGATCTGAACGTCATCCGCGGGAAGTCGAACTACAGTTGCATCCTCCCGGAGGAGCGAAACACGCCGGTCAATCAGGCCCCCTGCGTCCGCGAACGTGGCTACGACTGTTCGGTCAAACACCGCTGTCCGTACTTTTCGGACCGGGCGATCGCCTCGAACCGCGAAATCGCAGCGATGACGCTCGCGTACTTCATGCAGACCGCGGGAAGCGAGGTCTTTCGCAGACGCGATGTGGTCGTGATTGATGAGGCCCACGGCCTCGCGGAGTGGGCCGAAATGTACGCGACGATCCAGTTGGGTCCTCGGACCGTACCGTTCTGGGACGAGCTTCGCGTCCCCGAGGTCGACCGCGTCGAGCGGGCGGTGCGCTACGCCGAGAACCTCGCCCAGACCTGCGGCCGCCGGAAGGACGACCTGCTCGCCCAGGAGGCGCTTTCGCCCGCGGAGGTCCGCGAGCGCGACCGCCTCCAGGAGCTCATCGGCGAGCTCGAGTGGTTCGTCTCGGACTACCGCGACCCGGAGAGTCCGACGACGTGGCTCGTCGACCAGTCCGAGCCTGCGGGGAGCGCTCGAGGGCGGGACGGCGACGGAAGCGAAGGCGACGATCGAGAAGGCGAGGACGACACGGGCGGCCCGCTGACGATCAAACCGATGAACCCCGAGAAGTACCTCGCCCACACCGTCTGGGACCGCGGAAACAAGTTCGCCCTGCTGTCGGCGACGATTTTGAACAAGGAGGCGTTCTGCCGGCAGGTCGGCCTCGAGCCCTCGGCCGTCGCCCTCGTCGACGTCGGGCACACGTTCCCCGTCGAGAACCGGCCGCTGTACGACGTCACGCAGGGGAAGATGACCTACGAGCACCGCGGGGAGACGATCCCGAAGATCGCCCGCACGATCGTCCGGGTCATGCAGGCCCACCCCGACGAGAAGGGGCTCGTCCACGCTCACTCCTACGACATCCAGGAGCAACTCGCCGACCTCCTCGCGGATTTCGGCGTCGGCGACCGGATCCGGACCCACGACCGCGACGGCCGCGACGCCGACTTAGAGGAGTGGAAAGCCAGCGACGACCCCGACGTCTTTCTCTCGGTGAAAATGGAGGAAGCGCTCGATCTCAAAGGGGACCTCTGTCGGTTCCAGGTCATCTGCAAGGCCCCGTTCCTCAATACCAGCGACTCCCGCGTCGCCCACCGACTCGAGGAGGGGCAGTGGGCCTGGTACTTCCGGTCGGCGCTGCGGACGGTCATCCAGGCCTGCGGCCGCGTGATCCGTGCCCCCGACGACTACGGGGCGACCTACCTCGCGGACTCGAGCCTGCTCGATTGCTTCGAGCGCGCGCGGACGGACATGCCCGACTGGTTCGCCGACCAGGTCGATCGGATGAAACGGCCGTCGCTTCCGGAGTTCGAGCCGCGAGCGGCGCTCGAGGCGACGTCGACTCGAGGCGGACGGGGTCGCAGTACCGGAACGAGCGCGAGTGCAGGCAGCGCAAACGGTGATTCCGGATCGTCGGACGGTCGCGGCGGGCGCTCGCGGCGTCGATCCCGTCGGTCCTCGGGCTCGAGTCCGCTGGCGGACGTCTGGGACACCGACGGATAGCGGTCGCTGGCAAAGCGGCGTCGTGGGTGTGATCGACTCGTCGCTCGCACTTGTCACTCGTACTCGCACTCGAGCGAGAGTGCAATTGCGAGGAACGGTGTGTTATCGTGGCGACGGGTATTGGTGGACGATTGATGGGTGATCGATTTCGACGTGAGATCGACGAGGAGTACGCTGCTTACACTGGCGGCGAGGATTTCCACAGCCTCCCCAGCCGACTCGCTCGCTTCGCTCGCTCGTCCCTCGCGTGACTTCGAGCCGCGTTCTCACTGGTTGTTCGCCGCGGATCAGCACGCGCCACCGCGGCGGTGAATTGGTTACTTCGAACGAAAGGTGGTAGAAGAGGTTCATGGCAGGCATCGCGATCACCGACGTTGCCACGAGGACGGCGAAGACCACCGCGATGACCGTCTCTCGCCTCTGGCACAACCGGTCCAACCGGTCAGTATCCTAACGTTCTTTACGGATGATTGCGTACCCAATGAATGCGCACGAAAGTGCGCTGAGCCGGAGTGGCAAGCGTCCAACAAGCACTCCGGCTCGTAACACCGCCCCCGCGTCGCGGGAGCAATCCATCATTGACGTTGGCGAAATAAAGATGTGCCGACGTCCCGCCGGACCAGGAGCGTTGCATCCGGTTTGTCGCTGGGTTGCGTTCCGCCGCGTCGGGGTCTATAGAGCAGAGAAACATGGCCTCGAGAATAACCATTCACTGCGATTGCGGAACCGACCTCCGCGCGACGACGACCGACGGACCGGTCACCTGTCCCGATTGTGAGTCGACGTTCGCCGCGAGAATCATCCACCTTCCCGACGATCACGATGCATCCAGCTATTTCAACGGTACTCACACGTGTCGCGGCCCGTGATGAGTGTGACCGAACGGCGTTGCCGCCGCTGTACGAGGTCGTCGACCCCGGCGCGCTGACCGCGGTGATCGAGTCGGACGCGGCCGTCACCGTCCGCTTTGCGTACGCCGGCTACCGCGTCGTGATCGACACCGAGCCGCTCGAGGTGGAGGTGATCGACGAGGAACGCTGACGACACAGAACCGCAGTGTAGCCGATTCGATGGCTCCCAGTACACCCGTCAATGCGGACTGGAGAGTACACTCGTGAGGGTCGCGCTGTACGCCGACGAGCGCGGACCCGACTAGAAGAGATGCATCGCGGGCATCGCGATCATCGACGTCGCCATGAGGACGGCGAAGATCACCGCGATGAACTTGTTCCGTCTGTTCATACAGCCCCCTTGTGTCTCCGGGAGCATGAATCTCACGACCGCCGGCCTGTCGCGGTGGCGGTCCGCTTCCCTGGAGCAACCCCGTAGTCCGCCCGTCGAACCTCGCGTCTTCCCGTCGCACTCACTCGAGTCGCGCGTCGATCACGCAGTGGGCCACGCCGGCGCTGTGACTTTTCACCCGGCGCTTCTCGAGCACCTCGAGCGTCCGTCCCGCGTCGGCGGCGTCGACGGCCCGCTCGAGGCGCTCGAGTGGCCGCTCCCAGAGTCGTGACTCGGGGGTCGCCTCGTGGTAGTGGACGACGCCACCGGAGACGAGCGCCTCGAGTGCGTGGGGGAGAAACTCGTGGGCCTCGGCCGTACGTTCGCCGTGGCCGCGTTCGTCCGTCCCGTCCGAACTACCGTAGTAGCCCATGACCACCCGGTCGGCCTCCACCCGCTCCGCGAGGTCCCGACAGTCGGTCATGTAGGCGTCGACCCGGTCGGGAACGTCGTTCAACATCGCGTTCTCGAGGAGGTAGCGAAACGCCGTCGGGTTCAGTTCGGTTGCCGTGACCCGTGCGCCGGCTCGAGCCATCGGGAGCGTAAAGTAGCCGATACCGGCGAACATGTCGAACACCCGTTCGTCGGCCTCGACGATCTCGCCCATGCGAGCGCGTTCGGCCTGATTTCCGGGCGAGAACATCACCGCCGCGGGATCGAGTCCGTAGCGCGTGCCGTGTTCGGTGTGAATGGTCTCCGTATCCGACTCGCCGGCGAGCAACCGCGTCCGGGGCTCGCGGTAGGTACCCGCCGTCCCGTCGTTTTCGATCCCCTCGTCGGCCAGCACGCTGTCGGCCTCGCCGTGGAGTTCGAGCAGCGCCTCGGCGAGCCCCGTCTCGTCGGGGCAATCGTCGGGAACCGAGACGACCACGACGGAGCCGATCACGGCCCACGATCCCGGCGCGGCGGCCAGAGCGTCCTCGTCCCAGCCCCGCTCGGCGAGCAGGTCCTCGAGATCCGAACTTCGGGGCTCGGGATCGACCTGCCGGACGACCTCGAGCACCTCGGTTGCCGCCGGCGGGTCCGTCACCGGGAGCGCGACCCGGTCGGGGCCGTCCTCGCGCACCCGCCTCGAGTCGTCGTAGATCCCCTCGGTACGGAGCGATTCGATCGCCGCCTCCGCGCGAGGTTTGCCGACGATGGCCGCGAGCGGGGCATCGATATCCGCGTCGGACGGCGACGACTCGAGTCGATCCCCGTCAACCGCCCCGTCACGCATCGCTTTCGTCACCCTCGGGCGGGTTCGCGTACGGATCGTAGGGCTCGTTCGCGTCGGCATCGTCGCCCGCGCCCGGATCCGAATCCGGGAGGACGTGCAGTCCGACGCGACTCTTCAGGACGGGAACCGTCTCCGCGTCGGGATCGAAGTACTCCGGTCGGGCAACCGTCTTCGCCTGATACGTCTCGGGGTCGAGTACCTGAACGGCGTTTTCGTCCTCGACCGTGACGACCGTGGTCTCGACGCCATCCTCGCGTTCGCCGAGCTTTCGTGCCTCGGGTGCGTTCCCCTCCTCGTAGCTCGCCTCGTACCGTTCGCCGGTGCGCACTCGAGTACCTTTGAGATTGCCGCGGGCGCTGCGGACGAGCACCGGGCCCTCCTCGTCGTCCGCGAGATCGATGACGTCGCCGGGTCGATACGGCGGGAGACGGACGGCGAACGTGACCCGGTACACCTCGTTACCGTCCTCGTCCTCGGTGACGAGCGTCTCGGCGTCGTTGACGGTGCCGCCGAACTCCTCTACCATCTTGTTCGAGATCTTCTTCCCGATCTTGTTGGTCGAAACCTTGATGTTCAGCCCGTCGTCGACCTCGCCCATCTCGGTGACGAACGCGTTTCGGTCGCCGGTTGCCTCCATCTCGGCGACGGTCGTGTTCGCGATCTCCTTTGCGCGATCGATCTCCTCGGTCGTTGGCGTCCGTTCGTCGGCGCGAATCTGGACGATGCTTGCGTAGTAGTCGCCGGCGATCCGGCCACAGCGGGTACAGGTCTGGCGTGCGATCCTGACCGGGACCGTCACCTGTTCTTCGACTGGCGTCCCGCGGGCGACGCCCGTGAAATAACAGTGCATCCGGATCGTGTTCTGGTCGACCTGTTCGGGTTCGACCTGCCAGGCGACGTCCTCGACGTCGACGTGGACGCCGAGGGCCTCGCTGACCTCGTCGATCGCGATATCGGTGTAGTCCTCGGCGCCGACGTCGACCCATCGGTTACCCCGGTGGACGGCCCCACACTGCGCGCAGACGCGGACGTCGATCTGGTCGGGTGCGTCCACGAAATCGAAGTCATCGAAGTAACACGCATCGCAGATTTCGACCTCCGAATCCGGTCGGAGTGGGTCGGCGACACCGTCGTCGTGGTGACCGTCCGAATCGGCCTCCTCGTTACCGCTCGCGTCGCTCGCCGACCGATCGGGCATCGGTTCCCCACACCGGGGACAGAACGCACGAGACTCCTTCATGATACCCCCGCTTGGGGTTTGGACGTGTTATACTGTTCGCTGTGGCGACGGACTCGAGGCCGATTGCGTCCGCCGGTCACCCGCGAAACAGATCGCTGGTCCCCGACCGTATCTCCGGCTTGCTGTCTGCTGTTTCCGACGCATCCGTCCTGGGGGTCGCGGGTCCGCCGGGAGATCGGGGCAGCAATCCGTATCGGACTCGGTTCAGACGGACAACAGACCGTATCAGTATCCCATCGCTCGTATCGGTGTTTTTCAGAAATTGACAACTCCAGGCGAAACGAGGGGGTTCGATCGGGTGTGTGTGAGCCGACCCGTTCCCAGTCCGGTCGAACCGCCACGATCGAGTCGTGCGATTCCCTTCGTGGGCGAGTGTCATCTCGGCTGGGCCCCCTCCGCTTCCACTGCGTCGATCCCCGCGAACGACGTCTGTCAGACGCTCGTCAGACGACCGATTTCGCGACTGTGTCAGACGTCCCCACGTGCCGTGGTCTCCATGCGAAATGAAGGGGTTCGACCACGGCCTCGAGAGAACTTTCAAAATTATGTCAAAATGGTTCGACCTACGGCGCGTCGTCACGTCACTTATCTCCGTTCAGACCATACGCGAAGGTATGAACTGGCAGGCGGACTGGGGTCTTCGGTTCCGGATGTTCCTGACGATGTTTCTGTTGTTCGCGTTGTACATCGTCTTTGCGAGCGCGATTACGCTCTATATGGGCGGTGGAATGGTCGTTTTCGCGCTCATCTTCGGTGGCTTCTCGCTCGTCCAGTACTACTTCAGCGACACGCTCACGCTCAAGAGCATGGGGGCCAAGGAGGTCTCGGCCGAGGAGTATCCACAGCTTCACACGTCGGTCGAACGACTCTCCCAGCAGGCCGACCTCCCGAAACCGAAGGTCGCGGTCATCGACTCGAACGTTCCGAACGCGTTCGCGACCGGACGTAACCAGAAAAACGCCGCCGTGGCGGTGACGACCGGACTCATGCGAACCCTGAATCAGGACGAACTCGATGGCGTCGTCGCCCACGAACTCGCCCACGTCAAAAACCGGGACATGATGGTGATGACCATCGCCTCGTTCCTCTCGACGATCGCGTTCATGATCGTCCGCTGGGGCGCGTTCTTCGGCGGGGGTGGCCGTGGAGGGAATCGCGGCGGTGGCGGGGTTATCGTCGCTATCCTCGTCTCGCTGCTCGTCTGGATCGTCAGCTACCTGCTCATTCGAGCGCTCTCACGGTACCGCGAGTACTCCGCCGATCGCGGTGCGGCGGCGATCACCGGCAACCCCTCGGCGCTGGCTTCGGCCCTGCTGAAGATCTCCGGCGAGATGGATCGCGTCCCGAAAGACGACATGCGCGAGGAAGCCGAGATGAACGCATTCTTCATCATCCCGATCAAGTCCGGCGTCGTCGGCCAACTGTTTAGCACCCACCCGCCGACGGAAAAACGCGTCGAACAACTCCGGGACCTCGAGCGCGAGATGACGGCGCTCTGATCGGCCGGCTCGAGATCCGCTCTGGACGCTCCCCGTCTCTCGCCCGCCCTTCGAAGCGCTTTTGACCTGACCGACGAAACCGTCTTTGTAATGCTCGACCGTGAGCAACTCATCGAAATCGTCGTATCCGTCTCGTCTATCGTCGTGATGCTCGGGGCGATGATCTACATCGGGACGGAGTACGGCACCGACACCGGTGTCCTCCAGCCCGACGGAGCCGAGCTGCTCGTTTGGACCATCGTCGGCTTCATCTTCCTGCTTACTGCCGTTGGAATCGCTCTCGCGTTCGTCCTCAACGATCCCGAAGACGGACTCGAGGACGAGGACGCCGACACACAGAGTGCGGCCTGACGCCTGCGCCACCTTTTTTACGTTCTGTGCGCAATATGACACATGAGCAGTGCTGACTCGAGTGTGAGTGACGACACCTCTCGTTGGTACCTCCTCGGCGTCGCCGTCGTCTTCGTTCTGCTCGGCTCCTCGGCCCTGTTGCGTACGCCGTCACTGGTCTCCCCGACGACTGCGGTCGGTGTGGTAGCGGTTCTCGCCGGTCTCGTCGCGGTGTTGCTGTGGCGACGTCCCGGACCGGGTGCTGGCGTCGACTCCGCCGGGACAGACTCGAGCGACGATGACGCCAGCGACTCGGGCGTCTGGAACGCGATTCCGCGCTGGCAGTACGAGGGTCGCCACGTCGAGTCGGGCGGACTCGCCCGCGGTGAACAGGAGCAGGCGCTCGCGGACATCCAGCGACAGGCGGACGAACTCTCTGACGATCCGGATCGGAAATAAGCCGATCTCGAGCCGACCAAACGGCTTAGTCGCCTGCCGACTCCGCCTCGTCCGCCTCCCCCTCGCGCCAGTCCTCGAGTTCCTCGTCTTCGGCGTCGTCGATGCGCTCCTCGTAGTACGCCATCGGGTGGGGAATCCGTTCACAGAGGTCGTCTTTGTTCACGCAGTCGCCGTACGATTGCATGGTCGCACACGAGGGCGGGGAGTACTCCGTCGGCGAGGTGTCGCCGCGGATGTGGTCGGTCTGGTAGCGGGTCATCTCCTCGCCGAACGACGAATTGACGCGGTAGAGGTCGACGATCTCGTCGGTCGTCATCCCGATGCTTGCCAGGAAAGCGGTGATCGCAAAGCGCGAGTGGTGTGGGAGGTGTTCGCCCTTCTGGATCTGGTCCAGCAACGCCTTCATGCAGGGCGGGAAGAGGTCGGGAACGACGGTGTCGATCTCACGGGTCAGATCGAGGTCGGCGAGCACTTCTCGGATCTCTGCGGCCTCCGCCTCGAGGTCGGCTGCGATCGTCTCGGGGACGTCGAACGGTAAGCCGTCCTCGATCCGCTCGCGGATCCCCTCCCGAAGGAGCGCGAGGAGCTCGCCCTCGTCGACCGGCACCTCGCCCCGTTCGAGTGGCTGGTTGACGAGCCGCCACTCGTCGTCCCACAGATCGGCGGCAAGCGGAAGATAGGTGCCGACGTCGATGCGGTACTCGCCGTCGACCGGGCCGTGGATCGCCTCCCGAAGGTCGAACTCCGCGAACAGCGCCTCGAGGTCGAGTCCCGCCGTCTCCACGCTCTTCAGTTCCGTCGTGTCTTCGATATCCTCGATGAACCGGTCGTACGCCGTCGCGGCCTCCGCGCGGGCGTACTTCCTGACGAGCACGTTCTCACCGACCATCGAAACGAGGACGCGCGCGACGGGATAGGAGAGCAACTCGACGCGGTGATCGCGATGGGGTTCGCCGGTGTCGCCGTCCTCGAGTGCGGTAATCACGCGTTGTGTGGCACGGTCGACGACCGCCTCCTCCCGCTCGACGACGGTCGCGAGATCGACCGCCTCCGTCGCGACGGTCTCGCGGGCCGCCTCGAGGAACGGGTACCGGGCGTGCAGTCGCTGCATCGGTAATGGGATGTTACTCCGTCGGGATAAACACGGTGGTTGCTCCGTTCGGTCCCCCGAACCCGTCAGGACTGTCTCGAACGGCCGCCCTCGGCTTTTCGAACGGTTCACCGCGAGTAATACTGTGTTACTCCCGTCCACGATCGACGGGATTGCGCCGGCGGCGGGATCCGCCTCGAGGGTCGATTTCAAGGGGGTCCGACACGTCGGTTCGGGTATGCCACGGGTTTCGGGTGACGGCGCGTCGATCCACTACGAGTACGACGACCGGGGTGGCGACGGCGAGCCGGTCGTCTTCGTTCAGGAACTGGGATACGGCCGGTGGATGTGGCGCTGGCAACGGGAAGCACTCGCCCCGGACCGCGACGTGATCGCCCCCGACACTCGCGGAACCGGCCGCTCGACGGCCGGCCACTCGCCGCTCGTGTTACGACTCCCCCGGCGACTTCGCTCCCCGCTCCTCTCGGGTCCCGCCGGCTACTCGGTCGAGGGTCTCGCCGCGGATCTCGAGGCGGTACTTTCTGACGTCGGGACGCGCCGCGTCCACCTCGTCGGCGCGGGACTCGGTGGGATGGTCGCCCAGCAGTACGCCATCGAGTACTCACGCGCCGAGTCGCTGACGCTGTGTTCGACGAGCCACGGTGGACTGGATGCGGTTGCGATTCCAGACGACGTACGGGCACAGATCGTCGGTGAGTCGGGCACGAACGAACGCGACGCGCTCCGCCGGCGACTTCGCCCCGCGTTCTCCGAGCGGTTCGTCAACCGCAACCCGCACCTGCTGGATCGGATCATCGAGTGGGGCCTCGAGCAGAACGCGGACGAACCGGCGCGGGAGGCCCAGTCCGCCGCAATCACGAACTTCGACGTGAGCGACCGACTCGAGCGAATTCGCGTTCCGACGCTCGTGGTTCACGGGACGAACGACCGCGTGGTTCCGCCGGGCAACGCACGACTGCTCGAGGAAGCGATTCCCGACGCGCGACTCGAACTGATCGAAGACGGTTCGCACTGTTTTTTCGTCGAAGAAGCCGAGCGGACGAACGAACTGTTGCGCTCGTTCATCTCGACGCGTCTCGAGGCGTAGCCGTCCGATGTCGACGGTCCGTCCGTCGGCTCACGACGACGCTCGGAGCTACTCGTCGACGATCATACGCGTAGGCCCGTCTGCGATGCTCGAGTCGGGTGCGAAATCGAATCAGGAAGGCGAACTCGCGGCGACGTCGACCCGAATTTCGCCGTCGCTTCGCACCCCGACGTCGACCCCTTCGTAACTGAACCATACTTCGTGGGTGGCGGTATCGTCCGTGCGGTGGGCGTGCTGGAGGAGCGAATCGAGGGCGTCCGGATCGACCGTCTCGTACAGCGGCGGCAGTTCCAGTGGATCCCGCTCGAGAACCGACGCGACGGCTGTCACGATCGCCGTGCTCGGTCGTTCGCCGTCGGCCGGGTCGACGGTCGTGACGTAGTTCGCATCTTCGGTATCCGTCGGATCGTTCGCGGAGGGCATACACTGCTGTACTGCGGTCGGACTGGTATGTTCGATCCTTACTATGTCGCACCATTAAATATCAGTTGCCGACGAACGACGCCGGATGCTCGATCCGCGGCGGACGCCGGTAACAAGGGACAGCAATCGGACGAAAGCGACGGCACTCTCGTTCGGGCGATAGTAACAACTGAACCGATGTACACACCGATCGCCGATCTGTCTGGCGATCGGGTGTACAATGACGTTCAGTGGCTACTATAGAAGAACGGAACACCTTTTTCGGTGGCAAAACAGAGTGATGTCGATGGCCGACGACTCCGACGATCGGGTCTACTACGTGATCAGCGACCTCCACATTGGCGGCGACGAACAGCTCGAGGAGGTCGACTACCTCCCGGAACTACTCGCGTTCCTCGAGGAGCTTCGCGAGAGCGACGAGGACGTGGAGTTGATCATCAACGGCGACGCGTTCGGACTCTGGGAGTTTACGACGGTCGAGGGGATCGAGAAGTTCGAGGTGCTCGAGGAGACGTATCCGACGCTGTTCGAGGCGTTGCGGGAAACCGGCGAAACAGTCCAGATCACGCTGTTACCGGGGAACCACGACCACGAGCTCGCCGCGTACGACGAGTACGCCGAGCGCTTTGACGCGTACAACGTCGACCTCGTTTCGGAGCAATCGATCGACAGAGCCGTCGGCGACCACGTGGTCCACTTCGAACACGGCCACCAGCGGGATCAAAACAACCGAATCGAGGACTGGGGCAACCCCCACTCGACGCCGCTTGGCTACTACTACAACACGCTCGTCACGAGCCGCGCGGGTCAGCTCTCCGACCGCGGGCGGTACAACTGGCTGAAAGACGTGCAGGCGGTGACACCGACCGAACGGATGCCGATCTGGCTCTTCTCGAAGTACTTCTACCGGGAGATGAATCCGGTGTTGCGGTACTCGCTGGTCCCGTTTCTGTTGTTGTTCAACATCAGTGCGATCGTCGCGATCCTCGCGGGGCTCGATCTCCTCGGCGTCTGGTCGATGCCGATCGACCGGACGGAGGCGTTTCTCGGCCAGTTCGGGATGGCCGGGACGGCGGCCTGGTTCCTGCTCGTGTTCAACGTCTCCCTCGCCGGTCTGTTGCTTCTTGTCGCCGTTCCACTGCACTTCATCCGCCGGGATATTCGCAAGACCGTCGACCGCTTTGGCGTGTTCGAGACCGAACTGACCGTCGATCCCGAAGCTCCGTACGAGGGTGCGGCGACCGAAATCTTCGCCGACCAGCCGGCGACGTCGATCTTCTGTTACGGCCACACGCACCGCCCGACGCTCCGCGAAGTCGACGGCGGAATCATGGTCAACACCGGCACTTGGCTCAAACGGCTTCACCGTCGGGACGGCATCATCGGCGTCCTGCCACCGGTGTTTTACCCGTCGTATCAGCTCGCGTCGGTTCGAATCGCCGCCGAACCCGAGGGCGTCGCCGTCGAGTTCGAACAGATCAAGAAACCGAGCCCGGCGACGGAAGAACTCACGTGGACGGAACGCTTTTTCACCGCCGGGAGGGAGCCCGAACCCGAGTTCCCCGACAGATATCTCCTGGAGACGGAGCCGGAAGCGAAAGCGGTGACTCCGGAGCCGGGGATAGAGTCGTGACGGCGCTCGAGATAGCGCCGATTTTTCGCTCGCAGTCGGAGGCCGGTCAGTCGCTCTGGATGCGCGGCGCGAGCATGTAGGTGACCTGTCCCTGTCCCTCACCGAAGCCGAAGTAGATCTTGACGGGGAACTCCTCACCGAGATCGAGTGTGACCTCCGTATCCGAAGGAATCGCCTTGTTCATATCTTTGAGATAGTCGAGTGAGAACAGCGAGTGGGCGGGGCCAAGCTGGAGGTCGATCAGGTCCTCCTGGGTGAGTTCGAGGTGGACGTCGTCGGTGTCACCCTCCGCGTCGACGTAGAAGAACTCCTCGCCTTCGTCGACGCCGAGTGCGATGTGATCGGAGACCATATCCGCCGCCGTGACGGAGCGGTTGACGTCTTTCCCTTCGAGGATGACCTCCGCGGGGAGATCCAGGTCCGGAATATCGGGCTCCTGGCGGATCGAGTCGGGATCGATCAGCGCGAGGGTGTACTCGAGCCCGTCGATCTGGATGTGCAGCTTTCGGGTCTCCTCGTCGAGTTCGAGCTGGATGAGCTGGCCGGACTCGGCCATCCCCGCGATGTCCTCGAGTCGGGAGAGGTCGACCCCGATCAGCCCGCCGTCGGCCTCGTAGGATTCGAACGCGGCCGCGTCGAGCGAGAGGTCGACCATCCCGACGTTCGCGGGGTCGACAGCCCGGATTTCGAGCCCGTCTTCCTCGAGGTGGATCTTACACTCGTCGACCAGCACGCTTACCGAATCGAGCGCGCTGGTGAGCGTTTCCGCGCTCACGATGGCCTTGAACATATGCGTCGGGATACGAACGGTCGCCATAAAAAGCCACCCTTTACGCGCGGGAGACCCCCTCCCGGCCGCTCGAGCGTGGATCAGTACTTCTCGCGCAGGCGGATCTCCCCGTCGGTTATCTCGTCGATCGCGTCGAGTCGGAGCGGGTACCGGCTCTGGGCGTCCCGTCCCCAGCCGAGTCGAGACTTGAGTTCGCCGCCGATCTCTTGGTTCGGCTCGACGTAGGCCGTCCCGTCGTCGACGTCGACGACGACGCCGACCTCGTCGCCGCTGCCGTCGATTACGCGTTTTCCGTCGTCTTCCGCCGTGGGTTCTTCGCCCATGGTCCGGCCTCCGCTTCTCGTTCGGATAACTGCTCACCTGGGCGTTGCAACCCGTCGGTTATCGGCGCGCTCGGCCGATCGGGGTCAGGATTCGATCTTTTCGACGAGTTCGCGCGCTCGTTCCTTGGCGGTTTCTTCGTCGACGCCTTTCTCGATCAGGACGCTCGCCACCTCCCAGTCGTCTTCACCCTCGAGTCGGCCGGTTCGGACCTCGCTTCCCGCCGAAACCGAATCGGTGCGGGGTTTTCCGCCCAGTCGGGCGTTCGAATCTCGTCGTACCGGTCGGGGTTGCCAAACCTGACGTGTACGTACTCGTTCTCCGATTCGACTACAGTACCAACTGGAACGATCACACACTGATCGCCGATTCGTCTGACGAGTAGGTGTGCAATGACTTTCAACGTGTACTACAACGGTGTGCCCTGCGAGTGTCGGATTCCGTGGGTGTTCACCTCTCGTAGACGTGCCCGTCGCTGATCGGCGGTGCTCCCATTCCGATTACTTTCGTTCGGGCTTCGGAGTCGTTGTGTGCCCGGTGTGGGCTCTCGGCGTCGGCGACGAAGAACTCTCCCTGATCGACGCGGTAGACGCGGTCGGGCGTCTCCACGCTCAGTTCTCCCTCGAGGACGTAGAACGCCTCCTCCTGTGTCTCGTGGTAGTGCAGGCCCGACAGCGGAATCTCCTCGCCGGGTGCGACGTCGTACACCCGGAGCCCCATCTGCTCCATGCCAGCGGCTTCACTAACGTAGCGCATCTCCGAGGGTCGGTCCGGCTCCGGCTCGAGGTTGTCCGGATCGACGATGTGGTATCCCATACCAACCCATCGTCGGCGGGACGTGGTGAACGCTTTGGTGGTGTGTCTGGGAGGTACATTCGACGACGGTCCGGTCGGCCTCGAGTGTGGGCGCGTTCGGCTGGCAACTGATAGGGAGTATTGTCGACACGCAGCGAGTCTGCACACGGAACCGAGCGACCTGAGCGGCGGGTGCGCCGGGACATCGGTACAGCAATCCGTATGAATCGACGCTATAGTGTCTGTAGTAACGAACTCCGGCGTAACCTGGATGATTACTGATGGGTTAGTGTGTGCTTATTTATGACTACTTCTATCCAACTCTCATGTATCCAGTCCGCGACGACCTCTACGCGCTTGAGGTCGCCGACAACGTGTCGCTGCCGTCGACGAACCGGACAACGAACTGCAATTCGAGATCGATGGATCGCGTTCCACTGATATCAGCGGTTCTTCCGGCTCCGGCGGTGGCGTCGGACCGGCGGACGACGGAATCTCTGGTGATGTCGAGACTAGAAACGATCGGTCGAACGAATCCACCGATGACGACGTTCCTGGCTTCGGCGTCCTGATCACGATAGTCGCGATACTCCTCGTGGTCGTGCGCTTTCGCGAGCACGTCGATGATCGGCTTCCCTGACGGCTGTTCCGGTCTATACCATCGAACGATCGAGTATATTACCTAGCAGGTGGATGAAATAAACAGATGGCGGACGACGAGAGAACCCATACCGTGACGGGCTCACACCAGCGGACGATCGTAGTCGCCGACGACGAGCCGCTGTACGCCGACGCGCACTCGCGAATGCTCGCCGATCGGTACGACGTGAAAACGGTCTACAGTGGAGCGGCGGCCCTCGAGGCCGTCGACGATTCGGTCGACGTCCTCCTCGTCGACCGACGGATGCCTAGCCTCTCGGGCGACGAACTGCTCGAGACCCTCGCAGAGCGTGGCGCGACGTGTCGAACGATCGTGGTTTCCGCCATCGACCCGTCCACGGATGCCCTCGAGGTGAAGACCGACGGCTACCTCACCAAGCCCGTCACCCAGCGCCAACTCGCGGACTGCATCGAACGGGTCCTCGAGTAGGTCTCTCGCTCGTCGATGTTCGAACAGTCGCATCTCCGTCGGCATCGGTCCACCCCAGCCATCGATCCAACTCCGGAACGGATTCACCCTCGCCGTCATTCAATCCAGGCACCGGTCCACAGCGCCGATCTCGGACCGAACGTATTTGACCTCGCTGTGCAATCGAACGGACGTGGCTCAAGAGTTTACCGCGATACACGCCATCTCTCTCGTGCTTATCGGCCTCTTGAACCTCGTTCTCGCCGTGCTCGTTCCGCGGACCCGACCGAAAACCGACGTCCTTCCGCTGGCGGTCTTTCTCTTTGGAATCGCACTGTGGACGATTCCGCAGGGGCTTCTCCTCGTCGAGACCGATCCAACGGTCGGGTTTGCACTCGCGAAGACCGTCGACTCCGGCGCGGTCGTCATGTCGACTGGACTGTTTCAGTTCGCGATGGCCTACGCCGGCCGCAAACTCCGGAAGCGCCAGTTGGCGATCATCTACGCCGTAACCGGCGCGTGGATCGTCCTGACCTGGACGAACCCCGCTCACTTCCTGATGCACGAACCGATGCAGTTCACCGAGGTTCTCCTCCCCGTAGAGGAGTACCAGAATCCGATCTACTGGCTCTACGTCCTCTACAACTGGGGGCTCTCTGGTGGCGGAATCTACGTTTTCTTCCTCGAGTATCTCGACTCCCGAGGAAGCGGCGTCTACCACAAGCAAGCGAGGCTGGTCGTGCTCGCACCGTTGATTCCGGGGGCCGCCAACGTCCTCGCTCACAACGGAACGACAGAGATCAACTACTCCGTCTGGGGGTTCGGCGCGACCGGCATCCTGATCGCGGTCGCCCTCTACCGGTATCGGTGGCTCGATCTCGTTCCGATCGCGCGTGATAACGTTATCGAGGGAATGCGCGACGGCTACCTCGTCGTCGACGACGAACGACGGGTCGTTGATCGGAACCCGGCCGCTCGATCACTGCTCGGCGACGAGAAGATCGTCGGACAGTCGGTTACCGACGTTCTCCCGGAGAGCCGACGACTGCTGGCGGGAACCATCCAGGAGTTGACGATCACCAGAGACGGGACGACGGTCGATGTGACCGTCTCCGCCGTCCGCGACGAGAGAACCGAAGGGGCCGTGTTGATGCTCAGGGACGTTACCGACCAGCGTCGAGCAGAGAAGCGCTTTCAGGCGCTCATCGAGAACGTCTCCGACGTCGTCACCGTCGTCGACGAGGACGGGACCGTTACGTACGTCAGTCCGTCCGTGCGGTCCGTTCTCGGCTACGACCCGTCCGACCTCGTCGGTGAATCGCTGTTCGAACTCGTTCACGCGGACGACCGCGCCGACGCAATCGACGAGTTTGCCGGGCTCGTCACCTACTCCAACACCGAAGCCCGGTTCGAGTATCGCGTCCGTCATCGGGACGGCAGCTGGCTCGTCTTCGAGGGGATTGCCGTCGACTTGCTCGACAACGGCATCATCGACGGGGTCGTCATCAACTCCCGCGACGTGACCGACCGCATCGCTCGCGAACGGGAACTCGAGCGAACCAACCAGCGCTTAGACGAGTTCGCGGGCGTGATCAGCCACGACCTGCAAACGCCGCTCGGGATCGCACAGACCTACGCACAGTTCGCCGAACGCTCCTCGAGCGAGGACGACTTTCAGACGCTCCACGACGCACACGAACGAATGGAGACGATGATCACGAACCTTCTGACGATGGCCAGGACCGGGACGACGCTCGAGGAACCATCCCCGGTCTCGATTCAGTCGGTTGCGGAGGAGGCCTGGAGTGGGATCTGGGCTCGCGAGGCCACCCTCGAGTGCGATCTCGAGGACGGCTGGACGGTCCCCGGCGATCACGACCAGTTGCTCCACGTGTTCGAGAACCTCTTTCGGAACGCCGTCGAACACAACGACTCACCCATAACCGTTCGAGTCGCACACATCGACGACGATCCCAACCAGGGGTTTCTCGTCGAAGACGACGGGCGAGGGATCTCCCCCGAGAACCGAGAGATCGTGTTCGACCGCGGACACTCTACGACCGAAGGCGGGGCTGGATTCGGACTCGCGATCGTCCGTGACGTGGTCAAGGCCCACGGGTGGCAGATCGCCGTCCGTGATCGCCCCGACGGCGGTGCTCGATTCGAAGTCGATCTGAATTCGCGGTCGGATCTCTCGTGAGGCTGTCCGGGTTTGGCCGTCGCCGCCGACTCGATTACCTGTATTTGCCCAAGTCCACTTGCGAACTCTCGAGGTCGATGTCGTCCACTTCCGCCGTTCGCTCCACGTTACTCCACTCGTCTCGAGTACAGTCCCGCCAGCAGTCTCGTCCGTCTCGGCTTTCCCTCGAGTTTCACGACATCGTTTGCGATGCAGCGTGTGTTGGGCGCGATTTGAACCACGCGAAGCCGTTTCGGATCACTCGCTTCCAGAGCTATCTCCCTCTTTCGAGCCGTGCCGGTTCCGTCAGCCGTCGCTTGCGGAGTTGTTCGTCGCAAAAGCGGGCCGGGCGCGGTTATGAACTACGCCCAGAAATGCTCGCTTCGCTGCGCTTTCTGGTCTACTTCAAATCGTGCCTGCCGGTTCGCTTACCGATTCGCTCCGCTCATCGGTTCGCTGCACGGGCCGGGCGCGATTTGAACACGCGACCGTCTGGTTAAAAGCCAGACGCTCTGCCGGACTGAGCTACCGGCCCTGTACTGTAACGTATCGGTGAGCGGTGGTTAAACGTTTTCTTTCTCTCTCCGCGGACGTTCCGGGTGTCCCCTCGGGCGGACTAGTCTTCGAAGTACGTTTCGAGCGCCTCCGTGACGATTTCGCCGGGTTCGACGTCCTCGATCGATGCCCGGCGACGGAGGTCACGGTAGGTCGGCGGTGAGAGAGTGAGCTCGAGTTCCCCCAGTCTGGCGTCGTACTCGGCCAGCGCCTCGTGGATCGGTGTGTCGTCGTTGAGCGAACTCGCGATGCTTCGGACCTCCCGAACGGTGAGATCGCCGTCGATCGAAGCCCACGCGAGCAACAGTCGTTCCTCGCCGCCGACGCGGGCGATGTGTTTCGCCGCTGTGGGCGCGATTTTCCCGAGCGCGACCTGCTTGCGGACCGACCGCGGAAGATCGTGTACGCGCGCCCATTTGCGGATGAACGAGACCGTCGCGTCGTCTCCTGCACGCTCGGCAGCGGCCTTGTACGATCCTTCTCCGCGAACGAGTGCGGCACAGGCTGCCGCGCCGCGCAGCATGTAGAGGTGATCGTCGTCGCTCGCACCGCTTGCGAACTCGGCGACCGTCTTCGCGGCCTCCTCGAGACTGTCGGGATCGTCGGGATCGAACTGGACGGCCTGGCGGGCCCGCGTCCCGGTGACCGATTCGTCGCCTCGGATAACCGGCGCACCGACCGGCGATTCGCGGTCAGTCGGGATCGATCGACCACGTTCGCCGTGGCCACCGGGTCGATTGTCGGTCATGTGTTTCAGTACGAACTTCGGTGTGAAAAAGATCGCTACCTGCTGTCGTTTTCCTTTTCACGTTTCTCGGCGAGGTGCTCCCAGATCTCCGTACACCCTGCTCCCTCTTCGACGTCCTCGAGGTGGGCGTCGTCGCGTTCGTCGCCCTGCTCACTCCGCTTGGCTTTGCACTCGGCCGAGTCGGTCATTACCCTTCGTTCGAATTCGACTTGCATAAACGTCGCTTCGGCCGCAAACGATACCCGTGCTCTGCCGTATCGGATACTGCTGCCGCTATCTCTGACGGATAATTCGTCGGGACCCCGGAGCACTCTCGTGGTTTCGGTTCGGCCGCCCGTCACAGCTCGAATTACGGCGATCTATCGCGCTGGCGTGTCGGCGAATCCACGACGCGCCCCCTCCTCCGCGTCGGTTGCCGTCTCTCCGATCGCCGACCGTTATTTGCCGCTCCGACGGGGACGAGACGGTGTCGCAAAAACGGCCGGTAGATGGCACGGTCATCACGACGCTATCGATCGCCCGCGACGAACCCATCGTCGGTCTCCGACAGTTTCGTTCGACCGCTCTCGAGTTTCCGATCGGCCGTCGGTTCGTGATCTCTCGCTATCGAACTCGGTGATGGTTCGGCGGTTGGGAGCATACGGACCGCTATGGGCTCGTTCCGGCCGACCGCAGAACGGTGAACGATCGATCGGCAATCATACGGATTGCTGTCCCGATTTCCCGAAGACCGCACGACGGCTCGAAGCAGTATCGGAACCAACCGGTAGCAGGTCGTATCGCCGTCGGTAAGCAGGATCTCCGTTTCACGGTCGACGCGATTGCTTTTGGTACTGGAGATCCAATCTCGTCGCGTGACGATTCGGGTCTCGGCCGGGGACGACGGAAACGTATCGATCCGGCCCGCAGAGCGTGCTGATCTCCTTGCGGTCGTACACATCGAAAACGCGTCGTTCTCACAGCCCTGGCCGTACGACGCTTTCGAGGGGTTTCTCGACGAATCCGGATTTCTGATCGCCGAACACGATGGCGACGTCGTCGGCTACGTCGTCGCCGACGTCTCTCGGAATTTCGGCCGCCAACTCGGTCACGTCAAAGACGTCGCCGTCCACCCCGAACGGCGCGGACTCGGCATCGGCTCCGCGTTGCTCACTCGCGCTCTGGCCGTACTCGTTGCCCAGGGCGCCGACACCGTCAAACTCGAGGTCAGGCAGTCGAACGACGGGGCAAAACGGCTCTATCGGAACTTCGGTTTCGAACCGCTTCGACGCGTCCCCGGCTACTACGAGGACGGTGAGGACGCCATCGTGATGATCCGCAAACTCGAGTGAGTTCTCCGGCGTCCGACGCGGGGACGACCGTCGCGAACCGGACACTACGTTTTAGTAGCCACTCCTCGATTCCGTCTTGCATGGAGTATACGACACTCGGTGACACGGGAATGACCGTCAGTCGAATCTGCCTGGGCTGTATGAGCTTCGGCTCGAGCGACTGGCGCGAGTGGGTGTTAGACGAGGAGGAGAGTCGTCCGATCATCGAACGGGCGATCGATCTCGGGATCAACTTCTTCGACACCGCGAACGTCTACTCCGACGGGGAGTCCGAACGCGTCCTCGGGAACGTCCTCGCTGACTACGACCGGGACGAACAGGTGGTGGCGACGAAGGTGTATCATCGGATGGACGAGGACGATCCCAACTCGAGTGGGCTCTCGCGAAAGACGATCGACCAGGAACTCGAGGCGAGTCTCGACCGGCTGGGAATGGAGACGATCGACCTCTACCAGACTCACCGCTGGGATTACGATACCCCGATCGAGGAGACGCTTCGTGCCCTATACGACGCCGTCCGTCGCGAGAAGGTTCGGTACATCGGCACCTCCTCGCAGTGGGCCCACCAGTTCGCCGACGCGCTCTACGCGAGCGACCGCCTCGGCCTCGAGCGGTTCGTCTCCATGCAGAACCACTACAACCTGGTCTACCGCGAGGAGGAACGCGAGATGCTTCCACTCTGTGCGAAAGAAGGTGTCGGCGTCGTCCCCTGGAGCCCGCTCGCACGCGGCTATCTCACCCGCCCCCACGACGAGTTCCTCGAGACGGTTCGCGGCGAGTACATGGACGATAGCTGGGCCGCCGACCGGATCGACATCTACCGCGCGAACGGCGGGACGGAGATCAACGGCCGCGTCGAGGAACTCGCCGCCGAACACGGCGTCACGATGGCCCAGATCGCCCTCGCCTGGGTGCTTCACAAAGACGTCGTCGACGCCCCGATCGTCGGCACGACGAGTATCGACCACCTCGAGGACGCCGTCGAAGCTCTCGAGATCGACCTCTCCGACAGCGATCTCGAGTACCTCGAGGAGCCGTACGAACCAGTGGCGATCAACGGTCACGAGTGACCGATGACGACCTCGAGCGATCGGTGACGGTGTCGACTGCGAGCGAGTCGTCCACCCGTTCGATTCCCGTTCTTTCCGAATATATCGGTTAAAGTAACGCCACATGTTGTCTGACAGTAGACCTATGTCTGACGCACGGACGACGTGCGTCAGAGAAGAAACACCGGTCTTTATATATGCGAATATGGCAGAGGCGAGCATGAACCGAGAACAGCCAGTCAGTCTCGCCGTCGTCGAAGCTGTCGCAGACCGTGAGGGGATTCCCCCAGAGGAACTCGAGCCCCCGCTTCACGACGCGATCCAGACCGACGCACTCGACGCCCTGTTCGACCCCGTCGACTCCGACCGACTGCCCGCGAGTCTCGAGTTCACATACAACGGCTACGTCGTCAGTGTCGAGGGGTCCGGGGAGGTATCGCTCGAGGTCGCCGAGAACGAGGACGCGTCTCGAGTCGATCCGCGACCGAACGACGTTTCGTACTGCTGATCGGCGACGGGTTCATTTGATCGACCGTATCGGCCGCAAGCTGTACGGACCGTCCGTCACTGTTTCAACTCGTTTTCTTCCTGGCGAACGCTGAAACACCTTCGCTGAACAGGACGATAGCGAGGATTGCGAGCAGGATCGTCGCGACGGCGCGCCAGTTGAACGTATCGAGCTGGACCATCAACTCGGCGCCGATTCCGCCGGTACCGACGATGCCAACGATCGTACTCACGCGAATGTTGATATCCCATCGATAGATCGTGAGGCCGACGATCCGGGGGAGTATCTGGGGTAGTACGCCGTAGACCATCACCTGGAATCCGTCCGCGCCGGTTGCCCTGATCGCTTCCATCTGCGCGCGATCGATTTCTTCGATGTCCTCAGCGAGGAGCTTCGAGTAGAAGCCGACGGTGCCGAACACCCGCGGGTCGTTCTTACTCGAGGAACGAACGCGAAAAAGTCGTTCCGTGCTGTATCGGAGAGCCGTTCCGTGCTGTATCGGAGAGCCGTTCCGTGCTGTATCGGAGAGCCGATGGGTGCAACTCGAGCGTTTAGGCTGATTCGTCGGCGTCATCGTTCGAATCACCGACTTCGTCGATCTCGTCTGGGTCGCTGTCTTCGTCGATCTCGTCTGGGTCGCTGTCTTCGTCGATCTCGTCTGGGTCGCTGTCTTCGTCGATCTCGTCCGGGTTGTCGGTCCCATCGCTCACATCGCCACCCTCACCGACTTCCGTGTCGTGACTGTCACCGCTCTCACCGCCCTCTTCGTCGCTATCGCCAGCATTGCCGCCGTTGCCAGAATCTTTGGCGCCGATCTCGGGGTCCCCGCCCCCATCACCGTCGCCCTGTCCGTCGACGCGACTGTCACCAACAGAATCGTCGTCCGAACTGTCGCCGTCGGCTCCGTCGTCCGAACCGCTCTCGGTCTCTCCATCGTCGCCAGGCCACTCTCCGGGATCGTCGTCTGTCCCATCATCGTGGCCGTCGTCCTCCGACACGTCGTCGCTCGAGCCGTCTGTTTCGTCCGAATCATCCGTTTCGACCGATCCGGCCCCGATCTCCGCTCCCAGTTCGTCCTCGAGAACATCGTCGAGGCTCTGGTCGGCCTCCGTCTCGTTGCCCTCATCATCAGCGGGATCGAAGGCGTCATCGTCCGCCGAACTGCCCGGTTCGCCGCTTGTCGAGTTCTCATTAGCGTTCCCCGGAGGCGTCTCTGTGACGTTCCCCGCGGTCTCGTTCCCGGCTTCAGTGCCGGCGAGTCCCGGCGGACCACCGGGGCCGAACACGTCCGAGCCGTTGCCCTCGAACTGTTCGAACGCGAGGTCGGTCTCGGAGAACGTCTCATTCGTCGAGAACGTCCCCTCGACCGACCCCGTATCCGAGAACACGGCGACCGTCCCCACGCCGCCGGCGAAGCTACTCGCCGCCACGATGAGACAGACCAGGCCGACGACGAGCGGTCGGCTCATCGGCCCACCTCCGCTCCGTCTCCACCGTCAGTTGCGGCGTCTATCCCCTCCGTTGCCGGCACGAACGCCTCGAACGTCTCCTCGCCACCCGGTGGGCCACCGGCGGCGAGAACGTCGCCGTCCCGACGACTCGAGTCGACCCCGTCCAGGTCGTCGCTCGAGTCGATCTCCGCTTGGGGCCGCGGCGTCGGCGCACCTCGACGCGCAGAGAGCCACAGCCCGCCGACGGCGAGCAACGAGAGCGCGGCGGCGACCGCAACAGAGATCGACAGCGCCGTCCGGAGTTCGAACGCGACGTACGCGACGTAGGGCACAGTGAGAGCCAAGATCGCACTCGAGAGCACCAAATCCGACGCCGAGAGCGTGATCGCGTCGTTCCCCTCGGCGGGCCCCGTCGGCGTCCCGTCCGACGTGGTCGCGGCGTCGCTGGAGTCGAGGGCGCGTTCGTCGTCGGCGACCGCCTCCGACTCGAGTGGGACGCCGTCGGCGGCGTCCGAGTCGGTCGCGGATCGCGTCTCGCCCCCGCCCCTTCGCGCCGATTGGAACAGTGCCCACAGCTCCGAGGCGACGAAGAGTACGATCGGAACGACGACCAGCAGGAGGAAGCCGGCAGTCGAGTTCGTCATCTGGATCACGTAGCCGAGATAGGGTATCGTGAGGACGACGACGCCGAGGACGTTGCCCGCCGGAACCACTCCTGCATCGACTTCGCTGTTGGCGTCGCCTTTCGTCTCGAAGGCGAGTTCGCCGCCAGCATCGGCCACCCCGACGACCCGATGGGTCACCGGCGTATCGGCCCCATCCCGGACGAACGTGATGACGTCGCCCGACTCGATCGTTGTCGGTTCCGTCTCGCCGACGATGACCACGTCGCCGGGGTCGATCGCCGGCGCCATGCTCCCGGTGAGGACGACGAAGCTGTACTCCGCCCCGATCACGCCGGGGACAGCGTAGATCACGAACGGAACGACGATGGCGATCAGAACGAGCAATCCGAGGACGTTCGCCGTTTTTCTGTAGTTCATCGTCGGCTCACCTCGTCCGCACAGACGTCGACTTCGACGTTACTGATCGCCGGCAGCTGGCCGCCCGGATTCTCGAGCGTCGACAGCAACGTTCCCGTCGAAGCGCTCGGCGGCGAAATCTCGACTTCGTTCGTGTTCGGGCCGCCTTTGATCCGAACCGCACAGAGTTTCGGACCCGGATTGCCGTCGCCGTCGACGAGTTCGAACTGGATCGCCGTCGTCTCCGCGCCGTCTTTGATCTCGGCGTCCTGGACGAACAGGAAATACTCACCGCTTCCGGGCCCCTCGTCGATCGGGAGCCAGGTCGCGCGGTCGGCCGTGCTCGGCTCGATCGGCATCCGCTCGTCTAAGTCGTCAGCCTTCCCGAGGGAGACACACGCCGGACAGCCGGCTGCGTCCTCGCACGGCTCCGCGCCCGCAAACGGGTTCGAGACGTCCGCCTCCTCCACGTGGCGACACTGCTCGGCGACGAGTTCGGCAGAAAACGCCGCCGTCTCACCCGCCAACTGCTCCGGGGCGGTCTCCGACAGCTCCCACGTCAGTTCGATCTCGACCGGCGTTTCCGGCTCGAGACAGCCGTCGTCGAGTCGGATTCCGGTCGCGAGCGAGCGCGCGACCGACGAGAGGCTCCCGTCGGCGACCGTCTCGCCGGCGACGGCGAACTCGACGGCGAGTGCGTCACCGAGCGGATCGAACGCGGGCGGACAGTCGCTTCGAAGCCACAGCCGCGCCGGATTCGACCCGACGGCGAGATCGATGACGATCGAGTCGCTCGCTCCCCGATCGATCCCGTCGAACGCGAACGTCAGTCGGTCGTCGGCGATCGAACAGGAGTCACAGTCGTAATCGATCTCGATCGTTCCCGCGGTGATCGCGTTCGTGAACCGCTCCCGATCGGTGAAGTACGCGCCGGTGCCGACGCCCGCCGTCGCGCCGACGGCTCCGATCCCGCCCACGGTCGCCAGCAGCCGCCTGCGGCTCAGCCGGAGCGAATCGCGGCTCATACGACACCCCCACAGCTCTCGGCGGCGAACGCGAGTCCGAACTCGAGGGACTCCCCTTGCCACTCGTTGCCGACCGATTCGTCGATTTTCCAGGCGAATCCCAGACAGAGGCGCTCCCCCTCCGGGAGACAGCTCCGGACACCGTTGCGAAGCGCGAGACCGTCGCCGGTCGTCCCATCGATAGCCTGGCCGTACGTTTCGCCGAACGCCGCGAGCGTCGACTCGAAGGCGGGGTCGTCCGGGATCGTTTCGCTTCCGCGACAGCCGCCGATACCGAAGAGGCCGGTGTCGTACCAGAGCGCGATGTCGACGATCTCGCTCAGTCGGCCGGAGACGGTCGGAATCAGCCGGACTCGAGCGTCCATCCGCTCTGCGAACAGTCCGATGGCGATCGTCCCGGAGTCACCCGGCAGGACGTTCGAGGCTGCGATCAACGGCCCGTGCGTTTCGGCGTTGCCGCCGTCGGTGAAGCCGTCTGAGGGATCTTGACCGGTTTCGTTTGGTTCGGTGTGACCGGGAACTGTCCGACCATCGCTCGAGTCGAGACTCGCAGAAACCGTTCGGTCGTTGTACGTACTGTGCCAGGCCACCCGCAGTGACAGCCCGTCGACGTCAGTTTGGGCGTACGTGGTGTCCGTATACGGCGGCGTATCGCCGGAGACGGTCGCCGGCCGGAAACTCAACCCGGCGAGTACGGCGATTCCGGCGGTACCGGTGCTCGCGAGCAGTCGCCGTCGAGTGATGTTGGGAATTCGTTGTGTCACGTTCGTTCCTCCGCGTCGAGGCGCACGTCCGCGGTCTCTCCGAAGAAGCCGCCGCGGCGTTCGTAGTCGCTGGCCGCCAGTCGGTCCCCAGCGACGATATGAATGATCGCCCTACCGTCGGTGAACGATCGTGGTAGGACGATACTGCCGTCCGAACCGTCGCGGCAGGCAGACGCTGCCATCGTTCGATGCCAGGAGACGCCGATCTGGGAGCGTCCAAATCGGGTGAGTGATGTCGTCAACGGACCACGGCTCAGGCGACGTTCTGGTCGTTGTGGCGACACTGTTCGGCGTAGAAGCCGACGTCGAACGAGACGCTTTCACCCTGTGCGTCGTTGACGTTCTCCTGGCCGATCGGGAACCACCACTCGAAGGCGACACACGTCGAGTCCGCGATCGGATCGAAGCAGGCATCGCCGTCCTCGGTCGTGAGCGCAACGCCCTGGTAGGCGGCGTCCGCGAGCGCGGCGAGGACCTCGTTGAGAGTGCCCTCCACGACGACGTCCCCGTCGTAGCCGTCGATGGCGTCGAATCCGTCGACCTCGTTCAGACAGCCGGGGACGAGCCGAGCGCGTGCGCGGACGAACTCCCCGAGGACGCTCTCGGCGTCGAAACCGGTCGCCCCCATCCAGATGTATGCCGGGTTGTCACAGACGTGAAGCGAGAACGTCACCTCGCCGCTATCGCCGGGTTTGACGTCGTCGAGTTCGATGAGGCTCTCGGCGTTCGGTCCGAACGCGGCCGTCTCTTCGCCCATCTCGAGTCCACACTCGCTGTGGATGACGATGTCACCGAGGTCGTCGTCGGCCATCGGTCCGCCGAGATCGTCCTCGAGGACGATCTCGGTTTCCGGATCGCCGCTCAGGACGACCAGGCTGGTGAGGCCGACGTCGACGGTCGGGTCGAACGTCGACGTTCCGCCGCTCAGGGCGGCCGCGCCGTTCAGGTCGGGGTTGATACGAAGGGCGAAATCCTCGGTGAGCGAGCCGAGCACGCCGCCGTCGGTCCGGTTGTCTCCCCAGATCCAGCTGGCGGTCGCCTCGGTCGAACTGATCGAGTACTCGTCCGCGCTGTCCGCACCCGGGTCGTCTTCGATCTCCCACTCGAGATCCTCCCAGACGACGTCCGTGAGGTCGCCTTCGACCGTGAACGTGGCGTAGCCGCCGCCGTCGTCGTTTCCGAATTTGTCGAGGACGAAGAACAGGCGAGGTTCGCCGAGTTCGCTGCCGCCAAGGTCCTGACGGTAGAGGAAGAGCACGGCACCGTTTTCGCGCTGGATATCGAGAAACAGCGATGAGACGTCGTCTCGACTGTCGTCGTAGAACTCCTCGGCCGTCCGCTCGTCGACGATCGGCTCGATACAGTGAGAGTCTCCCCCGTAGGTGACGTAGTACTCGCCGTCTACACAGTCACAGCACGCCGGAATTTCGGCGGGGCTGAACACCGCGTTCTCGCCGGCGTAGACGACCCCGCCGAGATCCTGTTCGCCGTCCCCGGAGTCGTCCGGAAACGCGTTGACGTGTGGGTAGTTCGACACCGTCTCTCCCGCTTCGTTCGCCGTGGTCGCGTAGTCCTGTGGACGCACCTCCGGTGGCGCGCCCCAGTAGCGCTGTTGCCAGTCGACTTTGATCGCGAGCGTGCCCGCAGTGAGCGTGTTGCCCGTGAACTCCTCCTGGTCACTAAAGTACGCCGTCGTCCCGAGACCAGCGCCGACGGAGGCGACGCCGATCGCCCCCATACCGCCGAGGATCTTTCGCCGCGATAGGCCGAACGGTTCGTTGTTGTCAGTCATGATGTGTTCCCCCTCCGGGGATTTCCACCGGCGGCATCGAACCGCCGAGCCGGCCGCCACGCTGGCTCCGAATGGAACTGGACACCTCCGTCCGGGATGTCCACCGCCCAGTACGCAGAAACGCCCGCCGAACGCGAGCCCGGCGTCTCCGGTCGTCACTGCAGTCGGTGCTCGAGGCTTACGCCGGGCCGGGTTCGTCGGGGGCCACCACGGTCGTGTTGCCGAACTGCTCGACGTCGTTGTGGCGACACTGCTCGGCGTAGACAGAGAGGTCGAAGCTGGATTCCGCTCCCTGTAACTCGTTGCCGACGGTCGTCGGAATCTCGATCTCGATGCAGAGCGTGACCGGACACTCGACGTCGTGACAGAACGCTCCGTCACCTTCGACGGCCTCGCTCGAGGGGACGACGAGGCCCTCAGAGAGCGCGGCCAGCAGATCGTCGAGGCCTCCCTCGAATACCTCGACCTGTGCGCCGACCTCCTCGCCCTCTTCGGGACACAGCGTCAGCGTCGCGACGGCGGTCGCCGCCTCGCCGATCGTCACCATATCGGCGTCGGTGTCGACGTCGTAGAGATCGTCGGCGGAGACGGTCTCCACCTCGGCACCCGTCTGCTCCGAGACATCGCCGACGGCTACCATCGCGAATCCGGGATTCCCCTCGAGTTCGACCTCCCAGCAGAACTCGTACTCGTCGCCGGGTTTTGCGTCCTCGATGACGATCGGGTCGGTCGTGACGCCGGCCTCGCCGTCGCCGGCGTCGGCCCAGGCGAGCTCGTCGGGACCGATGCCGTCCTGGTCGACGTGTGTGATCTGTTGGGTGACGTTCACCGCGAGCGTGCCCGCCGTAAGCGAGTTCCCTTCGAAGCTCTCCTGGTCGCTGAAGTACGCCGTCGTCCCCAGGCCTGCGCCCGCGGAGGCGATCCCGATCGCGCCGAGTCCGCCGAGGACGCGTCGTCGCGACAGTCCGATGTTCGTGTTGTCGTCGGTCATGTTGATTTCACCTGAACGATCGAGGTCGGCCACGGGCTGGCGTCGATCACTCAGTTATCTACTCCCGGCGCTGGCGACCCACGTAGTTACGAACGAACACGTCAGAACCGAACGAAACCATCGGCGATAGGGTGTTCCATCAAACCGTCCGTTTGGTGCTTGTACGGTTACCAAACCGATGTTCTCGGGTCGAATCTACCGACATTCAGCCGGCCGAACGGCCCGTTTGGACGCCGGTTGGCTCGACGTACCACCAGAATCCTCACCGGATCGCCGGGCTTGCCGTTCGGCACGGTTGGTCGACCGGTGGTGGTACGCCCTTCATGCTGACGTGTCCACGAACCGAACCGTCGGTCGACGTTCGAGCAGTCGACGTCACCTCACCAGCAATGTCCCGATCGACTACACTCTCTGAGGGGGAAATATTCGAGATTCTCGCGAACGGACGACGGCGCGAGACGCTTCGCCACCTGACGGAGACCCGTGACGGTGCTGTAACGCTCAGAAGCCTCGCGATTGCCATTGCGACCGCCGAAAGTGGCCAATCGCCGCCGCCACCGCCGGTCCGCGAGAGCGTCTGGAGCTCACTCCACCAGACACATCTACCGAAACTCGACGAACTCGGTATTGTCCGTTACGACAGCGACTCCGGGACCGTCACGATGTGTGATTCAGCCCCGGAAATCGACACCCACATGGAGGTCTTCGTCTGGAACGGTCTTTCCTGGAGCGAACTCTATCTCGCTCTCGGAATCGGCTCGTTGTTGGCCGTCCTCGCTGTGTTGCTCGAGGCCCCGTTCGTCGGTTCGGCCGATCCGATACTCGGGGTGAGCATTTCGCTCGCGATGTTCGCCGTGGCCGCCGCCGCACAGCTCTGGCCGAACCGTCTGGACATGCTCCGGATGCTTCGCCGGTCGTGACTCTCACCGCTACGCTGATTGTGAACGTGATCTCCCGTCGTCGAAACGATTCTTTCCGCTCGCACTCGGGCAACCAGCACTGGTCGTGCTGGCCGCTGATTCGCGAGCACGAGTGAACGACGAAAAACGACTCCGATAGCGATCCGACGATCGGTTTTCCGCGACGTGATGGCTCGTCGAGCGCAACCGGGGTTCCGATCGAACACCCTGGCAGGCGCGACTGCGTTTCTCGAGGTCGACACCTCGGACAACCACTTACGAACCGATGCGTGTTGTCACTATGCGACGTGACCGATCCGACCAATCCGCTCGTCACGGCTCGACGACAACGCATCGCGTCGATGCCGGTCTCGAAACCGTTCGGCTATCGGTGCCACTGCACGTCACTGCATACCCACTCACACGGCAGTCGTGCCATCACCGCGTCCGTCGGTGCAGTTCGCACTACTCCATCGCGAGATCAATGTCCATCTCGAACAGTCTCGCGTCACAGTCCCGGCAGGTCGCCGCGGCGACGTCCCGCCGCCGACAGCACGACTCGACGACGTCCTGGGAGAGCATCACGTCCCCGTCGCAGGTCGGACAGCGCTCGAGAAAGAGCCGAAGCACGGCGAGCAGATCCGCCCGCACTGCGACCGGCCGCCGATCCCAGTCGGGATCCCACTGCGGGAGGACGACCGCACCCGCGGCGTCCGCGACACAGGCGGCCCGGGAGGGCCAGTTCGCGAGGTGTCCGTCGCTCGTCTCTGCGGCGAACACGTGTGGCCCATCCCGGAACTCGAGATCTGACCTCTCTACGCCGGACAATCGGGCGAGCGAACGGCGGAGTTCCGACTCCTCCGTCCGGTGGATCTCGATCGAGCGATTCCAGGCGTCGACGAACGCGGGATCGAGCACCAGATCGTCCATCGTCGGATCGTCGACGACGACGCCGAAGGCAAAGAGCAGTTCTCGAGGGTCGATCTCCCCCCAATCGGTCCGTTCGGGGGCTTTATCGAACGCCGCAAGCACTCCCTCGGGAAGGTATCGTTTCGTAAACGTCGGCGTACCTGGGATCAGGTAGCCACGAAAGTAGATCAGCGCGGCGGCCGCCGCGAACGTTGCGACGCCAGCGGGGGCCCCAACGGAGGTGTCGATCGTGCCGACGAGGGCCATCACTGCGATCGAGAGGACGGCTGCGAGGACGACGTTGAGTAGCGTACAGGGAATGCATCTGTTCTCCCCCGTGTACGTCGGGTTCTTCATCACCGCCAGAGACGATCGGAGTCTCGGTACCAGGTGCATACGACCGATCGGCCGTTGAGTCGGGTAGTTGTACGCACCCTACCGTTTTCGTTCCGACGATTCGGTCGATACGGACTGCCGTCACCGATACTGACTGACGACAGCCCGTATCAGGACCCGATCCCGGACGAATTTTCCCACCGACGAAGGGTACCCTGTCGGCAGTCGCCCCCCCTCGGAAATTTGGACCACCGTCGCTCACACACGATCGTCGATACAGCCAGGATAGAGCAGACGGGAAAGTGACACCCCCTCCGCCGATATACCAGTCAGCCACTCCTACCACCAACGTCAGCGAGCGAGAACACCGTCAACGGCGGCTATCCGTACACAGGGTGTCCTCGAGTCGAGGTAATTGTCTATGATTATTTCGATTGCCGCCCAACATTTCTACAGTTGGTCGGAATTTCGTCTATGAACTCCAAGTAGTGAGAAGATTTATGATATTACTATCCGAGTATCCGTCTCTATGGGGGGGCCGCAGTCAGCGATCGAGCAGGGTTCCGACCGGGGGATCGACACCGACTCGCTCGAACGAGACGAACTGTCGAGAGATACCGTCTTCCAGACGCTCTCCAACCGACGTCGGCGACTCGTGCTGACGTATTTGGGTCGCCATCGCGAGCGTACCGTCCGGTTGCGAGATCTTTCGGAGTGGATCGCCGCCGAGGAAAACGGCGTTCCGATCGCCGAGGTGAGCTACAAACAACGGAAACGAGTCTATACCTCGCTCTACCAGTCACACCTGCCGACGTTACACCGCGACGGAATCGTCGAATACAATCAGGCCCGCGGAACGATCACACTCACGCCCACCGCGAGCGCCTTGGACGTCTACCTCGATCCTCCCTCCAAGAAGGCACTCCCCTGGACGCGCTACTGGCTCGGCTTCGGACTCGTCGCGGCGACGGTCAGCACCGCCGCCTGGCTCGAGGTCTTGCCGTTTCTCACCAGTCTCGGCCACCGGCTTTCGATAGCGCTCGCAGTCACGGTGCTCGTACTCGCCGTCGCCTTTACCATCACAAGCGACGACGGCGAGTGATACTGCCGGACAGAACGATAGGAACAACTGAACCGATGTACACATGGATCGCCGATCCGTCTGGTGATCGGGTGTGCAATGACGTTCAGTGGCTACTTTTTCTCTCGAGCGTTCGTGAGCGCGATGGAATTTGCTCGTCCCAAAATCACGGGCGCGATGGGATTTGAACCCACGACCGTCGGATTAGAAGTCCGACGCTCTTTCCGGACTGAGCTACGCGCCCTCGAGTACGATTGAACGACGGATCGGCATAAGCAGTGTGGATTTCCGTCCGCTCGAGACGCCGAAACGACGATGGGCGGGCCGAAATCCGTCCTTAGTGTCCCTTGTCGTGGGGGTTCAGCGCCGTGCCGTAGTTCTCGGCGTGGTCGGTGTAGTCGATGAATCGGGGCGCGTCAGGGTCGAACGGCCGCTCTAAGCTCTCGAAGGCCTTCTTTTTGTCCCAGCCCTGGAGCTTGCCGACCGCCGACTTGTCTTCTAGGTCGTGATAGTCGAGTTTCGGCTCGGTGAGATCCCACGCCTTCATCCCCTGGTCGGTCCGGATGATGACGCTCGAGTACTCGTCGGAGGAGCCGACGGAGCCGACGGTGACGTCCGAACAGAAGCCGGTGAAGTCGGCACACTCGTCACAGCCTTTCAGCGCGGCGTCGTGGAAGTTCTCGACGTCCTCTTCGACGATCATCTCGCCGTCGTGGTCGTAGACCATCATCTTGCCGTGGAGGACGTCCATCTTGCCGATCTCCTCGGGCGAGATGTTGCGTTTTTCCTCCAACTGCTCGCCGATGAGGCTGTAGTAGTTGAAGTTTTTCGTACACATCAGCGAGATTGTGTAGTCGACGGCACGGATTCCCTCGTTTTGTTTCTGGTAGTCCCAGTCGAAATCCTGCAGGGCGCGGACCCCCTCGATCTCACAGGGCGTACCGACGAGCGCGAGCGAGAGGTCCTCCCAGTCCTTATCGGGGAGCTTGTGCTCCCACTGCGCTACGTCGAGGTTGCCGAGTGCCAGCGTCTGGTTGTAGACGGTCCCGGCGTTCGCGATGAGTTCTTCCTCCGTCGTGGCGAGGAAACTCTCTGCCTTCCAAGGCTCTTCGTCGCTTTCGGTGGCGATCAGCGCGCCGTCGATCTCGCCTTCCTCGAGCAGCGTCGCGAGGATGCCGGTGACGACGCCGCCGTCCTGAGCGCCGTCGGTCCAGTCATCGTCGACTTTCGCGGAGAACTCCGTGATCGGGTCGCCCGCACCCTTGACGTTGTCCTCGCCGCCGGTGATCTTCCACTGGCGCTCGTAGCGCAGGCCGCCGCGGGGACAGAAGTCCCAACAGAGCGAACAGCCGGTACACATCTTGACCAGCTTGGGCAGATCGTCCTCGCCGACGCCGATGGAGTCGGAGGGACAGGCGGCGACACAAGTCCCACACTGGATACAGCGACCCTCGTCGATGACTGCCTCGTCGAGTTCCATGAACCAGGTCTTCTCGTCAGGCGTCTCGATATCGTTCATCTCCGAGCGAATCGAGTACTCGGGCGTTTCGAGGTCGACGCCCTCTGGAATTCCGACGCGCGTGTCCGGCGCGTCGTCGTAGACGTCCTGGCTTACGCCTTCCGCGGGTTCGGTGAACTCGAGGTCGCCGAGGTTGCCCTCGCTGTCGACGTTGCTCACGCCCGCGCCGTCGGTCGCGACGCGCCTGTCGTCGGCCGCTGGCGCGGGGTCGGCGGTCTTCTCGCCACAGGTACAGGTCGACGGCGAGCAGGCTTCCTCGTCGTCCACAGGGCCTACGCCATCCGTCCGGATCGTGTCGTCTCGAGTCTGGTCCGCTCTCTCGCGGGATCGGGGCGGGGTGCTTCCGCCTTCGGGAACCATCACGGCTTCGTCGTCGTCCGTGCTCGAGTCGGGGACGCCAGGGAAGACCAGTTCGTCGTCTTCGCGGCTCGCGGCTTCGCCGTCTTCTCGCGGGCTTCGCCCGCTCGAACGGTCCGCAGAGCTTCGCTCCGCGCTACTCGCTCGGTCCGAGGCCTCGCTTTGCTCGGCCTCGCGGCTCGCGGTTCCACCGCTCGCGTTCTCGGGATCCTCACGTCGTTCGGATCCCGCCGCTCCCGCTCGCTTTTTCGAGGACTCACTGCGTTCGTCCTCGCTATCAATCCCCATGGGCAACACCTCGAGCGACCGGTGCGTCGGCGCCTTGCATGATCGTCCGCAGTCGCGCGTTGTCGATCCGCCGGCACCACGCGTAGAACGCCTCGCCGTCCTCGCGATCTGCGTTGTAGGCCTCGAACAGCTGCTCGAGTGCGGGGATGACGGCGTCGGCCGGTACGGCGCTTTCGATCCAATCTAAGAACTCGTTGTCAGTGCCGAGCGAGCCGCCGAGGCCGAAGTCCATCCCTTCGACGATGTCGGAGCCGTCCTCGTCGTCCAACTTGACCGTCTCGCCGCGGAAGCCGATGTCTGCGATCTGTGGCTGGGCGCATGAGGCCGAACAGCCGGACATGTGCATTCGGATCGCTTCGATGTCGTCGGGGACGTCGATGCGGTCGTCGAGTTCGCGCGCCCAGCGCTTGGTGCGCTTTTTCGTCTCGATGATGGCGTAGTTACAGAACTCGTTGCCCGTACAGCCGACGGCGCCCCGCGAGAACGGCCCCGGATCGGGCTGATACTCCTGGGCAAACGGCTCCGCCAGCAGATCGTCGACGTTCTCCTCGGGGATGTGGCTGATGAGGAAGTTCTGATCCGTCGCGAGACGAACCGAGGCGTCCTCGGTGCCGTACTTCTTCGCCGCGCGAGCGGCCTCGGCGAACTCGTCGCCGCCCATGCGGCCGGCGATGACGTTGAAACCGACGTATGTGAGGCCGTCCTGTTTTTGGTCGTGGACGCCGACGTGGTCGCCACGGTAGCCTTCGGTGAGGCCGTCGCCCGCGCTCGGAAGGTCGATCGTACACCGGTCGCGGATCGCTTCTTCGAACGTCTCGTGGCCCATCTGCTCGACGAGGTAGCGCATGCGGCAGACGCCGCGGTTGTTGCGATCGCCGAGTTCCTTGAACGTCTGGGCGACGGCGCGACAGAACTCGATGGCGTCTTCGGGCTCTATGAAGACGTCGAGCTCCGAGGCCATCCGTGGTCCGTCGGAGAGGCCGCCGCCGACGCGGGCGTGGAAGCCGTAGAGAGACTCGCCGTCTAGCTCCTTCTTCGCCGGGACAAGTCCGATGTCGTTGATCTGGGACTGGGCACAGTCGTGCTTGCAGCCGGTGATCGTCAGCTTGAACTTCCGCGGCAGGTTCGCGTACTCGCGATTGCCGGTGAAGTACTCGGAGACGGCGTCGATGACCGGCTGGGCGTTGAAACACTCGTGGTCGTCCAGGCCGGCCGCCGGACAGCCTAGCACGTTTCGGGCGGAGTCGCCACAGCCCTGGACCGTCGTCAGCCCGACCTCGTCGTACCGTTCCCACATCTCGGGGACGTCCTCGACGCGAATCCAGTGTTTCTGGATGTCCTGACGGGTCGTGATGTCGACGTAGGCGTCGCCCCAGAGTTCGTTCTGTTCTTCGCCGCCGTACTCCTCCGGTGCGACGGCGTACTCCTGGGCACACTCGCCGATGACCTCGGCTTGCTCGGGTGTGAGCTTTCCGCCCGGGACCTTGGTCCGGATCATGAAGTAGCCCTCCTGTTTCTGGGCGTACATACCGGCCCACTTCAGGCGCTCCCACTCGCCGTCACCGGCGCGGTCTTCGATCTGTTCGAATGTCAGGCCGTCCTCGGCGTACTCGTAGACATCGTCGATGACGTCGAGGGGGTGTTTGTTCTGCTTGTACTGTTCGGTCGTGTTCACGCGAGACCACCCCTGTGATCGAGTGTGAACCCGAGTGAACTCGCTCGCTCGTTGTTCATTCGTCCCACCGCCGGGAAGTGTCGCGATATCGGCCGCCGATCGTACCGGTCTCTTCAGAGCCCATCGTTTAGCGGCTAAACACACCTCGGCGGTATACCTCCCCGTAATGTGGCGAAAGCTGACGTCGGTCCCTCCATACGGAAAATATTGCCTCGAGACGTCCCCCACCTCGGCCGTGGCTGTGCTGAGATCGGTACACAGCTCCTCACATGCGTCGGTTTTCACCACGGCCGATTCGTAACTGTCACTGGTATCGGCAAGTATCTCCGGCGAGGCTCCCTGTGGCCCACTCTCATTCGTGCCCTCGAGGCGATGGGATCGATTTCACTCGGCTCCGTCACGTCCCCGTTACAGTCGATCCGCTCGGGTCGACGGTCGTTCCGGAGAGTATCGTTTTCTCGTCCGATCGACTATCCGTCTCACTCGGGGTGATCTCCTGCCGTTAACGAGAAACGCGTGAACCGACGCTACTCTTCGTCGGCGAGCAGTCGATCGACCATCTCGTCGGGGTCGAACCGCTCGAGATCGTCGTAGCCCTGGCCCACACCGAGAAACAGGATCGGCTTTCCGGTGACGTGGGCGACCGAAATCGCCGCGCCGCCGTTGGAGTCGGCATCCGCTTTCGTCAAAACTGCGCCGTCGATTTCGGCGGCCTCGTCGAACTCTCGGGCGCGGTTGACGGCGTCCTGGCCGGCGACCGCCTCGTCGACGAACAGCGTCATGTCCGGGTCGACGACGCGGTCGATCTTCTCGAGTTGGTCCATCAACCCCTCGTCGGTGTGTAGCCGTCCCGCGGTGTCGCCGAGCACGACGTCGATGTCGTTTGCCTCGGCGTACTCGACGGCGTCGTAGAGGACGGCAGCGGGGTCGCCACCTTGCTCGTGGCTGATGCACTTCGTCTCGAGTGTGTCGGCGTGTTCCTGGATCTGCTCGTTCGCGCCGGCGCGGTAGGTGTCCCCGTTTGCCATCACGGTCGAGTATCCCCGTTGCTCGAAGTAGCGACTCAGCTTCGCGATCGACGTCGTCTTCCCGACGCCGTTGACGCCGGTGAAGACGATCGTGACGGGCGTGTCCTCGACGGCGATGCGCTCATCGAAGTCGAACTGCCCGACGCTGATGACGTCGTAGATCGCGTCGCGAAGCGCGTCCTCGACGACATCGCCCGTCGAGGTCGTAAACGTCCGCGTCTCGCCGACGAGTTCGTCGCGGATGTTATCGAGGATCTCCTCGGCGACGCCCATCTCGACGTCACTCGAGAGAAGCGCCAGTTCGAGTTCCTGGAGTGGCCCCTCGAGATCGTCCTCTTCGATGACGAACTTCCCTTTGACGAGCGACTTCGCCTTCCGGCCGAAGCCGGTCGAGCCGTTGGCGTCGTCTTCGTTCGAGTCGTCGTCCTCGACTGGCTCGTCCGCCTCGGCGGCGTCGGCCGTATCCGGCTCACCGACTGCGGCGTCGATAGCGTCGGTCTCGCGGGCCGAATCGGACTCGAGGCCTGGGGCGTCTGCCTCTCGTCGGTCGGCGTCCGCCTCGAGGACGGCACCGGACTCGGCGTCGGTTGTGGAACCCTCACCTGCTGGGGTGTCCGCGGTCGGCGCTGTCCCCGTGTCGGAACCGGTTTCGTCGGCGGGTAGTTCGTCCTCGGGAACGTCCGTCTCGCCTTCGCTTTTCCCCTCGAGTTCGTCTTCGTCGACGTCCTCGAGGCTGTCTTCGTCGACGTCCTCGAGGCTGTCTTCGTCGACGTCCTCGACGTTTTCCTCTGCGGCTTCCTCGGCGTCCTTGCGGAAGCTCCCGAGTTTCTCCTTCAGGTTGTCGAACATGGGGGTCGCCTTACTCGTCGAGGCCCTGCTCTTGACCCAGTTGCTGCATCTGCTGTTGCATCGCCTGCTGTTGGAGCTGTTGTGCCTGCTGTTCGAGTTCGGAGCTCTCGGACTCGAGTTCGGCTATCTGCTCGTTTACCTCGCTGATCTGCCCGTCGAGGTTCTCCTTCTTGCTCTCGAGGGCCTCGACTGCGCCGTCCTGTTCGAACTCGGCCGCGTAGTCGGCGCCGAGTTCGACGATCGCCTCGTCGATGTCCTCGACCGTCGCGCGGAGGTAGGCGCCGCCGCCGATCGGCACCTGGACAGTGGAGCCGGTCTCGAGCGTCTCGAGGGCGTCGATCGCCTCGTCGGCTTCGGACTTCTCGGTCTGGAGACCCTCGACGTTGTTCTGTAGGGCTTCGATCTGCTCCTGGATTTCCTGGAGCTCCTGGGAGAGCTGCTGGAGTTGCTGTTGGCTCATCGCTGCTCGACCTCCTCGAGGTCGATCTGGGTTCGTTTGAGTCCGTGTCGACTGCCGAGCTGCGAGAGGGCGTGCTCGCGGGCGACGTCCTCGTTTTCGGCGTCGATCGTCGTCTCGAACTCGGCGAAGTCGTCGCGGTTCTTGAACCGACCGGTGACCGTAAATTGACTCATGGCTCTCACTCCGGCAGGCAGTCGGAAGAATCTTCCCTTCCGTCGGAGCGCTGATCGGTGGTCTCGTCGATTCCCTCGGACGGGTGGTCCGTCGGCTCTCGTCGCCGGTTGGTGGGGCGTTCGCGTCTGACGTTGGCCAAACGGTTTTGTTCGCCGCCACCGACGACCTCGGTATGGGCGAGATCGATCCCGACGACCTGTTGCCGAGTCCGCGGATGCGTGAGGGCGTCCTCGAGGGAGACGTTACGCAGATCCATCGGGGCCACCAGTACGCCGAGGTGGGCGAGACGTTCGTGATCGACGACGAAACGTTCGAGGTGACCGACGTGACAGAGCGCACGCTCGGCGATCTGACCGACGACGACGCACGGGCGGAGGGAATGGAGAGCCTCGAGGCGTACGAACGCCTGCTCGAGCGCGCCCACGAGAACTTCACGTGGGACGACGACAGCGAGGTCGTCCGCCACCGGTTCGAACGTCGGTAGTGGCGTTTCATACGGACTACTGTACCGATGTACCGCCCCAATCGCCACACGGGTCGCGGTTGTGCCGGAGCTGACGGACAGTAAACTGTCTCACTCGTCAGTCGATGCGTCAGATACACCAGCCCGCGGTGGGGAACCGAACCCGCAAAAAAGCAGGAACTCGTCTCGGTGTTCGAGCCGAACCGCGACGATTCGAACGATCGTCGTCTCGAGGCCCCTCTCTTGGATGGCCTATCTTCGGCGCTTACTGCGCCCCGGTTCCCTCGGGAATTAGCCGCCTGTAGTAGGCGGTGTGGACCGTATAGAGGTACGAGTAGACGAGGCCGGTGAGGACGACTCCCGCGAAGAGCGTGATCGCGTACCCGACCGACTCGCCGACCCCGTCGACGAGACCGGGTTCGACCAGCGCGAACTCGAGGCCGATGAGCGGCATGAACGCGACCATACTGACTCCGATCCAGAGGATCGAGTAGCCGACGACGCTCAGCAGGTTCGATCGGACGAGATCGACGCTTCGCGAGAACGAGTCGAACGCCCGCCTGTTCTCGACGACGATCGCCGTGTTGTAAAACTGCAAGAACAGGAACACGGCGAAGACGAACAGGAAGATCGCAAGCATCCCGAGGATTGCGAGACCGACCACCACCAGTCCGGCCGCTCCAGCGTCCGCACCTCCGACGCCGATCCCGAGTGCAACGCCGAAGATCGCGACGAACATCCCGACGAACGCGATGGTGAACACCATCACTCCGAACAGAATCGATGCGCCGAGCAACGAGATGTAGTGTGCCTTTCCGGTCTCCGTGAGCCGTGAAAGCGTCGTCGTCGACCCCTCGAGCGCCTCGAGGGCCATGCCGATGATGCCGCCAAGTAGAAACGGCGACAGGAGGAGCGCGACGACGAAACCGACTGCCATCGCGATCCACGAGTCGATGAGTCCGCCTGCGGACGCCAGTTGACCGGCGACTGCGAGGAGCAGACCGCCGAGCAGTATGACGGGGTTCTCGCGGAGGACGGTCCAACCGTCTCGAAACGCGGGGATTACTGCCATTGCACTCGAGGATACGCAACCCGTCTACATAGCCGCGACGAAGACTCAAACTCCGTTTTGAGTCACGAACGGTGGGTAGCTCGTCGGGTTGCCGGAGAATCGTCCGTTGGAAATCGCGACACCGATCTCAGGTATCGATGGCGTCGACGCCGCGGAACGCAAACGCCGTCCCGTCCTCGTCCTCGGCGACGCCGAGGTCCCAGCCGTGGGCGTCGGCGACGCGTTCGACGACCTCGAGTTGGGTGCCGGTGTCGTCGGCGTCGACCAGCAACTCGGCATTGGGGTCGGTTCGACCGTTCTCGTCGGAGCTAGGCCGGTGTCCGGCGACGTAGAAGCCGTCGTCCGTCGCGCCGACGGTGACCGTAACGGTACCCGCGGCGTCCGCGCTCACCCACGACGGCGTGTTCGCGTGTTCGATCTCGATCGCCGCCTGGAGGACGTGTTCGAACAGCTCTCGCATCTGCTCGCGGTCGGCCGCGACGAGGAGGTCGTCTTCGGTGACGAGTTTGGCGTCCGCGGTGTCGGCACCGATCCACGCGCGGTGTGCCATCTCCCGGATCCCGGCCGGCTCCGTCTCGAGGTCGGTCCCGGCGACGTCGGTCAGCGCCTCGAAGAACTCAGAGAGTTGTTCGTGGGCGTTCTCGACCATCTCGAAGTGTTCGCGGCTGCCGGTCTTCTCCGCGAGTTCAAGATATCCTCGAGCGGCGTTCAGCGGCGTCCGCGTCTCGTCTTCGACCAGTTCGGCGATCGTCTCGAGTCGATCCGAGATGGCCGCCAACTCCCGTCTTCGACGGCGCGATTCGGTGACGTCCTCGTGGACCAACAGCCCGTCGCCCGACCCGTCTCCGTCATCCGTCTCGAGGGGAACGACCGTCAGGACGAACTCGCGAACGCCGTCGACGGTCTCGCGTCGACACGAGAGTCTGTGCTGTTCGTTCGCCTGGACCGCCTCGCGCAACGAGGTTCGCTCCTCTATGAGGCCGTTCGGGATCGCGTACTCGGCGACCGGAACGCCCGTGAGCGCCTCGGCGTCGTCACCGAAGACTGCCTCGTGTGGATCGTTGACGTCGGCGACGACCGCCCGGCCGTCCTCGAGTTCGTACCGGATCGTCGGCTCGGAGAGGCTCGCGACCACCGAGACGAGGTCGTTCCGGTCGGTCTCGAGTCGGTTTCGGTCGTTGACGAGCCGGTTGTACTGCTCGACGATCCGGTCGCGTTCGCGTTGTAACCGATCACGCTCGTTGCTGATCCCCGTCTCGGTCCAGTTGCGCTCGAGGATCGACTCGGCGGTTTCACACAGTCCCTCGAGCAACGCGAGATCCGTCGCGTCGAAGGCGTCGGGAAGCTCCGAGGCGACGTAGAGCACGCCGACGTCGCCGACCGGAACGCAACACAGCGATCGGGCGTGCTCGAACGGGGGGTCGACCGCCTCGAGCTCGTCGACATCCGCGATTCGGATGGACTGGCGGGCTCGGAACGCTGCACTGAGCGGGTCGTCGAGCGGCGTCGACCCGAGTTGGTCGTCGGGGACGGCCGACGAGACTGCACGCGATACGAGTTCACCGAAGTTGATCGTCGCGACCCAGCAGTACTCGAAGCCGAGCACGTCGACCGTGCCGTCGACGAGCCGATCGAACAGCCGGTCGCGTTCCCGACACGTCGCGATGGCCGCCGTCGTCTCGAGGATAGCCGTTCCCGTCTCTCTCCCTCGGTCGCGAAGCTGGGGGTTTCTCGACCGACCGTCGCCGTGACAGTGCCAGCTGATCTCGTCGACCAGGTGCACAGGCGCGTCCGCCGTCCCCCGGCGAACGTAGCCGTCGACGCCGCCACTCGAGCGGGACGCCGTCTGTCCGTCGGCGTAGAGGATGAACGGCGTAGACCCGCTGGCGTCGACAGCTTCGGAGAGTCGGGTGTCGTCCGGATCGACCGAGCCCGCGTAGACGACGCAGTCGACTTCCGGCGTCCACTCACGGATGCGATCGACTGACGCCGTCGGGTGAACCGTCCGCTCCGGCCCTTCGCGAATCGACTCGATCGCATCCGCTCCGTCGCGGGCGTCTGCTTCCGTCGCGGCTACGTAGAGGATCAAAAGCGGCCGCGGCTGCGGTGTCGGGTGTACCATCGATGTCATCGGATCCACTCGTTCGTCTGTACGTACTGTCCGGATGACCACGATAAAATTCTGCTGGGCGTTTCGAGTCGTGAGGGCGGGCGATTGCCGGAAACTTTCGTCTCCTAACGATCATCGATTCGACGATCGTCTTGACACGTGCTTGCGAGACGCCCAGCCGCTGGGTCGATCCTCGCCGGCTGAACGTTACGGAACTGTTTTAGGCGCTGGCTGGTCAATAGACGTACAATGAGCGAACTGGCGGACGAATACCGACTCGAGTACTTCGAGGAGGAAGGATTCGTGCGAAAGGAGTGTCCCGAGTGTGGGAATCACTTCTGGACGCGCGACGAGGACCGGGTGACCTGTGGCGAACCGCCGTGTGAGGAGTACGACTTCATCGACAACCCGGGCTTCGACGAGGAGTACAGTCTCGAGGAGATGCGCGAGGTGTTTCTCTCCTTTTTCGAGGACCACGACCACGAGCGCATCGAGCCCTACCCCGTCGCGGCCAACCGCTGGCGCGACGACGTCTTGCTCACGCAGGCGTCGATCTACGATTTCCAGCCGCTCGTGACCAGCGGCGAGACGCCGCCACCGGCGAACCCGCTTACGGTCTCTCAGCCCTGCATCCGGATGCAGGACATCGACAACGTCGGCAAGACGGGTCGGCACACGATGGCCTTCGAGATGATGGCTCATCACGCGTTCAACGCCCAGGAGGAGGTCGGCGACGCCTACGCCTACGAGGGCGAAGTCTACTGGAAGAGCCGGACCGTCGAACTCTGTGACGAACTGCTCGAGTCGCTTGGCGCGGACATCACCGACGTCACCTACATCGAGGACCCGTGGGTCGGCGGCGGCAACGCCGGCCCCGCGATCGAGGTTATCTACCGCGGGCTCGAGCTCGCGACGCTGGTCTTCATGTGCATGGAGCAGGACCCCGACGGCGAGTACGAACTCAAAGACGGGAACACCTACTCGTTCATGGACACGTACATCGTCGACACGGGCTACGGGTTAGAGCGTTGGACCTGGATGAGCCAGGGGACGCCAACGGTGTACGAGGCGATCTACCCCGAGATGATCGCGTTCCTGCGGGACAACGCGGGAATCTCCCACACCGACGAGGAGTCGGAACTCGTCGGCCGTGCCGCCCGCCTCTCAGGCAATCTGGACATCGACGACGTCGACGATGTCGAGGCTGCCCGTGGCGACATCGCCGATCAGCTGGGCGTCTCCGTCGACGAACTGCGCGACCTCGTCGAGCCCTTAGAGGACGTTTACGCCATCGCCGACCACTGTCGCACCCTCGCGTACATGCTCGGTGACGGTATCGTCCCCTCGAACGTCGGGACGGGCTATCTCGCCCGGATGGTCCTTCGTCGAACGAAACGACTCTGTGACAACGTCGGCGTCGACGCGCCGCTGGACGAACTCGTCGACATGCAGGCCGAACGGCTGGGCTACGAGAACCGCGATACGATCCGCGATATCGTCCGTACCGAGGTCGAGAAGTACCGCGAGACCTTGGAACGGGGCGGCCGTCGCGTCGAACAGCTGGCCGAGGAGTACGCCAAAAGAGACGAGCCGATTCCGACCGACGAACTCATCGAACTCTACGACTCCCACGGCATCCAGCCCGATATGGTCGAGGAGATCGCTGCCGAAGCAGGCGCAGACGTCGCCGTTCCCGACGATTTCTACAGCCTCGTCGCCCAGCGCCACGACACCCCCGACACCGGTGAGGAGACGGCCGACGAGGCCGACGAACGGTTCGAGGACCTCCCCAAGACGGAGAAACTCTACTATGACGACCAGCAGCGAACGCAGTTCGAAGCGGTCGTTCTGGACGTCTTCGAGCGCGAGGAGGGGTACGATGTCGTCCTCGATCAGACGATGTTCTATCCCGAAGGCGGTGGTCAGCCTGCGGACACGGGGACGCTCTCGACCGACGACATCTCCGTCGAGGTGAGGGATGTCCAGATCGAAGACGGCGTCGTCCTCCACCGAACCGACGAGGATCCGGGCAAAGGCGACTTCGTCAACGGACGGGTCGACACCGCCCGTCGCAGACAGCTGATGCGCCACCACACGGCGACCCACATCGTCATCCACGCCGCCCGCGAGGTACTCGGCGACCACGTCCGCCAGGCCGGCGCACAGAAGGGCGTCGACTCCTCGCGGATCGACCTCCGCCACTACGACCGGATCGACCGGGAGACGATCAAAACGATCGAACGCGTCGCCAACGAGATCGTCATGGAGAACACATCGGTCACCCAGGAGTGGCCGGACCGCCACGAAGCCGAGGCCGAACACGGCTTCGGGCTCTACCAGGGCGGGATCCCGCCGGGCGAACAGATTCGGCTCATCCACGTCGCCGAGGACGTCCAGGCCTGTGGCGGCACCCACGTCGCCCGGACCGGCGACATCGGCGCGATCAAGGTTCTGAACACGGAGCGCGTCCAGGACGGCGTCGAGCGCATCACGTTCGCCGCCGGCGAAGCCGCCCTCGAGGGTACCCAGGAGAACGAGGACGCCCTCTACGAGGCAGCCGAGATCCTCGACGTCTCGCCGGAGGACGTTCCCGCGACCGCGGAACGGTTCTTCGAGGAGTGGAAAGACCGCGGCAAGCGCATCGAGGAGCTGAAAGAACAACTCGCCGCGGCCCGCGCCGGCGGCGGTGGCGACGCCGAGGAGGTCGACGTCGGCGACGCGTCGGCGGTCGTCGACCGGATCGACGCCGACATGGACGAACTGCGTGCGACCGCAAACGCGATCAGCGAGGAAGGTACCATCGCTGTCCTCGGTAGCGGGGCGAGCGGCGCGCAGTTCGTCGTCTCCGTGCCCGACGGTATTGGGGTCAACGCCGGCGAAGTTGTCGGCGAACTCGCCGCCAAAGTCGGCGGCGGCGGTGGCGGGCCGCCAGATTTTGCACAGGGTGGTGGCCCCGACGTCGACGCCTTAGACGACGCACTCGAGGACGCACCCGACGTGTTGCGCCAGGTCCAGGACGCCTGATCGGACGGGGATGCGAACCGCGGTTGGATCTCGAGCGAGGGAGATGGCGCAGTTCGAACCGGTCGTCGGAGGGACAAGTTTACCTTGTTCGGGTGGCTTCTCGACGGTAATGACATCGTCTGCGCCCGAACTACTCGCAGAACTGTTCCCGTTGCTCGTCTATACGATTCTCGCAGGCGTCCTGACCGCTGGCGGAATCGCCGCGGAGTACGCAAGCGTCCAGCACCTCGGAAGCGGAGAACTCATGAGTGCCCTCTGGCTCGCCGCCATCGGTGCAATCATGCTCTACGCCGGCGTCTACGGCCTGGCGTACAAGAAAGTCCTCGCTCGAGTGCTCGTCTCGAGTGGGCGCCGGTAACCGATTCGAGTCGACGATCGGCTGCTGTACCGCAAGCACCACCGCTCTCTCGAGTTCACACCGGACGTAACGGTCTAGCACAGGACCGATTCCCCTTTACTCTCGGAGCGAATCACCTCACGTATGGACAGGTTCGCCGAGGTCGACGACCAGTACGATCCGCACGAACTCGAGGGGCGGATCTTCGACTACTGGGACGACGTCGACGCCTACGAGCAGACGGTCGAGCACCGATCGGACGGTGAAACCTACTTCTTCGTCGACGGCCCGCCGTACACCTCCGGCTCCGCGCACATGGGGACGACCTGGAACAAGTCCCTGAAGGACGTCTACCTGCGGTTTCTGCGGATGCAGGGGTACGACGTCACGGACCGGCCGGGCTACGACATGCACGGGCTTCCGATCGAAACCCGCGTCGAGGAACGGCTGGGCTTCGAGAACAAGAAGGACATCGAGGAGTTCGGCGAGGAGAACTTCATCCAGGAGTGCAAGGAGTACGCCGACGAACAGCTCGAGGGCCTGCAGTCTGACTTTCAGGATTTCGGCGTTTGGATGGACTGGGACGATCCCTATAGGACGGTGTCACCCGAGTACATGGAAGCCGCCTGGTGGGGCTTTTCGAAGGCCGCCGAGCGTGGTCTCGTCGAAAAAGGGAAACGATCGATCTCGTGGTGTCCCCGGTGTGAGACCGGGCTGGCGAACAACGAAGTCGAGTACGACGACGTCGAGGACCCCTCGATCTACGTCACGTTCGACCTCGCCGACCGCGATGGATCGGTCGTCATCTGGACGACCACGCCGTGGACGATCCCGGCGAACACCTTCGTTGCCGTCGATCCCGAGGGCGAGTACGTCGGCGTCCGTGCGGAAAAAGACGGCGACGAGGAGTTACTCTACATCGCCGAAGCCAAACACGAGGCGGTCCTGAAGGAGGGTCGCTACGAGGACTACGAGGTGGTCGAGGAACTCACTGGCGAGGAGATGACCGGCTGGTCCTACGAACACCCACTCGCCGAGCAGGTCCCCGACCACGTCGACGGCGAGGGAACCCTCGAGGTCTACGCCGCCGACTACGTCGACACCCACGGCGACGGTACTGGACTGGTCCACTCCGCACCTGGCCACGGTGAGGAGGACTTCGAGCGCGGCCGTGAGCTGGGCTTCGAGCCGTTCTGTCCCGTCGGGGAAGACGGCACTTACACCGAGGAGGGCGGAACGTACGCCGGCCAGTTCGTCAAAGACGCAAACGAGGAGATCATCGCCGACCTCGAGAGCGAGGGTGCGATGCTCGCCTCGGGAGCGACCGACCACAGCTACGGCCACTGCTGGCGGTGTGATACGGGCATCATTCAGGTCGTCACCGACCAGTGGTTCATCACGATCACGGACGTCAAAGACGAACTGCTCGACAATATCGAGGACAGCGAGTGGCACCCCGATTGGGCCCGCGACAACCGGTTCCGGGACTTCGTCGAGGACGCGCCGGACTGGAACGTCTCCCGCCAGCGCTACTGGGGGATTCCACTCCCGGTGTGGACGCCAGAGGACCGTGATGACGACCAGGATCGCATCGTCGTCGGTGACCGCGAGGAGCTCGCCGAACGGGTCGATCAGGATATCGATCCCGAGACGGTCGACCTCCACAAGGACACCGTCGACGGTCTCACGATCACCGAGGGCGGGACCACCTACACGCGCGTTCCCGACGTCTTCGACGTCTGGCTCGACTCCTCCGTGGCGTCGTGGGGCACCCTGGACTTCCCCGCGGACGACAGCCGGTTCGACGAGCTCTGGCCTGCTGACCTCATCCTCGAGGCCCACGACCAGACCCGTGGCTGGTTCTGGTCCCAGCTCGGAATGGGCACCGCGGCGCTGGGTGAGAGCCCCTACGAGCAGGTGTTGATGCACGGCCACGCACTCATGCCCGATGGCCGCGCGATGAGCAAGTCCAGGGACATTCTGATCGATCCACACGAGGCCATCGACCGCCACGGCCGGGACGTCATGCGGCTGTTCCTCCTGTCGAACAACCCCCAGGGCGACGACATGCGCTTTTCGTGGGATGGTATGCAGACGATGGAGAACCACCTCCGGACGCTGTGGAACGTCTTCCGGTTCCCGCTTCCGTACATGCGGTTGGACGAGTTCGATCCGGAGCGGACGACCCTCGAGGAGGTCGATGCCGATCTCCAGCCCTTAGACGAGTGGGTCCTCGCCCGGCTCCAGTCGACGAAAGCCGAGATGACCGCCGAACTCGAGGAGTTCCGCCAGGACCGCGCGCTCGAGGCGCTACTCGAGTTCGTCGTCGAGGACGTCTCACGATTTTATATCCAGGCGGTCCGCGAGCGCATGTGGGACGAAGAGGACAGCGCCTCGAAACGGGCCGCCTACGCGACGATCTACCACGTTCTCCGGGAGTCGGTCGTCTTGCTCGCGCCATACGCGCCGTTCGCCAGCGAGGAGATCTACGGCGTCCTCACGGGTGAGAGCGGACACGACACCGTCCACATGGAAGACTGGCCCGAGGTCGAGGAGTACTGGGAGGACGACCGACTCGAAGTGGACGTCGAGCACTTGCGGGCGATCGAGGAGGCGGGTGCGAACGCCCGCCAGCAGGCTGGCCGGAAGCTCCGGTGGCCCGTCCCACGCGTCGTGGTCGCGGCGGACGACGACCGCGTCGTCGAGGCCGTCGAGCGTCACAGCGATCTGCTCGCGGAGCGACTCAACGCCCGCGAGATCGAACTCGTCTCCGCCGAGGATCGCTGGGAGGAACTCGCCTACAGCGCCGAGGCCGACATGAGCAAACTCGGCCCTGCCTTTGGCGGCCGCGCCGGCGAGGTGATGAACGCGCTCAACGAGGCACGTATCGACGAGCCGACCCTCGAGGCCCTCGAGGCGGCCGTCGCGGACGTACTCGAGGACGACGAGAGCGCGGAGCAACGCTCCGCGGAAGATGCGAGCGGCGATGAGCCGCGAGCACAACTCGAGGAGTCGATGGTCTCCTTTGTCACCGAGACGCCCGAGGAGATCGCGGGGACGCCGTTCGGGTTCGACGGCGACGACCACGGCGTGGTCTACGTCGACGCCTCGCTGACCGAGGACATCGAAAGCGAGGGCTACGCTCGCGAGGTCATCCGTCGAGTTCAGGAGATGCGCAAGGAACTCGAACTCGACGTCGAACAGCGGATCGTACTCGACCTCGAGATCGGCGACGATCGCGTTGCGAATCTGGTCGCCGAGCGCGAGGATCTCGTTCGCGAGGAGGTCCGCGCCGACGAGATCCGCGACCTCGAGGACGGCCACCGCAAGGAGTGGGACGTTGAAGACGTGACGATGACGATCGCGGTCGAGCCGCTGGCTGCTGTCGAAGCGTCGGACTGATCCGGGGAGCGAAGCGAGCCGGTTTACGGACCGGGAGGCGACGCCGACCGGTCCGTTTTTTGGTCCAGATTTTTGCGTGAGTGGTCGCTCTGTGAGCGACCCGAGCGGAAAAAGGTGGATGCACCGATCGCGGTCGAGCCGCTGGCTGCTGTCGAAGCGTCGGACTGATCCAGCGAGGCGTTTTCTCTGCTGCTGTGTTTTCCCGTCGGTGCGTGTGCGGGTAGCCGGTCCTCACGACTCGAGTGGAGCCGGGAGAGAGCAGTCGCGTTTCGTTAGCACGACGCCGCCGGGAAATTTTCGTTGCGTTTATACGACCGTCATGCCACTCATTCTCTCACAAGAGTATGGCAAACGATTATGACGGAACGCAGATCGGGTCGATCGGCGTCGTCGGAGGCGGGGACGCCGGGTTGATGACGGCGCTCGCACTCGAGAAGGGGCTCGACGGAGTCGACATCTTCGTCGTCGACGACTTCGACGAAACCGTCCCGGAGGTCGGCAAGAGCACCCTCCAGTTCCTCCAGACGTTCCTCCACGACCGCCTCGAGATCACGCCGACCCGGTTGGTCGAGGAGGTGAAACTCGGGTTCAAGACGACGGTGTACCTGAAAGACTGGTGTGGACAGGAGTTCCACAGCCCGCTCGGCAAACCGCTTCCGACGGTCCGCCAGGAGGAGGCGGGCAACTGGGTCGATCCGACGGTCCAAGACGAAGGGCTGAGCGCCGAGAACGAGCCGGTGTTCGACGAGTTCTACTATCGGTATCAGGAGGACGAGTACACGACGGTGTACAACGAACTCGCCGAGACCGTCGGGAAGTCACCGATGGTCATCGATCAGCAGGACGTCTTCAACATCCAGAAGGGGCTCCCGGACGCCTCCTATCACTTCAATTCGAACAGCTTCAACCGGTTTCTCCGGACGATCTGCGGGGAACGTGGCGTCGAGTTGATCAACGACCGGATCGACGAGGTGACGGCTACCGACGGGTGGATCGAACGGGTTGCAGGCAGCGACGGGAGCTACGACGCCGACCTCTACATCGACGCGTCGGGGTTCAGACGGATGCTGATGGACGAACTCGAGGTGCCGATGCGGGAGTTCGATCTGCCGGTCGACTCGGCGGTCGTCGCGACCACCGATCTCCCGCTTTCCGACATCGAGTCCGCGACCATCGTGACCAGCGGCGAGGCGGGCTGGTTCTGGCAGATCGATACGGTCGACGTTCGCGACCTGGGATACGTCTACTCCTCCGATCACGTCTCCGACGACGACGCCGTCGCGGAGTTCCTCGAGACGCGACCGGAAGAGATCGACCCCGACGAGATCCGTCGCTATCGCTTCGAATCGGGCGTCCTCGAGTCGCCCTGGAAGGGAAACTGTCTCGCCGTCGGGAACGCGGTCGGGTTCGTCGAACCGCTCCAGTCGACGGCGCTGACGACGTCGGCCAGGCTCGCCGATCGGCTCGCGACGTTCCTCGGGATGCACGGCCGGGTCAACCACCAGGGGCTCCGGGAGCTGTTCAACGAGACGACGCTCGCGACCTGGGAGGAGATTTACGACTTCGTGAGTCTCTACTACAAGTACAATTCGGGGATGACGGCGTTCTGGGAGGACGCCCGCGAGGTCAACCCCGGTCCGATCCAGCAGGTCGACACCTACCGGGCGTCGGGATTCTGTGCCCCCCAGACGCGGGCGACGCTGACGCGGACCGGAACGGACCTGAACAACTACTACCTGTACTATCTCGTCTTGAAGGGGCTCGGAGTCGAATCGGTGTTCTACGAGAACCTCGAGTACGATCCCGATCCAGCGGTCGTCGAACAGGTCGAGGAGTACACCGACTCGGTTCACGACCGGGTCGACGAGTTCCTCAGTTACGAGGAGTTCTACCAGGCGTTCCATCCGGGGTTCGACGATTGAGACGGATTGCTGTAACTATTCACCGGGGCAACTGCAAGGCGAGGCGCGGTTGCCCCGGTACGGACTTACAGCAGTCAGTATGAGGCGGTTTGCGATGACCGATTGCCGGTCGATCGCCTCGAGGTCGACCGGGACAGACGCGTTGCAGTCCGTCCGTGACGGTCCGATCGGGGTTGGTGTCGGGCGGTTTCGAGACTCAGTTTCACGCCCACAAATGATTCAATTATTCTGGGTGTTCGAATATCACAACAGTCATGCCGATCGGCTGACCTAGCGTCTGTGATGACCCATCGGTTCGTCGTCTTCGCGTTCGTCGTGTTGCTGGTGGGATCGCTCCCGGCCGGTGTCGCCGGTGCGGCCCTCGGCACTGGTGGGGACAGCACGCCATCGCACACCGTCGAGGCCGCGGCCGCCTCGAGTGGCGACGCCGAGGACGTCCTCTACCGGACGACGACCCTTCGACACCTCCCCGAGCAACCGGGGACGTTCGAGACCGAGAAACGATTTCAGATACCCGATGCCGTCGTCGACCTCGAGATCGGCCTGGATAGTCGGGCCGAGATCGAGACGGCAGACGGCTTCGAAGAAGCCGACGACGGCACGCTTCGGTGGACCGGCGAGACCGACGAACCGGTCGTGCGGTTTACGATGCCGGCGAACCGAACGGGTGACGTTGGCCACCACGCAGCCGACGGGCCGCGGATGCACGACCGGGCGGGAGCCCCGGACGGCTACAGCTTCGTCGACACCGGCGAGTGGGGGATCGTCCAGGTCCCCGGCATCGACATCACGCTTCGACAGACGGAGTCCGTCGGCCACGACGAGACGGTGACCGTCGACGGTCCGGGGGCGACCGGCGGCGACATCGCCTTTTTCGGCGAGGTCGTCGAACACCGGACGGAGTTCCGTGGAGAGACGATCAGGGTGATCGTCCCCGAGGCGGCGGATCTCGAGGAGGATCCGGCCGACGTTCTCGAGACGCTCGCGTACGCGAGCCAGCGACTCGACGTCGGGGCTGTAAGCGAGGAGACGTTCGTCGTCGCCGTCCCGACCGACGTCGACTGGGGGCCAGAGGGCCTCCAGTACGGCGAGGGCGACGCCTGGGTCGTCGCCGACGCCTCACTCGAGGATCCGGGGAACGTCTGGCTTCACGAGTACGTTCACGTTCGCCAGGGCTACGACGGGGTCGACTCGGACGTTCCCACGGGAACCGAGTGGCTGATCGAGGCCCAGCCGGAGTACTACGCCGGTCTCCTCTCGTTCGAACGGGGATCGATCGAGTTCGACGAGTTCAGTCGCCACCTCGAGGCCGGCGAACGGTCGCCGTACGCCGACGGCGTCCTCGTCGATCCCGACTCCTGGGCGGACGACCGAACGGACTACGTGAAGGGCCGACTCGTCTACGGCGAGATCGATCGAACGCTTCGCCTCGAGACCGACGGCGACCGCACGCTCGTCGACGCCTTCCGGCTGATGAACGCCCACGAAGGGGCGCTGACCGAGACCGAGTTCCTCGCGTTGCTCGAGGACGCGGGTGGCTCCGAGACGCGGTCGGTCGCCGAGCAGTATACGCGAACGTCCGAGACGCCGACGATGTGGAGCCAGGACGACCACGGCGACGCCTTCGGCCTCGAGGGGGCAACGTTCGCCTACGGATTCGACGACGAACCGATCGAGGTGGCTGGCGAACCGTGGGCCACCGAGTACGGTGACGGCGACACGATCGCGGTGCCGGTAGACGAACCCGTAGTCGTCCCCGTCGCGGTCGAAAACGACGGCGACCGGGACGGAACGTCCGATGCGACCCTCGCGGTCGACGGCGAGGTCGCAGACTACAGGCAGTCGACGCTCGCCGCGGGAGAGGAAACGACCGAGCGCCTCACCTGGACGCCGACGGAAGCTGGCACGTACGACCTTCGGGTCGGCTCCGAACGGCTGACCGCCCTCGTGCGTCCGTCCTCGAGCGTCGTCGTCTCGGATCTCTCGGTCGATCCCGAGACGGTCGAACCCGGCGAGACGGTGACGATGACGGCGATCGCCGAGAGCGGGGACGACCGGCCCGCGGCCGCGGTCCTCGAGGTTCGGACGTACGACGGCGTCGTCGACCGCCACCTGGTCGGCGTCGAACCCGGCGAGACCGAGACCCTCGAGACCGAACTCAGTTTCGACGACGAGGGACGCTACGAGATCGCGATCGGCGACGTCTCGACGACCGCGACCGTCTCCGAGGCATCGACGGCTCTCGAGGTCGATTCGATCTCCGGCTTCGGGGTGAGCGCGGCGCTCGTCGCGCTCGTCGTCGCCGTGATCGTGGCCGTCACGGGCCGAGAGTGCGGTCGATCACGCTAACACCGGTTCGGTACCAGATCCGTCACCCGAGTCGAACCCGGAACGTACAGACGCCCTCCGCGTCGTCCCGGTCCTCGAGTGCGACCGTTGCATCGGCGTCGAACTCGCCGACGACGCCCTCCAGAACGCCGTAAGCGACGTCGGGATACCAGCGCGGGGAGCGGTAGGTGACGAGGAGATCGTCGCCGTCGCGCCGATAGGTGAGTTCCGGAACCGACGTCTCCTCGGCGGCGTCGTCGACCGCGTTCGTGATCGACTCGAGGTGCTCGAGCAGTTCGGAGAGCCCCCAGTCAGCGCGTACGTGGGCGTTGAACGTCGACAGGAGGGCGGGGGCGAGCATCCGCCCGAAGGAACGTTCGATCTGCGCGCGCTCCTGGACGGCGACGGCCGACAGCGTCTCGAGGATCGCCTCGAACTCGGCGTCGTCGTAGTGAGAGACCGGCAGGTACAGCGACGGCTCGAGGCCCGCACGCTCGACGATAGCGTTCCAGGAGGCCTCGTCCGTCCGTTCGACGACGTACTCCTTTAGCGTCTTGTGGACAATTCCGTGCATCTGTCTGCGACTGCTGCGTTCGATCGCCGCGGTCGACCGGGGGTGTCGACTCGATCCTACGTAGATCAGGGTATCGATGTCACTTAACAGTGTGACATTTTTCCATGCGAGATCGACGACAGTGAAACGGGGGTGGGAGATCTGACGCTACAGGCGTGTCGCCAGCTCCGGTGCGACCGAGACCGCGCTGGCTTCTCGCTCGATGGTATCCGTCCCGTATATCGCCTCGACGCCCGCTCGAGAGAGCTTCGCGTACGCGTTTTGTGCCAGAAGGGGGTGGACACAGGTGACGAAGACGCGGCCGACGCCGCGCTCGCGGAGGACGGCGACGGCCTCGCTCATCGTCGTTCCGGTCGCGATGATGTCGTCGGCGACCACGACGTCCCGGTCGGTGACGTCGACGTCGCTCGGCGAAATTTCGACCTCGGTGCCGGAGTGTCGGGTCTTCTCGAAGTAGTCCGTCTCACCGCCGCCGTAGGCGTCCCGGACGGTCTCCGCGAGGGAGATCGCTCCCGCGTCGGGCGAGAGGAAAACTGGATCGACGAGATCGGTCGGGAGCGGATCGGCGAGCCGTCCGGCCGCGTCGACCGCGGTTGCCGTCGGCTCGAAGAACTCACAGATCGCTCGCTCGTGGGGGTTGACGGTCAGCACGCGATCCGTACCGGTCGAGATCGCACGAGCGACCGCCCGGGCGGAGACCGGCTCGCCCGACTCGAACGCCTCATCCTGTCGGCCGTACCCCATGTACGGCAGGATCGTGACGACCTCGTCGACGTCGGCCTCGCGAACGGCGTCCTGTAAGAGCAACAACTCGAGGTGGGCGTCGCTCGAGACGGTCGAGGCGACGACGATCGCTCGCGTCCGACCCTCGATCTCGGGGACGGTCGCGAACAGTTCGCCGTCGGGAAAGCGGTCGTACTCGACGGGCGCGAGCGGTTCCTCGAGCTCCCGCGCGAGCGCCGCCGAAAGCGACTGCGACGCGGATCCACTGACGATCATACTCGAATCCACAGCGCGCGGGGTAAAACGGGTTTCCGTTCTGTCTCGTTCGCTCGGCCGAAGCGTACCGGGCGGTTTCGGTTCGTTCACTCCGACGAGCGAGGCGACACGGCGGCGAGCCCTGCGACATCGCGAACGCCGAGGACGTGCTCGCGCCAGCCGTTCGTTTCGACGTCGTCCGTCGCGGCGAGGAACGTTCCGTCCTCGGTGACGGCGTAGACCGCCTCGCCGTAGTCGACGGCGACGATCCGACCGTCGGGGGAAGGGACTTCGTCCCACTCCTCGCCGTCGAACGCGTAGACGGCGTCGGTCGAGACGGCGTACGCGCGCCTCGAGTGTGCCGGCGAACCGTCGGGCGCCACGGCGACCGCCTCGAACGATCCCTCGATCTCCGTCATCCAGCCGTTTCCGAGCCTGAAGAGGCCGGCCGCGGTCGCGACGAGCGGTGTCCCGGCTTCGTCGACGTCGCGTGCGTCGGTCAACCCGGCGTCTGTGAGTTTGCCGTCGTGGACGCGGTAGACGCCGCCGGCGGTCGCGACGAAGTCGCCGTCGATCGCCTGGACCGTCGCGTCGAGTTCGTTTGTCAGATCCGTCCACGCGCCGTCTGCACTCCGGCGAGCGACCCTTCCCTCGGCGTCGGCGGCCAGCAGCGCCGTCCCGTCGGAGCCGACGGCGACCGCCGGACCGAACCCGGTGTCGACGAACTCTCCGTCGGAGCCGCCGGTACCGTCTGTTCTGGTTTCACCCTCGAGGACGCGGACGTCCTCGTCGGTCGCGATCGCGACCGAGTCGGCGGTCGCGGCGACGTCTCGCGTGTCACAGCGCTCACAGAGACCGAACTCGCCGACGGTGTCGCCGGCGACGCGGACGCGGACGACGCCGATCGAACTCGCGACGTAGACCTCGAGTGCGCCCGATCGGTCGCCGAAGACGCGTTTCTCCTCGATCGAATCCATACGGGATGCTCGCGGTCGCGGGCCGAAAACGTTCCGTCTGTACGCCCCTGTCGGCTTCGGAACCCCTTTGGGGGATCCCGTCGGACTAGGGATCGATGGAAGTGTTCGGTTCGAGCGGGACACGGGGTGTCGCAAACGAGGAGCTGACGCCCGCGTTCGTCCTGCGCGTCGCGAAAGCGGCGGGGACGGCCTGGGGGGTCGATCGGGTGGCTATCGCGCGCGATACGCGCGCCACCGGTCGGATGCTGGCCGATGCGGTCGCGAGCGGGCTCGCGAGCACCGGAACCGACGTCGACCGACTGGGGACGCTCCCGACGCCCGGCGCGCAGTATTACGCCGAGCGAGAGAGCGTGCCGGTGATCGTCGTGACTGCTTCGCACAACCCGCCGCAGTACAACGGGATCAAACTCGTCGGCGCTGACGGCGTCGAACTCGCCGTTTCCGACCTCGAGCGAATCGAAGAGACGCTGCTCGCGGAGGGGTTTGCAGTCGCACCTTGGGACGAGACGGGACGCGTCCGAACCGTCGACGGCGTCACCGACGACTACGTCGACGAACTGCTCGCGTCGGTCGACCGTGCGTCGATCGCCGACGCCGAGTTGACCGTCGCACTCGACCCCGGTCACGGCGCGGGCTCGCTGACGAGCCCCGAGTTCTTCCGCGAACTGGGCTGTCGGGTCGTCACGGTCAACGGACAGCCGGACGGCCACTTTCCCGGCCGCGATCCGGAGCCAGTCGTCGACAACCTCGAGGATCTCGGGCGACTCGTCCGGGCGACCGACGCCGACGTCGGGATCGCTCACGACGGCGACGCCGACCGGGCCATCTTCTTCGACGAAGACGGCGAGTACGTCCAGGGTGATGCCACCCTCGCCGCCCTGGCGGCGGCCGAACTCGAGGCCGGCGAGACGGCCGTCTCGGCGGTCAACGTCTCCCAGCGGCTCGTCGACGTCGTCACCGACGTCGGCGCGGAACTCGAGTTGACGCCGATCGGCTCGACGAACATCATCACCCGAATCAGGGAACTCGAGGCAACGGGCGAGCGGGTGCCGATCGCGGGCGAGGGCAACGGCGGGATCTTCTTCCCGGAGTTTCGTCTCTCCCGAGACGGCGCGTTCACCGCCGCGCGGTTTCTCGAACTCGTCGCCGAGCAGCCGGTCAGCGAGATCGTTTCCCCCTACGACGGCTACGCGAACGTCCGTCGGAACGTCTCCTACAGTTCGACCGCCGAACGCGACGCGATGCTCGACGCCGCCGCGAACCACGCCAAGGGTGCCGACGCCGAACTCAACACTCGCGACGGCTACCGGCTCGACTACGGCGACGCCTGGGTGCTCGCCCGCCCCTCCGGCACCGAACCGCTCGTGCGGGTCTACGCCGAGGCCCGCGACGAAGACCGGGCGACGGAACTCGCCGATGGGATGTACGAGACACTCGAGGACGCGAAATCGAGGGCCTGACCGCGGCCACGCGTCTCTACCGACAGTCGTTCTTTCCGTCCGTTCGTGGGCCGTTCGACGGAACCGTACGCAGCGTTTCGGTGATCGACGACCGAGTTCTCGAGCGGTTCGAGTCGATTCGGTCGATCGCGATGTCGCGCCATACTCGCGACCCCCAGGTGGGCGTGCCGGCGCTGACGGACAGTAGCCCGTCTTAGATGGGGTCGTCGACCTCGAGCGCCGCCTCGAGTTCCTCGCGTTCGGTCCGCAACGCCTCGAGTTCGTCCTCGACGCGACCGGACGCGAGGCGGTCACGTTCCTCGGGCGTGAGCTGGGCGACCGCCTGCGCTGCGGTCTGGAGCCGATCGTACTCGTCGTCGTACGTAAGTAGGCGAACCGTCCGGAGCGCAGCGACGGTCTCCTCGTCAGCGACGCGGGCGACGAAGGGTCGGATCTCCCGCGTCCGCCGGCACAACACCTCGGCCTCGTCCGGTGGCCACTCGATAGTCAGCGCCTCGGCGTCGATCCCGTCGAGGTAGGTCTGCTGGGTCGCGACCCGTCGTTTGAGGACGTCTGCATCCTCGACGTAGTGCGAGAGTTTCGACCGCGAGTAGTCGGCGTACTCGAGCAACTCGGGGATCGTGTACTCGCCGTCGGAACTCTCGACGACGTACTCCCGCAGGTCCTCGGGCGGTCGATCGTACCCGACGAACGGGTACCACCGGCTCCGCTCGAGGAGGGCGAACACCTCGCGAGCGGAGGCCTCGAGGCGGTACTCCGCGAACGCCTCACGGATCGCCTCGTTGTAGCGGTCGATCGGCTCTCGTAGACGGTCGACCGGCGCGTCGAGGTCGGCTGTCGACAGTTCGAGTAACCGTTCGTGCTCGTCGATCTCGTCGTCGATCTCCCGGAGCCGTTTGCTCGCTTCCGTTCGGGCCTCGTCCAGCGCCTCGCGTGCGTGCTCGCGATCGTCGACCAGTTCGGCGTACCGGGAGGCGGGTTCGAGGGCGGCGTGTGCCCGCTCGAAGTCCGACTCGCTCAGCCGGCGCTTGTCGATCGCCTCGAGTGCGTCCTCGAAGGCGCTGCGTCCCTCGAGATCGTCGGGTAACCTATCGACGAGCGTGGCGAACTGGCCCTCGAGTTGGACGTATGCTTTGAAGTTTTCACGCCCGGTGCCGGTCGCCCGATCGACGTACGTCTCGAGCAGATCCGTCGCGGTCCGGTAGGCGTCGGCTGCGTCCTCGACTGCGTCGGTCGCGTCCTCGACTCCCCGGCCGCCGTGGTCGTCGATCTCGCGCTCGATCCGGTCGAACCGTTCGCGGGCCGCCTCGAGTTCCGCAAGCGGCGTCGACCCGTCCCGGTCACCGTCGCTCGCGTTCGAACCGGGTGAGTGGGCGCGTTCGCTCATGGGCTAGCTCTCGTACACCGCGTCCGGATCGAACACCATCTCGCCGACGTTCTCGCCTTCGACCGTCCGGTAGAAACACGACTTGTGGCCCGTATGACACGCGCCGCCTTCCTGGTCGACGACGTAGAGGAGGGTATCGGCGTCACAGTCCACTCGGACCTCCTGGACCGCCTGGACGTGACCGCTCGTCTTCCCTTTCTCCCACAGCTCCTCGCGGCTCCGCGAGTAGTAGTGTGCTCGCCCCGTCTCGCGGGTTCGCTCGAGCGCCTCGGGGGAGACGTAGGCGAGCATCAACACCTCGCCGGTCTCGGCGTCCTGTGCGACGGCGGGCACGAGTCCGGTCTCACCGAAGTCGATGGCAATTCCGTCGTCCATATCGGGACGGATGTCCGTCGGGGCGATAGGTCTTTTGCCGCTTAGAAATCCGACCGCGGATCACCGACTCGAGTCGACGGCCGCTTCGATCTCCGCGGCAATCGTCGGCGGTACGACGAGACGCCGTGGTCCCGGAACGTACTCCCCGCCCGGCTGTGCGTACCGCAGGTTGAGGACGGTCACGCCGCCGACCTCCCAGACGGAGACGCGATCGATCGTCTCGAGGTCGATCGCCAGGTCGGGGTCGGAGAGATACAGCGTCTCCGCATCCCGGTCGACGGCACCGGCCGACCGAAGAAACGAGGAGAGTACGAGCGCGACGAACGCGAACGGCATCAGCAGCGTCGCCATAGCGGTGAACGGACTGGCACCGAGTGGTCCCAACGCGGCGCTGCCTTCCGCGACTCTGCCGGCCAGCATTAACGCGACGATGATCCCAGCCATGACGACCGTCCCGACGGCGGCGTCCACCGCACGCCCCGTCGAGTCCTTGACGACCGCAATCGCGATGACCGTGACGGCGAGTGCGCCGAGGAGAGCGAGGATGAGCGGCTGGAGTTGGGGCCAGGCCTGTCCGGCGAAATCGTACACTCGCCAGAGCGCGACGATCGAGATTGCCGCGAAGAACGTGCCGACGCCGAGCGACCAGCAGAGTCGAACGGCCGTCGACGTCGAGCCGTCGCGTCGCCACTGGATCGTGTTCGGATCGTTCGAATTTCCGGTCGCGTCCGCTCCCATACCCGTTCTCGGGTTCGATCGGGTAAAGACCGTTCGATGTCCCCTCGTCCGACCGCTCGAGCGGACGTCCTTGAGGAACCGATCAGGCACCCGACTCGAGTCGGCCCAAACCGACCCGGTAAACGAGTACGTACGAGACGACTAGGGAGAGCACCACCAGCGGAAGTGCGACGCCGATCAGCGAGAACGGATCGGGAGGGGTCACGGCCGTCGCGATCACGAGCGCCACCGCACACAGCGCGACGGTCGCCGTGAGGAATCGCAGGAACTCACTCGAGTTCATACGAAACGTACCGACAGCCGCCGGATGTGTGTTACGGTGAATCGGCGAGCGCGTCAGAACAGCAGCGTCGCGAACGCGAGGTAGCCGACGTAGGAGACGACGATCGAGCCGGCCAGCGAGAGCACCCACGCCAGCACCGTATACCCCATCTTGCGCGCGCTGACGCCGCCGCCGCCCGCCGCGGCGTAGCCGCTGCCGATGATCGAACTGACGATGATCTCGTTGAACGAAACGGGGATGCCAAAGAGGACGGCGGTCTGTGCGATAATAAACGAGGGGATGAGTGCCGCGATCGACCGGCGCGGGCCGAGCGAGGAGTAGTCCTGCGAGATCGCCTTGATCATCCGGGGCGCACCGGTCCACGACCCCAGTAAGAGCCCGAAGCCGCCGCCGAACAACAGGGCGAGCAGGGAGACTCCGACGTCGCCCGACAACGGAATCAGCGGACCGATCGCCAGCCCAACCTGGCTGCCGCCTGCAGAGAAGGCGACCAGCCCGCCCAGTATCAACAGGAAGTGTCGCTCGCCCCGTTCGACTCCGTTTTCGAGATCGATCGCGATCGCTCCCCCCCAGATCGCCGCCATCACGGTCGTCGCGGTGACGACACCGACGAACGCCGGTCCGGGAAGCCAGCCGCCGGTTGCCTGTGCGATCGATGCGCCGCCGTCGGCTGGGCCGAGGACGGCGAACTCGATGTTCGCGACGAGGACGCCGACGAGCGCAGCGAGAACGACGATGAGATACTGCTCCGAGATCGGCTCGGCCCGAAGCGTTCTGGCGATACCGTAGGCGAGTCCGCCGCCGACGAACGGCGTCAGAATCCACAGTGTGGCGATCTCGGCGTACTTCGGCCAGGCCGGATCGCCTCCCATCGCGAGGCCGACGCCGACGACCGCCCCAGTCACCGTAAACGCCGTCGCTATCGGATACCCCGCGAAGACGCCGATCGCGACGAGGACGGCCGCGATCACCAGCGCGATCGTCGCCGCCATCGGCGACAGCGTAACGCCGCCGATCAGCTCCGTCCCCACCGCTTCGGAGACGTTCGCACCCTGTAACACCGCACCGGCGAATCCGAGAATGCCAACGAGAAAGCCCGCACGCATCACCGAGATCGCGTTCGCACCGACCGCCGGCGCGAACGGGGTGGAGCCGCTCGAGCCGGCACCGATCGCCCACGCCATAAACAGGCTGGCCAGCGCAGCGACCAGAAACGTCGCGATCGTCGCGATCTCGACCATCTACGGAGTTCCTACTGGCGGGTCCTACAAGTGTGTGCCGACCTGTACTCGCCGAAGCGAACGGCACCTCGTCGGGCGGGACCGAACTCAGTTCGTCGTCGACCGCGAGTTGTCCTCCGGCTCCGGCTCCGGCGGCGGTTCGGCGCCTTCGATCGCTTCGGCGGCGTCGGTATCTTTCTCGACTTCGACGTGCCAGCGGTCGATCTCGTCGTCGTACTCGGCGAGGCGATCCGAGACCTTCTCTTTGAGCTCGTCGTCGTTGACGTTGACTTCGAAGACGAACTGTTCCCCGGCGTCGCCGTTTCGCGTCGACTGCTGGATGTTCGCACTGACGAGTTCGTTGTCGAAGTAGTACGGTGCGAGCTGTGTCATCACGTTCTGGTAGACGGTGTCCTCGACTCGCCGCAGCGCCTTCCGGCCCGCGGAGTCGGCCGCCCGCGCGACGTAGTCGATCGACTCCTTCCAGTTGTCGACCGCCGCGTCGGGGTCGTCCTCCTCGAGTTGCTCGTAGGACTCCGAGAGTTTCTCGCCGGCGGTCTTGATGTCCTCGTCGGGCCCTTTGCCGGCTTTCTCGCCCTTTCCTTCCTCGACGCTCGCCTGATCGGCTGTCTTCTCGCTGACGTCCGCTTCCAGGGTTTCGTGGGCTTTCGGCCGCCACTCGTCCCACTCCTCGAACGCACTGGCCAGATGAGCCTCGCCGCCGCGGCCGGGATCGTCGACGCTGTGTTCCCGGAGCGCCTGCGTGATGCGTTCGCCGTGTTCGACGACGTCGCCCCAATCACCGCGAATCTTGAATCCCGAGATGCTCTCTTCCATTCGGCTGGCCGACCCGTACGGTGTGGATCGGTATAAACTTCTTCGCTGACGGATGCCGATCGATAACGTGAACTATCCGGCGACAGCCTGTACGAGTATGCCGATCGAGAACCGGGAGAACGCGTATCTCATCACGCACGGACTGGCGAAAGACACGCTCTCACGCATCCGAGACGTCGAAACAGAACAGGTCAGCTTCCGAAAGGGGCTCGTCAAACTCGGGCGCATCTGTGGCTACGAGATCATCGATGGCCGAATGGAAACCGAGTACGTCGAGATCGAGACGCCCCTCGAGCCGACGATGGGCGAGCGCGTCCGCGGACTCGACGACGTCGTCATCATCAACGTCTTGCGCGCCGCGACGCCGTTCGTCGAGGGGCTGTTGAAGGCGTTCCCCCGCGCACGACAGGGCGTCATCAGCGCGAGCCGCGACGAGGAAGCTGGCCGAGCGGAGGACGGCTCGTTCCCGATCACCGTCGACTACGTCAAACTCCCCGAGATCCACGAGGAGGACACGGTGATCGTCGCCGATCCGATGCTCGCGACGGGCAGTACGATGTGTACGGTGCTCGATCACGTCGTCGAGAACTCCACCGAGCCGGAGAACCTGATCGTTCTCTCGGCGGTCTCAGCACCCGACGGACTGCTCCGGGTCTCCGAGTCGGTTCCCGAGGCCGACCTGCTTACGGTCTCGATCGACGACTACCTCGACGAGGACGGGTTCATCGTCCCCGGACTTGGCGACGCCGGCGACCGGGCGTTCCGAACGACCTGAGCCGGCGCTGTGCAGGTCGACTCGAGACGGGTGACACGCCGTTTTTTGCACACGGAGAGTAAGTATCACGCATGGACTACGCCGTCGTCGACCCGGAGGGCCTCGAGCCCGAAGACGACCGACCGTGTGACTGCCGGAAGCTGAGCGAACCCGCGGGTCTCGAGCAACTCGCGATCAACTGCTTTCGTGCGGAGCCGGGCGAACAGATCCCACTCGCCTACCACTACCACGAGATCCAGGCGGAGGCGTTCGTCGTCCAGTCGGGCGTTCTTCACGTAGAGACTCCCGAGGGGGAGTTTACGGTTCCAGCGGGGGCGGCGTTCGCGGCGCAGCCGGGAGCGCCCCACCGAGCGTACAACCCCGACGACGCCGAGACTGCGGTCGAGGTGATCGCACTCGGTGCGCCGGCGGTCGACGGCGACGCCGTTCAGTACGACCCGAACGAGGACGGTCGCTGAGCGTCGAGGCAGGTGGACTGTCGTTGATGTGATGTTTTTAAGGGTGACGAGCGATACGTACGAGTATGGGCATCCTCTCTCGGACCTCCTACGTCATCCGGTCGAAAATCAACTCCATCCTCAACCGGGCCGAGGACCCGACCGAAACGCTCGACTACTCCTACGAGCAGATGCGCGACCAGCTCCAGGAGGTCAAACGCGGTATCGCCGACCTCACCACGCAGAAAAAGCGCCTCGAGATGCAGAAACGCCGCCTCGAGGAAAACGTCGAGAAACACAACGAGCAGGCTCGCACGGCCGTCCAGCAGGACCGAGAGGACCTCGCACGGCGCGCACTGGAGAAAAAGAAGACGAAGATGAACCAGATCGAGGATCTGGACCGACAGATCTCGGAGCTTCAGAGCCAACAGGACAGTCTGATCGAGCAAAAAGACGAGCTCCAGGCCCGTATCGAGGAGTTCCGCACGAAAAAGGAGACGATGAAAGCCCGCTACGAGGCCGCCGAGGCGAGTTCGACCGTGTCGGAAGCGATGACGGCGACGGGCGAGGAGTTCGAGGACGTCGGCCGTGCGATCGAACGCGCCGAAGAACAGACCGAAGACATGGAAGCCCGCTCCGCGGCGCTCGACGAACTCCACGAGTCCGGCGCGTTCGACAACGTCCTCTCCGATAAGGACTCGATCGATCGCGAACTCGAGGAGCTCTCGACCGACAGCGGCGTCGAAGCCGAACTCGAGACGCTCAAATCCGACGTCGGTGCGGAGGGGTCCGAATCCGAGCCCGAACCGGCGACGGAGCCGGACGTCGAAGCGGACGTCGATGAGTCCGAACTCGAGGATCTCGAGGCGGACGTCGACGACAGCGAAGTCGAGGCCGAACTCGCAGAGCTCAAAGACGAGGAGAGTTCCTGACACACCTCGTTCGGTCGATCTCCCGACCGCCGTCGGCCGACCCGGTTTCCGACCGACGACTCGAGCCCATGCCGTCGATGCGGCGTTCGGTTGCACAGCGTGCGTCGTGGGCCAACAGTTACTAGGTGTGACGTTGAACGACTAGTATGGTCTCTGACTCGAGCCTGTCGCTGACCGAGCAGATCGTTCTCCTCGCCCTCGTGCGAAGCGAACGCGACGGCGAGGCACCGATTCAGACCCACGACCTTCGCCGACAGTGCGATCGCTGTCTCGACCGCGTCGACACGGACGTCGTCGGCTCTCCGAAGGAAGCCGATGTGGTGCGATCGCTGTACCGCCTCGAGGACGACGGGGTCGTCGAGGAAGTCGAGGGGACGGGAACGTCTCCAACTGGGAAAGGGCGACCGGCGTACGCCGTCGCGGACGCGCCGGAAACCGTTCTCGAGACGGTCGACGACGACATCGTCGATTCGGTGTTCGAGTAATCTCTCGCCAGCGACAGCGGAGAAGGGGGAAACGGTCGCCGATCACGATCGGGCATCCCGCGGTTTGAACCCGTATCGCTCGGCCAGCGTCGAGATAACCCGATCGTGAAAATACCAGAGGATAACGACCGCGACGACGATGATCGCCGCGTCCTGGATGCCACCCATCAGGCCGAGCGCGACGATCAACGTGGTTGCGCAGGCGGCGGCGTGGTTCGTCTTCGTCACCAGCATCGCCGTCGTCGTGAGCATCATCGCCGCAGTCGCACTCGCGGTGAGGTAGACCAGATCCCACGAGAATGCGGGATCTGGCCGGTCGAAGACGACGTACGCGCTGACGTCGTTGGCGAACAGCGCGTAGGCGATCAACCCCGCGACGACGGCGACTGTGTGACCGCCGATGACGTGGTACGCACCCTCTGCACGCGCTTTCTCGCCAGTTGCCATCAGATACGCCGACGGCCCCAGACTCGGGAACAGAAACGGCTGACCGGTCACCAGTGTGATCGCGCCGAGGACCGTAAAGTGTAAGAATACGTTGACGGTCGCACTGTATTCGTCTTTGATGTCGAGGTCCCGGTCTGGGTCCTCGAACGGGAGTTCGACGTCGAGCAAACGTAGCGAAACACACGCGACGAATCGGCAAAAACGCTCGTACTGTCTCGATTCGGCCGAAAGCCCCGACTGCCGTTCACGTCGTCGCCGGCGGAACGGTCGACTGGACCGCCGCAGACGGAACCCACGACGCGGACCATCGTGGGTGTGTACGAGTACGTCTGCACCGCCTACGAGCCCAGGGTGCGACCGAGAGCGTCGTCGGCTGGCCGGAGTGGGAGGATGAACCCGAACTCGAGGCACCGGCCGAGGCGTATCCCGACGCGACCGCCGACGCCATCGAACGACCAACGAACGGATTGGCGACGTACTCGAGGTGGTTCACGGATCGTCCAACCGGCACAGGGCCGTTTCGGCCGTTACGGGGCCGTTCCGTCCGCGTAGGGTCGTCTCAGACCTTGTGGAGTCGTTCCACCGGCGTCTCACGTTGGCGTCCCCAACACGGCGACGTCGTAGCGTCCGACGTCCGCTGGTGACTCGAGCAAGATCACTTCGAACGCCCACCGATCACCGGCGTCGACGTCGCCGATCGTATCGAGGTACTGACCGAGCTGGTCGCCAGCGTCGTCGTAGACGCGAGCGCGAACCTCCACGACCTGGACGCGGTCGTCGCCGACGTTTTCGACCGTTCCCTGTACCGTCGACCCCCTGAAGTCGTCCTCGAGGACGAACTCGTGGTCGACGAGCGAGAGCGACTCGAGCGACGTGGCGCTCCCGTGGCTTTCCTGTCGGGCGAGCGCTTCGGCCGTGGTCATCTCCTCGGCCGATCGGTCGTCGCCGGCGACGTCGACGACGCCACCGTCTTCGTACGCCGGGTTAGCGCCCTCGTCGAGCCCGTTGCACCCGGCGACGGCGACCGCGGCCCCCGATCCGAGAACTGAGAGGAGTCGGCGTCGAGTAGAGCGGTGACGGGACGTCATCGTCGCGACGGTCGCGTGAGCGGGTCGCTGACTCGTTCGCTGTCTCCGATCATACGAGAAGCGACGGCGGGGAGGTAGTTGAGTCTGGGCCCTGCACACCGGAGTCGACGGGACGAGTGCGAACAGCGGTATGCAACGCGGGACCTTTTGCTCGTCGACGGTGAACCGACGATATGGGGTCGTCCGACACCGAGAAGACGCTCGAGTCCTACGGGCCCGACATCGGCGAGCGCACGAGCGGGTTGACTCGAGTTCGCGAGTGGGTACTGGTCGAAGGCGACCGCCTGGTCGTCGCAGCGCTCGTCTCGATCGCGGCGTTTTTGGGGTTTCTCGTGCTCGACGAAGTGGGTATCATCTCCGTTCTCAACGGCGATTCGATCACCCGCCTGGCTGGCGGCATGATCGCCGGAACGTTCTCGCTCGTGACGCTCGTCGTCTCGATCAACCAGCTCATCCTCTCGCGGGAGTTCGGCGCGGCTGGCGAGTCCGAGCGTCAACTCGAGGGCGTCGTGTCGTTTCGAGAGGACGTCGCGGAGACGGCGGCCGTCCCCGCGGTCCCCGCGTCGCCGACGAGACTGCTCGAACTGCTCGCGGCGTCGGTTCGCGACCACGGCGGAGAACTCGAGAGCGCAATCGACGATAACGACGACGAACTCGCGGCGCAGGTCGGGTGGTACGCCGCCGACGTCCAGGAGCGCGCCGACCGACTCGACGAGACCCTCGAGCACACGAAGTTCGGGACGTTCCGAGCAGTCTCGGCAGCGATCGGCTACGACGACGCCTGGCAACTGTACGTCGCCCGCCACGTGAAGGGGCGATACGGCGACGACCTCTCCGCGGAGGGACGCGAGGCACTCGAGGAGTTAATCGAGACGCTCGAGTTGTTCAGCGTCGCTCGCGAGCACTTCAAGACGACGTATCTCCAGCGCGAGTTGACGCGTTTCTCACAGTTGACGATCTACTGTGGCGTGCCGGCGATCCTCTCTGCGATGTTGATCGGCTTTCTGTACGCCGACCTCGGCGGGCCGTCGATCAACGTCGACTTCCTTCCGGTCGTCGTCGCCGCGCTCGTCGCCGTCGTCGTCTCGCCGCTCGCGCTGTTGACCTCCTACATCCTCCGGACGGCAACCGTGACCCGGCGGACGGCCTCCGTCGGCCCGATGCTCCCCCAGAAGGCACCGGACGAGGGCCCCTTCGACGTCACGTACGCCGAGGAGTCGGAGTCGGGGTCCCCGACGGGGTCCGACTGAATCGATCGCCGTTCGGACTCGATCCGAGCGTTGGGACGGACACCAACCCGGACTCGAGCGGTCGCTGGGCCGGCTCGAAACCGCTCTCACCCGTCGAGTCCCGGCCCTGTTATTTTACCGCCGACCGTCGTGTGTCCGGACGTCGATGACCGACCCGGACTCGAGCGACGAATCGAACGGCTACGACAGACTCGGTGGCCCCCGGCTCTGGCTGTTACTTCGGCTGAACCGCTGGGCATTTACCGGTGTCATCCTGCTCGCCGTGTTCGTCGTTCTCGTCGCCGCAAGCGGACTCGAGTTGACGCCTCTCCGGGAGATCGTCGAGAGCCAGGACGGCATCGAGTTCCTCTTCTCGGCCTTTATCGGGGCGATCATCACCGGCACGTCGATCGTCGTCACGATCAACCAGCTGGTGCTCTCCCAGGAACTCGGCGCGGTCGGCCAGCAACGCGGACGGATGCAGGAAGCGATGGGGTTTCGACGGGACGTCGAGAGCACGATCGAGGAAGACGCGAGTCCGCCCGAACCCGCCGCCTTTCTCTTCGAACTCGTCGACGGAGTCCACGAACGGGCGAACGAACTGGAGTCCGAGATGGAAGACGAACGCGACGAGGAGCTTCGGGAGAAGGTCGCAGAGTACGTCGAGGAAACGACCGGCAACGCCGAGAGCGTCAAATCGGATCTCCGAGACGCCCAGTTCGGGACGTTCGACGTGATCTGGAACGCGCTCAACTTCAATTATTCGCGGAAGATTTACGACGCCCGCAAGATTCGAGCCGATCACAGCGACTCGCTCTCCGACGAGGCGAACGAGAAGGTCGATCACGTGATCGACACGCTCCAGCTGTTCGGGCCGGCCCGCGAACACTTCAAGACGCTGTACTTCCAGTGGGAGTTGATCAACCTCTCGCGGGCGCTGTTGTACATCTCGGTGCCCGCACTGACGGTGATGGCGTTGCTGATCATGTACGTCGACGGGAGCGCGCTTCCGGGAACGACCCTCGGCGTCGACAACCTGGTCTGGGTGACGAGCGCCGGGTTCGTCGTCGGCATTTCGCCGTTCGTCGTCTTCATCGTCTACATCCTCCGCATCGCGACGGTCGCGAAGCGAACGCTCGCGATGGGTCCGTTCATCCTCCGGGAGTCCGAACGCGACGAGGACCTCGGCTGACACCGACCGCCGTTCGGACCACCGGTGCCCCGAGCGACGGATCGGCAACGACGGACGGCGAGACGAACGATCTGCTTCGGCCTCCCCGGCCTCGAGATCGGTCGACGCGACTGCCTGTCCCCCCATTATTTTCCGGTCGCCGTCGAACACTCGCACATGTCCGACGGGGAAACCGAGACCGTTCGCGTCTGGTTGGTCGAACGGACCTACTCCGACGACGAACAGAACCTGATCATCCTCACGTACGCCACGACGGACGGTGACCGGTACTTCCGCAAGGAGCGTGCGCTTACGTCGTTTACCGACGCTCGCGAGACGACCGCCGCCGTCGATGCGGCTCCCGAGAACCTCGGCACCGTCGGCGACCACGACCGTCGGACCCAGTACGCCGACGAGGCTCGACGGATGGCGTCCGTCCACGACCCCGACGACGTCATCTGACGTGCACCTCGAGACCGCACTCGCGCTCGAGCGCCGGTGTGGTCACTGCAGCGCGCCGACGAGGACGAGTTCCGCCCGTTCGTCGCCGCGGTTGTGGATCTGCCGGCTCTCGTCGGGATCGATCCGGATCGCGTCCTCCGCCTCGAGCGAGACCGTCTCCTCGGCGTCGGTCAACTCGACGTCGATCGATCCCGAGACCACGTAGTAGATCTCCTCCTGGCCCGTCTCGGTTTCGTCGTGTTCCTTGCCACTCGCCTCCGCCTCGAGTTCGAGGACGGTGAACCCGAGCGACGACGTCTCGAGTTCCTCGCGCAGGAACCACATTCCGCCGTGTTCTTCCGGGACGACCGATTCGGCGTCGGTCTTCGCTGCGGTATCGTATCCCATGGATAGTCGATCTACGGCTATCCGGTAAACTCTTGGAGTATCGGCGATCCGCTCGTCCGCACCCGGACGGTTCCGAACCAGTCGGGTGCGACGAACGACTGGTTTTCGGCACAGTCTCTTCAGATCGAATTATTATATGAGATATGATTAAACCTGAGGAAATACGCTACAGTAGGCTGGTTTTCACATAAATTATATCTGGGGTGTTGGGGAGGTTTAATGCGTCGATCCGTGTACGTCGATACTGTATGACACAGATCACCATGGAGGACGTGAGCAAGTACTTCGACGACGGCGAGACCGTCGCGAACTACCGGCTCAACCTCGAGGTGGAAGACGGCGAGTTCATCGTCTTCCTCGGGCCGTCGGGCTGTGGGAAGACGACGGCACTCCGACTCGTCGCCGGGCTCGAGGATCCCTCCGAGGGAGCGATCTACTTCGACGGCCAGCGAGTCGACGGTCGGTCACCGAGCGACCGAAACGTCGCGATGGTGTTCCAAAACTACGCGCTGTATCCGCATATGACCGTTGCGGAGAACGTCGCCTACCCGCTCAAGATCCAGGGAGTTCCGCCCGACGAACGCGACCGGAAGGTCGAGGAGGCGATGAGTTTCCTGCACATCGAAGACCAGGCCGACAAACCTCCTGCCGAGTTGAGCGGCGGACAACGCCAGCGCGTGGCGCTGGCCCGCGCCATCGTTCGGGAGCCGTCCGTCTTCCTCCTCGACGAACCGCTGTCGAATCTCGACGCCAAGCTTCGCCAGGAGATGCGAAGCGAACTGAAACGCCTCCAGGACGAACTCGGGATCACGACGATCTACGTCACCCACAACCAGGAGGAGGCGATGAGCATGGCCCACCGGGTCGTCGTCATGAACCGGGGGACGATCCGTCAGGTCGCCCCGCCCGGAGAACTCTACTCGCGCCCGCGAACGGAGTGGGTCGCTCGATTTATCGGCTCGCCGCCGATGAACCTGCTCCGGGGAACCCGCCAGAACGGCTCGATCGAATTCGGCGAGGCGGGGTCGGTGGATCTCCGTCGAACGAGCCCCGGCGGCCTCGAGACGGTTCCCCGTGGGACCGTCTCGCTCGGCGTTCGACCGGAGGACATTACGGTCGAGACCGATCCGCCATCCGGAACGGCTGCGATCGAGGGGACGGTCGACACCGTCGAACCGCTCGGCGAGTACACCATCGTCAACGTCGCCGTCGCCGATCAGATCGTCAACGCGAAGGTGTCGTCGACGTCCGTCGACCGCGAGGATCGCGTCTACCTCACGTTCGACGACGACGACGCCTACCTCTACGACGAGAACGGCGAACTACTCTCCTGAGACGATGAGCTTACGAGATCACATCGACGCGCTCGAGGCCGATGGGGTTGCGTGGCCGGACGTCGATCGGCGGAAGGCAACGGCGATCGTGGTGTTTCTCGTCCCCGGGCTGACGCTGTTCGGGATCTTCTCGGTCGGCCCCATCGTCTACTCGGCGGTCGGGAGTTTCTTCTCGTGGGACGGGTTCACCATAGAGAGTTTTACCGGGCTGGACAACTGGATTCGGACGTTCGCCGACCCCCTCATCGTCAACTGGGACAACATTCTGCGCTGGCGGTTCCCGATGGGCGCGCTCACGCAGAACCTCCTCTGGGTCGTTCTTCACGTCCCGATCAGTACCTTGCTGGGGCTTGGAATGGCGCTTCTGTTCGTCGATCTCAAGGGACGACGGATCCTCCGATCGATGGTCTTTCTCGGATTCACGACGCCGACGATCATCATCGGGCTCGTCCTCATGTTCATCTACGACCCCCAGGCGGGGATCTTCAACGAGTTGCTTCGCGTAATCGGCCTCGGCGGACAGGTCCGCAACTGGACGCAGTCGCCCCAGGTGGCGATCTACGCGCTCATCGCCGGCGGCATCTGGGTACAGACCGGATTCAACATGTTGCTCTACAGTTCGGCGCTGGCGGCGATCGATCCGTCGCTGATCGAGTCCGCGAAAGTCGACGGCGCCGGGCGCTGGCGTCGGTTCTGGGACATCACCTGGCCGCTGGTCAGACCCGTCACCGCGGTGGTCGTCATCATGGGGATCATCTGGGTCATGCGGGTGTTCGACATCGTCTACGCGGCCGGCGGCTCCGCCGGCGGCCCAAATCACGCCTACTCAGTGCTCGGGATCGAGGTCTACCGCGCCGCGTTCGAACCGCCGATCGACTACGGGAAGGCGATGGTCGTCGCGCTCGTCCAACTGGTCATCGTCGCCCCGCTCGCGCTGTACATCGCCCGAATGAACTAACATGGCAGACGATACCCACTCCCCAGGCGAACCGACCCCGGCCTCGAGTCGCGAGACCGACCAGTATCTCCCCCCGGACGCGATACCCGAGACCGCACCCCGGAGAGAGGACGACGTGGCGACGCGACTCGCCGCCGCCGTTCCGTCGATGCCACGGCTCCTGAAGTACGCGATCGCGATCACGGTTGCGGTGCTCTGGATCGTCCCGTTTCTGGGGCTGTTCATGGCGTCGTTCCGGCCGCTCGGCGAGATCCTCGCCGGCTGGTGGCACGTCGAGGGAATGACGATCACCCTCGAGAACTACACGCGGGCGTGGTCGTATCAGACGGCACCGATGGGTCGGGCGCTGTTCAACACCCTGGTCGTCACCGTGCCGGCGGTGCTCGTCGTCATGTTGCTCGGCGCGATGGCGGCGTACCCGTTTGCACGGTTCGAGTTCCCGCTGAAGACGACGCTGTTTTTCCTGATCTTGCTCGTGATGGCTGCTCCGCCGGAGCTGGTCGCGATGGGCAACTACAACACGCTCCGCGAGATCGGGCTGTTCGACAGCTACATGGGGTTGATCCTGGTCCACATCGGCTGGGGGCTGGGCTGGGTCGTCCTCTTCCTTCGCAACTACCTGCTCGGCATTCCCGTCGAGCTAGAGGAAGCCGCACGCATCGACGGTGCCTCGCGGTATCAGATCTTCCGGACGATCATCCTGCCGCTGTCGACGCCCGCGCTCGTCTCCGTGGCGGTAATCCAGTTCACCTGGGTCTGGAACGCCTTCTTCTTCCCGCTCGTCTTCATGCGCTCGCCGGAACTCTACCTCGCCCCGCAGGTCCTCCCGCTGATGACCGGCCGCATCCAGGTCGAGTGGGGGCTCGTCGCCGCCGGCTCGGTGATGACGATGGCCGTCCCCGTCTTCCTCTTTCTGGTACTCGAGCGCTACTACAAACAGGGGGTGGTTGCGGCGGTCACGGACTGACCACGCGTCGATCCGGTTTTCGCCCGGCGGTTCGTCGTCGAACCGCTACTCGTCGTCGCTGACTTGCGGTTGTGCGTGCTGGCTCGAGAACGCTCGAACGCCATAACACAGCTGTTCGAGCCGTTACGACGCCGATCGTCGCCCCTATAACGGCCCGATCCCAGTCGCCGTAGCGATCACCGCGAGAGCGATCGCGAGCAGGTTCGCGACGAGGAATGCGGTCGTCGATCGCCAGGCGAAATAGAGGAAGGTGAGGAGTGGGAGGGCGGCGACGATCGCCGGTCGGACGCCCTGGACCGCAAGCGTCGCGAGAAAGGCGGTCGTAAACAGGTAGAGGACGTCCATCGCGAGTGTGCTGGCGTTGCGCCGACGCATCTCCTGTCCCAGGACGTACACCGCCTCGGCGGGGCCGCCGCCACGCGTTCGATCGCCGTCGACCACGTTAGACCTCGTCTTGCTCCTCGACCGTCTCCTGTAAGACCGCGTCGAGCGAGTCGACGAGTGGCTCGACGTCCTGGTCGGGTTCGGCCCAGAAGCCGGTCAACACGGACCAGAACTCCGACTGGAACGGATCGCCGAGCGTGTCGTCTAAGTCCGGCACGAGTTCCACCTCGTCGGCCATCTCCGAGAGCTCGAGCATGATCTCGACGTCGTAGGCGTCGTCGTCCACCTCGAGGTTCGAGGCGATGAAACCGCCGCGTTCGGCCCACACCGCCTGGCCGTCGGCCGACACCATCTCCGCGACGGCCGTCCGCGCCGCTTCGACGTCGTCGCCGTACTCCGGGACCGTAAACCAGTTTTCGGCGGCGACCATCGCATCCGTGCCGGGGAGCATGAAGACGTCCAGATCGTCTGGGTCCTCGATCGCCCCGAACGTCGGCGTCCACGACCCCATGAAGTACAGCGGAATCTCGTTCTCCCAGAAGAACTCGTACTGGATGCCGAAGTCCCGGACCTCGCTGAAGTACCCCTGCTGGAGGAGATCCTGGATCTCCTGGAAGGCCGTGACGACGCGCTCGTCGGTGAACGCCGCGTCGCCATCGATGAGATCGCGCTGGAGCTGTGCGCCGTCGTCTTGCCGGAGGATGAACGCCTCGGTGACGTCGCTCAGCGGCCAGCCGTCACCGTTTCCAGACGCCAGCGGCGCTTCGACGCCCTCGATCCCGTCGATCTCCGCGAGCAGATCGAGGAACTGGTCGTAGTCGTCGGGCTCCTCGAGGCCGTGATCGTCGAAAAACGACGATCGATACCAGAATCCGGGTTTGAGATCCATCTTGAACGGCGCGGCGTAGGCCTCACCGTCGACGCTTACGAACTCCGGATCGGGCGCGAACTCCTCGGGATCCCAGGTGTCGGTCAACGACGCCAGATGACCCGACTCGGCGTCCGACTGGACGCGGGCCGGTGACGGCATCACGACGACGTCGGCGGTCGCCACGCCCGCCTCGTAATCGATCAGCGTCCCGGTCAGAATCGCCTCGGTGTCCCGCGGTTCGTACGTAATGTCGATCCCGGTCTCCTCCTCGGCGTGATCGACGACCGCGAGGAAGTCTTCTTCCTCGTCTTCGGTCCAGACGCCGGTGACGGAAATCGATTCCTCTTGTACTTCTCCGCCCTCGTCGCCGACATCGTCGGCGTCGTCGGCCTCGTCAGTGCTCTCCTCGACGTCACTCCCTTCCTCTCCGAGACAGCCAGCCAGGCCGACGACGCCGGCCCCGACTCCTCCGATAACGGTCCGCCGACGCACAGGCATGTTACTGTCACCCATACTGATTTCCGACCACGATCTCGGACTTAATGGTTTGCCCAAGCGCCATGTAATTAAGTGTGGAGTGAGTTACCGCTCTCCGGGAGATTCTCCACAACCAGACCGACGCGGTACGGATCGAAACGAGATGCCGAGTCGAACGGCAGTGTCGGTCACCTACCGCATGATTTATTTGAAATCCCTCACGATACACGTTTGACAAAATGAACGAGAAACGTACGGTAGTTACCCTGTTCGGGGTCGGCGTCGCGGTCGTGACGGCGTACATCGCCTACCGATTCATCGCGGCGCTTACCATTGCCGTCTTTCTCTACTACTCGACGCGGCGCTTCTACAAGTCCCTCGAGCGGCTTCACCTTCCCGATAAGGCACGTGCCGGACTCGTCATCTCGTTTCTCGGCGTTCCGTTGCTCGTTCTCATCACCTACACCGTCGCCCTCATCGTGGTCGAGATCCGCAACTTCGCTGCCGAGTATCCGGTCACCGAGATGCTTCCACAGGACGTCGTCTGGGTACAGAGCCTCGAGAACCCGCCGGAGCTCACGATTCAGGGGCTGGCCGTCGCCTACCAGGCCGGCACTTTCGACCCGTTTATCGACTTCGCGGTCGACCACGCCGGCCTGCTGACGAGCGTCGTCTCGAACGTGCTGTTGAATCTGTTGATCGTCGTCGTCGTCACCTACTACCTCCTGATCGACGGCTCGAAGTTCCACGAGTGGTTACTCCGGTTCGACGACGACGCGATCGTCCGCGAGTACCTGGAGACCGCCGACAAGGAACTCGAGGCCGTACTGTTCGGAAACCTGCTGAACGTGATCCTCATCTCGCTGATCGCCATCGTCACGTTCATGGGGTACAACCTAGCGGTCCCGTCGGCCGTCGAGATTCCCTACCCCGCACTCGCCGGCGCGCTCACCGGTATCGCGAGTCTGATTCCGGTCGTCGGGATGAAAATCGTCTACGTTCCCGTCGCCATCGCGGCGGCCGTCCCGCTCGTCCTCGACGGCACCACCTCGCTGATCGTCTATCTGGTGGGCTTTCTGGTGCTCACGATCGTCGTCGTCGATACGATTCCCGATCTCGTCCTCCGTCCGTACCTGAGTGGCGAGCGCACCCACGTCGGCTTGCTGATGCTCGCGTACATCTTCGGCCCGATCGTCTTCGGTTTCTACGGGCTCTTTTTGGCCCCGATCATCCTCGTCCTCGGACTGACGTTCGCCGACACCGCGCTTCCGCGACTCCTCGGTGCCAACGCCGGTCGGCGCTCCGGCCCACCCGAACGAACCGAGGGCGTCTCGGTCTCGGGACAAACCGAGGGCGTCTCGGTCTCGACGCAATCTCCCTCGAGCGAACCGTCGGGGGAAGCCAGCCAGTGACAGTCAACGATTATCAGGACGGAATCCGTTAGCACGCTCGTGAACAACGATACGACAGCGACGTTCGACATCGGCGAGACGACGGTCGACCGACTCGGATTCGGGGGAATGCGTCTCTGTGGCGAGGAGATTATCGGTCCACCGGAGGACGAGGAAACCGCACGCGAGGTCGTGCAGACGGCCGTCGATTCGGGCGTCACCTTCATCGATACCGCCGACTCCTACGGCCCCGGTGTCAGCGAACGGCTCATCGGCGAAGCGATCGGCGACCCCGAGGACGTCGTCGTGGCGACGAAAGCCGGCCTCTTGCGCAACCGCGAGGGCGAGTGGCTCGCCCACGGCGACCCCGATTACATCCGCAATCAGGTGCTCGCCTCCCGCGACCGGCTCCGAACCGAGACCATCGACCTCTATCAGTTCCACCGCCCCGACCCCGACACCCCCTTCGAGGACTCCGTCTCGACGTTCGCCAAACTGAAAGACGAGGGCCTCGTCGACCAGGTCGGCCTCAGTAACGTCTCCGTCGACCAACTCGAGACTGCACGCGAACACGTCGAGATCGCGACCGTCCAGAACCGGTACAACGTCGACGATCGATCGTCGAGGGACGTCCTCGAGGTCTGTACAGACAACGACATCGGCTTCATCCCCTGGGCACCCATCGACGCCGACGACCTCGCAACTCACGGCGACCTCATCGACGAGATCGCCGACGAACACGACGCGACCAGACGACAGGTCGCGCTGGCGTGGCTGCTCGAGCGGTCGCCGGTGGTGTTGCCGATCCCCGGTACGTCGAGTCCCGACCACCTCGAGTCGAATCTCGAGGCTCGAGAGCTCTCGCTTCCCGACGAGGCGGTACAGCGATTGACCGACGCGGGTCGATAAGAGATCGTCTAACCGACACCGCCTTTCGGCGTTCCACGCCTGAGACGGTCTGCTGTCCGTCAGCTGTAACATTCCCTCGCTCGGGACGTACTGGAGTTCAACGATGCGGAGGGCCCCATCCACAGGCTTATTAACTCATTTAATCAATAGAGGTATATCCGATTCAGCGTACCCAGCCCGTACTATCGGTAGGCCGACCAATCATCGCGCGAGGATGGATCTGGCCCGACCCCAGAACGGGTGACTCTCCAATATCAAGTTTACTCAGCTTTGAGTACAATCTATCGCTATTCGGCTACTGTGGGCCGTTATGAACTCCCATATGGCAACGTGAGATTAGGTAATTTGTATCACACGCAGGATAGGATCCTCGGCGTTTATGTACCAGCGTGATTGCATCCCTAGTATGTCCGAAACCGGGACCAAGCGTCGGTCTCCCAGACGAGAGCTTCCGGATCCGACTGAGGCGTCGAACGTGCGATACAACCCTACGCTCGAGGAGCTACGTGAACTCGCCGAAGACGACGAGATCACCACCGAGTTCGGCTCCTCGTCGTACGTCAGCGAGTACCGCTCGCGGTGTGCGGACAAGACCAAAAACGCAGTCGACGACGAGTTTTCGACCGAGGACTACGACCTGCTCGAGAACGCCGTCGACGCCGTCGAAGCGCGTGAGATGATCTGTGTCGACCGGCTCATGGGGCGCCACCCCGACGCGACCTTCTGTTGCCGTCTCTACGTGCCGGTAGCACACGCTCGCATCGCCCTGGCGTGGGCGAAGCTGTTCGAGCCGGCCGACGGCCGCGAACCCGACCTCGTGACCGTCCAGGACCCCGACCACGAGCGGACGGCGATCCGCGTACTCCCCGAGGACGGGTTCACCGCGGTACTCGGCAGCGATTACACCGGCGAGGCGAAGAAGTCGTTCCTCCGCCTCTTCATGTACCGTACGAAACAGCGTGGCGGTCTCGGTCTGCACGCGGGCAGCAAGCGTGTACGGGTCCGCGACGCTGACGGCGATATGCACACTGTCGGCCAGGTCTTCCTCGGCCTCTCGGCGACCGGCAAGTCGACGCTGACCTCCCACGGCCTCTGGCTCGAAGAGCCCGAAGACGCCGTCATGCTCCAGGACGACGTCTGTGCGTTGCTCCCGGACGGCTCCGTCGCCGGAAGCGAAGGCAAGGGGCTGTTCATCAAGACGATCGGCCTCGAGCGAGAGGAACAGCCCACCCTCTATACGGCTGCGACCCACGAATCGGCGGTGCTCGAGAACGTCGCCGTCGACGACGACGGAACCGTCGACTTCGACGAGCCCCGATACACGAAAAACTCCCGGGCGATCGTCCAGCGCTCGGAACTCGAGAGCGCCGACGAGGAGATCGACTTAGACGGCGTCGACCAGGTCTTTTTCATCACGCGCAACCCGCTTATGCCCCCGGTCGCGAAACTCGACGAGGAGGAGGCGGCCGTCGCGTTCATGCTCGGCGAGTCGATCGAGACCAGCGCGGGCGACCCCTCGCGTGCGGGCGAATCGATCCGCGTCGTCGGAACGAATCCGTTTATCATCGGCTCGGAGGGCGAAGAAGGGAACCAGTTTCGCGATCTCATCGCCGATCTGGACGTCGACTGTTTCGTCATCAACACCGGCTATCTCGGCGACGAGTCCAAAGATATCGGCGTCACCGAGTCGGTGACGATCCTCACCGAACTCGCCCGTGGGACGATCGAGTGGACCGACGACGAGGCGACCGGCCTCACGCTCCCCGAAGCGGTCCCTGGCCTGGACATCGAGGCGTTCTCCGTCCCCGACCACGTCGACGATTACGAGACCGCCGCCGCTGAACTCCGCGAGGAGCGCCTCGAGTATCTCGAGCAGTTCGAGGACTTAGACGAGAAGATCAAAGAAGCGACGTACTGATCGACCGGTTTCACTCGAGTCCGAGTTATCCAATAGAGTCGGATTATCTGAGCAGCAGAGCAACTAAATTGAGCAGCGGTTATATAGAAAATGACGGGATTTTTACCCTTGGTGTAGATGTAGGTGAAAGCATTGGAGTATTTGATGTATTTAGCGATGTCGGAAATTCAGTAGAACACCCTGTTACAGGACAAAGTGGTTTTAACGACGAATATGCACAGAAATGTGGTTGAAGAAGGCTAGTCCCAGACCTCGGCTACCGAGTTAGTATAGTTAAAGTTTCTGATATCTTCAACTTTCTCCTCTTCGACAAAGACGTATGTCTCGGTATCGCCAAGCTCTCCTTCTGCTACCAAGTATCCGTCCGGTACTTCGGACTCTACATGGCTCTTTGCATGTAGGGGTTCGTGTTTTTGGCTAGTTATTACTGTCCACTTCTTTCTTGTATCTTCCTCGAACTTATTTAGCTTGTTTTTGTTAAAGTTCGGTACAAACTCTGTATCCAACTGTTCTGCATATTCGTGTGATGTTAAGAATCCAAGTATCTTTGTCTCTCTAATACCGTCTACCATCTCTGTAGGAGAATCGTTTCCGGCCGAGTCAATAAATCTTAAAGAGTTTCCGAATATTGCGGAGTGTATATCGGTTTTATCCAGTACTTCGTAGTTTCTGTCTTTCTGTTTTTCTATAGTGTTTTTCATTTCCTGGTAGTCGTACGGTCCTAGTGCTGTACCGTCTCGGTATTCGCTTTCCATTGCCGGCCGGATGAAGTCTGTTCCTGGCTGTTGTATGCTGTCACGGTTTCTACCCCACATCGGTTCACAGTAGTGGAGGTTCCAGTCGCCGGATTCATCTTTAAGCGCGATATTGATGACTTCATGTGTGGTTGTCGGTTCGTATGTTTCCCAGACAACCATGTCGTCCCGGTCCCAGTCCAGAAGCTCTTTTCCAAAGTATCGGAGAGCGTTGTAACCAACTACGCTACTTGTCCCGCTGCCACGGATGTTTGAGTCTATTACTCCTTTTCCCATTCTTATGGTTGGGAATATTCCTTTTACCATGCCGTACAGTTTTTCTTGTCTTGTACCGTTTTCCGGTATTTCTTCTTCTACAAAACTTTTGATATCGTCGTAACCTCTGATTCCGGAGGTATGTGTGGTTAATACATCTTCCCCGGTTACAGGAGGTCCGTCTATGTCGTTCCAGTATTTTTCGTCCCAGTCTTCTTCGGTTAGTGTGTTTACTATGGTATCCCATTCTCTTTCTGTGGTGTAGTCTGAGTCTCCTCCGGCTGTCTCTGCCTGGTCGCGGAAGTCTACTTTAAATCCTTTCCACGGGTTTTCGACCGTTTCTGTAACTGTTTCCGTATCCCCTTGGTCGTCTCGAAGTTCGATTTCGACCGTGTTTTCGCCGGGCTGGAACTGCTGGGTCGGAATCGCCCCAGATAGCTCCGCCGTCTTCCCGTCGATACTCACCGTTTCCTCGAGATCGTCGAGGGTCGCCGATCCGAACACGCCCTCGAGACTGGCGTCGACGGTGAGATCCTCGAGTTCCGCATCGGACGTCAGCGACACCGTGAGTTCCGACCGCTCGTCGGCGTTCTCGTCGGTGACCAGTGGAATGTAGCCGTGTTCGACCTCGAGTTCGACCTCGGGATCGACCAGCCCGCCCTGTGGATCGTCGCTGTCGGATTCACGACTCGGGTCGGTGTCGCTGACGGGCTCACCGTCTGCGTCGGTCGCCCCCTCCTCGAGTACGTCGGTACAGCCAGCGATACTAGCACCCGACGGTACAGACAGCGCTACCAGAACCGTTCGCCGGTCGATTCGCCACTTACGGTCACCCATCGAAATCCCCTCTCATACGCCCTCGAGTAATTGAATCGACGGTTATCACGATCCCCAATAAATGTATCCGTAGCAACGACTGTCAGTTCAGTCGACAGATCAGGGGCGCTCGAGGATTCGCTTTCGTTTCTCGACTGCTGATCCGTATCGTCGCACTGTATGCGACGATGTATGGCGTAACTGTTCTCGAACATGCTCGAGATCACCGTCCTCGGCCATGTGCTTCCCGACAGTATCTCGAAGCGTGAGCCACGTAATTTGGCGACCATCGTCGTCGATTTCCCCAATATCGCAGAGTTTGCGCAGCAGATAGTTGAGCGAGTTCGACTGATATGGGTTTTTCTTCCGCGTCAACCACAACAGGTCGGTGTCGTCGTACTTGGAGTACTGTGCTCGCTCTTCGAGCCAGTTCTCGAGCGCCCGCGTCGTTTGCGGACGTAACGCGACGATCCACTGATCGTCCTCTGACGATACCTCCTCGTTCGGAATCTGTAGAATACCGTTCTCGAGATCGAGCCAGAACGTCTTCGCCCGCTCGACCTCGTCGGGGCGAAGCCCCGTATCGAGCGTCGTCCAGATGAGACTCGGGTATTTCCAGCTGTCCGCTCGCTTCCAATCGTCCGTTCCGATCTCCGATTTCGGAACCCCGAACCGCTGCGCGAGGTATTCCTTCCATCGATCCCGTTCGTCGGGTGAGAGGCTCGTGTAACTCGGAATCGATCCGTATTCGAGGGCGGCTTCGCGGAGCATTGCCATCTCCGTTCTCGTCAGGCAATCCTCGAGCGACGAATCCTCCTCGGAGACCGTGAAACTGAACTCCGGTTCCCATTCGGGTGCGCCTTTGATGTGGTGTTTCCACTTGAAGAGCAATTTTAGCGCTTTCTCGATTCCCTTCTTGTACGAATTCTCGTGATCCTGCAACGCAACGTGTTGGAGGTATCGATCCGCGTGTTCTGCATCCACCAGTAACGTGTACCCGTTCTCGAGTTCGGACCAGACGTACCGGTAGAAGCCGTCGATTCGGTAGATGGCGACCTCCACGGTTTTTTTTGCTGTATCCCTCCTCCTGCTGGGGATCTTTTCCTTCGTCGAGCAACCAGTCGATCAACCGCTTCTGGTGGTGCTTGTAATCGAAGACGTGTTTTTCGTTTGCTTCCAGGGTTTTCCGAGTCGGTTCGGAAAGGATACGGATGTCTCTGTATGTGGCCATTGGTATCACCGGACGAATGTTGAATAATTTATTACCTAGGTTTATAAAATGTATTAGTACAGGCATTTTTAAACACCCGGGTACGGCGGGGCGACTACCTATTGTTCTAACCGTGAAGCCTGTGAATGGCGATCGGACCCAAAACTGAGAGACCTGAAAATCGCCCGTAGAAACCGTGATGGAGGTCCGGGTGCGAGAATCGAACCCGCGTCTCAGCCTCCACAAGGCTGAAGGATAACCACTACCCCAACCCGGACACGCTTGCAGGCTTATTTAGGACTGGTCCACCTGAAATACGTTACGACTCGAGTACGGTCCGTATGCGAGTTCGTGACGCGGATTTTCCCGTTCTCGCGAACCTCGAGAGTTCAGTTCTCGCCACAGTCGCGACCGAGACCCTTTTTTCCGCGCCGACCGTAGCCTCGCCAACGCGTGGCCATCACCGACAAGATCTACGTCAAGAACCACCGACAGCTCAGCTCCCAGCTCGAGACGAACATCCCGAAAGGCGCGTTCAAGGGGGCGACGCTCGACGTGCTCTTCCAGGGAGAGGGCCTCGAGAAACTCGACGACGCCACCCGCGATCGCGTCCTCGATTTCGCACAGGACTTCCTCGACTGTGACTGCGACAACAACCCCTACTGTGGCTGTCCCGAGCGGAAGTTCCAGCGATACCTCCTCGAGTTGCGCGCGCAGGGACTCGGTCCGGACGCCATCGTCGACGTGATGAGCGACGATTACATGCTCTATGCCTACCCCGGCGACGTTCTCTCGTTTCTCGACGACGCCGTCCGGACGCTCGAGGCCGCCGAAGGACTCGCTCGCGTCGACGGCGCCGACGGGAAAGCCGACGAGATCAGACGCGAGAAACAGAACCTCGCCAGATAAGACGCAATCGAGGCCCGCAATCGGCGCTCGAAGCGAACTGCGTCGACCGGAGGCGATCACCGGAGCTGGTAGGATTCGCCCTCGCCATCCAGGTCGTCGAGTAAGAGCACCTCGTCCTCGCCCTCGAGTCGGTCCTGGAGGTCGTTGACGTACGCCTTGTACTCGTCGAGTTGCTCCCGGAGGTGGTCGGCCTCGAGTTCGAGCCGTTCGTGCTCGCGGATGAAACTCTTGGGAACCTCGATCGTCGGCGGGAACGATAGGTCGCCGTCCTCACCCTCAGCCGGTGCCGAACGCGACTCGAGTTCCCGCCTGGGAACGACCTCGACCTGGCCGTCGTGGTCGACGAGCTGGTCGACGTAATCCCGGAAGACGGCCGAAAGCGAGATATCCCGTTCTTCGGCGATATCCTGGAGCGCCTCGAAGGCGTCCTCGTTGACGCGAAACGAGATCGTCTTGTTCTTGTTGCCCATTCGCCCGCTAGTGCGTACTCCGATCACTTAACGATTCGTCAGACGACGGTCTTTCCTTCCGATCAAAATAGTGCGAACAGAGAGAGGGAGTCGGACAGGCTAACCCGCTCGAGCCCTAACGTGACCCCATGCTCGCGGACACACCTGGGCTCCACCACGTGACGGGAATCGTCGGTGACGCCCAGGAGGCCGTCAACGTCTACGCCGGCGTACTGGGGCTTTACCCCGTAATCCGGACCGTGAACGTCGAGGACGTTCTCCAGCATCACCTCTACTTCGGCGACGAGACGGGCTCGCCGGGGACGGTCTTTACCTGCTTTCCCGACCCCCACGCCGATCCAGGACGCGTCGGCAAACCCCAGGTCGATGCCGTCGCCTTCCGCGTCCCCGACGGCTCGCTCCCGTACTGGTGCGAGCGCCTCGAGGCCCACGACGTCGACGTCGACGGCCCGCTCGAGCGATTCGACGAACGATTCCTTCGACTCGAAGATCCCGTCGGGACGAGACTCGAACTCGTCGCCGACTCCGACGCTGACGACTGTGACGCCGAGCCGTGGCCGGAAAGTGACGTTCCGCCAGACGCTGCAATCTGTGATCTGTACGGCGTCTCGACGCGTTCGTTGAACCCCTACGCTACGGCGAGTACGCTCGAGACTCTCGGCTTCGCGTACGACGAGGAAGGTGACGAACGGGTCCGGTACCGCACGACAGGCGATCGGGCGACGGTCGTCGACGTGGGGGTTGGGGCGGAAGAAACCACGGCCGACTCCGGAACGGGCTCGGACGTATTCGAGGGCGGCTCGGTGGCCGAGCGAGCGGCGTCGTTCGGCCGGGAGGGGCCGGGAACGATCCACCACGTCGCCGTCCGAGCCGAGAGCGAGGCGGCGCTGTCCGAGTGGCGCGAGCTGTTCGACGACCGCGGATACGACGTTTCGCGAGTCAAAGACCGTCACTTCTTTCACTCGCTGTACGTCCGCGAACCCGGTGGCATCCTCTTCGAACTCGCGACCGAGACCGACGGCGTCGCCGTCGAGCGCACGCTGGCGACGGATACCACCGATTCGACGGACTCGAGGGAGCCGACGGACCTGCCGCTTTACCTCCCGGACTGGTTCGAAAGCGATCGCGAGTTGATCGAGAGCCAGCTTCCCTCGCTGTCGATACCGATCGACGAAGACAGTCGCAAACCGAGCGACGCGGGAGGCGGTGATACCGAAGACGAGGGCGGAGCGTGACGGACTCGAGTCGCCGACTGACCGCCGTGTCGGGGCCCCACGAGGGACAGGAACTGCTCACTGCGGGTGCGCCCGCGATGGCGGCAGACGCGGCCGTCGTCCTCTGTCACGGCCGTGGCGCGACCGCCCAGGGTGTCGTCAATCTGTTCGATCCGATCTCCCGCCACGGCGTTGCCTTCCTCGCCCCGCAGGCCGAGCGGAGTCGGTGGTACCCCCGTCCGACGACCGCTCTGCGAACCGAGAACGAACCGTGGCTCACTTCGAGCGTCGAGTGCGTCGACGCCGCGCTCAAGGCGACCCGATCGATCGGCGTCCCGCCGGAGCGGACACTTCTCGGGGGGTTCTCACAGGGCGCGAGCGTGGTCGCGGAGTACGTCCGCCGAAACCCGAGTCGGTACGGCGGCGTCTTCCTCCTCTCTGGGGTGCTCCCTGGTGACGCCGTCAGAGCTCCCGACGTAACCGATCCCGCCGACGCGATCGATGGCGACGGCTCGGACGACCGAACCGCGGCCCTCGAGGGAACGCCGGTCCTCGTCGGATGGGGCGAAAACGACCCACGGATCGACCGTGGACGCGCTGGCGAAACTGTCGAGGCGTTCGAGCGAGCGGGCGGCGACGTCGACGAACGGATCTATCCCGACCTCGGCCACGAGGTAACCGACGACGAGTTCGAGGCGATTCGCGCGATGCTCCCGGACCCGTAACCGATTCTCACCGCACCAGCCGCCGATCGGCGTCAGTCCGGCCCCATTCCCTTCTCCTCGAGTTCATCGATCGCTGCAGCGGTCTTCTCACACTCCTCGAGACCCATTCCGGGGAGAACGTGGTCGGCTTTGGTGAACTGGATCTCCGCGTAGTCGACGATCTGGACTCGGTTGCCCCAGGGATCGCGAAACTCGAGACCCGGTGCGTCGAGTCGATCGATTCCCAACTGCTCGAGTCGGCGTTCGACGCGGTCTGCGTCGTCGACGACGAGACCGAAGTGACGGGCGTCGTCGATCCCGTCACCCTCGGTCTCCGCGAGCGCGATGAACTGATCGCCCATATCGACGAACGCTTTCGTCTCGGAGCGGCCGCGTTCCTCGAACGCGAAGATCGACTCGTAGAACTCGAGTGCTGCCTCGAGGTCGGCAACCTCGAGTGCGACGTGGTTGATGCCGACGAGCTGTGGTCGGTCGTCGGCGTCTCGGTGGTGATCGCGGTCGGTCGACCGTTCGGTCATACGAACACCGTCGGTATCGGTCTGAAAAGATATCTGCCGGCCGATCCGTGCCGATCGACCGACTGCCGCCTACCCGCCGAACGGAATCGGTGGTGTGTCGTGGTGGTCTCGAGTTGGGGTCCGTTCGGCGGTCCAGTACCGTTCCAGCGTCGATGCGGGTCGAATTCGATGGTGGGGCCGATTCAACCCTGTCGTTCGGGCGTAGACCGCCACTACGTGGTCGGTTCTGGATTCTGTGTGCCCTCGATGGACTCGAGTGCCTGGATCACGTCGTTGCGGTAGTTGACGACCGGGGAGTCGTAGCGCTCGCGAGCCATCTTGGCGTACTCGTTCGTGGGTGCGGTCGATCCGCTCTCGGGAGGCTCCTGTTCGGCTTCCCACTCCTCGAACGCTTCGACGCGCTCTAACGTGCGTTCGGCGGTCTCGACGACCCAGCGGTCGCGGGTCGCCTCGTCGACGATCGCGATGGATTCGGGTCGAAGCGAGACGTTGACCGTTCCGTCGTCGGTCTCGTACGTCCGGGGTTTACCCACGACCGCGGCGTACGCTGGGGGCTCCGTATCGCGGAGCGCGGCCGCCGCTTCGGGCTGATACTGACCGGCGTAGACGAAGAACGTCCCCGTCGGATCGACGACGCGGCCACGCCAGTACTCGCTTTCCTCGCCGACGTCTTCGGTCTCGGTTAAGGTGCCGACGACGAACACGCGGTTCGCGCGGTCGCCGGTCGGGAGGAGCGCGTAGTTGGGTGCGCGCTCGTCGTCGCTTTCTTTGAAGGCGTACGTCGAGTCGTTGAATTCGGAGGCGAAGACGCGCCGGGCGACTTCGCGCGTGAGTTCTGCGCCGCTCATGTTACATCGACCTCGCTTTGATCAGCAGTTGTTCTGCATCCGCCGGCCCATCGAGTTCGGAGACATCGTCGGCAAGAACGTATCGGCCGAACGTCGGCCCCTCGATGCGGTAGTAGGTGCCGACGATGTCGTCTGCGATCTCGTCGGCGACGATCGTCGTATCGAGTGCGTCCATCGCCATCTCCTTGGCCTCCTCGAGGCTGAGTCCAGTCAGTTCCTCGGTGGCTTCCTTATCGAAGATGACCTCGTGGGCGTCGATACCGTCGTCGACGACCGCCTTGATCCGGAGGTCGAACTCGCCTTCGACCTCGCCGTGTTCGCTACACCGGCCGTTCTGGAGGACGCGGGTACAGCCCTCAACGGGACAGCGCTTGATGAGTCCGCTGCCGCTTTGCATGTCGACGAGTGCGCCCTCGACCTCGCTCGTGTCGTCGCCGACCTCGATCTCCTCCTCGAGTTCCTCGATAACGGTGGTGCTGTTCAGTTTGACCGAGTACCGGCCCTGGTACTCGTCGGTGACCACGTTCCGGAGTTCGTAGACCCCGCCTTCCTCTAGGCTCGGCAGGTCGGATTTCGCCCACTTGGTGAACTTGATAGTTCCCGTCGGATCGCCGAGCAAGCCGACCTGGGCGACCGAATCGCTCCGGGGGTCCCAGAGTTCGATGACTTTGGCAGTGAGGTCGATCCACTGTTCGGGCTCGTCGACGTCCTCGACGTTGACGTGCTCGCTCGAGCCACTGGAGATGTCCTCGCGTTCGAGACCCGCCTCCTCTAAGTAGTGGTTGGTGACGCTTCGCCGTGCCTCGTCCATCGGTACCTTGTACTCGTCGACGAGCGTGCTCAGGCGGTCCTCGACGTCGTCGACGCTGACGTCGATGTGGTCCGAAAACTGGTCGTGTATGTCGTCCGCGTGCTGTCGTACGTCGCTCATTGTGTCACGCCTCCTCTTTGGTTTCAACGGGAGGCATACCGACGTTCGCGCCCAATAGTATTTAAACTGCCGCCACCGGAGCGAAAGTGAACTGATCGCCTCGAGAAGACGCCTTCGGGTCGGTCGACGGTTAGACTAACCCGGACGTGACCGCGTAGCCGACCGCGCCGACGACGATGAACACGATCGAGATCGCGAGGCCGTACCGCACGAACGAGTCGCCGTCGTTTACGGTTTCGTGTGCGCCGCGGTCGACGACCCGACGCCGATCGATCCGCCCGAGTTCGCCGGCGTGCTCGATGGCGAGGTGCTCGAGATACGCATCCTCGTCGTCGAACGACGCCGCACAGTAGTCGCAGTCGGGCATCGTCTGTTCTCGTGAGCGCACGGACTCAACGGTGTCGGTTCGTTCGTCGATCCTTTCCCCGCTCGCTCACTCCCCGTCGCCGTAGTCCGACAGCGACCCCTCGGTCACGTCCGCACGGTGGCTCGTCGCCAGACCGGCGAGGTGGGGCGCTTCGGGGACGATAAGCTGTTCGCAGGCCGTTCGACAGGCGTTCGTACTCCCGGGCAGACAGAACACTGGCGTGTCGACGGCGATACCCGCTGTCGCGCGCGAGGCCATCGCTCGAGTTCCCACTTCGTCCCACGACAGCGAGCGGAACAGTTCACCGAATCCCGGCAGTTCGCGTTCGAACAGCGACGACGTCGCCTCGGGCGAGACATCGTCTGCGGTGACGCCGGTACCGCCGGTCGTCAGGACGACGTCGATATCGCGACGCGCGACCAGCCCGCGGACCGCCGTCCGGATCGCCGAGTAATCGTCGCGTACGAGCAGTCGCTCTCGAATCTCGTGGCCTTCGGCCTCGAAACACTCCTGGATGGTGTCGCCGCCTGGATCGTCGGGGTCCGCCTCGTCCGACCCCGCGCGTGAACTCGAGACGGTCACGATCCCGACGTAGAGCGGGTCGATGACGTCGTGGCCGTGCTCGTCGGTGCTCCGCCGATCGTCTCTCTCGGTCGTCATGTCGTGTTCAACTCTACGCTCGAGGGCGATAACTGCTAGCGGTTCTCGGCCGTTTGCTCCCGCGCGTCCGCGGACACGGTGGCTGTCTCGCTCATCGCCGTCGGCGCGTCGTTTTCGAACGCGGTCCAGTCGGCGTCCATCTCGTCGTCGGTGAGCAGGCAGTCGTCGAGGCGGTCGGTCAGTGCTCCTATCTCGAGATCGCGGCCGATGAGCGCCAGCCGTGTCTCGCGGTCGCCCCACTGCTCGTCCCACTCGAGGTCCGGCTGTCCCGACCGGTGGCGCTCCTGGCGCTCCGCCGAGAGGCTGGCGATCCAGCGGCCCGTAACCTCGAGGCTCGTCTCCGAACCAGCGAAACTCATCGTGATCGCCTGGCGTTCCCGGCCGGCGATCCAGCACAGACCCTTCGCGCGGACGAGTCCGTCCGGGAGGTCGGCGAGGAGGGCGGCGAACCGCTCGGGGTGAAACGGCCGTCGACGCCGGTAGGTGTCGACTTCGATGCCGTACTCCTCGTGCGGGTGAGCGTGATCGTGGTCGTGGTGGTCGTGGCCGTGATCGTGTCCCTCGCCGCGGTCATGATCGTGGCCCTCGCTGTGGCCGTGATCGTGGCCCTCGCCGTGGTCGTGGTCGTTCCCTTCGTCGTGGGTGTGAGCGACGGATTCGTCCTCGAGTGCCCGTTTCCAGCCCGCCGATTCGCCAGTTTCCTCGAGGTCGAAGCACTCGATTCCAAGGAGGTCGTCGGGGTCGACGCGGCCGTACTCGGTCGTCCTCACGGCCGCGTTCGGCTGGAGGGTCTCGAGTACCGCGACCACGCGGTCGCGTTCGGTCTCGGTCACCAGATCACACTTGTTGACGACGAGCAGATCGCAAAACTCCACCTGCTCGAGGACGAGGTCCGCGAGCGGTCGCGTTCCGGTCTCGTCCGGCCCCTCGATTGCGGGCACCTCGTCGGTTTCCGAGGTCACGAACCGATCGTGGAATCGACGGGCGTCGACGACCGTGACGACCGACTCGAGGTCGTAGACGCCCGCCGCCGGACCGCGGACGAACTGACGGGCGATCGGTTCCGGCTCGCCGACGCCGGAGGCTTCGACGACGAGGTGGTCGAACTCCCGTTCGCGCTGGAGTCGGATCACCGACCGGGAGAGGTCGCCGCTCAGGCTACAACAGATGCAGCCGTTCTCGAGGGCGAGAACCTCTTCGCCGGTCGAGAGATCGGTTCGAGCTTCGACGAGGTCGGCGTCGACGTTCACCGCGCCGACGTCGTTGACGACGAGCCCGATTTCGCGGTCGCTGGACTCGAGCAGACCGGAGAGCAACGTCGTTTTCCCCGCGCCCAGTTCGCCACAGAGGATGGTGACCGGAATCGCCATCTACTGGTTCGTGAGCGCGAGTTCACGTCGCTCTTGCGGTTCGAACGGATCGATGTAGGCGTCCCAGTTTTCGTCCATCTCGTCGTCGGTGAGGACGCAGTCGTCGAGTCGCTCGATCAGGGCGTCTTCCTCGAACTCGCGACCGATGAAGACGAGTCGCGTCATTCGGTCACCCCACTCGTCGCTCCAGTCGTCTTTCAGCCCCGGACGCGCGGCGAAGTACTTCTTGCGTTCCTGCTCGGGGAGAGTCGCGAGCCACTTCCCGGAGGGTCCCGCGCGGACGGAGGTCCCGGCCTTGTCGACGCCCATCGCGACGTCCTCGCGACCGGCGCTCCAGAAAAACCCCTTCGCACGGATGAGTTCGTCCGGCAGGTCCGAGAGCAACGTGGCGATCCGCTTGGGATGGAACGGCCGATCGCGCTGGTAGACGAAGGAGGTGACGCCGTGTTCCTCCTGTGGATCGTGGTGGTGGTCGTGCTTGAGTTCGTGTTTCCAGCCCGCCGAATCCTGCGCCTGCTGGAAGTCGAACCGTCCGGTGCCGAGGATCTCGTCCGGATCGACGTCGCCGAACTCGGTGCGGATGATCTTCGCACGCGGCTGGAGGCGCTCGAGAACAACCTCGATCTCCTCGAGTGCGTCGTCCGGCACGAGATCGCACTTGTTACACAAGAGGACGTCACAGAACTCGATCTGGTCGAGCAACACCTCCTCGGGGACGCGCCCCGAGTCGTCCTCGAGTTGCTGGTTCGTCAGCGCGGACCCCGAGTCGAACGACTCCCAGAAACTGTGAGCGTTGACGACGGTTACCATCGTGTCGAGTTCGTAGGTACCGGTCGGATCGAAGCTCGCATCCTCGAAGCCCATCGCGAACGTCTGTGCGACGGGAACCGGTTCCGAGATACCCGACGATTCGACGAGCAGGTAATCGAACTCGCGGCGGTCGGCGAGTCGGCCAACCTCGTCTAACATGTCCCCGCGCAGACGACAGCAGATACAGCCGTTCGACATCTCGATGATCTCTTCATCGCCAGCCAGATCGGATTGCTTGGCGACGTGCTCGGCATCGACGTTTACCTCCCCCATATCGTTGACGACGACGGCGACATCGAGGCCGTGGTCTGCGGTCAAGACGCGGTTGAGTACGGTCGTTTTCCCCGCCCCCAAGCTTCCGCTCAGGACGGTGACAGGGATGTGATCGTCGTTCATCAGCAAGATGTGAAATAGATATCCGAGCTTGTTAATATTAGTTATTTCGTAACCGGCGCATTTTGAATAACAAATTCTATTATAGTATGGGGACGAATTCATATATGCCAGTCGTCAGCGTCTCGATGCCCGCTGAACTGATCGATCGAATCGACGCACTCGCGGACGAACACGATTACACCGGTCGGAGCGAAGTCGTTCGGGAAGGTGCTCGAACCCTACTCTCGGAGTTCGACGACGATCGCCTCGAGGACCGACAGTTGGCCGGTATCGTGAGCGTCCTCTATGACTTCGGAACGCAGTCGATCGAACACCGAGTTACCGAGATTCGCCACGAACACGAGGAGGTTATCGTATCGAACGACCACAGCCACGTCGACGACTACTGTCTCGACCTGTTCGTTCTCGAGGGCGACCTCGAGTCGATCTCCACGTTCGTCGGAACCCTGCGGACGATCGAGGACGTCGGGACGGTCGATTACTCGTTGATCCCGATCGACTCAGTCGGGAGTCTGCAAGACGTGTAGGCGGTACACCTTCTCTAAATCCTGGTCCGGGCGAGTCGATCGGTCCATCCATCGCGGTCGATCAGCGTTCACTCGAGTCTGCGCTTGCCGAGGTTGGCACGTGTCGTTTGCTCCCCTGTGTCCTCGAACTGGGGCCCGCTGTACAGTGACGTTGTCGCCCCGGAAATCATTCGTATGACATTTAAGTTGGTCGCCGCCGTTATTGTCACAAATCCTTTTTCTTCCGAACGGAATAAACACCGGTTTTCGAGCCGAGTTCGGGGACAGAACGGCGGTACAGTTATTGTCTTTGCTCGATATCTTTCGAAGACGTGACTAACGGTGGTGTGTAATACGATCGATGAGTAGAAGATCCGCCCGGATACCGATCGACTGCTTCGACGACCCCGTCTTCGTCTTCGACGAACGCGGCCGCATTCGAGAGTGGAATCGGTCGGCACTCGAGGCTAGTGGCTACTCCGAAACCGAACTCGAGTCGATGCCGGTCGATCGGATCCTCGGTGGAGCGGAGACCTCCACCGTCGTGGACACGATCGAACAGTGTTCCGACCCCACCGATCCCGTTCGCCTCGAGTCGACGTTCGTCACGGCCGACGGGGAACGGCGTCCGTTCGACTGTACGGTGACTGGATTGGCGGACGACTCCGACGCTCGGGCCGGAATGGTGGTCGCTCGCGACGCCTCCGAGCGAACGGAACTCGAGGACCAACTCCGAGAGACCCGTCACTTTATCGATCAGCTCTTTCACCGCGTTCCGACGGCTCTCTACGTCAAGGATACCGACGCCCGCCACGTTCGGATGAGCGACTACGATATCGCCCCTAGCGACGCGATCGGGCGGACCGACCTCGAGATATACGACCGGGAGTTAGCCGAGGAGACGTACGCGGACGACATGCAGGTGATCCGGACGGGAGAGCCGATCCTCAACAAAGAAGAGTACAATCCGACGGATCAAGAGTGGACGCTCACGTCGAAAGTGCCGTGGTACGACGAGGACGGCGAGATAAACGGACTGATCGGCGTCTCGAGGCTCATCACCGAAAAGAAAGAGTACGAACGGGCGATCGAGCGCCAGAACGAACGCCTCGATAACTTCGCCAGCATCGTCTCCCACGACCTTCGGAATCCGCTCAATGCCGCGGTGGGATATCTGGAGTTGGTCGCAAACGACTGTGACTCCGAGCACCTCCCGCAGGTCGAGCGATCGCTCGAGCGCATGGACGCACTGATCGAGGACCTGCTGGAACTCGCTCGACAAGGGCGGTCGATCGACGAGCGAACGACGGTCTCCCTGGCGTCGATCGCCGACGACTGCTGGGACTCCGTTCGAGCGTCGTCAGCGTCGCTTCGGGTCGATTCGGACGGCACGCTCGAGGCCGACCCGGAGCGGTTGAAACAGGTCTTCGAGAACCTCTTTCGGAACGCCGTCGAACACGGTTCGACGAGCCCTCGGTCGCAAACGCCCGAGGACGCCGTGGAGCACGGCTCCACGAGCGATGCTGACGGTTCTGCAGACGCGATCGAACACGGCGGCGCGGACGTGACGGTGACTGTTGGACGAACCGCCGACGGGTTCTACGTCGAAGACGACGGTCCGGGGGTACCACCGGGCGACCGCGACCAACTGTTCGATCACGGCTATACGACGAGCGACGACGGCACGGGATTCGGGCTCACGATCGTCGAGGAGATCGTCGACGCACACGGCTGGGAGATCGACGTCTGCGAGGGAAGCGACGGCGGACTCCGATTCGAGATCGTCGGAACCGGCACCGAATAACCACGAACAGCCGAAACCTACAGGCCAGACTTCGATCGTTCCGGCCTCCGCGAACGTCCCGGAGAAATCTTCGAGCGCCGAAGCCAGGACTCGAACCTGGGACAACCTCGTTAACAGCGAGGTGCTCTACCATCTGAGCTACTTCGGCTCGATTTCACGTAGTCGGGTGCATTTGATAGGGCTTTCGTTTTGCCTTCCGCCGGTTCGATACGCTTTCACGCATCGCTCGAGTACGACCGTTCAATGAGTGACGAGGATGCCGACCGCGACGATTCCACGAGCGAAGAAATCGCCGGGCACGACGACCCGCCGGACGATTCGGTCCAGGCCGTCGTCGGTCGGGTTCGCGACCGCGTCGACCCCGACGAGAGCGAACGCGAGCGTCTCGAGGCCGTCGCGGATCGCCTCCTCGAGCGAGCGGCGGCCGCGGCGACCGAGCGCTGTCCCGACGCCGACGTCTTACAGGCGGGCTCGTCCGCCCGCGGGACGTGGATCAGCGGCGACCGCGACATCGATGTCTTCGTTCGGTTCCCGCCCGAACTCGACCGGGAAACGCTCGAGGCGTACGGACTCGAGGTCGGCCACGAAACCCTCCCGGACGGCCACGAGGAGTACGCCGAACACCCTTACGTCAAAGGCGAACTCGAGGGGTTCGACGTCGACATCGTCCCCTGTTTCCGACTCGACTCCGCGACCGAGATCCGATCGGCGGTCGACCGAACCCCCTTTCATACGCAGTATCTTCGAGAACAGCTCGACGACGAACTCGCAGCCGACACCCGGATGACGAAAGGGTTTCTGAAAGGGATCGGCGTCTACGGAAGCGACCTCCGAACGCGGGGGTTCAGTGGCTACCTCACCGAACTCCTCGTCTGCGAATACGGCGGCTTTCGGCCGTTTCTCGAGGCCGTCCGTAACTGGCAGCCGCCGATCCGTCTCGACCCGGAAGACCACGGCCGGACCACCTTCGACGACCCGCTCGTCGTCATCGATCCCACCGATCCCGAGCGCAACGTCGCGGCTGTCTGTTCGGCCGAGAACGTCGCCCGTCTCCAACACTACGCGCGTGCGTTCCTCGATGATCCCGACCCCGAGTTCTTCGAGACCGACGAACCGGAGCCACTGGCCGAATCCGAACTCCGGCGTCACCTCGAGCGACGCGACACGACGCCGGTCGCCGTTCGGTTCGACGCACCCGATCTCGTCGAGGACCAGCTCTATCCCCAACTTCGCAAGTCACTCGACGGGATCATCCAGGAACTCGACGGCCGGGGTTTCGACGTCCTGCGTGCGACGGCGTTCGCTAACAGCACCTGCGTCGTCTTCGCTGAACTCGCGGTCGACCAACGACCGGCCGTCGAACGTCACGAGGGGCCGCCAGTTCACGTCAAAAATCACTCACGAGAGTTCTACGACGCGTACGTCGACGACCCCGACGTGTACGGTCCGTTCCTCGATGGCGATCGGTACGTCGCCGAGCGCGGTCGGGAGTTTACGACCGCCCGTGCGTTTCTCGAGAGCGATCAGCTGTTCGACGTCGCCCTCGGGGCACACGTCGCGACGGCTCTCGAGGAGGGGTACGAGATCCTCGTCGGCGAGGACGTACACGCGTTGCTCCCCGAGTTCGGAGCCGAACTCCGTACGTACTTCGAACCGACGCCGTGACCACGGCCGGGGCGAACGCCGAGGCGACCGACGTCAGTCGGCAGACGTCTCTTCGCCGGCAGCCTGTCCGGTGTCGTCGGCCGGCACTCGTCTGCCGTCTTCGGCTCGAACGGCGAGATCACTCGAACCCGCTCGTGGGCGACGCCGTCCGTTCCCACACGCCCCGTTCTCGAAGCCCCAGGAGAAGCTGCGAAACGACGCTCAGTAACGGCAATTCGAGCAACGGACCGATCACCAGCGCCAGCGGAACGAGCGGTTCGTGCGGGAAGGCAACGACTGCGATCGCGAGCGCCGTCGGCGAGTTGCGCGACAGAATCGTACAGTTGAAACAGACGACTTCCTCGTAACTGAACGCGCCAAGGCGTCCGATCGCCAGCCCGAGAACGAAGTTGACGGCGTAGAAGACGACAACGGGGACGGCGAGCAGCGCTAGCACACCGGGGTTGGCGAGAACGACGCTCTCGAGCAAGGTTTCGAACGGCAGTGCAACGAGTTCGCCGGCGAATAAATTGCAGCGGCTACTCTCACTCGTGTGCGTCTGCGACGTCTTCGAGCATCGATTCGACGGCGTCGTTCGGATCCCCGTCCGGTTCGATCGGCTCTCGACCGTCGAACGTCTCGTGGACGATCGCGACGCTATCTGCGAGAACGTCGAGGCCGTACCCGCCCTCGAGGACGAACGACAGTGCGGCGTCGAGCTCCTCGGCGAGCGTTCGCAACCGATCGGTCATCAACGCGTACCCCTCCGTCGACAGCCGGATCCGCGAGATCGGATCGTGCCGGTGCGCGTCGAAGCCCGCGCTTACGATCACCAGATCGGGACCGAACGCCTCGAGCGCCGCGGAGACCGGTCCCTCGATCGCCGCAAGATAGCCGGGATCGCCCGTCCCGGCGGGCATCGGGAGGTTCATCGTCGTTCCCCGCCCGTCGCCCTCGCCGATCTCGTCGACATCGCCGGTACCGGGGTACAGACCCTGTTCGTGGAGTGACACGAAGTAGACGTCGTCGCGGTCGTAGAAGATGTCCTGGGTGCCGTTGCCGTGGTGGACGTCCCAGTCGATAATTGCAACTCGATCGACGTCGTGGACATCGTGATCGAGTGCGTGCTGTGCGGCGACTGCGGCGTTGTTCGCAAAGCAAAACCCCATCGCGTCGTCGGCGACGGCGTGGTGACCCGGCGGACGGCCCAGCGAGAACGGCATCTTCCGGCCGTCGTCACCCTCGAGTGCCGCCTCGACCGCCCAGCAGGCCAGCCCCGAACTGTGACGGATCGCGTCCCACGTCCCTTCGCTTGCCGTCGTGTCGGGATCCCAGTTGCCGCCGCCGTCGGCACAGAACTCCTCGACGGACTCGACGTACGCCCGGTCGTGAACTGCTGCGAGTTCGTCGATATCGCAGGGTTCGGCATCGACGTACTCGACGCCGTGTTTTCGTTTCAGTCGTTCCCGGATGGCCCGCAGCCGGTCGGCCGTCTCGGGGTGGCGTGGACCAGGATCGTGCCCGAGACAGACGTCGCTGTAGCCAAATTGCATCTCACTCGAACAGCGAGAAGTACGTCTCGATGTCGTCGTCGATGATCGTTCGCCGATCGGCGTGTCGCGCGAGGATCGCCGCCGCCCGTGCGACGTTGTCGGCATAATCCTCGAGAATGTCGGCGAGTGCGATCCGTGCGTCCATCGAGACCCGGTACCGGTCGTCGATCTCCAGTCTGGCGATGCGGTCGACCGGCGCGACCGGCAACTCGAGGTCGTCCTTGTCGACGACCGTATCGACCTCGAAGTCCGAGGCCATCAGCGTCTTCCGTCCGTCCGCAGTCGCCCGTTCGGCGGCGTCGATTGCGAGCGCGCTTCCGTGCTCCTGTATCCGCGTTGCGAGTTCCCTGGAGGCGTCGGCGCTCACCCGGAGGTCGTCCGCGTTCCGCCTGATGATCGTATCCACCGGCGCGAACGGGAGTTCGACGTTCATACCTTGATAGGTGAATCTAACTCCCTTAACGCTTTTCCTAGCGTTCGATGAGGATCCTCGACCGCTCAGAAGACGTCACTGGCCTCGAGGCGTCCGTCTGAGACGACACCTCGTACCGTGATCTCTTCGCCGAGGCCCACGTCGGTATCCGTCTCGACGCTCATCGTCGTCTCGCCGTCGTCGAGGACGACTGGGTCCCCGGCCTGGACGACGACGCCGGTAAATTCGACTTCTTCGCCGTCCGCCGCTCCGTCTGTCTGCGCTTGCTCGGAAGGCGTTTCCGCGACGTCGTCCGAGACGCCGGTTTCCCCACCGTCGTCGGAGCCGGTCTCGCTCCCATCGTCTGCAAACGCTGACAGCCCCTCGCTTGTGGAACTCTCTCGATCGTCTGTGTCCGCCCCGGTGTCGGAATCGGTGTCGAGCACCGTAATCGTCGACTGCCAGCCGGCCGATGCCTCGAGGTCGTCCTGCCAGCCGTCCTGAATCTCGACGTCGCCGAGTGCGACCTCGTCGCCGGGGCCGATATCGATGTCTGCCTTTTGGCCCCAGAGTGCGACGCGAATATCGCCGGTCGCGTCCTGAACGCGAATGTTGCGAACCTGTCCCTCGGAGCCGTCGTCCCGATCGAAGGTACGTTTCGGATCCGCCGAACGGACGACTCCCGCGAGGTCGACCGTCTGGCCGATCTCGACGTCCTCGATCGGCGTACTCTCCGGAACGTACTCGATGTCCTCGTCGACGTCTTCGATCGCACCCCGGTTCCCGACGTGCACCTCGAGGCTTCCATCTCGTTCGCGAACGTAGCCGTCGATCACCTCGATCGTCGTCCCAGGGTCGATCTCCTCGGCGAGATCGGCCCGCTCGTCCCAGAGGGTGACGCGTACGCGGCCAGTCGAGTCGCCGACGACGAGGTTCGAGACCTTTCCTTCGGTGCCGTCGTCGCGGTCGAACGTTCGGACGCTGTCGGTATCGAGGACGAGTCCGACGAGGTTGACGTTCGAGAGGCCAAGCGAGAGGCTCTCGACCGTGTGCGTATCGGAGACCTGCACCTCGATCTCCGTATCGTCGTCGGGTTCGACGTCGTCGACGCTCACCTCGACGCCCGAAAAGCCCTCCTTGGGTCGGCCCTTGATTCGGAGCACCTGTCCCTCCTCGAGTTCTTCGGTGGCTGCTTCGGCGTGGTCGTCCCAGAACGCCGCCCGGACGGAGCCGGTCTCGTCTGCGACCTCGACGTTGGCCACCCGGCCGTCCTCGTCCTCGCCGTCCCGTTCGAAGGTGCGAACCTCGCCGATGCTCACCACCTTGGCGACGAACTTCGCCTCTTCCATGCCGGGCTCGATGTCGGCGATGCCGCCGACCTCGCTTTCGCCGACTTCGTGAGCGACGAGCATCGCCGCCGTCTCCTCGTCCGCGAGTCCACCCATCTGCTCGACTTTCGCCTCGACGGCTTCGCGAAACTCCTCGAGAGAAACGTCGGCCTCGAGATCCTCGTAGACGCCCTCGATGTCGCTCATTCTTATGCTCGTGCATGCGTAGCCCGCGCATAAGCGTTGTCCATTCGTCCCGCTCGAGGAGCTCTCTCTCTCTCTCGGGGTCCGGTGTCGCGTTCGTCGGCTGGCTCTCGAGACGAGAGGGGCAAGCAGGGGTGACTCGAGGGGCCAACGGTCGGGTCCACGGCCATACCCCTGCTGGCCGCGGATTCGTATATAAACTCTCGTGTCGGCTGTCATCGACGTTCGGGTCGGGTTCGAAAGGGCTTTAATACTGACCCGGCTACGGGTAGATGAGTCCTGATAGGGTAGTGGACTATCCTCTTGGCTTGCGGAGCCAGGGACCGGAGTTCAAATCTCCGTCAGGACGTTTCTGCCGACACCAAACCGCGAGCGAAGCGAGCGGCTGGTGTCGGTGAAACTCCAGTACGGAGATTTGAGCAGACGAGTCGCAGCCCGGAACGGCGCGAAGCGCCGCATGCCTGGACCGTCTCGGCGAGTTCAAATCTCCGTCAGGACGCTCACTTATCGCGAGTGCTTCACGTTGTTCAGCACTCGCTCTTGCGTTCGGTCCTGACGTGCTCCACGCTCGTGTTCACTCGCGTGGAACTCCGTCAGGACGTTTTTGCCGACACCAAACCGCGAGCGAAGCGAGCGGCTGGTGTCGGTGAAACTCCAATACGGAGGTTTGAGCAGGCGATTCCCAGCCCGAGACGCGAACGAAGTAAGCGACCCGGACCATCTCGTACGGGTTCCTGTCCGTCAGTGCCGGCCCAGCTGTGACCCGTCGGGCGGGTGTGGCGGGTGTTCGGGACAGCAATCCATCTCACTCGGCGTCCGCGTGAGCGATCGTCGCATCGTCGATCGACGCGCCCTCGTGGAGGCGAACGACGCCGCGGTAGGCGAAACAGGTGATGGCTTGCGGGCAGAGCTGTCCGTCCTCGAGCGTGGAGGCGAGACCGATGTCGACGGTGACGTCGTCGCCGTCGTAGTCGACCGCGCGAAAGACGACCTCGTGACACGGCGTCGGTGCGACGATTCGTCCGGCGAACCGGACCGCGTTTCCGTCGATTTCGACGGTAGTGCGTTCGTCCTCGGTGCGCTCGTATCTCGGATCGCAGTCGGTTTCGCGGGACGAAACCGTGGCCTCGAGTACGGGGACGTCGTCGCCGACGCTGGCGTGAACGACGGAGAGGCCGGTGTAGCCACCCGAGTCGGGGAGGGCGAATGGCTCCTCGTAGTCCGCACAGGAGATGACGTCCGGACAGCCCCTCCCGTCGGCTCGTTCGGAGTCGATCGTCACCGATAGCGAGTCGTCGCCGCTTTCGACGTCCGCGAGAACGGGCTCGTGACACGGCGTCGGCGTCGTCACCCGGCCCGCGGCGATCGCTCGCCCGTCGAACAACTCGAGGGAGGCGTGGACGTCGTCACATCGCCAGCTCGCTTCGGGGTCGCCCCCCGTGTGAGATTCGTTCGGCTCGCTCGCGTGATCGTCGTCGGACGCGAGCGCAGAGACGCTCAGTCCGGTCGTGGTGAGTCCGATGCCTGTCGTCGATCGAAGGATGGTTCGGCGTGATGGGGCCATGAGTGTGACTCTCGATCGATGTGCGGGTAAGTCGGGCGCACATCGACGGAATTCACCACGTTCTCCAACTGATTTTCGTTGGTTATACAGTTTGGGTCAACGAATGTTCTGTAAACACGTTATGCTTTAACCGCTCGAAAGAGCGGCCGCTCGAGGGTCGGAAACTGGGTGAGAGGAGTAAGCCCCCTTCTGTTCGTCCCAGCATTCGGCTGAGCGTCCGCGCCGTCCGCGGGGATGCCGCGGGCGTTCGGGCTACCACGGCGCGGACTTGCACCAGTGAGGGTTCGCCGTTCCATCGATCCTCGGCCGTCCGGTCGCAGTCGACCGTGTCGAACACGGTCCACGGTTTCGAACCGTGATCGTCGACTACGATCCTGCTCGGCGGTTTATACCGCCTCACATAACGTGGTCGCGAAGCGACCACGCGGTTCACGGCTAACGCCGTTCACTTATTGGCGACTCTCGCGCCAACAGCGCTCCGAGTCGCCCTCCCTCTGCGGGTTAACTCCCCTTCCTCACGGTCGGGTTCGCGCGCATCATCGGTCGGGCCGAGACGTGTCGTTTCTGTTCCAGAGCCAGCGGTCTCCCGCTCCGGACTTGCGTCCGGTCACCCGCCCGAACGGGTGGGGGGACTTTCCTCGCGAGCGTGACACATCCCGACGGATGGGTCACGGTGGACGACTCCGCCGTTGCCGGCGAACTCGCCGCGGCAGCTGGGCTCTCTCTCCCACGGTGGGTAGGGCCTTCGGCCGAATAAGTCCCCCGGTCGTCGCCCCATTTTGGCTCCCGAAACGAATGGAAGCGTTTTAGGACGAGAACTCCCATGTACTGGTGTATGTCCCAGCGACAGGGCGTCGACCTTTCCTACGAAGACGGGGCGCGCGCCGTCAAACTCGCGCGCGAATCCGTCGAATCCTACGTCGAACACGGCCAACGAGAACAACCGGGGAGCATGCGAGAGGCTTTCTACGAGCGAACGGGCGCGTTCGTTCGTCTCGAGTCCACGCGGGGTCGCGGGAGCCTGCGGGGCTGTGCGGGCGGCTACCGCTCGGATGACCAGCTCGGCCACGTCATCGTCGACGCGGCGATCGAAGCCGCGAGCGAGGACTCCTGTGGCTCGGAGGTCAGCCCCTCCGAGCTTCCGAACCTGACCGTCTCGGTCTGTGCCGTTAGAAACGTCGTGCTCACGGACGATCCACTCGCCGACATGGAACTCGGCACCCACGGGGTCGCGATCGACGGCGGCGAGGGCAGCTGGCTCTACCCTACCGTTCCCGTCGAGAACGGCTGGAGCGAGCGCGAGTACCTCGACCGGATCTGCCGGAAGGCGAAACTCGCCCCGACGGCGTGGCAGGACGACGACGTCGTCGTCACCCTCTTCGAAGGACAGGTCTTTCGCGAGCGGGAGGCCGACGGGAGCATCGAGGAACTGTAGCGACACTCGGTGACGACGACCGAATCGGTACGTGGGCGAGTAGGCCCGACAGTCGATTCTGAAGACGAATCTCTCCTCGAGTGCGCTCACTCGAGCGGCTCGCGTTCGTCGCCCTCATCGCCATCGACGGCGCTCGCACCGACGTTAGTCTCGCCGATGTCGCTCGTATCGACGCCAACGTTATCGGCGTCAGTCCCGTCGACGTCGCCCCCATCGACGCCAGGTTCGTCGTGGAACGCGCCGAGCAACACCGCGTTCAGGACGCCACCGAGCATCGCCAGGACGTTCCAGAGGTGAAACGAGACGAACCCGCCGACGACGCCCAGCGCGGCGACGGCGAGTGCGGCCGGGAGCGTCTCGATCTGGTACTGGCCGAACACGTAGGAGACGTGAGGGTCCGAATAGACCAGCGGCGCGGCGAGCATGGCGGTCACGATCGAGACGGAGACGACGAGTACGGTAAACGCCAGCACACCGTAGACGAACTTGAGGAAAACCAACACGAAACTGGTCCAGGTGGTCGGCGCGGTTACCAGCGCGGCGAGCGCGTCGGCGTAGCCGTCTTCGGCGCGAAGCAGGCTTCGGGGATTGTCCGCACGGAAGGCCGTAGGCAGCGGGGTCTCGATACCGACCAGATGCGTCGCGAGCAGCGCCTCGACGGCTGCGAGCACGACGACGGCGAGCACCGTCAGAAACAGGATCGGAATCCCGACCAGCGTGATCGAGAGCCCGACCCCGAGGGAGACGCCGGTGACGACGGTGACGAAGTAGAGCAGTCCCAGCGGAAACGCGAGGGCGACGTACAGCAGGTTGGCGTACGTCTGGGGGCGGAACGGAACGCCGAAGAACCAGCGAATCGGTCGATCGCCTGGCCCGTCGGAACCGTTCTGGACGACTGTGGAGGTGGATCGGATCGAGTTCATGCGACACTCGGTCGGACGGGCCGAATCCGCCTATAACGGGCCAACGAGTTGGTCGGTCGCCAACCCTGCGAAAGAATAATATAGGAGTTTACCTCCCGACTCGAGGAAGGAGCGGGCCGGAGCCATCGACTCGAGAATCGATCCAGAACCGAGCCAGAGCCCGAAAGCGGCGAATCGAGACTCGAGTGCGGGTCCCTCGATACCGAGGCGGGTTCGCCCTCTGACGAGTGAGGTCAGTAGTGAAACGTCCGGTAGATCGCCGCCAGACCGAGGGTGTGAGCGAGCGTGATCGCGAGGAGGGCCTCGGCGTCGGTGAGATCGATCGCCGGGCCGACGAGGTAGAGGACGAGGTAGGGAACGACCGCGATGCAGACGATCCCGATCGAGAGCGCGCCCATCGTCGGGCTATCGTTTCGCCGGAACCCGCGGTAGGCGAGGAGGGCGACGAACAGTCCGAGGACTGCCGTGAGGCCGGACGCGAGCGCGGTGATGGTTTCGAGTGGCATGGTTATCTCGAGTAGACGACGTACAGGATGACGACCAACCCGGACAGTTCCGAGAGCGTCGTGGTCAACAGCTGGACGGACAGTGGAATCGCCGCGACGTTCCCGACGAGCAGCCGAATGAACATCGGTGCCGGCGCGAGCAAGAACATCCCGACGGCGAGCAACAGGATCGGCCGGGCCTTCGTTCGCCGGTAGCCCTCGACGAACCGGTAGGTGACGAGCACCGAGAGGACCAACGCGACGAAAAAGGTCGCGATCGCCGCGAGAACGACGGGCGTCGAGCCGCCTTCGACTTCGATCTGGAGGGGAGCGACCGGGATACTCCCGAGGCGTGCGATGGCCTCGAGCGTCCTGGTCGACGTGATCGAACCGACCGCTTCGGGCACCGAACCCGTCGCTCGAGCGAGCGCCGCGGGCGGTCCGGTCAGTGGTGTGGGTGTTCCGATCATCCCGTGAATTCCTCGTACAGTCGGGTGAACGTGTCAGCCGGTTCCTCCTCGGCGTAGTCGACGTCGACGTCGAAGCCGTCCTCGGTGACGTCGATCGCGACGCCCTCGAGTCGGGCGACGTACACCTTGTAGTGGTGACCGTTCGGATCGAGTCGTTGCTGGTCGACCAGGAGCCCGCGCTCCTGGAGCCGGTCGATGCGCCGGTAGATCGTCGACGGGTCGGCGTCACAGGCCGCACTCAGCGACTCCGCGGACTGGGCCTCGTCGTAGGTCTCGAGGATAATCGTTCGGGCGTACTCGTCGTCGAGTAAGGCGAGTAGCTCCTCGGTCTCGGAGTCGACGCGGCTGCTCATCGGTGGGCCGTGGCTCGAGGGTGGATCCTCGTCTCCGCGAGCCGTTCCGGGGTGTTCGGGCGTCGGTCGTCGACGAACGCGTTCGAATCGATTCCCGGCGACGATACTTGCCGTGTCGACACGTCGCTCGAGAATCACGTTCCGATCGAGATAATCGTTCGGGTTTCGGTCACCAGGTGATCCGACGGGTTGTGGAACGCGACCGACAACGTGTCGGTTCTCGAATACTTATGTCGTGCGAGCGAGCTATCAACCGACGTGAGTCTCCGGACGTCGCCCCCGTCGGTCGATCGGGTCGGAACCGTTCTCCGATCGATCGTCTCGAGTCCGTTTCGCCCCCAGACGTATCGCAACCTGCTGTACCTGCTGGTGGCGTTTCCGCTCGGCACGATCTACTTCGTGTTTCTCGTCGCCGGCGTCAGCCTCTCGGTCACGCTGATCGGGATACCTATCCTACTGTTCGTCCTCGTGACGAGCCACGGGCTTGTGGCGTTCGAACGCGAACTCGCCAGACTGGCTCCTCGGCTAGTACGCCCGCTTGGTCCTGAGCGAGCGGTCACTCCAGTAACCCGGTACAGTGGACTGTTTCGTACGAACTGCTGTCCGTCATTTTCGGTGGGACCTCGCTCGTCCTGCGAGGTCACCGGTACTCCGGTCCCTATCAGCCGTCCGTGGCGTCACTGGCCGGACCGGCCCGGTCGCCGAATCCGACCGTCTCGGCGTCGGCCAGACACCGCTCGCTCGCTTCTTCGAGGTCGAACTCCTGGACGATCTCACCGTCGCGGATCAGGGGCTCGAGCAACGGCTCGCCGCCGTCCGGTGGTTCCGCGTCGGCGAGGGCAATTCGGTGGCCGCCGTCGGGCGTCCGGTACACCTGCTTTTCGCCGGAGAGCTTGCCGCGCTTGGAGATCGGTTCGCCGTCGTCGCCGGACTGCGTCCGGCTGTTCGAGGGATCGGACGATCCCTCGCTGATTTCGACGATGTCGAGACTGAAGTCGACCGAGTCGGCGCCGGTGATGTGGCTGCCGACGCCGAAGCCGTCGGCGACGTCCCGCAGGTTCCGAATCGTCTCGGGCTCGAGGCCGCCACTACAGAAGATATCGACGTCCTCGCGGCCTCGAGTGTCGAGTTCCCAGCGCACCTCCCGGACGATGTGTCGGAAGTCGCCGCGCCGGGAACCCGTGGTGTCGATCCGAACGCCGTCCAGGTCCTCGCCGAGCGTCTCGGCGGCGAGCAGGCTCTCGCTTTTCTCGTCCCAGAAGGTGTCGACCAGCGCGATCCGCGGGACGTCCTCGGGGACGGCCTCGTCGAAGGCCGTCCACGCCGCCGCCTGATTCCCTTCGCCGAAACAGAACATGAGCGCGTGGGGCATCGTCCCGCCCGGCTCCCTGCCGAGAACTTCACCCGCCGCGACGTGCGAGAAGCCGTCGAGGCCGGCCAGTAACGCGGCGCGTTCGACCGACGCGGTGATCGACGGGTGGACGTGACGAGCGCCGAACGACAGCACGAGCGAGTCGGGTGCGGCCAGACGCGCCTCGAGCGCCGCCGTGGCGAAGCCGCTTGGCTGTGACAGAAATCCCAGCAGGGAGGTTTCGAGTTCCGCGAACTCCAGGTACGAGCCTTCGACCCGGAGCACCGGACCGCCGTCGAACAGCTGCCCGTCGGGGAGCGCATCGACGTCGACGTCGCGGCCCTCGAACAGCGTCGCGACGTCTTCGACGCCGGTGAAGACGTCGAACGATCCGGTCGGGAACTGGTCTGCGGTCACCTCGGCGACCACGGGGGGATTCTTCCCGGCGTGCTCGAGCGTCGCTCGGGTGCGCTCGAAGTAGGCGTCGGTCGCGGCTCCCTCGAGAATCGCGTCGGCGGAGACGGTTCCGAACGGCTGTGACATAGCGTCGATTTCCCGCCCGGAACAAAAAATCTACCTTTCGACCCGTCGCTGGGCGCGAGAGGCGGCCGTTCGACCGCGAACGACGACGATCGCGATCCCGGTTCCGATCACGACGACCGCGACGGTGGCGATCGAGCCGAGGCCGGTCTCGACGGCCGCCGCGATCGGATCGCTGTCGTCGCCGTCGGCGCTCGCGGTGATTCCGGTCGCGTCGGCGCTCCCGTCGGCGGTCGGTCCCCCGATGTCGGCTCCGGCTCCGTCGGTGGCTGTTGCGCCCCCGTCGATCTCCTCGAGGTCGTCGACCGACGGGGCGCGGACGATCGTCACGGTCTCGCCGTCTCGGTCGACGGCGTACGCGCCGGGGTAGTCGTCGTCGATTTCGTACGCGTTCGCCCGGTCGTCGACCGGTTCGGCGCCGTAGCCCGAGAGGAGTTCGAGGTACGCCTCGAGGAACTCCTCGGCGTCTTCGGCCGTCTGCCACTCGCTTTGCCAGACGTAGCCGGTGTACTCCACCGACTCCATCGGATCGGTCGATTCGGGGGCGTCGGCGGCGACGTAGACGACGAGTTCGTCGCCGACCCAGCCGTCGGTGTACCGGTGGTCGTACTCGTAGCCGCCGTCGGTCACGACGTCGTCGCGTTCGAGTACCGTCGGCTCCGACGAGTCGAACGCGCCGGCAGCGAACATCGAGACCATTCCGACCTCGCCGACGGTCTCGTTTGCGACCTCGCCGCCGACTTCGAGTGGCTCCCACTCGTCGCTCGAGCGATCCTCGAGGGCGACGTCGACGGGCGTGCGCTCGTCCCCTGGCCGGATGACTTCGGAACTGCTCGCGGGCGGATCGTCGTAGGCGGCGTCGACGGCCGCCCAGCCGTCGTCCTGTGCCAGCAGGTAGTCGACGTAGTCGGGGCCATCGTCGTAGGGCTGGAAGAGGATCAGGTACAGCCCCCAGTTGATATCCGAGACGCCGCCCGGTTCGTCGTCGGGAATCACGCAGTTCCACTCGGTCTCACAGCGCTGTTCGTACTCGGTTTCGACCCAGACGGCGTCGCCCTCGACCAGCCCGTTCGACGCGGCCGTGTCGTCGATCGTCGATCGGTCGAATCCGCCGAGCCCGAACCGCTGGTCTTGCAGTGCGTGAAGCAACTCGTGGCCGAGGGTGATCTCGTCGGTCTCCGGTTCGTCCGGATTGTCGGAGATGACGACGACCTCGCCGGTGGTGGGGTCGTAGTAGCCGTTGACCGCGCCGCCGTACAGCGAGTCGTACTCGTCTTCGGCGTCGGTCGCCCGGTCGACGACGAACAGCGCCTCGTAGTTGACGTTGCGCTGGATCAGTTCGTCCTCGGAGACGTTCCCGAAGACGTCGCCGTGTTCGGCTCGATACTCCTCGCGCGAGACGACGTCGACGTGGACGTCGTCTTCGAACGTGAGTTCGCGAATCACCTCGACGCGGGCCATCGATCGGTAGATCACCGCCTCGAGTTCGTCCTCGGCGAGTGTGGCGTCGTCGCGATCGTCGACGGGCAGTTCGTCGTCGTACCAGTAGCCCTCGACGTAGCCGATGGTCGACTCGGTTGTGGGCTCGGCGGGACGGTCATCGCCTGCCGGCCGTTCCTCGAGGACGACCCCGAAAAACGCGACGCCCCCGAGGACTGCGAGGAGGACGAGCGCGGCGGCGAGGAGGGCGACGGTCCGCGTTCGACTCGAGTTCATCGCGGCTGATAGCGATCCGTACGGAACCGACGGCAAAAAGGACCCCGGTCGACCGATCGACGGCACCTTTCGTCGCGGCCGGACGAGACGCTCGCGGCGTCGATGCCGCCGCGAACGTTTTTACGGTCCCTGTTCGAACGCCCACGCATGAGACTCGAGCCAGCGCGCACGGCGGTGGTGGTCGTCGACATGCAAAACGGCTTCTGTCACCCGGACGGCTCGCTGTACGCGCCCGGCAGCGAGGCGGTGATCGAACCGATCGCCGATCTGGTCGAGCGGGCGAGCGACGCCGGAGCGTCGGTGCTCTACACCCGGGACGTCCACCCGCCCGAGCAGTTCGAGGACGCCCACTACTACGACGAGTTCGACCAGTGGGGCGAACACGTCCTCGAGGGATCGTGGGACGCCGAGATCGTCGACGAACTGCCCTCGGAGCGGGCGGATCACGTCGTCGAGAAACACACCTACGACGCCTTCTACGCGACGGAACTCGAGGCGTGGTTGAACGCACGCGGCATCGACGACCTCGTGCTCTGTGGAACGCTCGCGAACGTCTGTGTCCTCCACACGGGCGGGAGCGCGGGGCTTCGGGACTTCCGGCCGCTGCTCGTCGAGGACTGTATCGGCAGTATCGAAGACGAGCACAAGGAGTACGCCCTAGAGCACGCCGAGTGGCTGTTCGGCGAGGTGGTCGAACGCGACGATCTCGCGTTCGAATCCAACTGATACCCCGTTTGCCGTTCCCTGTCCGTCTCCAAGACGACATCCGTTCGTCGCCGAGGACCGTCGGCGACGACTCCGGAGAAACCACCACCGCTTATCCGTTCGAGCGGCGACTCTCCGCCAATGACGAGCTCCGACGACTGGACGCTGATCGAGGAGGTCACCGAGTACGAGACGCCCTGGTACGACGCCGGCTACGACCGCCTCGAGCAACCCGACGGAAGCGAGAAACGATACTACTGGGCCGAGTTGCCGCCCGCGGTCGTCGTCGTGGCCCGAGTCGACGGCAGTCTGCTCGAGGCGGTCGACGGTGAGCGGACGGACGGGACGGCCGGTGACGACGCCACGGACGAGGATCACCTCCTCTTCGTCGAGCAGTACCGGCCGACGATCCGCGAGACGCATCTCGAGTTACCCGCGGGAATCGTCGAAGACGGCGAGTCCTATACGACCGCAGCGGCGCGTGAACTCGAGGAGGAGACCGGTTTTCGCCCCTCGAGTACGGCGTTGCTCCAGGAGTATGCCGTCGCGACTGGCGTCCTCCGGCACGACCGGGCCATCGTCTACGCCGAGGGACTCGAACTCGGCCGGCGTGAACTCGACTCGAACGAGTTCCTCGAGGTGCGGACGGTTCCAGTCTCTCGGGCGCTCGAGCGCGCTCGCGAGCAGCCGGCGAACGACTCGACGATGTCGGCGCTGTTGCTCGCGGCCGAGGACGGGCTGTTGTAACGCCGAGGCTGTCGACTACCGACGTCACGTCGACGAGCGGGTCCGTGGGTCGGCAGGTGATTTCGACCCGGCGTTCGCTCGAGTCGCGATCCATCTTCCGTCAGTGCCGATGGACCCACGACTCGTCTTGCGGTCGCACACTCCACTGGTGCGGCAAACCGCCTTGAACCACTCTTTCCGAAGATTACGTCCGGATAGACTTTGGTATCTAAACTAGTGGAAAAAGAAATCCTCGTCTCGTTAACGGCAAACCGCTTGAACGTGGATCCCCTACTCTGGAACGAGGTGACCACATCGTGAAATCTAGCCTGTCTATCTCGGGAATGTCGTGTGCGACGTGTTCGGGGACGGTCGAGGACGCCGTCTCGGACCTCGAAGGGGTCCACTCCGCCGACGTCAACTTCGCGACGGACGAGGCAACCGTCGAGTACGACCCCGAAGCGGTTTCGCTCGCCGAAATCTACGCGGCAGTCGAGGACGCGGGCTACGAACCCGACCGGTCGACGGCGACGATCGAAATCGCCGGGATGTCGTGTGCGACGTGTTCGGGGACGGTCGAGGAGGCCCTCGAGGGAGTCCCTGGCGTCGTCTCGGTGTCGGCCAACTACGCGACCGACGAGGGAACCGTGACGTTCAATCCCAACGACGTGTCGCTCCCGACGATCTACGACGCGATCGAGGAGGCCGGCTACGAACCGGATCGCGCCGTCGACGAGGCGGGCAGGGAACTGACCGAGGAACGCGAGAGCGCCGTCGAGCGGGAACTCCGGACGAAACGCACGTGGACGATCGTCGGCGGCCTGCTGGCGGCTCCCTTCGTCCTCGTCATGGCCCAGATGGGAACCGAGTGGCTCTACGACTTCGCGTTCCTTCCGGGCTGGTTCGACTGGGTCGAGTTCGTCTTCGCGACGGCGCTGATGGCGACGCTGGGCTGGCACTTCATCAAGGGGGCGTACACCGCGCTCGTCAACAACCGGCAGGCGAACATGGACACGCTCGTCGCGGTCGGCACCAGCGCCGGCTACCTCTACAGTACGGCGGTCATCTTCGGCGTGATCACCGGCGGGCTCTACTTCGAGGCCGTCGCCTTTATCCTCTGGTTTATCTACCTCGGCGTCTGGCTCGAGGCCCGATCGAAGGCCCGCGCGAGCGCCGCGCTCCGGGAACTGCTCGAGATGCAAGCAGAGGAGGCCACCCTCGTACGCGACGGCGAGGAGGTCGTCGTCCCGCTCGAGGACGTCGAACCCGGCGACGTGATGAAAGTCCGGCCAGGTGAGCAGATTCCGACCGATGGCGTCGTCGTCGACGGCGAGAGCGCGGTCGACGAGTCGATGGTCACGGGCGAGTCGGTGCCGGTCGAGAAACGCGAGGGCGACGAGGTCGTCGGCTCGACGATCAACGAGAACGGACGTCTACTCGTCGAGGCGACCAACGTCGGCGAGGAGACGGCGATCCAGCAGATCGTCGAACGGGTCAAGGAGGCCCAGGCCCGCCAGCCTGACGTCCAGCGGCTGGTCGACCAGGTCAGCGCCTACTTCGTCCCCGCGGTGATCGTCAACGCCGTCGTCTGGTCGCTTCTGTGGGCGGCGTTCCCGACCGAACTGTACGCCGTCTCCTCGACGCTCGGCTCGTGGATCCCCTTGCTCGAGCCCGTCGGCGGCGGCCCCGAGGTCGCCGTCCCCGCCACCGGCGTCGGCATTCCACTCCTCGAGTTCTCGATCGTCGTCCTCGCCTCGGCAATCTTGATCGCCTGCCCCTGTGCGCTCGGGCTCGCGACGCCGATGGCGACGATGGTCGGCTCGACGATCAGCGCGAAAAACGGCGTCCTCTACAAGGGCGCGGACGTCCTCGAGAAGGCTCGCGGCATCGACGTCGTCGTCTTCGACAAGACGGGGACGCTGACCCACGGCGATATGCGCCTGACCGACGTCGTTCCCGTCGACGACGCCGTCGAGACTGACGGCCCCGTCGCGGACGGCGGCTCGTCTACCTCCGCCACCGATGGCGGCGTCCTCGAGTCGCCCGTCGACCCAGTGGACCTCGAGGCCGACGAGCGGACACTTCTCTCGGTCGCCGCGAGCGCCGAGTCGGGGTCCGAACACCCGCTGGCTCGAGCGATCGTCGAGGGTGCCGAGGAACGCGGCCTCGACCTCGAGACGCCGACGGCGTTCGAGAACGTCCCCGGCCACGGAATCCGCGCCACGATCCCCCGCGGCGAGGTGCTGGTGGGCAACCGGAAACTCATGCGCGAACACGGCGTCGACCCCTCGCCCGTCGAGGCGACGATGGAACGCCTCGAGTACGAGGGGAAGACGGCGATGCTGGTCGCACTCGAGCGTGACGACGGTGCGGATCGCGAGTACGAGTTACTGGGCGTGATCGCTAACGCCGATACGGTCCGCGAGAGCGCCAAGGAGACGGTTGCCGAACTACAGGCGAGAGGACTCGAGGTGATGATGCTCACCGGGGACAACGAGCGGACCGGCCGCGCGGTCGGCGAGCGCCTCGGGATCGAGCCGGCAAACGTCCACGCGGAGGTCCTACCCGAGGACAAAGCCGACGAGATCGAGTCGATTCAGTCCGATGGACGTCGGGCCATCATGGTCGGCGACGGCGTCAACGACGCGCCGGCGTTGACCTCGGCACACGTCGGTATCGCCATCGGCTCGGGCACCGACGTCGCCATCGAGAGCGCCGACGTCACGCTGATGCGCGACGATCCCGCGGACGTGCTGAAAGCGATGCGGATCGCCGACGCCACGATCTCGAAGGTCCGCCAGAATCTCTTCTGGGCGTTCGCCTACAACGCGACGTTGCTCCCGATCGCGTCGATCGGGCTCTTGAACCCCGCACTCGCCGGAATCGCGATGGCCGCCTCGAGCGTCTCGGTCGTTTCAAATAGTCTGGCGTTCATCGGGTGGGATCCCCACGACGACTACGTCTTCACACCGCTTCGGCCGTTCGTCTGGGTACGGGATCGACTAACAGTGGTCGAGTAATCGATGTCGTTTGTATGTTTGTTCTTAGAACGTGGTCACAACCCACTATCTCCAATTTAGCCACGGTTCAATTGAATCTCCATTCGGGAATACGGACCAACACTCTGGCTAACCATATATGCGAACTCTACAGCCATTTCGACCCAATTGTGAATGTACCCTTCTCTCCTGGCAAGAGTACTCCGCAACAGTTAATTGAGAGAATGGTCAAGTGAGCGCTGATGGCACAAGCGACCGAACGATTACAGCGGTATCTCGACGACGAACTCGAGGAGTGTCGCAACGAGGACGTCGAGCGCCGCCTCGACGAACTCAGTACGCTCGAGGCCGGACTCGGGACGGAACGAGCCCAGGCCGAACTCGAGGTGCTCTCGGCGCTGTCCAACGAGACGCGGTATACCCTCGTGCGCGTTCTCGTCGCGGCCGAAGATGATCTCTGCGTCTGTGAACTGAACGCCGTCGTCGACGTCACGGAAAGCGGTCTCAGTCATGCCCTCTCGGCGCTCGTCGAGGCGGGGCTCGTCGAGGGATGGAAGGATGGGCGCTGGAAGAAGTATCGAGCGACCAACCAGGCTGTCGCGCTCGTCACGGTTCTCGAAGGGAGCGTCAGCATCGATGAGTGATCTCGAACACGACCACGGGCCGGACTGTGACTGTCCGGACTGTGGCGACCCGCGGTCGATGGATTTCCTCGATAAGTATCTGACCGTCTGGATCTTCCTCGCGATGGGCATCGGTGTCGGACTCGGCTACGTCGCCCCCGGCATCGTCGATCCGATTCAGGAGTATCATCTCGTCGAGATCGGACTCATCGCGATGATGTATCCGCCGCTGGCGAAGGTTAACTACCGCCAGCTTCCTCGCGTGTTCAGCCAGTGGCGTGTCCTCTCGTTGAGCCTCATTCAAAACTGGCTCATCGGGCCGACGCTGATGTTCGCCCTCGCGGTGATATTCTTCAGCGGTATCGTGCCCGCTTTTCCGGCCCGTCCCGAGTACTTCCTCGGGTTGATCTTCATCGGGATGGCCCGCTGTATCGCCATGGTGTTGGTCTGGAACGACCTCGCCGACGGCTCGAGCGAGTACGCCGCCGGGCTGGTCGCGTTCAACAGCGTCTTCCAGATCATCACCTACGGTGTCTACATCTGGTTTTTCGCGCTCTTCTTGCCGCCGATTCTGGGGCTCGAGGCGATGGTCGCCGGCATCGGTGCCTTCGACATCACCGTCGGACAGGTGTTCTGGGCGATCGCGATCTTCCTCGGGATTCCGTTTGCCGGCGGTATCGTGACCCGTCTGGGTGGCGTTCGCTCGAAGGGTGAAGAGTGGTACGAAGAGACGTTCGTACCCAGGATCAGTCCGCTGACGCTGATCGCACTGCTGTTTACCGTCATCGTGATGTTCGCCACGCAGGGTGACAACATCCTCGCACAGCCCCTCGACGTGGTGTGGCTGGCGATCCCGCTGACGATCTACTTCGTCGTGATGTTCCTCGTCAGCTTCGGGATGGGGCGTGGCATCGGTGCCGATTACTCGACGACGACCGCCATCGGCTTCACCGCCGCCTCGAACAACTTCGAACTCGCGATCGCGGTCGCCGTCGCCGTCTTCGGCGTGGGCTCCGGCGTTGCCTTTGCGACCGTTATCGGGCCGCTGATCGAGGTGCCCGTCCTGCTCGGGCTGGTCTACGTCGCCATCTACTTCCAGGAGAAATTCGACTGGGGTGGCTACGAGACCGGACAGCTCGAGAGCACGAAACCTACGGGAGATGACCTAACACCGTCGAAAACGGACGACGACTGACAGCCTATGACGTTCGATACACTCCTCACACCGACCGATGGAAGCGATCCGGCTGAAGCCACTGTGCGACGCGGTTTCGACCTTGCAGCACAACTCGAGGCCAGCGTCCACGTCCTCTCGGTTGCAGACAGCTCCCTCGCGACGGGAGCGGGCTACTCCGGCGATTCGACGTCAATTCGTGCCCGGCTTCGCGAACGAGCAGATACCCGCGCAGCGTCCCTTCGAGCGGACGCTGAGGAACGTGGCCTCGATGCGACGGCAGTGGTTCGCGAAGGGATCCCGGCCAAGGAGATCGTCGACTACGCCGACGAGCAGGGACTCGACGCGATCACACTGGGAACGTCGGGTCGCGGGGGCGTCGCGCGTGCCGTCGCCGGAAGCGTGGCGGATAAGGTGGTCCGAACTGCGACGGTTCCCGTACTCACGCTCAATCGGGCGGCGATCGACGACGGCGAGGACTCGGTCGACTCGATCCTGTTCCCGACCGACGGCAGTGAACCGTCCGAGGCAGCCGCTGCCCACGGGGGCGGCCTCGCCGAGCAGCTGGATGCGACCGTCCACTGTTTCTCGGTGGTCGACGACGGGGTTACCAGTGGACTGGACTCGCTGCTGGCGGATGACGACAGCTCGTCCGTCGACGGGCTCGCTGAGCAAGCTGACGACCACGTCGACCGGGCCGCAACGACTGTGACGGACTGCGACGTCGAGTGTGTCAGTGCAACGGCCACCGGCGATCCCGCCGAGGAGATCATCGACTACGCCGACGACCACGGCCTCGATATGATCGTGATGGGTACGCACGGCCGTGGCGGATTCCAGCGGGCCGTCGTCGGGAGCGTCACCGACGAGGTCGTCAGAACGGCGTCCGTCCCCGTACTGACGGTCCGTGCCGAAACGAGCGAACTACCGGAAGAAACCGAACGGCGTGAGAACGAATGACCGAATCGTCGGGCAGGATCCAGATAGCCTTCGTCTGCGTCCAGAATGCGGGCCGCTCGCAGATGGCGTACGCGTTCGCCCAGCGTGAACTGACAGAACGGGAGTTGTCGGACGAGATAACCCTCGTCACTGGTGGAACCCGCCCCGCCGACCACGTCCACGGCGAGGTCGTCCGGGCGATGGACCCAGTCGGTATCGATCTGTCGGACCGGACGCCCCGTGAAATTACGTTCGAAGAGATCCAGGCGAGCCAGTACGTCATCACGATGGGCTGTTCGGCCGACGACGTCTGTCCGGGCGGATGGGCAGGCGAGAACCGGGACTGGGACCTCGAGGATCCGGACGGGAGATCGGCTGCTGAAGTCGGTCGGATCCGCGACGAGGTCGAACGACGTGTGGCCGATCTGTTCGACGAGATCGAATCACCGTCGGAACCACATCCCACGTAACGCGACTCGTCTAAGTTCCCTGCTCGTCGAGTAAGCAACTGAATTAGCTCTCGTACAGGGATTTCGTCGACTTGTACGACCGGTGTACCGACCGCGTATTCGATCGATACCGATGGCTCTCACCTGAACCGCTCGTCCAGGACGACCGGAATCCCGCGACTCGCCACGTCGCCGGCGAACGCCTTCGAGTCGGCCTCGAGTTCCGGGAACGTGTTGTAGTGGATCGGGACCACGAGGTCTGGCTCGAGGTCCTCGGCGAGGTCGGCGGCACCGTGGCGGTCCATCGTGTAGTTCTGTGCGATCGAGGGCACAAACAGCGAGACGTCGAGGTCGGCGTGCCCCTCGAGGACGTCGGAGTCACCCGTCCAGAAACAGGGGACGCCGTCGACCGTCAGGACGAATCCACAGCCCAGCCCTTCGGGGTGGAGTGGCTCGCCGTCGCGGACGTTCGGTCCGTCGGCGTGGTTGTACGCCGGCACCGCGCGCACGTCGACGCCTGCCACCGTCAGGTCGTCGCCGTAGCCGATTCGGCGGACGTCGTACGGGAGAGACTCGGGTTCGACGACGTCCCGTCCGCCGTCGGCGACGTTCTCGGCCGAGACTCCCTCGTAGACGACGACCGTCGCGTCCTCGCTCGCGACGCGTTCGACGCCGTCGTCGTCGTAGTGGTGGTCGTGGGTGACGACCACGAGGTCCCCGTCGCGGGCGTCGTAGGCCTCCCCGCTCGGGTGCGAGGCGTCACCGTACTGCTCCGCCCAGGTGCCGTCGAGCGTCCCGTACCGACCGGGGTCGGTGTAGACGACGGTGCCGTCGGGCGCTTCGATGCGCGTCGTCGCGTACCCGAGCCAGGAGACCTCGAGGCCGTCGTGCGTGACTGTCATACCCGGACCAACGTCGTTCGGTCAATAAAGTGGCAGGGTTCACCGATCCCCGTGGAGTCAGACCACTTCGCGCTGGCACGGTCTCGAAGTCGGCGACGAAACGACGCGACGTGTCCATCAACACCCGGGGACGCGCCGGTCCAACAGTGTCGAAGAATTATGATCGTTCGACACGGACTAGCACGGGACGATGCACAGCCGATTCCGGCGACCGAACAGTGACCCGCACGACTACCCGGCGAGGAATCCGGAATGGGGCGTCAGCGACGCTCTCGAGATAATTCAAACGAATGACTGACTCGTCGACCGATCACGACGAGTCTCGATCGCACGCCCCGTCGGAACGCGATAGCCGGGACGTCGGGAACAAACCGACGGACGAATACTGTTCGTGTTGTCGGATCTGCGATTGCTATCGCGACGCGCCCGAAGCCGACGAGAAACCGGCCGACGCCCACGGCCAGCACGCAGGGAACGACCACGCCCACGACCAGCACGCGGGAGACGACCACGGCGAACAGGTCGATCACTCGGACCACGAGGAACTGTTCAAACGGCGCTTTTTCGTCTGTCTCGCCCTCTCACTTCCGGTGTTGTACTACAGCCCGATGCTCCAGGAGTGGTTCGGGTACGCCGCGGTGACGTTCCCGGGAAGCGCGTTCGTCGGTCCGGTTCTGGGCGTCGTCGTCTTCGCCTACAGCGGCGTTCCGTTCCTCCGGATGGGGGCGGTCGAGGCTCGCAATCGAGAGCCCGGAATGATGTTGCTGATCTCGCTCGCGATCACCGTCGCGTTCGTCTACAGCCTCGCTGCCGTCGTCTTCGGCATCGGCGAGCCGTTCTTCTGGGAACTCGTGACGCTGATCGTCATCTTCCTGCTGGGCCACTGGATCGAGATGCGCTCGGTCCGGCGGGCGTCGGGCGCGCTGGACGAACTCGCCGAACTGTTGCCCGCCACCGCGGAGCGAATCACGGACGACGGACCCGAGGAGGTTCCGATCGACGACCTCGAGGAGGGGGACCTCGTACTCGTCCGGCCCGGCTCGAACGTCCCCGCCGACGGCGTCGTCGAGGAAGGCGAGTCGAACGTCGACGAATCGGTGATCACGGGCGAATCGAAGCCGGTTTCGAAGGGGCCGGGCGACGACGTCGTCGGCGGGACGACCGTCCGCGACGGGAGTTTGCGCGTCCGCGTCGCGGCGACGGGCGAGGAGACGACGCTCTCGGGCATCGTGCGCCTCGTCGAGGACGCCCAGGAGAGTCGGTCGCGGACGCAGGTGCTCGCGGACCGCGCCGCAGGCTGGCTGTTCTACGCGGCCCTCGGTGTCGCGGCCGTCACCGCCGTGGCGTGGTCGGCCGCCGTCGGCTTCGGCTTGCCGGTCGTCGAGCGCGTCGTCACCGTCCTCGTCATCGCCTGCCCGCACGCGCTGGGTCTCGCCGTCCCCCTCGTCGTCGCGATCAACACGTCCATGGCCGCCCGCAACGGGATGTTGATCCGCGACCGGATCGCGATGGAATCGGCGCGGAACCTCGACACCGTCGTCTTCGACAAGACGGGGACGCTCACGGAGGGCGAGCAGGGCGTCGTCGACGTTGCGACCGCTGACCAGTGGGGCGAAGACGACGTCCTGACGCTCGCGGCCGCCGCCGAGGGCGACTCCGAGCACGTTATCGCCCAGGCGATCCGCGACACCGCGGCGGACCAAGACCTCCCGGTCCCCGGCGTTCGGGGATTCGAGGCGCTCGAGGGGCGGGGCGTCCGCGCGACGATCGAGCGGGAGGCGGTCCCGGCCGCCGCATCCACTGCGGACGAGTCCGCGGATATCGGCGCACCGCCGTCCGACGCTGAGAGCGACCGGGACGGCCACACCGTCTCGGTCGGCGGACCCAACCTGTTGCGCCACCTCGAGATCGATCCCGATCCGGCGCTCGAGCGCTTCGCGTCCGAGGCCGGCGATCGCGGCGAGGGCGTCGTCTACGTGCTTCGCGACGAGACGGTCGTCGGTGCGATCGCGCTCGCGGACGTGATCCGCGAGGAGAGTTTCGAGGCGATCGACGCGCTCCACGGAATGGGCGTCGACGTGGCGATGCTCACCGGTGACGACGCCGACGTGGCTCACGCCGTCGCAGACGAACTCGAGATCGATACGGTCTTCGCTGAGGTACTCCCGGAGGACAAAGACGAGAAGATCCTCGAGTTACAAGAGCGTGGCCACCTCGTCGGAATGGTCGGCGACGGCGTCAACGACGCGCCTGCGCTCACTCGATCCGACGTAGGGATCGCGATCGGCTCGGGAACGGACGTCGCCGTCGAGTCGGCGGACGTGGTGCTCGTAGAGAACGATCCTCGAGACGTCGCTCGGCTCGTCCGACTGAGCGCGAAGAGCTACCGAAAGATGGCCGAGAACATCGCCTGGGCGGCCGGCTACAACGTCTTCGCCTTGCCGCTTGCGGCCGGCGTCCTCGCGCCGATCGGCATCCTGCTCTCGCCGGCCGTCGGCGCGGTTCTCATGTCTGCGAGTACGGTGATCGTGGCGGTAAACGCACAGCTGTTGCGGCGGGCAGAGCTCTCGACGTGAGACGAACTCGAGGACGGGAACTCACCGGGCGCTCACCGAAATCCCGGCAACCGTGAGGATGGCGTCGATCCGACCCGCTCGTCCGATCACGAGTCCCGCGCACGAACGAGCCCTGCGCCGAGCGCTCGCCCGGATGAAAAGACAGTTCCCTGCCGACGACGAACGGGCGATAAATGCGAATCGCCGTTCCCAACAAGGGCCGCCTGCACGAGCCGACGATAGACCTTCTCGAGCGGGCGGGGCTGCATCTCGAGAACGGTGCCGACCGGAAGCTGTACGCCGATACCGTCGATCCCGACGTCTCCGTGCTGTTCGCCCGCGCGGCGGATATTCCCGAGTACGTCGCCGACGGCGCGGCCGACCTCGGTATTACGGGTCTCGATCAGGTTCACGAGGCTCGCGTCGACGACGTCGAGGAGTTACTGGACCTCGAGTTCGGCCGCTGTCGGCTCGTCCTCGCCGCGCCGGAAGACGGGGACATCGAGGGCGTTGCGGACCTGGCAGGCAAAACGGTCGCCACGGAGTTTCCCAACGTGACCGCGGATTTCTTCGCCGACACGGGCGTCTCCCCCGATATCGTCGAGGTAACTGGCGCGACTGAACTCACGCCCCACGTCGAGATGGCCGACGCCATCGTCGACATCACGTCCACCGGCACGACGCTGAAGATGAACCGGCTGGCCGTCGTCGACGAGGTGCTCTCGAGTTCCGTTCGCCTCTTCGGCCGCACGGACGTCGTCGACGACCCGAAAGTCAGGGAGGTCCGGACGGCGCTCTCGTCGGTCAAACAGGCCGAGGGCAAGCGCTACCTGATGATGAACGTCCCCGAGGATCGACTCGAGGCGGTCCGGGACGTCATCCCCGGGATGGGTGGGCCGACGGTGATGGACGTCGCCAACGGCGGTGGGAAGGTCGCCGTCCACGCCGTCGTCGACGAACGGGACGTCTTCGAGACGATTACCGAGGTCAAGAAGGCGGGTGCGAGCGACATTTTGGTGACCGAAATCGAGCGGTTGGTCGAGTAGCCACGTCGCTTCGCTCGCCCGGACTGCCGTCCCGACGTATCGGACCACCGCAGGATGGGTTGGGACGTGACGGAGCTGGTACGGACTGCTGTCCCGCTGGACAGTTGCGACCGTATGACGGGTCCGGACCACCGGAACTGGCGGACGGCAGACCGTGTGGCGTACGCCGGCTCGTATCGTTCTCTGTCTACTCCGGCGCGTCGTACAGTCACAATTGTCGACTCGTCGAAATTATTATGCTGGTCCGTGATGTGGTGTGTGTCAACACGTATGGCAGGGTGTTCGTCGCACGACCTCCTGGCCGTCCTCGAGAAACAGGGGCCGTCGCGGACGACGCGGCTGGCGGCCGAACTCGAGGCTCACCCGATCACGGTCACCCAACGCTGTGACGCTCTGCAGGCCGACGGCTACGTCCGCCGCGTTTCGGCCGACGTGTTCGGTATCACCGAGGATGGCCGAGCGTATCTGTCGACACACGTCGACTAGTGCTTTGGCAAGCCTGCACTGCAGGGTCGAATTCGGTGGTGTGGTTCGATTCGACCCTGCAGTCGACGCGTGTCGAAGTACTATAGTAGCCACTGAACGTCATTGCACACTCGATCGCCAGACAGATCGGCGATCGATGTGTAAATCGTTTCAGTTGTTACTATAGCCGCGCCGGCGACGGCCTGTTGCTCACTTCTCTTCGTCGAGCGGCGGCCAGTTCCAGGCGTCGGCGCGGACGACGCCGAGGAGTTTTCGGCGGCGCTCATTGAGTTCCTCGAGGGCCTCCTCGAACTCCTCGTCTGCGACCGTCGGAACCCCCGCTTTGCGCAGTTGATCGAGATCCGGGTCGGGCGGCACCTCGTCGGCGGGTTCGATGAACGCCGTGTCGAGGGTCTCGAGGTAGCTCTGTGCGCTCGAGCGGGCGTCCTCGACCAGCATCGGATTCGGTTTTCCATCGTCTGGGACGCCGTAGCGGTAGATCGTCAGCGCTTCGTCCAGGATGGGGACGGCGACCGCGGAGGCGTGTTTCTTCTGTTCGCTGTGGTAGTAGTGCAAGATCGGGTAGGACTTGTGTTGGTCCGCCAGCAACGAGAGATCCGCGGAGAGCGACTCGAGGGACAACCCGAGACCGTCGAACGCTGCAGACGCGTCGTCGGCGTTCCGTCGGTCGTCCCAACTCGTCCGAACGAACGCCTCGCTTCGCGTCCCGAGTCCCGTCACGTCGCTGGCAAACGAGCGCTTCTCGGAGACGGCACCGAGCACGGCGAGCACGTAGGAGACGGCGAGCGTGACGAACGCCATTCCCGTCGCCGTCGTGAATGCGCTGGCGATCTCCCAGGTCCCGCTCGTCGGCGTGTAGTCGCCGTTGCCGTTCGTGAACATCGTGTAGGCGACGTAGTAGAACCGGCCGGTCCAGTCGGCTGGATCGCCGGTGTGGGCACTGACGAGTGCGACGGAGCCGCCGGCGAACAGCAGCGTCCACCCGATCCACAGCAGTCCGATCCACATCGCAAGCGTGAACACGAGAATAAGCGGGCCCGCGAGGCTGAGCACCCGCTGGTTGTCGTCGCTGGCGCGACGGAGCCCGCGCCAGACGGCCGTCGTCAGGCGGGACGAGAGCGGACCGGAGCCGCCGTCGACCCACAGCGTCGTCCAGAGCAGGTCCACGACGACCGCGACGAGGACCACGATACCGATGACGAGAAACAGCGGTTCCATAGCCACCGACTACGTCTCGGACGCCCGTCAACGCCACCCCAGCGAATCGGTCGGCCTTCATGTGTTTCCGAACGGCCGGATCGCGATCGCTGAACCACCCGTCCGTGAACTGAACGGTCTGACCGATTATCTGTGAACCGAGAAGAGAATCCGTAGACGCGTCCGAGAGAGCGACCGTGGTGGTGTCGAGTCGATCACGACCGGAGAGACGTTGGCAGCCCGTATCGACACTCGAGTGTCGGTCGCCGAACCGATCGGCGGTTACTCGAGCAAGCCGAGATCCTCGAGTCGAGAGACGATCTTGTCGACGGCGTGTTCGGCGTCTTCGGGTTTCTTCCCGCCAGTGATGACGAGTTTGCCCGAGCCGAACAGGAGCGCGACGACCTCCGGTTCGTCGAGGCGATAGACGAGACCGGGGAACTGTTCGGGTTCGTACTCGATGTTCTCGAGACCCAGCCCGATCGCGATCGCGTTCAGGTTGAGGTTGCGCCCGAGGTCGGCCGAGGTGACGATGTTCTGGACGACGATCTCGGGGTCTTCGTTGACCTGAATCTGGAGCTCACGGAGCTTATCGAAGACGATACGCAGGCTCTCGTGGACGTCGTCGGTGCTCTTCGCGCCGGTGCAGACGATCTTCCCCGAGCGGAAGATGAGCGCGGCGGATTTGGGGTTCTGGGTGCGATACACGAGGCCGGGGAACTGTTCGGGGTCGTAGTCGGCCCCCTCTAAGTCCATTGCGACGCTCTGGAGGTCGAGTTCCTGGCCGATGCCGGTCGACGCCACCACGTTTTCGATGTTGATGGTGTCCTTCGGATCCGTCATAAGTCGCTTAAAAAGACGTATTTAAGGTTTATAAAGGTTAGTACCGGTACCTGATATATCCGGTTTATTTTGCTCTTCGGGTGTTCGAGCTATCTCCCGCCGGTTTTACTCGCCCCGGTGTCACCTCACTCCGTTCGATCGGTCGCTCGAGAAGCGGTAGGCTCATGGCCGGGCCGGGACGACGGTCGAACGTGTATCTCCTCGAACTCGGCGGCGAGGACGACGAATTTGCGGCCTGCGAGGCGGCGAGTGCGGCGACCGGCGTTCGTCCGATCGCGCCCGGCCTCGCCGTCGCGCGCGGCGTCGTCCCCGAACGCGTCCGCGGGCTGGCGTACACCCACCGGGCGAGCGAACTCCTCGGACGGACCGACGCCGACCTCGAGAGCGCGCAGGCGTTACTCGAGGCCGCCTCGATCGATCGCGAGGGGACCGTCGCCGTACGGGCGACGGACGTTCACGGTTCGACCGGGATCGACACCGCCCGCGCCGAGCGCGAGCTCGGTCAGGTGCTCGTCGACCGCGGCTTCTCGGTCGACCTCGAGGGGCCGGATCACCTGTTGCGTGCCGTCTTCTCGGCGGGGCGACTCGAGCAGTCGGACCCGCCGACGGACGACGGAAACGGGGACACTGAGGACGAACGCCTCTCCGTCTGCGCGCTCGGCTGGCTCGCCGCCGAGAGCGTCCGCGACTTCGGGAGCCGCGCGCCGACGGACAAACCTTTCTTCCAGCCCGGGAGCATGGACCCACTGCTCGCGCGAGCCGTCGCGAACGTGGCGGGCGCGCGAGCCGGGAACACGATTCTGGACCCGATGTGTGGAACCGGTGGCGTACTCGTCGAGGCGGGCCTCGTCGGGGCCGACGTGATCGGAACCGACGCCCAGCGAAAGATGGTCGACGGAAGCCGAGAGAATCTGGCACAGTTCCTCGAGGGGGACGCGCTCTCGCCGACGGGCGTCGATTGCGGTCGCTGGACTGTCGCCCGCGGCGACGCGACCCGGCTCCCATTCCCCGACGACGCGGTCGACGCGGTCGTCTTCGACGCACCCTACGGCCGCCAGTCGAAGATCGAGCGCCACCGCCTCGAGGATCTGGTCTCCGGCGCGCTCGCCGAAGCTCGCCGGGTCGCTCCGCGTGCCGTCGTCGTTGCCGACCGATCGTGGACCGAGGCGGCTCGAGACGCGGGCTGGGAACTCGAGTCCACGTTCGAGCGGCGGGTCCACCGCTCGCTGACGCGGTACGTGATGGTACTCGAGAGTCCCCACCAATCCGTATGAGGCGATAAGGCAGATGCCGCTTCCTCGGGGGTGCAGGCTTTCGGCGTCCGCCTACGAGACCGAGTCACCGACGCCGACGAGATCGAACTCAAGTCCGGCATCCGTCTCGCGTGCGCGCTCGTAGACGACCCGTGCCGCGGCGACGTCCTGAATCGCCAGCCCGGTCGAGTCGAAGACGGTGACGCCCGTCTCCGGCGTTCGACCCGATTTTGCCCCGACGACCAGTTCTCCGATCTCGGCGTCGATGTCGTCGTCGGTGAGTACCCCCTCGGCGTACGGGACGTTGATCTCACCGGAGTGGGTACACTGCTCGTAGTCGTCGATGACGATCGTCGCGGACTCGAGCAACGCATCGGCGAGTTCGTGTTTTCCGGCGGCGTCGGCACCGATCGCGTTCACGTGCGTGTGCTCCCCGACGTCGTCGGGGCCGACGATTGGCTCCTCGACGGGCGTCACCGTCGAGAGGACGTCACACTGTCCCGCCTCCGAGATCGACCCCTCCCGGACGTCGAACTCCTCGGCGTAGGTGTCGACGAACCGCTCGACGCGTTCGTCGTCTGCGTCCGTGATGACGACCTCCTCGATCGGTCGAATCTCGGCGATGGCCTCGAGTTGGGTGTACGACTGGACGCCCGCGCCGACGAGACCCAGACTCGAGGCGCCCTCGACCGCGAGATAGTCGGTGGCGACGGCGGCGGCCGCCCCGGTGCGTTTCATCGTCAACGTCGTTCCGTCCATGATCGACAGCGGGAAGGCGGTCTCGGGATCGGAGTAGATCATCGTCCCCAGCACCGTGGGGAGGTCGTGCTCCGTGGGGTTGTTCAGGTGGACGTTGACCCACTTGATGCCGGCGGCGTCCCACTCGCCGGTGTCGAGATACGCCGGCATCGACCGGAAGTCGCCGTCGTAGCGCGGAAGCTCGATGTAGGATTTGACCGGCATCTGGGTATCGCCGCGCTCGAACGCTCCGAACGCCTCCTCGACCGCGTCGACGACGTCCGCGAGTCGGGCACAGTCGTCGACGTCGTCGCTGTCCAGAAGCAGCGTGTTCATAGTGGCGAATTTTGCGGGAACCTACTTAGTTCGTAGTGAAGTGGCCCCGGATCGTCGACCGGACCGACCGTTGTGCTCGAGGTTCCAGCGGTAAGAGCTTAGCTCGTCGCCCGAAACAGGACGGCCGGGGTCCGGTACGATGTCAGTCGTTCCTCGTCGTCGGATTCGTAGCGAAACGCGAGCACGTCCTCGAGGTCGCCGGGGGCGTCCGACAGCAGCGACCTGATCTTCCGGGGGCGGCCCGCAGAGCAAAATTTAGTTCTGGCTCGCGGCTACGCAGCTCGCCTTTACGAGGTTCTCACTCGCTTCGCTCGTTCCGAACCTCGCCTACATCATGCCGCCCATGCCACCGCCCATGCCGCCCATGCCGCCGCCCATACCGCCGCCTGGGCCGCCGGGCATCTCCTCGTCATCGTCGTCGTCGGCGACCGCGAGGTCGCCGGCGGCGATGACGTCGTCGATGCGAAGCAGCATGACTGCGGCTTCGGTGGCGGACTCGATCGCCTGGGTCTTCACGCGCAGCGGTTCGTAGACGCCTTCCTCGCCCATGTCGATCGTGTCGCCGGTAAAGGCATCGAGACCGGCAGCCTCGTTGCCGCCGTCGTGATCGGCACGGAGTTCGACGAGGGAGTCGATGGGGTCGAGTCCGGCGTTCTCGGCCAGCGTACGCGGGATGACCTCGAGGGCGTCGGCGAAGGCTTCGACGGCGAGCTGTTCGCGGCCGCCGACGGAGTCGGCGTAGTCACGCAGAGCCAGCGAGAGTTCGACTTCGGGTGCGCCGCCGCCGGCGAGCACCTTGCCGTCCTCGACGGTCGTTCGCACCACACCGAGGGAGTCCTCGATGGCGCGGTCGATCTCGTCGATGACGTGTTCGGTGCCACCCCGCAGGATGAGGGTGACGGCCTTGGCGTCCTCGACGTCCTCGACGAAGATGCGCTGGTCGCCAGCGATGTCCTGCTGGGCGACGTTGCCGGCGAAGCCGAGGTCGTCCTCGCTGATGTCGTCGACCGAGGAGACGGGCCGGGCACCGGTCGCGCGGGCCAGCTGGCTCTGGTCGCTGGATTTGACGCGGCGGACGGCGATGATGCCTTCCTGGGCGAGGTAGTGTTGGGCCATGTCGTCGATGCCGCCGTCGACGAAGACGACGTCCGCGCCGACGTCGGCGAGCGTCTCGGCCATCTCGCGCAGTTGGGCCTCCTCCTGTTCTAAGAACTGCTCGAGCTGGTCGGGGTCGGTGACGTTGACCTCGGCGTCGATCTCGGTCTCTTTGATCTCGAGGTCGCCGTCGATGATCGCGACCGACGCGTCCTCCGCGAAGTACGGCATGTTCTCGGAGACGCGCTCTTTGTCGACGATGACTCCTTCGACGAGTTCGGAGTTCTCGATCGAACCGCCGACGACCTTCTCGACTTTGATGTTGTCCGTGTCGATGCCGTCCTCGTCGGCGACGGACTGGACGGCGTCGACGACGAGTTCGGAAAGCAGGTCACGAGCGCTCTCTGCGCCTTTGCCGGTCATCGCTGTCGCGGCGATCTGGTGGAGGATCTCGTCGTCGTCTTCGTCGACGTCGATGGCGATCTCCTCGAGAACGTTGGTGGCCTCCTCGGCGGCCTGGCGATATCCTTGTGCGAGCGTGGTTGCGTGGATGTCCTGCTCTAAGAGTTCCTCGGCCTGGCTGAGCAATTCACCAGAGACGACGACGGCGCTGGTGGTGCCGTCGCCGACCTCGTCTTCCTGGGTCTCGGCGACTTCGACGATCATGTCGGCCGCCGGGTGGTCGATCTCCATCTCGGAGAGGAGAGTCACACCGTCGTTGGTGACGATGACGTTGCCCGTCGAGTCGACGAGCATCTTGTCCATGCCCTTCGGGCCGAGTGTGGTTCGTACGGACTCGGCGACGGCCTTGCCGGCCTGGACGTTCATCGACTGTGCGTCTTTGCCGGACGTCCGCTGGCTGTCCTCCGAGAGAACGATAAGGGGCTGATTGCCCATCTGCTGTTGTGCCATAGTCAGGGAAAGATTGATTGTTATTCTATATAAATCTTTTGAGTGCGTACGAGGCGAATGCCCCTACGCGGGTATTACCTGGCAGATCCTGCTGAGGTCATCCGCCGTCATTTATATTGTAACCGAGGGGATGTCGAGCGTGAGAGGTCTCGTCCCGACCGATCACGGATCGAATAGAAGGCCGAGCCGATTAGGCTTCCTCTGAGCCGGGAAACCGGTGGTACTCCAACCCCTGGTGTTTCATCTCGTTGTGTCGTTCCTCGAGGAACGAGTAGACCGCACCGTGTGGTGCGCCGTCTAAGAGCATCTCCGCGGCGGTACGGACGGCGTCGACCTGTTCGGGCGCGCCGATGATGCCGAGCGTCGAGCCGTAGATGACGACCGATGCGCCGGAGAGTTCCTCCATCAGTTCGCGGGTCCGCCCCGATTCGCCGATGAGGCGGCCTTTCTGCCGTTTCATGTCGTTTTTATTTCTCGAGGCGGCGTCGATATCGACGACGTCGAACAGCATCATATCGTCCTCGAGCAGCCGGAGCGCGTCCTCGGGCGGGAATCCGCGCCCGATCGCTCGAACGATCTCCGGGCCTTTGAGGCCGCGAACGGGGTCGCCGACGGCGTCGACCGCAACCGAGCCGTTCTCGGAGTCGATGTCCAGTCGAACTTCGGCTTCCGCCTCGATTTCGCGCATCGTCTCGCCGCCCTCGCCGATGAGAACACCGATTCGGTCCTGCGGAATCTTCACGTGCTGCATGTACCCGGCTACTCGCTCGGCGAGGTTAAGCGCTTGGACCGCACTCCGAGCCGCGTTCGGTCGTGTCCCGGCGACCCGTTCCGACCACTGCTCTCTCGAGAAGCCCGTGGCGATGCGAGACGACGACTGCGGATGGGCGCGACGCGTGAGGGTGGCGTAGTATTTTCCCGCTCGCGAACGACCGGACGAGTATGACCGGTGACGACTGTTGGCGCTGCAGAGCGGACGTCGATTCCGACGCGAACTTCTGTTCGGAGTGTGGCGCGGAGCTGACGGAGAGCCGAGACGACGACCGTGCGCCGGTCGAGAGAGGTGCTGACAGGAGAGCAAAAGCGTTCAGAACCAGCAGGGCGAGTGAATACGAAACTGGCAGTGAGAGCGGATACGGTCCCGATCACGACGTCGAATACGATCCGGGCCAGAGCGAATACGACACGAGCGGCGGCGAGATAGACGGTACGAACGACGACGAACTCCTGGCCGCGGCCGCACACCTCCTCGCGATCGTGACGTGGGTCGTCGGCCCGGCGATCGTTCTCGTCGTCACCGACGATCCGTTCGTGGACGAAAACGCCCGCAACGCGTTGAACTGGCAGATCGTTTACACGGTCGGCATGATCGCGGCGACGCTTCTCTCGGCCATCCTGATCGGGATTCCCTTCTTGATCGTCCTTCCGTTCGTCAACGTCGCCGTCTGTGCGATCGCCGCGGTCAAAGCGTACGGCGGCGAAACGTGGACATATCCGTTTACCCCCGATTTCGTCTGATACGGATTGCTATCCCTGCGTACCGCACACCGGAGAACGGATCCCGGATGCGGCGATACTGCTGGACAGCAGACCGTATGAGCGTTCGGCCCCACATCTGTACGAAAAGAAACTATTTTGTTCGCCCTCCGTGCTCGTTACGGTATGGTTGATGAAGACGATCACGAACACGACGACGAGGTGCTAGAGCAACTGCTCGGGGGGAACGAGGTGCACATCGATGGTCTTCCGTCCGAACACTTCTCGGCGGTCAAGTCCGGCCAACATCCCGAGGTGGTCTCGGTCTGTTGTTCGGACTCGCGGGTCCCACAGGAGCGGATGTGGGGGGTCGAAGATCCCGGAACGGTCTTTACGCCGAGTAACATCGGCAACCAGGTCTGGGACGACGACGGGGGCGAGCGGATCGTCGACGGGGGCGTCCTGTACCCGATCCACCACGCAGGAACCGAGGTCGCGGCGATCGTCGGTCACACCGGCTGTGGAGCGGTGACGGCCGCCTACGACGTCGCGACAGGTGCCGACGAGCCCGGCCCACGGGGTGTCGACAAGTGGATCGACCTGCTCGTGCCGGTCGTCGAGGAAGCCCTCGAGAGCAATCTCGTCGACGCGGACGCAGACCGGGAGACGGTGATCAACCAGCTCGTCGAGTACAACGTCGACTATCAGGCGACGTTCCTCCGAGAGTCCGAGGACGTCCCCGAGGACGTCGACGTCTACGGCTTCGTCTACGACTTCCAGGGGATCTACGGCAACGAGGACGGACGGACCTATCTCGTCAACGTCAACGGCGAGACGGATCCCGACGTGATCGCCGACCTGATCCCCGACCGGTACGAGACGGCGACGCACAGTCTGCTGTACTGACGCCACTCCGAGCCTCTGGTCTCACCCCGGACTCACACCGACAGCACTCGCGGAAATCGACCGCCACCGGTCGGACGACGGATGCACTCGGTATCGTTTTACCGTCGGCGCCGAAAGTGACGACATGACGATGCGCTCGCTCCTCGAGTCGGACGTCGGGTTCTACTACGCGATCGGCGCGTTCACGCTCGCCGTCTTCGTCGCCGGAGTGGTCGGACTCTGGGCGATAGGTTCGAGCGGTGTCGGGACCAGAGAGCTGATCGGACTCGTCGTCGGGTTCGCCGCGTTCATGCTCGTCTACGTCGTCTCGATCGCCGTTCGACGCCTCGAGAAGGCCGAAGACGTCTGATCGCCGAGAGTCGGAGCGTTTATACGTGTGTAGGAACTCCCTTCAAAGGCAATGGCGAAAGGAACCGTTGATTTCTTCAACGACACTGGCGGCTACGGATTCATCGAGACTGAGGACGCGGACGACGACGTGTTCTTCCACATGGAAGACATCGGCGGCCCGGACCTGGAAGAAGGACAGGAACTCGAGTTCGACATCGAGCAGGCCCCCAAAGGCCCGCGCGCGACGAACGTCGAGCGCCTGTAAGGCGGATTCGTAACGGTATCGGCACTTGACTGCAGTATTTTACACCCGCAAGCGACAGCGCTGTCGGGAGATTTAGGACGCTATAGGTCACAGACTCCCGTATGACCGAGCCACTGGTTCGTTCGGCAGACGAGATCGAGTACGAGGCGGTCGACGCCGCCGACGGCATGCAAAAGGGCGTCCTGATCGACGAGCGCGACGGTGCGCCGACATTCGCGATCCGTCGGTTCGTCCTCGAGCCGGGTGGAGAGGTGCCCGAGCACACGAACGCCGTCGAACACGAACAGTACGTCCTCGAGGGGAGATACACGGTCGGTATCGAAGACGAGGTATACGAGGTAACGGCGGGCGACTCTCTGTTGATTCCCGCCGACACCGTCCACTGGTATCGAAACGACGGCGACGAGCTAGGTGCGTTCCTCTGTGCCGTTCCGAACGGCGACGACGAGATCGAACTGCTCGAGTGACCGGTCCCGTCCGATCGCTCACGACGTGGGCGTTGCGGGCTGCTGGCGGCGAGGTGCCAGCGTCGTCTGGGATCCGAGAGACGTGTCACCAACACGTGTCATGAATTTGGCGTCGATTCGCCGTATCGGTACACTCTTGGGGCCGAATTCGCCATTGCCACCAGGATGAAACGACGGCACCTCCTGGCGAGTTGCGGAACGTTCGGGCTCACGGCGGTCGCGGGCTGTCTCGGCGCGGCCGGGTTGGCCGAACACGAAGCGACGCCGGCCGGTGTCGCGCCGGCGACTCGAGCAGAGACCGGGTACGAACAGACGGGAATCGAGGAGCTCGCGGTCGAAGAAGAGGTCGAAATCTCCGTCTACAGCGAGACGGTCGTTGCCCGCAACTATCTGGTCGAACACGAGAAAGCGATCGGCGTAGAGCCACTCGGTGAGCAACGCAGCGCCGTCTTCACCGTTCTGACGACCCCGAAGGTCGACGTCGCCGGTCGGGAGTTCAATCCCGTTCGAGAGATGTCCGCACGCGAACTCGTCGAATTGATCGAGGGAAACTACGACGACCTCGAGAACGTCGAGCACGAGAGGGACGACGACGTCGAGATCCTCGACCAGGAGACGACGGAGTCGCGATTCAGCGCTCGAGCGGCGTTCGGCGGGATACCCGTCGACGTCAACGTCCACGTTAGTGAGGCGGTCGAGACCGCCGAAGACTGGGTCGTGACGATCGGCGTCTACCCCCAGCAGGTCGCGCCTCGAGAGGAAGACAACGTCCGATCGCTGATGGAAAACGTAACCGAGGGCGTCGACGAAGACGAGACGGTCGACGGCGGAGAGGACGGTGAACGCGCATCGAACGGCGACGAGGTGGGAGATAACGAGAGTGACGAAGACGACCACGAGAACGGAGAGACGGACGACGGAATCATCGACCTCTGATACGGACCACTGTCCCTCAACACCGTCGCAGTTGGGATCCTGCAGTCGTGCCGGAGCGGCGGGCCAGCGGTTCGGACGTGAACCGTCACTCGAGACGGGTACTGGGTCGTCAGACACCTTCGGTTACCATCGCCTGAGACGTCGTAGCTGAATTGTCTCTACGCTCGAGTCTCTGTGTATCCCACCGATCTGTCCCTCATTCCAGCCATATTAATTACACTAGTCAGTGGTGGTTCGTTCGAGTGCGACGTGTGAGAGGATGACTAGTTTTGCATCCTCTGGGGAAAACTGCCAGCCTCAGCGGAGCTAGTGGATTGACGTGGGATTCGTGCAGCGAGAACAGTCACCGCACGAGCTAATGTGGTATTCGACTCCATCTGCGTTGTGTCTCTATCCGGCACTCGGCGTTCGACTACAGGTCGTCGTCGCGAAGCTCGATATCGGCGACGAGGTCGTAGGGGTGGGCGTCTTTCCGGATACCGTCGATGAGCGTGAAGGCTTCCCCAGGCTCTAAGAAGTGCTCCGTGACGACGCGACCGAGCGGGGTCGGCTCGAAGCCGTCGATGAACTCGTACTGTAACAGCTTGCCGACTGCGTGTTTCGTCGGTACCTCGCCGAGCATCCGATCGTTGAGCGCCTTCGCCGACTTGCCGGCGACGGCGACGTTCGCGAGCGTCTCCTCGACGGCGCTTCCCTCGTCGTAGTGGGTCATCACCGACTCCATCTCGCCTTTGAGCAAGGTGAACGCGACCTCGTCTTCGGTCATCTCCATCGAGTTGTGGTACGAACAGTCGGGTTCGACGAGGACGTAGACGGTCCCTTCGTCGTGATAGTCCGGACGACCCGCACGGCCGAGCATCTGGGAGAACTCCTGGACGGAGAGCCACTCGATGCCCATCGCCAGCGAGTCGAAGATCACCTGGGAGGCTGGGAAGTCGACCCCGGCTGCGAGTGCAGCCGTCGTGACGACTGCTGCGAGGTCCTGTTCGCCGAACTGGCGTTCGACCGACTTCCGGCGTTTGTAGTCGAGTCCCGCGTGGTACGGCGCCGACGAGTACTCGAGTTTCCTGCTGATCTCGTGACACCGCCTGCGGGAGTTCGTGAAGATGATCGTCTGGCCGCGATACCCTTTCGACGATTCGGTGTCGAACTCCCGTTTGACGAGTTTGTTCTCGACGCGTACCTTCTCCTGGCCGTCGGCGAACGTCACGTGTCGTTCGATCGGGACGGGTCGTTCCTCGAATTCGATGAGTTTCGCCTCGAGCGCTTTCGTCAGCTGTTCGGGGTTGCCGACGGTCGCCGAGAGGTAGATCCACTGGGCACCCTGGTACTCCTCACGTCGTTTGGCTCGCTGCTCAGTCGTGTACTTGAGCCGCGAGATCAGCCCGTCGAGACGGTGGCCGCGTTCGTCCTCTTTTAACGTGTGGACCTCGTCGATGACGACGGTCCCGATGTCGCCCATCTCCTTGCCCGTCCGCAGAGCGTGATCGATCCCCTCGTAGGTGCCGACGATGACGTCCGCGTTCGGATCGAACCGGTTGCCGTCGTCGTTGATCCGGCTCGCACCCACCCGGATGGTGACGTCGACGAGGTGGCCGTACTCCTCCTGGAAGTCCTCGTACTTCTGGTTCGCGAGCGCAACGAGCGGGACGAGAAACAGCATCGTCCCCTCCCCGTCGAGAACCCGGTCGATACCGGTCATCTCGCCGACCAGCGTCTTCCCGGTCGCCGTCGCAGACACCACGAGCTGGTCGTCACCGTCGATCAGTCCGTTCTCGACGGCGAGGCTCTGGACCGGAAGCAAGGTCTCGAAGCGGTCCTCGAGCAGTCCCTGGAGATCGGGGTGGAGATCCAGCGAGTCGACGCGGACGGGATCGACCTCGTCGGTCGTCGCCGAAATCGTATCGAACTTCGTGAGATCGGGATCGAGCCGCCCCTCGAGCAGGTTGACGATCCGCTGGAGGTCCTGGACCTCGATCATGAGTTCCTCGAGGCGCTCTTTGGCGTCGCCGGTCACCGTTCCCGCCCCGGAGTAGGTGAGTTGGCGCTCGAGTTCCTCTCGAGCGCAGTCACGACAGATCCAGTCGCGGTCGTCTTTGACCGCCGTCTCGGTCGTGATCGGCGAGTACCGTCCCGCGGAGGCGCAGTACCGGCAGGTCCGGACGGCTTTTGCCTTCTGCTCGAGTTGGTACCCCGAGAGCATCTCGGTCAGTTCCTCGCGAGCCTCGGGTGAGGTCTGCTCCGAGATACGAATCCGCTCGGCTCGCCGTGCCAGTTCGACGAACTCGTCGGGCTGGCGTGGCTCCTCGCTCGAGCCCTGTTTGAGTCGGAACTTGGCCGGCCGGGGGCCGGCGGACGTCTCGGAGAGGCCGAGTTTCGCCCGGAATAGCCGCTCGCCGCCGCGCTGGACGACGACCAGGAACTCGTCGCCCGTCTCGTGACAGAAGATCGTTTCGACCTGCTGGACCTGCTTCGACACGGACGCATCTAACGGGGATGGATACTTGAGCGGTTCGGACCTGGACGCCACTTCCGACGTTTCATACGGATTGTTGCCTCGATCTCCCGGCGCCCCTGAGCTCGCGGCTGGGCCAGCACTGACTGACGGGAAGCCGTCTCAGTTCACTTGACCGTTGGTAACGTGACTCTGACCGTGGTTCCTCCCGTATCTCCCTTTTCGACGGCAACCGAACCACCGGATCGCTTGATGATCCAGTAGACCAACCAGAGACCGAGGCCGCTTCCATGATAGAGGTCGTCGATTGCGTCGCCACTCTCTAACACGGCACGATCCATCTCTGGGATTCCGTTTCCGTTGTCGATGACGCGTATCTCGACGTGTTCGGTTTCTACCGTAACCGAAAGTGAGACTGCAGGTGTCTCGGTATCGTTGTGAACGATCGCATTTTCGATCAGTTCTTCAATCGCCTTGTGGATATTCGTCGTCGCCGAGACGATCGCTTGGGTGGGAACGTCCACGTCGACCTGTACATCCGGGACGCCGGCAGTGACCGAGCCAGCGGATCGCGTGACAGTATCCACGATATCGATCCGCCGAATATCTGGCTGCTCACTCAAGACGTCAGTGATCGCCCGGGACTTCTGACTCGTGGTTAGGAGGTTATCGGACAAGGTACTGATATCCTCGGCAGCGTCAGCCGCTTCTCCCGTCGTCTGAGACTGGATCTGTTCCGCCTGACCACGAATCACCGTCAGATTGTTTCGAAGGTTGTGCCGCAGGATCTGATCGACCACCCGAAGCTGTCGATGTAACTCTATCAGCTCAGTGATATCTGCTTGAATTGCGACGAGTGCCTGGACCGTCCCGTCGTCCGTGATCGGTGATATCGTTTGATGGGCGGTGTAGAGCTCTCCGTCTTTTCGTCGGTCGACGATCTCCTCTTCCCAGACTTCCTCCGAGAGTACCGTTTCCCACAGCTCCGTGAAGTAGTCAGAGGGCATCTCCCCGGAGTTCAGAAGATTCGGCGTCTGACCGATCGCCTCCTCGCGCTCGTAGCCCGTCAACTCCTCGAAGGCAGGATTGACGTACTCGATCGTGCCATCTGGGTCGGTAATGTAGACGGCATGACCCGACGCCTCGACGGCCTCCTTGAACCGCCGGAGTTGCTCAGTCCGTCGTTGTAACTGTAGGGACTGGTCGCGAAGGCGAAGTAGTGCCTTGATCCGCCACCCAAGTTCGGCCCGTCGAATCGGGAGCGACACGATCTCGTCGACCGTGGTCCCGAAGACGTTGTCGACAATCTCACCCCGGTCTGTCTCGATGATTCCAGATCGACGTTCGGGCAACAGGAGGAGGACAGGAAAGAGCGCCGGTTCAGCCTCGGATTTGACCCGCCTGAGCTCGTCCGCGTGTCGTCGTAGCCCACCGTGGTCGACGATACAGAGGTCACACTCGGCCGTCTCGAGGCCCGCTCCGGCATCGACGACCCGGTAGAAGTCGTGCTCCGACAGCCACTCCTTTAGGACACGGTGATTTCCGTCCTCGGCGACGAGCGGATATATCCTCGCGGATTCGACTGACGAAGACGATCGGGGGTCGTGGTCGTCGTTCGCGTCCGAATCGTCCGGCGTCATCGGTCACCCACCTGGGAGTCCGTCGGGAGTGTGACGACGACGGCGGCACCGCCGTCGGTGGAGTCAGTGATTCGAACGGTACCCCCGTACTGCTCGACGAGCGTATCGACGAGGTAGAGCCCGACGCCAGCACTCGGATGGTCGAGTCCGTCCTCGGTACGACCGAGCACCGCATCCCGACGGTCTGACGGAATGCCGGGTCCGTTGTCGGCGATCGTGACGACGACACTCGCCGTCCGTCTCGTGACCGTGACTGTAACGCGGGGCGTCCTCGAGTTGTTGTGCTGGACGGAATTGTTTAACAGGTTCCGGAACACTGAGGAGAGCAGTTCGTTGGCCTGAATCTGTACGGGAGGTATCTCACCGTCGACGACGAACTCCGCGTCTTCGAACAGCGAGCGCCGTTTCACGATTTCGTCGGCCAGTGCATTCTCGAGGGCGATCGGCTTCAGTTCCGGGTCGTCGTCCATCTCGAGGATCTCGACGAACTCGCGAACGGCCCGCGTCAAGTCCACGACGTTGTGACTGCTGTCGAGTACTCGCTCACAGATCTCCTGGCCGGCCTCGTCGACGTGGTCCTCGAGCTGTCCTGCCCAACCAGTAATGACGTTCATCTCGTTTCGGATGTCGTGGCGGGTAATCCGATTCAAAAGCAGGAGTTGCTCGGTCTTCTGGGCGACCGCAATCGATTGGTCCCTGATCCGACGGAGGTTCTCGAGTCGACTTCGAAGCTCGACGTGCTCGATCGGTGTCGTGACGACTTCATCGACGAACTCCCAGAGGTTCTGGTCCATCGTGTGGCGGGCCCAGGCTTCGACCGAGGCGAAGTCCGAGGCGGAACTGACCAGCAACACTGGCAACGCACCGGTTTCAGCACGCCGACGGTCACGGACGACAGTCACGTTCTGTCGGAGAGTACGCTCGTCGAGAACACAGATATCGTACTCGGCGTCACGGAGACGATCCTGCCCCCCGGAAACAGCCACGTACTCCTCCTGGGCGCGCACCCACTCGAGGAGGACTCGTCGGTTACCGGGATTCGAGATCGCGGGCATGACGCGGGTCCTCCTCACTGTTTCCGAGGGAGGTCCCGCCGATTCGTGGTGCTCACTCGTCATCCGTCCAGGTGGGTGTGCCGGTCAGGATACCACGAAGGTCGGACATCGGTTCGCCGACTGTCAGCCCGTGTTCAGTAATCTGTAGCTCCCGGAGCCAGTTTTCGTAGTCACTCGTGCGCATCTTGAGGACGCCGATCACCTTTCGGAGCTCCCCTCTGTATTCGACGTGGCGGAGAACGACGATATTGTCGGCAAGGTGGCTCATCTGCTGTTCCGTGGCCCGGAACTCGCCGGTGATCTGATGAACCTCGTTCGTGACTACCCCGGTCACGCCCATGTTCCGAAGGTATCGTCCGATCTTGATCAGGTGTTGTGTCGCGTCGCCTCCCGTTCCTCGAAGCGCTCGTTCGTATCCGCTGACGCCGTCGATCATGATAATCTCCGATCCTCGATCTTCGACCTCCTGTCGGAGATAGTGGGTAAATTCGTCGATCGTGAGCGCGTCCGGGCTGATCTCTTCGATATGGAGTGTTCCGCGCTCTATCATCTCTTTGACTGGAATATTGACAGCCTCCGCCCGCTCGAGCATGGTCGAACGACTCTCCTCGAAGCTGTAGAGGACCGACCGTTGACCACGGCCAGCGGCTTCTTTCATGAACTGGAGACTGGTGGTCGTCTTCCCGACTCCAGTCGGCCCACTCAAAAACGTGACCGTTCCCGTCGTGAGTCCACCGCGGAGGAGCGAGTCGAGTTCCGGGACGCCCGAGGAGAGTTTCTCCAAACTGAACTCCCGCTCGTGGTCGTCGGGGACCAGTCGGGGCCACACGCGCATTCCGTCGTCGGTAATCGTTACTGTGTGAGGCCCTCGCTGTGCAGATGATCCACGGAACTTCGAGACGTCGAGCGTCCGCCGACGCTGATTGTGGTCGAGACTGATGACGGTATCAACGAGAAACTGCAGGTCGTCGTCGGGAACAGAGTCAGCAGCTTGTGACGTTAGCAGGACCGTCGCCCCCTGCCCTTTGAGAAAATCGAGAAGTGCAAGGACCTGTGTCCGAAACTGATGTTCGTCCATCGTTATATATCTAAGTTCCGTGATCGGATCGATGACGACCCGGTCTGGAGCCAGTGTTTCTACTTCGTCACGGATATTCTCGACGAGCGATGGGTTTTCTGTCTCGCCGGACTGGAAGAGGTCGTATGTCTGGTCGGCGCGAAACTCTTCTCCGGTCGGTGAAAGAGTGAGAAAGTCGACTGGGCCGATATCCAGTCCGAAACTCTCCGCGGTATCGCGAAGGTATGCGGTTGGTTCACCGAGATTGATATAAAGTCCCTGATCCTCAGAACGTACGCCCGCTGCAAGAAAATGAAGGCCGAAAATCGTTTTTCCTGTTCCGGGTGAGCCCCTGAGGAGCGTCGCAGAAGAGGGGAGAAGCCCCCCGTCGAGTATCGTGTCGGCCTGTCGGATTCCAGTCTCGATTCGCCTTCGGCTACTGAAACGGCTCATGTGATTTGGTAATATAGTCACTATATATAGGTTTGGGCTACCATATAAGGGAATTAGACTCAAGTAATATCTATATATAATGTCGATATCGAACATCCTTTGGACATACGTCTACTCTTCTCTCAGCATCATGTGGATGAGACGATGAGTCTGTCTGTTCGGCCACAACGGTGAAGGTCGAGAGTTCACTTATCACGAGCACAACCGCAGGCCACGCCTCGAGTGGAACATCCGATGAACCCGACCTCACCCGACGCCGTCGATCCGCCCGCGAACGTGCTGTTGGTCGACGGCGAGTCCCACGGGTTGGGGTCGTGTGCGGATCTGTATCACCGAGGTTCGATCGACGCGTTGCTCACGGTATCGACCGGCGAGGCTCGAGCGGAGCCGCCGACTCGAGCGGCGGTCGACGGACCGGTGGAATCGATCGTGGTCGGTGAGCGACACGCGGAGACTGACGACCGCGGGATGTCGGGCGGTCAGCAGTCGATCACGGATCCAGGCGACCTTTCGGCGATCGGAACGGCCATACTCCGGTGGTGTGCCCGATGGTCCGACTCCGATAGACAGATCGCGATCTGTTTCGACTCCATAGACGGCGTGCTCGAGTACGCGTCACCGAGCGAAACGTACCAGTTCGCGGAGGCACTGACGAGCCGACTTGCGGATGCGGGCGTCAACGCACACTTTCACTTCGATCCTGCGAGCCAGGAGTCACAGGTCGCCTCGACTCTCGAGGAGATTTTCGACGAGGTGGTGACTCTCGATGGACCCGAGGACGACGACCGCGAAGAAGAGGTAGCGGGCGAAGAGCGTTCGACCGAGACGGAGAGCGACGACGGACCGCTCGATCGGATCGCCGAGGAGCGTTCGTTTTTGACCGAAACCGCGACGGAGTCACAGCCGGAGGCCGACAAGTTCGTCGAGGCGACCGACGCTGCAGTCGCCGCTGCGTTCGATGACGATCGAACCGACGAGTCAGTCCCGTCGTCGGAACGGGAGTCGGACCGCGAGTTACCGGAAGCGACCGACGCAGTGGTCGCCGCGGCGTTCGAGGAGAGACGCGACGACGAGCGACCGGAGTCGGGTTCGACGGAAACCGACTCGACGACCGACGCGTAACCGCTCGAGGGCGGCGGAGACGGCCAGTTAGAGGACTCCGGAGACGAACGGCTCGAGGGACGACGGTCGGACGACGCCGACGAGTGGAACTGGGAGTAAGTGTCATCGAGCACCGAGATGGGATCGGGGACGGAACGAAACTCTTTATGATGTGCGCCCGAAATGGTGGAGTACGGGATCGTGGGTTAGCTTGGTATACTTCGGGCCTTGGGTGCCCGTGACCCCGGTTCAAATCCGGGCGATCCCATTCATTCTGTCGCGAACGAATTCGTGACCGACGAGTTTGTGACGATCACGGGGATGTAAGGGAGATTTGGGTCTTGCAAAATGGCGTTCGAGACGGACGGTCCCGTACAGTCTGTTGTCAGTCATTTTGACGTAACCGCGAACCGCCTACAGTTGTGCTGGGATATCGGTGCCGTGGAACATCCCGGTCTACAATAACAACTGCGACGATGTATGCATTGATCCTACAGCAGTCGTGCAATCAGTGGGAATTGACTTTCAGTGGCTGCCATCGGTACTCAAGCGATTGTTGGCCACTCGACGTCGAACCCGTCGGTTTCGATCTCGGTTGAGGGATTGAGAGCTGTGGGACTATGCAGACCTCCGATTTGACCCGGTATCTCGATCGAGAGAGACAGCATCCGAATTTCGTAGGCCAACCCGAACTCTGTTGTAACTTCGGACAGATCCATGCCCACTATGTCGAAGCTATTCACTTCGACAATCTGCTCGCCACCGACATCTGTGATGAGAATCCGAGCGATTGGATCGTCGCCGTGGTCTTCGGTGACACCAGTAGCAGCCCCGGTGCTCCCCGTGCTCGTTTCGGCGTTTTCGACATCCGCACCGTCGAAGTTGGCTCCTTCCTCCTCTAGGGGCGTCAGGTTGAATCCAACTCGAGAACCGAATACGTCGTCGCGATTGTGATCCACCACCAGGTCCTCGTCGGCTCCGAGCGTCTGGGTATCGGACGCGTACGTGACGTCGCTTACGTCGAACTCCCCATCAGTTGAGATCGTCTGTTCCGGTGTTTCGAGCAGGAACGACTCGCTCTCGGCTGTCGCCTCGAGGTTCGTCACGTCGGTTCCGTCCGCTGTACGGACGGTTCGAAGCTCGATTTCGTACGTGAATTCGTCGAACAGATCGTTGGTGACGATGCTTGTCGTATTCAGGTTCACGATGTCGAACCCTTCGATAACGACGTGACTGTCGTCAACATTTTCCAGCTCGATGATGATTTCGTCGGACTCTTCCGTCACATCTGTAGCGGCCACATCTGCGTTCTGGACGTTGGAATCGTCGATCTCGATAGACGCGTCGTCTAGGATGTAGCGATGAGACCCGTTGATCGTCGCGGGTAGTTCGCTCGAGTTGAACACGACTGTCACTTCGTCCACCGACTCCTCGCCAACATCGATCTCGAGCGCGTCGCCACCGTCGACACCGGTGCCGAGTTGCTGATTGACCGAATGTTGGCCTTCGTAGAAGTCCTCGGCACCGAAGTCTCCGTCTATCGATTGGCTCGTTCCGACGACGACCTCACCGGTTTGCCAGGCGGAAAAGACGTCACCTAACAGGTTACTGTCGATATCGCCGCGCTGCCAGTCGTTGAACGCCTCTCCAAGCCCGTTGGAGTCGACCACCCCTTCGTCGTTCGCGTACTCCGTGATCGAGTTATCCGAATACGTAACCGCGTCGATGCTCTCTTCGGTTGCGCTAACCGTACCGGTAAACCCGACAAACAAGACCGAGACAATCAGGAGCGTCGAGAGAGAGTACACAGCTATCGAACGTCGGCTCATCGAGACGTCCCTCGTCCCAGTAGCGTCTGTCCGCGATTAGTGCTTTGGCACGCCTGCACTGCAGGGTCGAATTCGGTGGTGTGGTTCGAGTCGACCCTGCAGTCGACGCTTGTCGAAGTACTAGTGTGCTCGTCGTCACTGTACGGGGAAATCGATTTGTATAGGTACTTGACGTTCGATGGCCTCCGCCCTTCCATTCGGAAGGTCTCCACGCGTACTGCTTTGGCACGCCTGCACTGCAGGGTCGAATTCGGTGGTGTGGTCCGAGTCGACCCTGCAGTCGACGCTTGTCGGAGTAGTACGCTCGTCGTGATCGGTAATCCCATACGCGAAGATACTGAAATACTGTTTCATTACTGTTCGCTGACTTTCCCGTAATCGTATAGGTATTCTCAAGGTAACCTGTGTACTCGATATCTCGATACGCAGTCGACGCGAATTCGTACCCGTGGAACGTTTTTCAGTCCATGTGATAGCTGATACTCCCGATTAGCGTGTTAGATTACGTTGTCGTCGAGATCTATGTCGAGTGAAAGAAACTCCCATCGAATTCGGTGCGTGATGGGATGGATAAACATCGCTCACCCAATATTATTTCACCGCAAATCAAACTCGTCTACGCCGCACTTCTCGCGACCGGCTACCGCCAGTCGTCGACGGATACAGCGTCTGATTTTGCCGTGGCGAGCCACGCATCGTCTCGAGTGAGGTCGGCGATGACGAGGTGTGGCCGTCCGTCCACCTCGTCGACTGCCGCGGTCACCTCTTGGCTCGGAACGCCTCTCTCGAGCGACGTCGAGTCTGCCACCATATTCCCCTATCTTGCCCGGTGGGACAAGAACGTTTCGATAAGGTCTACAGAGGTGTTCGAACATACACTAGATACCGATATTAGAAAACAATCTCATATCGGGGGAACTGAGTCGTGATACGGTTTCCTGTCCGCCAGTGCCGGCACACCTGCGCCCCCTGGAGCGGGAGATCGGGACAGGAATCCGTACGAGTGGCGGCGACGGGGCTGTCGAACGTACCGTCGAGAGAAACCGCGTCGGGGACCGCAACTGGCGGTCAGTTTTCGTCGGCGACTACGCTGCCGATACCGTCGACCGGTCGATCGGGCGTCACCTCTTCGAGTTCCTCGGGGAGACCGAGCTGGTAGTTCGTGCCGTTCTCCCGCACTGTCGTTCGACCCCGGTGGACCGAAACGTCGCCGTTTAGGTGCAGGCGGACGGCCTCGAGTAAGGCGTCGGCCTCGAGGGGCTGACCGCGGCGTTTCAACAGGTCGACGTCGGCGTCATCGGGGACGTCGAACGCCCGTTGGGTGATGATCGGCCCCTGATCTAAGTCGGTCGTGACGTAGTGGGCGGTGACGCCGGCGACGCGGACGCCTTCGTCGACGGCCTGGCGATAGGCCTCGGCACCGGGAAACGCCGGCAACAGGGACGGGTGAACGTTGATGATCCGATCCTCGTACCGGAAGACCACGTTCGGGGAGAGAATCCGCATGTAGCGTGCGAGGACGATGAGATCGGCGTCGTACTCGGCGAGCAACTCGAGCAGCTCGTCTTCGTTCTGTCGCCCCTTCTCGTCGCCGATATCGTGAAACGGGACGCCGTAGTGTTCTGCAAGCGGCTGGAGGTTGTCGTGGTTCCCGATGACGACGCCGATGTCAGCGCCCAGATCGTCGTTGGCCCACGCCTCGAACAGCGCCTCGAGACAGTGGCTCTCTTTCGTGACGAGGACGGCGATCTGCTGGGTCTCGCGGTCTGCCGGGAAGCGAACCTGGACGTCGAGTCCGAGATCCGTTCCGAGCTCGTGGAGATCCTCGCGGAGCGTCTCCTCGGTACAGACCATCTCCGAGGTGTCGACGGCGAGGTACATCCGAAAGAGGCCGTCCCGAACCGCCTGATCGAGGTCCTCGATGTTGACTCCGCGCTCGAACAGGAGGCTCGTCACCCGGGCGACGAGCCCGGTGTCGTCGTCTCCGATCACCGTGATTTCGGTCACATCGGTCGTCATCAGCGCCACCTCCGCTCGAGCGAATTTCGATACATCAGTACGATGTTCAGTTGGTCGGCGGCTAAAAACCCTGCTTTCCGTCGCGACCGTGCGTGATTGCTACCATGCCCCGACCGGCTATCAGGGATTGCTAACTATACTATCGCACTTATTAAGTTCGAGCGGGCCGATCGATTCGGTATGAGTCAATCGTTCGACCACGAGGTCGCGATCGTGGGCGCCGGACCCGCCGGAATCGGAACCGGTGTCGCACTCTCGAGTCTCGACGTCGAGTTCGTCGTGCTCGAGCGCGATCGGATCGGCGCGTCGTTTCGCCAGTGGCCCGCCGAGATGCGACTGCTGACGCCGTCGTTTCCCGCCAACGCCTTCGGCGTGCGCGATCTGAACGCGATCACGCCGGATACCTCACCCGGCCTCGCACTGGACTGTGAACACCCGACCGGCGACCAGTACGCCGACTACCTCGAGGCGATCGCGGAGTACCACGAACTGCCGATCGAGACCGGGGTCGACGTCGATCGGGTCGTTCCCGACGATCGAGCGGCGGACGCCGAGGACTCCGTCGGGTTCACCCTCGAGACGAGCGACGGGTCGATCCGCACCCGTTACGTGATCTGGGCGGCGGGGCAGTACCAGTATCCCACGGATGGAGCGATTCCCGGTTCGTCACACGCCGTCCACGTCTCCTCGATCGACTCCTGGGCGCACCACGCCGACACCGTGGGTGCCGACCTCGCGGCCGACGACCGCGATCCTGGGTCGACGCGAGTCGACGAATCGCCTCCGACGGCGGCCGACGGTGCCGGCGTCGCTGTACCCCCGTCGGACGACGTCGCCGTGATCGGGGGCGCCGAAAGCGGCATCGACGCCGCGCTCGGCCTCTCGGAGACCGGTCTCTCGGTGACCGTGCTCGACGAGGAAGGGACCTGGCAGTATCGCAGTCCCGATCCCAGCGAGGTGCTCTCGCCGCGAACGAACGAGCGTCTCGAGGCGGCGCTCGCCGACGATCGGCCGATCGAGCTCGTTCCCGGCGCGCGCGTCGATCGGATCGAACGCGTTCGCCCGACGGACGATCAGGCCGACGACATCGCCGACGTCGACGAGGGATACGACGTGTTCACCGCCGACGGCGAACGGGTTCGCTCGCGAACGCCGCCGGTCCTGGCGACCGGCTTCGAAGGGAGCCTGACGCTCGTCGAGGACCTGTTCGCGTTCGACGGCGAGTTCCCCGAACTCACCGACTGCGACGAGTCGACGGCTACCCCCGGATTGTTCCTCGTCGGTCCGCAGGTCGCACACGACGGCCAACAGTTCTGTTTCATCTACAAGTTCCGCCAGCGCTTTGCCGTCGTCGCCGAGACGATCGGCGAGCGACTGGGCGCCGACGTCGACCCGCTCTCGGAGTACCGTGAGAAGGAGATGTTCCTCGAGGATCTCGACTGCTGTGAGCCCGACTACTGCGATTGCTGATCGCAGACTGTCTGTCGCCGAACGTATGACACCGCCCCAGGATCGATTCGCGACACGTGGGACTCGTTCCTTTGTTTTGTCGTACAATCGAGTGAAATATGTCTGACAGGGTTTTATGCTCTCGTCTGTGGTAGGCGTTTCAGTCACGAGCAGTGACAGTCAACACCCCCTAGGTGAGCACCATGACAGCAACCACGGACGACCACGGCGGACACCGGATCGACCCCGACGCGGAGACTGCACTCGTCTCCCACGACTGGGACGCCAGCGAGTCGCTCTCCCGGACGATCGTCTCGACGGTCGCGGCGCTCTCTGGCAGGAATCCAGCCGAGATGGAACGGCTCTACGATCGGATCGATCCGGACGGCCTCGAGGCGCTCTTCGAGCCGACGAACGCCGGCACGAACCGAAATGCGGGAACCGTCTCGTTCCGTCTCGAGGGCTACACCGTTACCGTCCACGGCTCGGGATCGATCGTCGTCACGAAAGCACCCTGACGCACGTAGGCGACGGACCCTACGTGAGTTCGTCCGCCCGTCGGCGAAGCGACCGATCGAGCGACGTTTCCTCGGCGAGCGCCTCGAGTTCGTCGGTCGCTCGGCAGGCGGCGAGTCCCTCGAGCGCCTGGCGGCGGAACTCGCCGCGGAGCCCGGCAGTTTCGACGACGATCGCCAAATTTTGGCGTTCGCCGCGTTCGATCAGACGATCGATCGCCGCCCGTCGGTGATCGTGTGTGACGTTCGACTTCATCGCGGTTCGAAAGTGTGTCGACATTGGAGTGTTGTGTCTGGGTTTCGTCGGTCGGTGTGGTTGGTGAACGGTTCCACGCGTCTGGATGACTCGAGTTCGACGTGTCGGTCAGCGGACGCCGGTTTGGGGTTCGTCGGACGAGGTCGCCGCCGTCGATCACCTGGCGTCCTCCCGGGAGACGAACGCGTCGCCGATGGCGGTGATCCGTTCTTCGGTCACGGATTCGGCGTCGAACGCGTTGTATATCGTACAGACGTCGACCCCATTCTCGCGGCGGTCGACGTACGCCTGGTAACACGGCGAGACGTCGCGGTTCGCCGACGGGAAGTCGTTCGACGGTGTCTGTTCCGCGTCGGATTCACGGTCGGCCACGACGGTCACCCCGCTCAGTCCGCAATGCCGATTTCCTCCTGTGTATCTCCGTGATCGTGGTCGTGTCCCTCCGGCTCCGTCGCCTCCTCGAGTTCCTCTTCTTCCTCCGGCTCGAACGTCGGGAATCGATCCTCGTAGGCCGAGTGATCGTCCTCGAGTTCGTCGTCGGTGAGCAGACACTCGGCGAGGGCCGAGCGGACCGACTCGTGGTCCATCTCCGTCCCGATGAGAACGAGCTGGATGCTCCGATCGCCCCACTGATCGTGCCAGAACTCCTCGATCTCCGGGTTCTCTGCCAGCTGTTCCTCCCGTTCGTCGGCGGGGAGCGAGTCGACCCACTGGCCGGCGGGAGCGATCCGAACCGACTGGCCGGCGATGTTGACCGACAGCGCCTCCGCATCGCGGTTCGCGAGCCAGAAGTGGCCTTTCGCTCTGACGACTTCGTCCGGGAACTCGTCGAGCAGGTCGGCGAAGCGCTCCGGGTGGAACGGCCGTCGCGCCTCGAAGACGAACGAGGTGATTCCGTGTTCTTCCTCGGCGGACTGGTGGGGCTCCTGTAGCTCCTGGATCCAGCCGGCGGAGTGGCTCGCCTCCTCGAAGTCGAATCGGTCGGTCTCGACGATCTCTTCCGGATCAATTCGACCGTGTTCGGTCCGGACGATCTCCGCACGCGGCTGGAGCGCCTCGACCGTCGACTCGATCGTCTCGAGTGTCTCCTCGTCGACGAGGTCACACTTGTTGAGCAAGAGGACGTCGCAGAACTCGACCTGTTCGACGAGCAGGTTGCCGAGGTGTTTTTTCGTTCCGTCGTCGTCCAAGATTTCGTCGGACTCCATCGCCGTCTGGAACTGGTGGGCGTCGACGACGGTGACGGTCGTATCGAGGTGACAGCCCGAAAGCGGTTCGATGCCGGTCTCCTCGTAGAATTCGGTGGGATCGAGATCCGACTGGTCGAATCCGAGGGTGAGCGTCTGGGCGACCGGAAGCGGTTCGGCGACGCCGGTCGACTCGACGACGACGGCGTCGAACTCCCGCTCGGAGGCGGTGAGCTCGCCGATGGCGTCGAGCAAGTCCCCGCGCAGTTCACAGCAGATACAGCCGTTCGAGAGTTCGATCAACTCCTCGTCCTCGTCGGCGATGTCGGAGGACTCGGCGACCTGGTCCGCGTCGACGTTGACCTCGCCCATGTCGTTGACGAGCACCGCCAGATCGCGGTCGCTCTCGCAAAGCACGTGGTTGAGTACGGTCGTCTTTCCCGCACCGAGCGTTCCGGACAGAACCGTCACGGGAGTCGAGTTGTCGTCCATCGTTTAACAAATGTGCCTCCTCCGTAATAGAAGTTATTATCTAAAACGCCATTTTTAATAATAGGCGCTCCAAGTTCTCGCTCGAGATGAGACCAACGAGCGATGACTCGAGCGAGGGCGTGACGGAGGGAGTATTGTCGAGATGAGCGACGGCGGAGATTCCGACGAAACGAATGCTGACGAAATCTCTAGTGGAACCCGAGAGCACGATCGTGACGACGAGCGGGTCGTTCTCGTCGGAAAAGAGAGCGTCGGCAAGACGGCGCTCGCGGCCGCGCTCACGGGGGCGACGGCGACCGACGAGAACGTCGGCGGCTCGACCGTCTCGAGTGAGGTGTACCGAGCCGACGGCGTAGAGATCGTGGATACGCCGGGGATCACGCTCGAGGCCGACACCGAGACGACCCGCGAGACGCTCGCCGAACTCGAACGAACTGATCGGGTCGTCCTCGTCGTGCCGGCGACCGACGTCGACCGCGATCTCGCGGATCTGCTCCCGCTCGTACAGGGGCGGACGGGATCGATCGTCGTCACCTACTGGGACAAAGTCGAGGACACCGACGGCGCTCGAGAGGTGATCGCGGCGCTCGAGGACGATCTCGCGGTTCCCGTCGTGCCGGTCGACGCGCGAAACCTGTCACGGGTCGCGGCCGACGGCGGCGTCGCACGCTCCGATGCGACTCCCGCTGGTGGCACCTCCACAGGAACCGGTGCCACCGACGCCCGATCGGTCCTCGAGGCGATCCGCGGCGGCGCGGAACTTCCGGGCGGAGCCGCGACTCACGTCGGCTGGCAGATCGAACCTCCCGAAACGGTGTTCGAGCGGCCCTATCTCGGTCCGATCGCGAGCGGGCTCGTCCTCCTGTTGCCCGCGCTCGTCGCCGTCTGGTTCGCCAATACGGTCGCAGGGCGACTCGATCCCCTCGTCGGCGGCGCGCTCGAGCCGGCGGTCGGCTGGGCGGCGACGCTTCCCGGTCCCCTCGCCGCAATCTTGGGCGGCGACTACGGCCTGCTCTCGATGGGGCCGTTCCTGTTCGTCTGGGCGCTGCCGACGATGCTCATCTTCGCGCTCTTTATGGGCGCGTACAAGGCCAGCGGCCTCGTCACCCGCGTGACGACCGCGCTCCATCCGGTCATGCGTCGAGTTGGGCTGACCGGCCGGGATCTCGTCCGCGTCGTGATGGGCTTTGGCTGTAACGTCCCCGCGGTGACGAGCACCCGGAGCTGTTCGGATTGTACCCGCTGTACGACGATCTCGGCGATCTCCTTTGGCTCGGCGTGTTCCTACCAGTTTCCCGCCACGCTGGCCGTCTTCGCGGCCGTCGGCATGCCCTGGCTCGTCGGCCCCTATCTCGCGATTCTCGTCGCGACGACGCTGATCTACGTCCGGCTGATCGCCCCGCCCGAAGCGCGGACGACGACGATGGCCGTCGACCGCCGGACGTTCCTCGAGTGGCCTCGTCCGCGTGCGATCTGGCGCGAGGCCAGGACGTCGCTTGCGAGCTTCGTCAGGACCGCACTGCCCGTCTTCGCGGCGATCTGTGTCGTCGCCGCCGTCCTCGAGTACGCCGGCGCGCTGGACCGACTCGGCGTCGCACTCGAGCCGGCGATGGGCGTCTTCGCGCTCCCGGCGGAGGCCGCGCTTCCGGTCGTTCTCGCCTCGATTCGCAAGGACGGTATCGCGCTGTTGACCGCCGACACGGCCGGCGTCGCGGCGCTCTCGCCCGTCGAGGTGCTGGTCGCGGTCTACCTCGCCGGCGTCCTGTTGCCCTGTCTCGTTACCGCCATTACGGTCGCTCGAGAAGTCTCCTGGACGTTCGTCGCGAAGATGCTGGCCCGCCAGGCCGGCGCGGCGATCGGTTTCGCGCTCGTGATCGCGTGGGTCGGGACGGCGCTGTTCTGAGGGCGACGTCCGTCGATCTCATCCAGACGACCGCTCGAGTTCGCGGTCGTCCCCCTCGATGTTGCCGCGCTCGACCGTGCTGTCTTGCTCTCCGTTTGCGAGATACCGTTCGACGTCGGCGACCGTCTCCGTCTCGAGGAGAATCTCGAGGCGTCGCTCGAACTCCGCGTCGGCGAGTTCGCCGTCGGCGTACCGGACGCGGAGCCGCTCGAGCGCGTCGTTGGGATCTTCGCCGTCGTCGGACTCCTCGTCCGCGTCCGTGGCGGATTCGTCGTTGGCTCCTACCACCGCTGCGGCGAGCCGTCCGAAGATCTCCCCCCGAAGACGAACGCGAAAATTGCGACGATCAGCGCGACGCCCGTGTCGATGGCCGCGAGTGCGACGAACGCGAGCAGAAGGCCGACGATGACGATGGCTGCCGGCATCGAACGCTCCGCACCGGGCCACTCTCCGGTCGTACACACGTGTTCGTGAACGAACACAAAAACGGCTGGCCTCGGTCTCACGGTCGATCGAGATGGAGGGGATGTGAACGAATCTCCGTCGGATAACAGGAGTTAATACTACTGGGAGAAAAAATAATAACCGGTGTAGTGGACTCGATGCTTGAGTGTGTCATCATCGGCGGCGGCATCCACGGAACGTACCTCACACAGCGGCTGCTCCAGGACACCGCCCTCGGGCGCGAGGATCTCCTGATCGTCGATCCCCACGATCGGTTGCTCGCGTCGTTCCGCCAGAAAGCCCGTGCCTGCGAGATGGACGCCTTGCGCTCGACGTTCGTCCACCACGTCGGGACCGAGCCGTTCGGCCTCGAGAGCTTCGCCGAGGCTCGCGACCGCGAGGACGAACTGCTCCCGACGCCCGGCTACCCGCGTCGCCCGTCGCTGTCGCTGTTTCTCGACTACGCCGACGCCGTGATCGACGGCAACGACCTCGAGTCGCTCCATCGCCGCGCCGCGGTCGAGTCGATCCATCGCGACGGCGAGGCGTTCGCGCTCGAACTGGCCGATGCGGACGGTCGCGTCACTGAATCGCTCGAGACCCGGGCCTGCGTGCTGGCGATCGGCCACGGCGGTCGGTATCGTCGGCCGTCCTGGGCGGCCGGCGTCGAGGGCATCGACCACGTCTGGGACGACGGGTTCGACCCCGACGCCCCCGCACCGGAGACGCTCGTCGTCGGCGGCGGGATTACCGCCGCCCAACTCGCGACCTGTCTCGCCGACCGCGAGGACGTTACGATGCTCTCGAGACGTCCCCTCGAGACGGCGACCGTCGAGGCCGACCCGCGCTGGATCAACTGGAACCACATCGAGCGCCACCTCCACCGCCACCCACCAGGATCGCAGGCACGGTACGAGACGATCCGCGAGGCCAGAAACGACGCGACGATCCCCGAACCCCTGTTCGACCGCCTCGAGACGGCGATGGACGAAGAGTCGCTTCGAGTTCGTCACGGAGACGTTCGCAGCGCTCGTCGCGTGGACGGTCGCACTCGTCTCGCACTCGCGGATGGCGGCTGTTGCAGCGCCGACCGCGTCGTCCTCGCCACCGGGTTCGCTCCCGTCTTCTCCCATCCGTTCGTCGACCGGGTTGCCGACGCGCTCGGACTCGAACGCGGCTTCCGTGGCATGCCGGTGCTATCCGACGAGACGCTCGCCTGGCGACGCACGGACGGCGAGACGAGCCGGCTCTTCGCCTCCGGCGCGCTAACTGCAGGCACCGTCGGGCCGCTCGCCGGCAATATCGCGGGCGCACGCCGGGCAGCCGACCGCCTGAACCCTGGCGTCGAGTCCGTCGTCGATTCGACCCGCCTCACCCCATAATCCGAGATCCACATCCCGTCTCCGTCGCTCTGTAATCCGGAATCCACCCCGTCTCTGTCGCACTGTAACTCGAGATCAACTCCGTCTCTGTCGCTCGAGATCCGCATCGTTTTATTCTCGTGTTCGATATTGGGGTATATGAGCAAGATCGGCCCGGAGCAACTCGAGGCGGAACTCTCGAGTGAGGAGCCACCGTACGTTCTCGACGTTCGACCGCGCGAGGCGTATCAACGCGAGCACATCGACGGCAGCCACAACGTTCCCGTCTACCACGATCTTCGCGGCGGTGACGAAGCGGAGTTTCGCCGAACACTCTCGGACGTCCCGGCCGATACGACCGTTGTCACGGTCTGTAAGGCAGGTATCGTCGCCCGCAAAGCGACGACCATTCTCGAGGACGAGGGGTACGATGCGGTGACGCTGGCCGGCGGCCAGCGCCGCTGGAACGGCTACCAGAACGGATCGTTCGGTTACCGGCTGCGATCGGCTCTGGTCGGATTGCTCCCGTAGTCGGCTCTGGTTGGATTGCTCTCACATATCGTTCACGTACACAGCGGGGGATATCCACGATCGTGTAACACCGAGCAAAGGCGAAAGCGTTTTTGAGCACGGTTACGGGTTATCAGACGATGACCGCCTACACCGCGACGGTGACGGTTCGACTCAAACACGGCGTGCTGGACCCCGAGGCCGAGACGACCAAACAGGCCCTCGAACGGCTGGGATTCGCCCTCGAGGGACTTCGGTCGGCTGACCGCTTCGAGATCGATCTCGAGGCCGAGTCGGCCGACGCCGCCCGCGACCGCGCCGACGAGATGGCCGAGCGACTGCTGGCGAACCCGACCATCCACGACTACGACGTGGAGGTCGACGAACGGTAGATGACCGTCGCAATCATCAGATTCGGCGGCTCGAACTGCGACCGCGACGCCGAGCGCGCCCTCGAACACCTGGAGGTCGACGCCGAGATCGTCTGGCACGAGGACGGGCTTCCCGAGGACACGACGGGTGTCGTCCTCCCCGGCGGGTTCTCCTACGGCGATTACCTCCGTGCCGGCGCGATGGCTGCCCGCTCGCCGATCCTCGAGGAGGTTCGCGAGGCCGCCGCCGACGGCGTTCCGGTGCTCGGCGTCTGCAACGGCGCACAGATCGGCTGTGAGTCCGGTCTCACCGAGGGTGCGTTCACCACGAACGAGAGCGCGCGCTTCCAGTGTGAACACGTCTACCTGCGGGTCGAACGCGACGACACGCGGTGGACCGCCGCCTACGAGGAAGGCGAGGTTATCGAGGTGCCGATCGCTCACGGCGAAGGGCGCTACGAGGTCGACGACGACCGCCTCGAGGAGCTCGAGGCCGACGACCGGATTCTGTTTCGCTACTGTGATGCCGACGGCAAACTGACCGAGGAGGCAAACCCCAACGGATCGAAAAACAACGTCGCCGGCGTGCTGGGCGAACGCGAGACGGTCGCCGTCCTGATGCCCCACCCCGAACGCGCGACGCTTCCCGATATCGGTCCGACCGACGGCCAGGGAATTCTCCGCGGATTCGACGGCGCAAGCGGGGCGTAGTCCGATCTCCTGTCGTGAGACGGGCCGACTGTGGGGACCCCTCGAGAGACGAGGCGACTCGAACAGTAATGTCACTGGAGTTCTTCGCCACGAGTAGAAGCGAGTGACTTTCACGTGAACGAGTCCGAAACGCGCGTCGTCTACGTCGATCCCGATCCGGCGGTGACGATACAGCGGGCGCTGGCCCGTCTCGACGCGACGGTCGAGATCGTCGAAACGGCCGAACGGTGTCTCTCTCGGCTGACGAGCGGTCCCGTACACTGCGTCGTAACCGCCGCCACCCTCCACGACGCCGATTGCGTGGAGTTCTGCCGGCAAGTGAGCGCACACGATCCGGACGTGTCAGTCGTCGTCTGCCCGGCCGACGGATCCGAAGCGCTCGCGGGAGAACTCCTCGCAGCCGGAGTCGACGGCTACGTCCCCCGGGAACAGGGACAAGAGGTCGTCGAGAACCGTGTCGCTGACGCACTCACGACGACCGAATCGTCGTCTGACTTCCTCGACGACCCGACGCATGCGGACGCACTCGAGGTTCTCCACGAGACAACCCGGGAACTCCTCCGGGCCGAATCGACCGAGGAGATCGCGACGATCGTCATCGAGGCAACCGAACACGTCCTCGATCGTCCCCTCGCCGGTGTTCGATACTACGACGCGGACGCCGAGACGCTCGAGGTGGCGGCGACGAGTGTCGAACTCGCGGAGCGAACGACGGAGGTACCGAGGGTCGGTCGTGGCGATCACGTCATCTGGAACGTCTTTGCGGCCGGCGAGCCCGCGATCGTCGAGGACGTCTCGAGCATCGAATTTCCCTCCCACGTCGAACGATCGGTCGACAGTGCGGTGTTTCACCCGCTCGGAGAGCACGGGACCCTCGCCGTCGCGACTACGGACGGCCTCGACGTCTCGGCGATCCACCTCGTACACGTCCTCGCCGCAACGGCGGAAGCGGCACTCGACCGAGCCGACCGCGAACACGAACTCGTCGATCGGAAAGCGAAGATCGAAACCCTCCACGCCGTCGCCTCGGATCTCGACGACTGTCGCACCCATCAGGACGTGTACGATCTGACGGTCGAAGCGGCGGAGGACGTCCTGGACTTCGACGTCTGCGTCGTCGACGTCGTCCGGGATGGAATGCTTGTAAAGCAAGCGATGTCCTCCGAGTTCGACGATGACGAACCCGGGGATATGTCGATCGACGAGGGGATCGCGGGGAAGACGTATCGCCACGGTCGCACGTACCGCGTCGACGATCTCCGGGCGAACGACGACGCGCGACCGCACCGACCAGAGTTTCGATCGGTGTTGAGCGTCCCGATCGGTGACCGCGGCGTGTTTCAGACCGTTTCGAGTCGCCGCGGGGGATTCGAGGAGGAAGACCAGGAACTCGCCGAACTGTTGCTCTCTCACGTCAGTGACGCGCTCGAACGCATCGACTTCGAACAGCGACTCCGGACCGAACGAGACCGCTTCGCCGCGCTGTTCGAGAACGTCCCGGACGCCGTCGTCGTCGGCCGCCACGACGACGTCGACGCCGACCCCACGATTCAGATGGTCAACCCGGCGTTCGAACGGATCTTCGGCTACGACGAGTCGGAACTCGTCGGCGAACCACTCGACGACATCATCGTCCCGTCGAGCCAGACTGACGACGCCCGGATGTACAATCGACTCAGTACTCACGGTGAGGTAATCGAGGACGAAGTCAAACGACGCTCCGTCGACGGATTGCGCGATTTCATGATGCGACTCGTCCCAGTGGAGACCGACGGGACGTCCGAGACGGTGTTCGGCGTCTACACCGACGTCACCGAACGCAAACGACGACGAAAGCGCGTCGAAATCCTCAATCGAGTGTTGCGCCACGACCTGCGCAACGGGATGAACATCGTCGGCGGCTGCGCCGAGATGCTCGCCGAAACCGCCTCCGCTGAGACCGCTCAGTACGCCGAGACGATCCAGGAGCGAGCCGACGAACTCGTGGAACTGGCCGAGAAGACCCGTGCGGCCGAACAGACCCTCGAGCGCAGCGAGTCGGTGGCCGAGCCGATCGACGTTTCGGTCGCCGTCGAGAACGCGCTCGCCCAGATCGAGCGGGAGTTCCCCGACGCCGACGTCGACCGATCGCTCCCCGATCGGTGTTTCGCTCGCGCCGACGTCTCCTTCGGGGCGGCAATCTATCAGGTTCTCGAAAACGCGATCGAACACAGCGACCAGTCGACATCCACGGTCGACGTCTCGCTCTGTGACCGACCGGAGAACGGGTTCGTTCGGCTGTCGATCGCCGACGACGGGCCCGGCATTCCCGACGAGGAACGGGAACTCCTCGAGGAAGACCGCGAGATCACCCAACTCAGACACGCGAGCGGACTCGGCCTCTGGCTGGTCGACTGGGCGGTCACCCAGTCCGGCGGTCGACTTCGGTTCGAGGAGAACGATCCGCGAGGCACCGTCGTCGTTCTCGAGGTACCGCGAGCGGAACGCGAGTCGCCCGACGCGCTCGCGGACGGGCCAGCCCACGGCGAGGACTGATCGAGCTTCGAGACGTCTACGCGGATCGCACAGTTATCAGGGTGCGTACAGGGAGTAGGCGATCACGAGGAAGCCGGCGAGCATTAACAGACTCTCGAGCAGCAATCCCAGTCGAAGCGGCACGCTGAGTATCTCGTAGAGCATGCCGGCAAGGACGAGTCCGAGCGTGACGAGTCCGAACCCGCCCGCGAGATAGCCAAGCGCCGGCTGGCGGGTACGCTGATAGGCTCTGTAGGCGAAGAAGGTGATGACGCTGCCGACGACCAGCACGAGCGTTTTGACCACCGCCAGCGCGACCGCCGTCGACGTCCCGATGGCGTCCGGACTCATCCTGGCATCTGACTCGAGATTAGTGACGACCAACAAGTAGTTTCCGTTCGCCTCGTCGCCGTACCGAATCTTCAGTCCGGTCGTCGTCACGCGTTCGCCGCCACATCGTAACGTTTCCGTCCGTCGGGAGTGACCTTCCCCCATGACGAGACTCGTCGAACTCGAGGCGACCGGCCCGCGAAAGCTCGATTCGGACGACGTCGACGACGAGAAGGGGAACGTCGCCGTCTGTCAGTGTGGCCTCTCCGATTCGTTTCCCTTCTGTGACGGCAGCCACCGACGAACGCGCGACGAAGCGGACGGCGAGACGTACGTCTACGACGACGATGGCCGGAAACGGCTCGAACGCGTCGTTACGAGTGGGGACGAGAGCGGTGGCGCCGACGATCCCGATCAGGACGACTGACTGGCGTTGACGGATACTCCGCCCCCGTCTCGAGGCGATCTCGAGTTCGGGTGCGCACGGAGCCGACTACCTCGAAAGAGCCGTTCAGATCGATCGCGCCGAGTTCGCGACGACCAGCGCGCTGCTTGCGGCCATCGCGACGGCGGCGAACAGCGGGTTCAACAGGCCGGCGATCGCGAGCGGAATCGCGACCGCGTTGTAGACGAACGCCCAGCCGAGATTCTGGCGGATCCGGCTGTTCGTCCCGCTCGCGACGTCGAACGTCTCGGCGACCGCCGTCAGGTCGTCGCCGAGGACCACGGCGTCTGCTGCGTCCGTCGCGAGCGTCGTCGCACTCCCCATCGCGATGCCGACGTCCGCGGCGGCCAGCGCCGGCGCGTCGTTGCTCCCGTCGCCGACCATCGCCACCGTGCCGCGAGCCTGGAGTCGTCTCACCGTCTCGGCTTTGGCTTCGGGTGGAACGCCCGCGAAGACCTGGTCGATCCCATCGACGGCCCGAAAGCGGTCGGCCGACGCCCCCTCGTCGCCAGTGAGCACGACGACGTCTCGTCCGTCGGCCAGCGTGTCGACAGCCTCGAGCCAGCGCTCGCGCGGCGCGTCGCCGACGACGATGACGCCCCTGACCCGGCCGTCCCAGCCGACGGCGACCGGAACCTCTCCCCGCCTTTCGGCGTCCGTGATCCGCGACTCGAGTTCTTCTGGAACCGTCAGTCCGCGCTCGTGACACCACTCCGGGTGGCCGACGGCGACGCGTTCGCCGGCGACCACGCCGCTGACGCCGCGACGGTCGCGTTCGAAACCCTCGACGTCGACCGCGAGTTCGCCGGCGAATTTCCCCTCGGCGGTGGAGTCGGTTCCGTCGGCTTCGTCGGCCACCGCCGCCACCGCTTCCGCCGCTTCGGTCGCGATCGCGGCCCCGATCGGGTGCTCCGAGAGCGACTCGACCGCGCCCGCTCGAGCGAGCACCTCCCCGGCCGAGTCGTCGCCGGTCGATCCGTCCGGCGTCTCGACGACGACCTCCTCGACGCTCATCGATCCCGTCGTCAGCGTCCCGGTCTTGTCGAGGACGACGACGTCGACGTCAGGGGCGTCCTCGAAGAGCGTCTCTGCGACGACGACGATCCCCCGTTTCGCTGCGGCCTGGACGCCGGCGGCGATCGAAAGCGGCGTCGCGAGGCCGAGCGCGCAGGGACAGGAGACGATGACCACGGTCAGCCCGACCAGGAGACCACTCGAGACGCTCGAGCCCGTCGCGAGCAACGTCGCGGTCGCGACCGTCGCGAGGACGAGGACGAGCGGGACGAAGATCGTCGCGAGCTTGTCGGCCAGCCGCTGGACGCCCGGGCGCGAGCTCTGGATCGACCACATGATCGAGACGAGCCGATCGAGGGTGCTCTCGGCGTCCGCGCCGACCTCGAGGACGACGGGGGCGTCGGTGACGACCGTGCCGCCGCGGACGGGGTCACCGGGCCCCTTCTCGGCGGGCAGCGACTCCCCGGTGACCAGCGACTCGTCGACCGCGGCCTCGCCCTCGAGGAGTTCGCCGTCGAGCGGGATCCGTTCGCCCGGCCGTACGAGGAGCCGATCGCCGGGTTCGACCGCCTCGATCGGGACCGTCTCGCCGTCGACCCGCCGGGCCTCGTCGACGCGCTGTTCGGTGAGATCGGAGAGCAGCCCTGCCGCCCGCCGCTTGATCCGCTCCTCGTAGTACGTTCCCGCCGTGACGACGAGGATGATCGCGACGCTCACGTCGAAGTAGAGGTCCGTCCGCCCGAGCGACATCGCGAGCGTGCTGTAGGCGTAGGCTCCGAGCGCCGCGGTGGCGACGAGCAGATCCATATTCGGCATCCCGGCGCGCAGGCTGACGAACGCACCCCGCAGGATGGGATAGCCCGTATAGAAGAGGACGAACGACGTCATCAGCCAGATGTTCACCGCGAGGTAGTAGCCGTCGTAGCCGCCGAAGTCGACGACCGGATCGTAGCCGAAGTAGGTCGGATACAGAAAGACCGCGTACCACACCATCACCATCATTCCGAACAGGCCGCCACCGATCAGGAACTTCACGAGCGCCTGATCGCGACTCGAGTCCTCCGCCTCCGTCCCGCGTTCGCGGGCGGTGTAGCCGTAACCGGAGACGATCTCGGGGAGGTCCTCGGCCTCGAGTCGATCGGGATCGTACGCGACGCGAACCGTCTCGGTCGCGTAGCTCGCTTCGACGGCCTGGACACCCGCCGTCGAGGACGCCGTCGCCTCGAGAAACGCCTCGCAGGTCGAACAGTGCATCCCCTCGACGGCCAAAAACGCCTCCTCGCCGTCGAACTGCTCCGGGTCCGACTCCGCGTCCGGGTCGGACGCCCCCTCGAGGCGCTGGCGAACCTCGCGTTCGACGCCGTCGTCCCCAACACCGTCGAGTGTCCGGTGGACCTCGAGACAGCCACGACAGCAGAACGTTCCGGAAACGTCGGGTTCGGTGATCGGAGTCGACGGCGTCGGGAGCGAACAGAGAGTACACTCGTCGTCTGGATCACGCGACGCGGCGTCGTCGGCTTCGGCCCCGTCGGGAGCGAGGGGCACACTCGACCTGTCGCTGGATCCGGCGTTGGAGTCTGTCATCTGTCGAGCGAGTATCCTCGAGGGCGTCCCGGTCGGTGGTGTACAGCTCCCGATCGGACGTCCGTCGACTGTACGCCTCCCTCATCTGTCGACCGTTCTCGCCAGCCGATCAGCCGTGACCTGCCACGAGGGCATGCGACCATCGACGCTACGACGTCCCCGACGACCGCGGCTCCGGCTCGTGGTGGCCGTCGACGGGGCCGAACGCGACGTACAGACAGCCGAGAATGAACACGACGTTGACCGCGGAGACGGCCGCCGCCACCAGCGAACTCCCGAGTCCGTACCACGCGACCGGAACGAGCGCGAGCAACCCGACCGGGAGCGATATACGCGGAGAAGCTTCTTCGAGTACCATACGCGAGGGTAGCTGTCGGAACGTGTTAATACTGCCCCCGTTCCTACAGAGTGGGAATTGGTTTAGTGGTTAAGCGCTGGTCCTACAAACTCCACGGTATGAGTCAAGCGACCGAAGAGCCGGTATCCGAACCGCGCGCGGAGGGAATCCGCGAAATTGGACACGACGAGTTCGATCCAGTGGGGACGCTCGCGTTAATCGGGCTCTACTTTCTCATTCTGATCGGGCTCTGGTTTTTCATGTACTTCGTCGAATTCCTCGGAAACGATCCGACGGTCGTCGGCACGGCCGTGGTGACACTTGCATGAACATTCACACCTACGAGAAACTGTGGCTCGTCGCGGCGATGTTGTTGATCGTCACGTTCATCGCGACGATCACCTACGGCTCGGTCGGCCTCGGGATCGCGATGGTCGGCGACCAGCAGCCGACGGTCGAACCAACCGAACTCAGCGACGACGAACGCTTCGGCGACCCGCGCGTCGAACAGGTCGGTGAAAACGAGTACGAAGCCTACGTCGTCGCCCAGACGTTTCGATACCAGCCCGACCCGATCGAAGTCCCCGAAGACAGCCAGGTGACGTTCTACGTCACCGCCAGGGACGTCATCCACAGCTTCAGCATCGTCGGCACCAACGTCAACACGATGGCCATCCCCGGCGAGATCGCCGAGATGACCGTCGAGTTCGACGAAGTCGGCGAGTACGGTGTCGTCTGTAACGAGTACTGTGGCCCTGGCCACCACGACATGGAGGGCGAACTCCACGTCGTCCCCGCCGAGGAGTTCGACCTGGTCGACCACTCGGTGGACACACCGACCGAGGTCGAACCCGACGACGAGGCCGAGTTCACGGTCGAAGTTCGGAACCGTCAACTCGACGATCTCGAGACGACGGTCGTCCTCGAGGTCGGCGACGAGACGTTCGAAGAAGAGCTCGTCGTCGCCGGCGGCGAAACGGCGGAGACGACGATCGTCGTCGACACCGCGGATCTCGGCGAGGGCGACCACGACTGGACGATCACCGTCGACGAGTTCGAGGAGGCCGGGACCCTGAGCGTGGTCGACCCGGACGCCGAAGACGACGACGGAGGTGACGACGATGAGTAACGCGTACATCGACGAGTTCCCCGCGGAAGCGAGGATCGTCCGGGCCGCGTTCTACAGTTCGTTCCTCGCGCTGGCACTGGGTGGTGTGTTCGGGATCATCCAGACGCTTCACCGGACCGACTTTCTCCGGTTTATGGACTCGGTGGACTACTACACCGTCCTCACTGCTCACGGCGTCTTCCTCGTGATCTCGTTTACGATCTTCTTCCTCGTCGGGATCTTCACCTGGGCGATAACGACCAGCCTCGACCGTGGCCTCGAAGACATCCGATTCAGCTGGGGCTGGTACTCGCTGATGGCGGTCGGAATAACGCTGACCGGCGTCGCGATCCTGGCTGGCTTCACCGACGCGACCGATATTAGCGCATCGGTTCTGTTTACGTTTTACGCCCCGCTACAGGCGCATCCGATGTTCTACCTCGGACTGGTGCTGTTCGTCGTCGGCACCTGGCTGGCCGGCGCCGACTGGTTCCGATCCTGGCTGGCCTGGAAGGCAGAGAACCCGGACGAGCGGATCCCGCTGCCGACGTTCATGGTGTTGACGACGATGCTCATGTGGTACATCGCGACGCTGGGCGTCGCCGTGGCGATCCTCGCGTTCCTGTTGCCGTGGTCGCTCGGCTGGATCGACACCGTCAATCCGCTGCTGACCAGAACGCTGTTCTGGTTCTTCGGCCACCCGGTCGTCTACTTCTGGCTGATGCCGGCGTACATGATGTGGTACGTCATGCTCCCCAAAATCTCGGGCGGGAAACTGTTCAGCGACCCGCTCGCCCGCGTCGTCTTCGTGCTGTTTCTGGTGCTCTCGGTGCCGACCGGAATCCACCACCAGTACCTCGATCCGGGCATCGCCGAGGGATTCAAGTTCATCGCGATGACGAACACGATGTTCCTCCTGTTGCCGAGCCTGCTGACGGCGTTTACCGTCGTCGCCAGCATGGAACACGGTGCCCGACAGCGCGGCGGCGAGGGCTACCTCGGCTGGCTGAAAGCCCTCCCGTGGCGTGATCCCGTCTTCACCGGCATGGCGCTTGCGGGTCTGATGTTCGCCGCCGCCGGCTTCTCGGGCATGATCAACGCCGGCATGAACATCAACTATCTCGTGCACAACACGTTCTGGGTCGTCGGCCACTTCCACCTCACCGTCGGCACCGCCGTCGCGCTGACGTTCATGGCCGTCACCTACTGGTTCCTCCCGCAGGTGACCGGCAGGGCGCTGTGGAACCGCTCGGTGGCGCTTGGACAGGTCGTCCTCTGGTTTATCGGTATGACGTTCATGTCCAACGCAATGCACCGCGGCGGCCTGCTCGGTATCCCGCGTCGAACGGCCGAACCACAGTACGAGGGCTTCGAGTTCGAGGCCGCCGTCGGCAGCGTCGCCGAACTCGACGCCCAGATCGCCCTCGGCGGCGTGTTGCTGACGCTCTCGCTCGTCCTGTTCTTCGCGAACGTGATCGGCACGGCACTCAACGGCAAAAGCGACTCCCTCCCCGCCAACGGCTACGCCGAGACACTCTCCGGGCCCGAGGACGCTCCGCTCGTCCTCGACAACCTGAAACTCTGGACGGCCATCGCCGTCGTCCTCGTGATCTTCGCGTACACCTTCCCGCTGTTGAGTATCATCGAACGCGGCGGCCTCTTTGGCCCCGAAGTCATCCCGTTCCCGCTCACCCTCGAGTCGGTGACGACGGTCGGGATCGCCCTCGAGACCGCCGCCACCGAGACGGTCGACGGCGCGACGTTGGCGCTCGTGGGGGTGATCCGGTAATGCGTATCTCCAAGGCAGCGTTGCTCGTCGTCATCGCCTTCACCGTCCCGATCCTCGTCGAACTCCGGACGGTACTCGCCTGGGTCAACGTCGAACTCACCGTCCTCGAGTCGGTGACACTCGGCGTCGCGATGATCCTCGCGATCCTCGTCTGGGCGCTGTGGCCCGAAAACGGCGAGAGCGGCCACTCGAGTACCCGGTGACCGGCTACCAGGTCTCGATTCGCCCCGACCGAACGTCTTCTACACAGCCCTCGCAGTCCGGATGTCCCTCCTCGTAACAGGCAGGTCGGTACTGCTCGTCGAGTTTCGCCCCACGCCGCTCGGCGTAGCGTCGACAGACGATCTTCGCCCGCCCTTCCTCGTCGGACGGAAGGCTCCGGGCGTGTTTCGCCACCTGATACGCCTCCCGGGCCTCCGATAACTGTTCGTCGGTCGACTCGCGTAGCTGTTCGTACTCCTCGCCTGCCTCCTGGAGCTTCGACCGCAGGAATCGCTCGAGTCGACGACGATCCGCCATTACCCCCTGGTTCGGTCGCCTGCCCCATATACTGTTTGACGCACGAGGGTCGACGGGGATCACGTAGGTGTACTGACGTCTCTGGACTCGAGACAGAGAGTAAGGGTTAACTTCAGCCCGTGGTTCTCTCGAGACGAGGGCCCTTAGCTCAGTCTGGTAAGAGCGCTCGGCTCATATCGTGGTCGCACGCCAGTGCGGTTGTGTGGGATACCGAGTGGTCGATGGTTCGAATCCGTCAGGGCCCATGGAGCGAGCCGAGCAATTCGCGAGGCTCGCGGAATGGATCGCTGTGGATTCGAACCAGGGAGGAGCTTTGCTCCGACCGCGGTTCGAATCCGCCAGGGCCCAGGGAACCCGTAAGACCGACTTTGAGGCCTTGAAGCGGCTAATATTGGCATTTCACTGATTTTTCGCTTCAGGGGCTCATCCAGAATGTGCGGGGTTCTTAGGTAGTGGAATTTGTCACGTTGCAGCGCTCTCGACTCAAACTCTTCTGCCCCATCTAGTGCGATGAACTCGATGGCGTTCAACATGGAATGCACCAAAAGACACAGTATTCTGTGTGTCCATAGATTCCTGTATGCCCAGTATCACGGTCAACGTGGACGACGCCCTCAAAGAGCGGATGGAACAGCACCCGGAGATCAACTGGAGCGAGGTCACGCGACAGGCAATCCAGGAGAAGATCGAGACGCTCGAACTGATGGACGAACTCACCAGCGAGAGCGAACTCACCGAGCGCGACGTTCAGGAAATCGCCGATACGATCAACGAACGTGGACGCGAGCGCGTCGAAGAAGAATCGACGTAGATTCGACGAATGAAGCTGGTCATTGACGCCAACGTCGTCATCTCTGCACCCATCGCTGATTCGAAAACGCGGGCACTCATCGTTACACTCGAGCCGGATCTCTTGACGCCAGCGTTCGTCCACGACGAACTCGAGAACTACGAAGACCTGATCGTAGAGAAATCCGGAATGAAACTGGATCGAGTGAGACAGATCATCGACCTCCTGTTTCAGTACATCGAGGTCGTTCCTGCCGACGACTTCTATCCAGCTATCGAGAGGGCAGACGCAGCAATCGGAGACACCGACCCCGACGACGTGCTGTACCTCGCGTGTGCGATCGCCTACGATGGGGCCATCTGGAGTGACGATTCTGACTTCGACGAGCAGAATCTGGTCGAGACGTACTCGACGAGTGACGTGATCGAGTCATTCGACACGCTCTAGCTCGGCAAATTTGTCTCTCAGGGCGCAACGCAGAGAGGGGCAGTTCGAGAGAGTTCAGCAGACAGCACGCCTACTTCGTCAGTGTTCTTCGCTGCCAGGAAGATCTCGCCGTCGCTGCCGAACTCTTTCGCGTTCCAATCATTGATCGTAGTGACGGTCAAGTACCGTCTCGCCTGCGTCCCTATCACTGACCACGTTTTCAGGAACGTCCGATTTGAGAAATGAGTAACCGCGCCCCGTCGAACAGGACGGGGGCTCGGCGCGGAGGGGCACGCATGTGTGCGTTCCGTCGGTAGCGCGCCGCAATAATCGAGATCCTGATCGTGGAGGCAAACGAGTTGGCGGCGGGTCGCGGTCGTCGATCAGACAGATCGAGACAGCAATCCGTCTCAGTGCTCGCCGGGGAGGATGTCGCCGAGTGAGCCGCCGATCGCCATCGCGGCGAAGATCACCGACACCTGACAGAGACTCACCCAGGGATCTGCCCAGTCGACCCGTCCCCACAGCGTCATCATCGCGGCGGCAGTCGCGAACGCGATGGCGAGGACCCACACGGGACGTCGCGGAATCACGTCAAGATACGGATCCGTGATACGGACGTCGCGAAAGTCCGCGACGTAGAGGATGCCGACGACCATCGCGACGGCGAGTCCGACGTTCACGGCGAAGAACGCGGGTGTCTCCGCGAGGAACTCGCCGATCTCGATGACGCCGTCCTCGACCAGCAGCGGCATCCCGATGACGACGCTCCCGACGAACGCCTCGGCTTTGTCCCTGCCGGTGAACTCGGTGATCACCCGACTGACCGTCCCGTTGTGTGAGAGTCGGTCGACCACCGTCTTCGTTCGTCGAACCTCCGTCCGTTCCGCCGGATCGTCGACCGTCTCCTCGAGCGTCTCGAGTTGATCGTAGAGGTCGGTCATCGTCACATCCCCTGGCCCGTCGTCTGACCCGAACATGCACGGTTGCTCTCGCTCCCGAACGATATACTGTTGGACTCGGGTCCGGTGTGCTGTTGGATCGCAAGCGCGATCGTCAGCGCCGTTCGGTCGAAAAATCTACATAATCGAACGTCTGGAACCGATATCGTTTTGCGCCTACGGGTGTCATTCGTCCGGATATGAAACACGTCCAGGGACCGCTGTGTACGATCGACGTCGGCGAGCGCTCGGTCGAGACCGAACCAATCGACGACGTCCTCGAGCGTTCGATCGGCGGTCGGGCGCTGGGAACCAGACTCGCCCACGATCGGGTCCCGTTCGACGCCGACCCGCTCGGACCGGAGAACCGGCTCTACCTCGCGACGGGGCCGCTCCAGCACTCGACGATGAGCTTTACGGGCCGGATGTCGGCGACCGCCCTCTCGCCGCTGACCGACGGATTGCTCTCCTCGAACGCGGGTGGGTTCCTCTCGCGAAACTTCACCGGGACGGGCTACAGCGCCCTCGAGGTCACCGGCTCGAGCGACGAACTCCTCGTCGTCCACGTCACCGACGAGGGCGTCGAGTTCGAACCCGTCCCCGACCTGGCGGAGGCGACCGTCTTCGAGACGTGCGAGTACATCGAGGACGAACACGGTCTCGGTGCCGAACACACCGTCGTCGTCGGCCCCGCCGGCGAGAACGAGGTGCGATTCGCCTCGATCATGACGTCGAAAGAACGGGCGTTCGGCCGCGGCGGACTCGGCGCTGTCCTGGGATCGAAGGGGATCAAGGCGATCACGTTCGACGGCGACTCGACGAACGAGGTCGAGATTCCGCCGATCCAGATGGAGATCCACGGCGAGGCCGCCCAGTCCGATCACATCATGAAACGTCAGGGCACGTCGTCGGTCGCGTCCTACGCCGACAGCGTCGAGGCCCTGCCGACGCGGTACTTCTCGGAACTTTCCTTCGAACACATCGACGACATCGACGGCGACCGGATCGAGGAGAAAAAGTACAAGAAAGGGACCTGTTCGGCCTGTGCGTTCGCCTGCAAACTTCCGACGAAAGACGACGAAACCGGCCTCGAGACCGAGGGGCCGGAGTACGAGACGCTGATGGCGTTCGGCTCGAACTCGGGTGTCGACGACATCGTCGACGTGATGAAATCGAACAAGCTCTGTGACGAACTCGGGCTCGACACGATCTCCGCGGGCGACGTCGTCGCGGCCTACCTCGCGAGCGAAGACGAGTTCGGCAACGCCGAGTTGATTCACGAAACTGTCGAGAAGATCGCCTACCGCGAGGGGATCGGCGACACGCTCGCTGAGGGCGTCGACCGGGTCCACGACGAACTCGGCGTCGAGAACTGGACCGTGAAGGGAATGGAGTTTTCGGCCCACGACGGCCGCACCTTAAACGGCCAGGGGCTCGCCTTCGCCACCTCGAATCGCGGTGCCGATCACATGTACGCCGAGTTCTACCCCTACGAGTACCCACTGGTCGACGCCGAGGATGCCTTCGAGAAGGAGGGTGTGGAGGGCAAGCCACCGAAGATCGTCGAACTCGAGAACGTCAACGCGATCAAAGACAGCGCCGTCCTCTGTAAGTTCTCGCGGAGCTTCGTCGACGAGGAACGGCTCGCGACGCTGCTCGACGCCGACTACGACGAACTACTCGAGATCGGCGCCGAAATCGTCGCGCTCGAGCGCCACTTCAACAACCAGCGCGGCTTCGATCGCAGCGACGACGCGCTCCCCTACGACGACCAGATTCCCGGCTTCGAGGAGGGACTCGAGGAGTACTACGCGGAACGCGGCTGGAACGACGACGGGACGGTTCCCGACGGAGCGGTCGACGGAAGCGGCGTTCCGGCCGACGACTGATCGTCAGTCGACTCGTTTTTCGGTCGTCAATTCGGTACGTTTCGTGTCCGATACCTGCTAAGTTTACAGGCCCAGAAAGCCGAGCTGGAACAGCTGCCACGTGAACGCGAGTCCGAGGACGGCGAGCACCGTCTGGTGGATGCGCCCCCGCCTGCTCCAGTAGCCGTCGTCCCACGCGAGGGCGGTTCCGATCGTCGTCGCGACCGCGAGCGCCGCGACGAACGGCGGGAGTGCGAGCGCGACGCGTAGCGCGAGCGGCATCGTGACGAACGCGAGTTCGCCCGCAGTCCCGAACGACGCCACGAACAGTACGACGAAGGCGATCGAGACGACACACAGCGCGGTGCCGGCGGCTCGAGTGAGCCACGATCGACTGCGGAACCGCGACTCGAGTCGGCGTCGGATCGCTCTCGCGGTAGTGCCGTCCCCCTCGTCGCCCGCGCTTCCGTCCGCCTTGGCGCTCGCACTCTCGTTCCCGTCGCCGCGCGCTCGCGTTCGATACCGGCGCCAGCCGCGCCACATAGCGAGACCGATCCAGCCCAGGATCGACAGGGCGAAGCCGACGAGTGCGGCCCCGATGGTCCCACCGACGACGGTCGTCCGCTCGTGGGTCGCGACCGGATCGAACGTCGCCATCGGCGCGCTGTTCAGGTGGACTGCCTCGACCGTCCCGTCGTCGACCTCGGCGACGAGGGTGTCGTCGCCGTCGACCTCCTGATAGACGTACGGCTCGGTCTCGACCCACTCTTGCTCGTCGAACCCGAGCGTGTGGCTCTCGAGGCGGCCGTCGTCGGTCGCGTCGATCGATAGCCGGGTGACGACGCCGAGTGCCTGCTCGGGCCCGTCGTCCGGCACCATCGAGAGTTCGTACTCGCCGTCGACCGTCTCCGCTCGCTCGAGTGAGGTTCCGTCGCCGTCGTCGGTGCTCTCGATCGGTTCTTCGGGTGCCGTCGGTGTGGACGTGAGATCGTACGCCGCCAGGATCTCGTCGGCGACGTTCGCGGGGAGCGCCCCCTCGTTTCGGACGTTGTACGACACGAAGACGCCGACTTCCTCCTCCGGCGCGAGAACGAGTTTGGTGGTCTCGTGGAGCGTGCCGCCCGAGTGGGCGATCAGGTCGTCCTCGGGCGGGCCGTACTCGTAGAAGCCGTACCGCCAGTCGGTGAGCGCGGGATGGCGCTCGTGGTGGACGTCGTGCATCGTCGCGGCCGTCTCCGGCTCGAGGATCCGGGCGTCGCCCGCGGCACCGTCGCCGAGGTGGGCGCTCGTAAACGTCGCCATATCGGTCGCGGTCGCGCTCATCGAGCCGGCGGGTCGCCAGTTGATGTAGACCCGATCGTCGCGCTCGACGCCGTCGGCGGTCGGCATATGTGGCGCGGCGAGTTCGCCCGGCTGATCGTCGGGGACGGGCTGGGCGAACGTGCTGTGGTCCATCTCGAGTGGCTCGAAGAGCTCCGACTGGACGTGCTCCTCGAAGGTGGTGTCGTGGGCCTCGGCGACGACGTGGCCGGCGAGCATCGTTCCCCAGTTCGAGTAGCGGGGCTCCTCGCCGGGCGGGCTGACCCGTTCGGGCTGGGTTTCGACCAGCGCCGTCTCGAGGCTGGTCACCTCCTCCGATCCCTCGACCATTCCCGGGTTGAGCTTCGTGTCGAAGCCGGCGGTGTGCGTGCCGAGATGACGAAGCGTCACGGGCTCGTCGTACGTCTCCGGAATCTCGACCGCCGAATCCTCGAGGTAGGTGTTGACGTCCTCGTCGAGGTCGAGCGTCCCGTCCTCGACACCCTGCATCACGGCGGTCCACGTGACGAGTTTGCCGACGGAGCCGATCATAAACGCCGTCTCGTTCGCGCGGACCGGCTCTCCCGTCTCGACGTCGGCCTCGCCGTATCCCTTCGCGAGGACCGTCTCGTCGCCCTCGACGACGGCGACGGTCGCGCCGGGGACGTCGTGTTCGGCCATCTCCTCGGCGATCAGGTCGTCGACCAGCGCCTCGAGTTCTTCCTCGTCGTCGAACACTACCCCGTCGGGCGAAGCGTCCGTTTCCTGCGTCCCAGCCGAAGTATTCGCGGCCAGCACCGGGCCGGAAGCCAGTACCGGACCCGAAACGCCAGCGATCAGAAGCGAGACCACGACGACAGCCAGCAGAACGGACGAAAGCATCGACCGGCTGGCAGCGCGAATCCGATCGGATCGGTGTGCGGGTGAACGTCTCATCTCGTTCGTTCCATCGGACGGCACCGTCAAAGCGCCTCGAGCACGACTTCAGGGGATGAAGCCGTCGTCACGCCTATATATCCACTCACCCTGCACGTATCCACCGTGAGTGAGGAGCGTCTCGAGGAAGTCGCCGCCCTGCTCGAAGACGAGACGGCACGGCGCATCCTTACCGAAACGTACCGAGAACCCATGTCAGCCAACACGTTGAGCGAACGGTGTGGCGCGTCGAAACCGACCGTGTACCGTCGGCTCGAGGATCTGCGTCGGTGTGACCTCCTCGAAGAGCGGACGCGTCCGGATCCCGACGGAGGACACCACCACACGATGTACGCGACGAACCTGGAGCGAATCCTCGTCGAGATCGACGACGACGGCATCGAGTTTCGGATCGACCGCCGGGAGAACATGTCGGATCGATTCACCCGCCTGATCGAGGAGATGTGAGATGCTCGAGACCCCACTGCAGGTACACGAGGTGTTTCGTGCGGATCAGTTCGAACTGGCGATGCTCGGGATCAACTTCCTGAAGGGGATCCTCGGGTTCGTGATCGCCTACATCGCCTACCGGGGCTACCGGCGAAACGAGAGTCGCCCGATGCTCTATCTCTCGACCGGGTTCGTCCTCGTCCTCGGCGTCCCGTTCGTCTTCTTCGTGGTCGCGATTTCGCTCGTCGGGGCGATCGGCCCGGTGGCGGTCCTAGAGCAGGGAGTCGTCGCCGTCGCCGAACTCAGCCAGGTGATCGGTCTGCTCGTTATCGTCTACGCACTTCGAATGTGACGCGGTTGGCTCGCTTTTCGTCGATCCTTCTTCGAACTCGGTCCCGCTCGTGACTCGTATGGGCTACTGTCTCGATCACCCGGCGCACCCGCCGTCTATGTCACGGATGCGCCGACGCCGACGGAGAGGAAACGGTCTTATCGGTCCGCGTCGCTTCGACCCTCGCCGTGGGGTGTCTCCCCCGACGGGTCGCGGTCGTCCCCGCGCGACCGCAGTGGCGCGTCGTCCGCACGCGAGGGGTGAATGTTGAAGTTGTGTCCCCTGTACGGATCGGTCTCCGGCTCGTACGACAGCTCGCTTCGCTCGAAGATGTAGACGAAAAACCCGAACAGAGGGATACAGAACGTGATCGCCGCCCACTTCCACGGCGGCTCGAGCCCGACGCGGCCGGCGTCGTAGTAGGCAAACGCCGTCAGGCCGAGGTGCCAGGCAATCGGAACGCCCACGATCACCGCGAGCAAGATTGCGTCCATACCGGGCCTACGGCTCGAGCGTACTAAACTGCCGGCTTGCTCGAGGCTGGTCGACCGATCGAACGCGCCATGCCGGCCACGTGGGTGGCGTGCCGTGACCCTACCGACGCAGGGTCCACTTACAGGACTGCCAACTCGTTCGGCCGCATCACAGCGATTCACCGCAGTACTCACAGACGTCCTCGTCGGCCCCGATTCGGGACCCACAGGATGGACAGTTCTGACCGCCGGACAGATCGCCCGAGTCGGCGTTCCAGACGAAAAACCAGACGTAGACGAAGGCGACGAGGACGAACGCGCCGAATAGCCCGAACGCCAACGTCACGGTGACCATCAGGTAGACGACGACGAGTGCGACGATTGCCAGAATCACCATCCCGATTTCGCGCGTCGCGGACGGATATTCAGCGGTCATGGCTCCTCGCAGAATAGTTGTATATTTAATAACAAAACCGTTCCGTCTTCGGTCGTCGTTCGAGCCGGCGTTCGCCGGCGGATCGACAGGTTTCCGGATCCACTCTCGAGTTCGATCGCTACTCCGGTCAGTTCACCTTGAGTTCGCTCCGTCAGTTTACGTCGAGTTCGATCGCCGCCCCCTGGCCGAAGCCGACACAGAGCGTCGCCAGTCCGCGGCCGCCGCCGCGCTTTTCGAGTTCGTGGATCAGCGTCACCGGGAGACGCGCGCCGGAGGCGCCGAGCGGATGGCCGATCGCGATCGCGCCGCCGTTGACGTTGAAGACGTCGGGATCGATGCCGAGTTCGTCCCGCGAGTAGATCGCCTGGCTGGCGAAGGCCTCGTTGAGTTCGACGAGATCGTAGTCGTCGATCTCGCGGCCGGTCCGCTCGAGCAGTCCGCGAGTCGCCGGAACGGGACCGATCCCCATCACGGTCGGATCGACGCCAGCGACGTTGTTCGAGCCGACTTCGGCCAGGATCTCGAGGCCGTGTTCGTCGGCGAAGGTCTCGCTCGTGACGAGCAACGCGGCCGCGCCGTCGGAGATCTGGGAGGCGTTGCCGGGCGTGACGGTGCCGTCGGATTTGAAGACGGTCGGCAGTTCGGCGAGTTTCTCGGCGGTCGTGCCGGGGCGGAGTCCCTCGTCCTCCGAGACGGTGCCGTCCTCGGTCTCGATGGGGACGATCTCGTCGTCGAATCGCCCTTCCTCGGTCGCCTCGACCGCACGCTGTTGGCTCCGTGCGGCGTACTCGTCTTGGGCCTCGCGGCTGACGCCGTACCGTTCGGAGACCGTCTCGGCGGTCATCCCCATCTGGAGTTCGCCGATGTTGTAGAGTTCGGCCATCCGGGGATGGACGTTGTGCGTGTTCTCGCCCATGGGGACGCGGCTCATGTTCTCGACGCCGCCGGCGACGATGGCGTCGCGGTTGCCCGCCGCGATGGCGTCCGACGCCGACATCAACGCCTGCATCGAGGACGCACACCAGCGGTTGATCGTCGTCGCGGGGACGCCCTCGCCGAGTTCCGAGAGTAACGCGATAACGCGGGCGAGGTTGTTGCCTTGCTCGCCGCGTTGCTGTGCACAGCCCCACATCAGGTCGTCGATCTCCTCACCACCGAGTCCGGTTTCGGCGAGAATCTCGTCGATCAACGGCACGGAGAGATCTTCGCTCCTCACGTCCGCGAACGCGCCGTCCTCTTTGCCCTGTGGCGTCCGTACCGCCTCGACCACGACCGGTTTCTGTGCCATACCCTACCGAACGCCGCTCACGGACTTAAATCCGGGAGAACCTCACGAAACTCGAGTCCAGTTTACAGTTCAACAGCGACCGCCACGCCCCCGGTCGGAACCGAGAACAATCCTTATCCCACGCGTCTCGGAATAGGCCTCCATGAGCCACGGACCGGACGCACCGGAGTCGGAACGAACCGCCTCGTCCGACTCGAGTGCGGACGACGACGAGAGTCGAAGGGCAACGGAAAACGACGTCGACGAGGGGGCCGGTGGAGTCGGCGAGAAATCGGACGACGTCGACGACGGTGCGGGCGGAACCGGTGAACGAGCCGACGACGCGGCGGGCGCGACCGGCGACGGCGACTCGAACGACGACGGGCCGATGCCGGGCGTTCCGGACCCCGAGTCGGAAGAGTCCGACGTTCCCGAAGACGTCCAGAAGTACGCCCGGTTTACGAAGATGGACGGCGCCCAGTACGACCGGGTCAACGAGTTCCTGCGGGACCGAACCTATATCACCGCCCGCGAGTGGGCCATCGCCCGCCTCTGTTCCGATTTTCGCACGGAAACGGGCGTCGAGATGACCAAGATCGGCGAGAACCTGCCCGAACTCGTCCCCTTTATGACCGACACCTACACGCCCCAGGCGGTGAATCAGGCCCGATCCTCCTTCGAGGACAAGGTTCGGACGGCCGGTGCAACCTTCCTCTACGGCGCGATGTGTGATTTCTTCACCGCCGAGGAACTCGACGACGTGATGTACGAATCGACCGAGGTCGCCAAGTTCCTCCTCGAGGTCGAAGGCGTCGACCTCTCCGTCGAGGACGAACTCGAGGCCGAAGAGCGCATCTCGAGCGTGATGCGGGAGGTCCGCGAGGCCAGCGAACAGCTCAGAGACCGGGACGAAGAGGAGTAGCGGACGACAGCTTCAGTCCGATTCCGCGTCCGTCGAGGCCGTCGCCGTGATCGGCTCGAGAAGCGTCAGGTCGAACCCCCAGGTGTGGTCGTCCACGCCGTACTGGTCCGATTCGAACCGGTACGTTCCCGCGGGCATACAGCCATCCGCATCGGGGTGGACGAGCAGGTAGTAGGTGAGGTAGAGACCTCCGCTCGCGTCCAGTGAGATCGACCCTCCCTCCCCCTCGGCGTACTCGAGTATCGACTCGAGGAGCCAGGACGACGCCCGCCAGCAGTCACCGTCGACGTGTTCTCCCCTCGTGTCGTCGCCTTCGATGAGGATCGGCTCGAGAACGAGTCGATCGTCGTTTTCGTTCTCGCCGATGCGCCCGGAAAACGGCGGATCGGGGCCGGTTTCGACCGTCTGTGCGAAGCTCGTCGCACCGTCGCCAGCGTGATTGTACATCGTAATGTTCAGCTTCGCCGGCGACTCCGGCGTCGCCCCCTCCTCGACTTCGACGCCGAAGCCGATGTCGACCGCCTCGAGTGCGTCGTCGGTTTCGATCTCGATTCCGTATTCGGGCTCGCTGTCGTCGTCACCGGCCGGAATCGAGGCCAGACAGCCCGCCGTTGCGACCACACCACCGCCGACCGCTGTAAGCATCGTTCGTCGCTTCATACGGTTCGGAGAAACCTTCGTAAAATAAAACTACCGAGACGGGGATTAAATAGTCGAGTTCGGGCGCTGGATCGGTTCGGCTTCGAGTCTACTCGGTCGGCCCGGTCTCGAGGTCCGACTCCTCGAGAAACAGCGACGGGTCGCCGTGGGAGAACGTCACCCACTGGTCGGAATCGTCGCCGTCGTCTTTCGCGGACGTGTCGGCGTCAGAATCCTCGGTGTCGTTCGAGTCTTCCGAACCCGCGGATCGGACGTGAACGAGTAACTCTCCCTCGAGCACCGCCGTCTCGAGTACGGGACGCGCCTCGTCGACGGCGTACGTAAGCGGTACGCAGACCGCGGTCTCGCTCGTCGCGTCGCGTTCGACCGCGAGGGCGAGTCGACGGTCCGTCCCCGCCGCCGGCCGGTAGTACACCTCGGCGTCTGCGAACGTCACGTCGTCGTTCTCGACGAGCGTCTCGAGGAGGCCGTACTCGGCGTCCGACACCAGAACGTCGAAGCCGAACCGATCCTCCCGCTCGCTCGGCGAGACGGCGATCGGCTCGAGGAGGGCGGCGTCCCAGCCGTCTTCGCGGTACTCGTCGGCGATCGACGCCGCGTCCTCGAGCAGTTCGGTCCAGGACGGATCGGTCGTGGCTGCGTCGTCGGTCGAGGGGGAGTGGTCCGGGCCGGATCGTGGCGACATACTCGAGTCAGACGTGACCGAGCCTCGAAAACGTTACCACGAACCCCCTCCCGAATCATCGGGAACTGACGGGCCGTCGTCGGTATCCGAGACGCGCGATACGTCCCCCGGTTCGCCGTCGACGAGTTCGGCAATCGGGCGCGGCTCGGGCTCGTCGTCGCCGGCGAGAGCGGTCTCGAGCGCCGCCCGGACCGTTTCTGGCTCGACGTCGATGCCGGCGTCGGCGAGCGCGCCCACGGCGTCCGGATCGAACGCCAGTCCGAGCGCGCCGTAGACGTCCTCGAGGACGCCCACCAGTTCGTTCCCTCCGTCGACGATGACGATACCGGCAGTGACCGCGGCCTGCTGTCGGACGCGCTGGGCGATACCGACGACCTTTGCCGATCGCGAGTTCCCGTCGCCGCCACCGGACGGCGCAGCGATCGACAGCGAGTGTGATCCCGGACAGAACGCGCCGTCGGGTTCGCCTCGTCGAGCCTCGAGGCCGACGTCGCCGAGCGCGCGTTCGATGGCCGCGGTCGTCCGCTCGTAGCGGTCGTCGATCCCCCGTCGAAAGTCCGTGACCGGTTCGGCGCGGGCGAACGCGATCGTCGTCTCGCCGTCGTAGGCGACGGCTCGACCGCCGACGGCGCGCTCGACCGCCGGGAACCCGCGGGCTCGAGCCGCCTCCAGCGCACGGGAGTAGCCGTCGGTCCCGGCGTCTCGACGGCCGAAGGCGACCTGTCGGTGGGGAACCCAGACGCGAGCCGCGGGGTCGCCAGCGGCGGCTACCTCGAGGAGGCGAGTACTCGCTGCTCGGTCCGTTTCGATCGTCGACGGGCGTCCGCGATACAGCCGCATACGCACGGATTCGGGTCGACGACCCTAAACGCTCCCGTCCCCTCGATTCACGAGAGTGGAGTCGACAGAATGACGGTCGGAGTCCCCAGTTCGGTGCTCTCTCGCTACGCTCGTTTCTCGCTGTACAACTCGCCGTACCCCGCACACGACTGCGGCTGTGCGATCGACCTCTACCCGGGGACGCTCGAGGACGGGCGCACCACGGCCGCCCCGAGTCCCGTCTCCGGCGTCGTCCGCGAGACGCGGACGGTCCGCGCGCCGCCGAAACCCTACGCGCCCACGCACGATCACCTCCTTCTCGTCGACTGCGACGAGCCGCCCGAACTCGAGGGGTTGATCGCGCGTATCCTCCACGTCGAGCCGGCGGTCGAGGCCGGCGACCGCGTCGAGATGGGCGACTCGCTCGGCGAACTCGTCCGCGCGGGCTTTTTCGCCCCCTGGGTCGACAACCACCTCCACGTTGGCGTTCGCCGTCCCGACCAGAACCTCCGGCGGGCGACGGGGTCGCTCCGGCTCGAGCCGGACGTCGAGATCCGACCGCTCGCGTGGGATGGAACCGGAACGGTGGTCGCGACCGGCGAGACGTACGCCGTTCTCGACGCGCCCACCCACCCGAATCCGGGACCGGAGTTCGTCGGGATCGGAGTCGGTCGTGGGAACGGCGACCACGCCGACGGGTTCGCGGGCGTTCTCGACGGCGGGCTCCCCCACTACGACGGCGGCGGCCTCCTCGAGACGAACCACCGGCGAACGCGGGGTGTGTCCGATCACGGGACGCCCGAGGGGCCGCTCACGCTCGCCGGCGAACGAATCGGCACCCTCGAGACGGACGGTCGGACGATCAACTGGGACGACGTCGTCGTGACGGCAAACGGCGACCCCGTCACCGGCCTCTCGACGTTCTGCGCTCGAGACGGTGGCTTCGGCGCGAAACTCGTCGGGAGCGATCACGGGCTCGCAGTCGGCGAGCGAGTTCGGGTGGGCGTTCGTCGCGGGTGAGCCGGCTCGGCTACTCCGCTTCCAGGGTCTCGCCGTCGACGACACGACCGACGAACAGCGGCGTCTCCGTCGGCCGGTCCCGGACGTAAAAGAGAAACGGGCGATCGACGGTCATCTCGACGCGCTCGGTCTGGGACTCCGCAGTGTCCTCGACGACGACCGCCGTGGCGGCGGCCGCCTCGGTGCCGTCCTCGTCGACCTCGACGAAACTCTCGTGGAGGATGTCGTCGATGGCCAGCAGTTCGTCGTCGCCGTCGACCATCCCAGTAAAGTCGGCGGAACCGACGAACGCTTGCTCCATTCCAAGCTCCTGCATGACGTCGACGAGGCTGAACGACGATTCGATGCCGAATTTCGGAAGCTCGAGGTCGACCTCCGGACGCCGGGTCTCCTCGAGCATGATCGCGAGCCGGTCGACCGAGAACGACTCCTCGAAGGCCTCGAACTCGCCCTCGGCGGGACAGACGACGATCATGCTCGTCTCGCCGTTGGCGTAGGGCAACTCGACCAGCTGGTGGCCATCGACCTCGGCGTACCGAAACTCCTCGACCTGGGACATCATCTGGACCTCGCTCTCGGTGCCGTCGAGGCTCGTGAAGGGTTTCGGTTCGGTCCCTGCCTGGTCGAACTCGTACTCCCAGGCCGCGAGGAAGTAGACCGCGTTCGTCAGGACCATCCGAGTCGCCTGGTCGATCGATCCCTCCGGAAGGAGATCCTCGATTCGGTCGTTCGTCCGACTTTCGACCCACTCGTTTATCTCCTGGCGGGCTTGCTCGGGGCTGTCCCTGAAGTCGACGACGTGCTCGCCGGCTCCGTAGTACGCCTCGAGCAGGTCGAGGTAGTCGTCGTCGAACGGGTAGGTCTGTTCTGCCCAGACGGCGTTGGCACTCGAGAGCTGGAAGCCGAGGTCGTCCTCGTCTTCGTCGTCGTCATCCTCCCCGTCGTCCGTCCACTCCGGCGTCTCGACTTCGGCACCGTCCTCGTTGCGCCGCTCGAACTCGTCTTCGAGCGCGCCGAAGGCGGCGTGGAGCTCTTCGCCCTCGAGGTCGTAGCGCAGCGCGTCGGCCATCTCCTCGGCGGTCTCGCCGCGTGCGCCAGCGTAGGTCATCGCCAGCGCGACGGAGATGCTGTACGGCGAGAAGAAGAGATTGTTGTCGGGCTCGTCCGCCCGAAGTTCAGCGAGCGCCTCGAGCGAGAACGCGACGTTTCCACGCACCTGCTGGGCGAGGGCGTCGACCTCGATATCGGGGTCGGTGACGGGGTCGATCCGTGGAAAGTCGGGAGCCTCCCGGTCGAACGAGCCATCGTCGCCGTCGGCGTCGCCGCTGTCGGTACCGTCGGGATCGGCATCACCGTCTCCGTCGGTGTCGTCCGAACTCCCGTTGCCGTCGCTCGTACACCCCGCGACACCGGCGAGGAGGGCACCGGTGAGCGCGAGCAGGGACCGCCTATCGGGCATCATACACGACCCGCCGTGGGGAACGAGTAAACGCTTTGTGATAGGTGAAGGAGACGTTTGAGCGAAACGCGCCCGAACGGAGCGACGGGCGATGTGGCTGGGGCGGTTCCCGGCAGTGAACTTTCACTCCGAGCGCACCAATTACGGATATGGCCGATCTGCCCACGGAGCCCGACGAGCCGTTCCGGGACGACGTGGGGGACGCCGACGTCTACAGGTGCTATCGAACGCTCGTGAACGTGTCTTGGGTGGTGTCTCTCAGCTCGATTCGGACGGGCACATCGTCGTGGCCGACGACCGGCTCCGTGACGCCACCGACGTCTCGATCCTCCTCCCGGCCGACGGCCGGCTGAATAAACGCTCGGCAACCGACGACGAGAGAAGCGGTGCCGTCAAGGGCCTCCCCGTCGGACGGCGTTCCATGACCGACGATCTGCAAGCCGCGATGGCGGAGTTCGACGACCTCGGGGAGGCCGTCAGCTACGTCGTCGAGGAACACCACGAGTTCCTCTCGTGGATCGGGACGACCGTCGACGACGTCGGCGACGGAACGATGACGCTCTCGATTCCCTACGACGAGAAGCTGACGAACGCGCGCCCGAACGGCCCGACGGACCGGCGGCCGGACATCAACGGCGGCGTCGCGGCGACGCTCGTCGACACCGCCGGCGGCCTCGCGCTTCGAACTGAACTCGAGGACCCCTTCGGCGGCGAGGTTGCGACGATCAACCTGAACGTCAACTACCTCCGGCCGGCGACCGGCGACCTCACCGCGCGGGCGGAGGTCGTTCGAGCCGGTTCGAGCGTCGGCGTCAGCGAGGTCGTCGTCGAGAGTACGACGCCCGACGGCGAGACGCGCGAGGTCGCAACCGGCCAGGGGGCGTATCGGCTCTTTCGCGATCGGTAATGTCGTAGTGGACGGAGTGGCGTACTGTCCCTGTGTCCGACCGGGACGGATTTCGCCCCACAGATCTGACGAACACCAGACGATCAGTTTGTACTCGAAGCGGCGGAATCACCATCGTGTCGGCCGAACCAGACCCGTGCGTAGAGGAGGAATCCGGCCGCCGCGACGACGAGGAAGTAGAGGTAGATAGCCACCTCGAGGTGTGCGGGAACCACGTCCATACCCACGGACTGATCCGACGGTCCATACCAATACGGCTGAACTGATTCGTCTACTATGAGGGCACCGGCCACGGGCGACGACGGCTGGATTCGAGACGGTCTGCTGTCCGTCAGTACCGCCACACCCGGAGAACGGGTCCCGGATGCGGCGGCACACAGGGACAGCAATCCGTCTGAGACGGCAGACAAGGCGGTCGAGTTGCAGACGTCAACGGGAATCGGATCGACTCCTCTCGAGGGCAAGAATCGATCACTTTCGAGAACAATCGGATCGACTACTCTCGAGAGACCATCACGTACCGGATACCGAGATAGACCATGACGAGGCCGAACGTGACGGCGTACAGCGTCGAACCGGCCGTTGCCGCGACGACCAGTGCGGCGCCGTTGAGCGCGATCCCGAAGACGTACATCAAACCGAGTCGGCGACGGTTCATCGGCGTTCGCCTCCCTCGTTGACGGTAGTCGCCGGTCCGCGAATTTCGAGGGGGCCGTCCCGATTCGTCACCGTCTCCTCGAACACCCGATTCGTCACCGTCTCCTCGAACACTCGATTCGTCTCCGTCCCCTCGAACGTCCACCGCGAATACGTCCCCTCGAGCGTCCAGCCTGTCACGATCCTGCCGACCCTGTCCATACGGAACCTTCGAAGGCGTCGATAAAAACCCTCGTACTACGGCTGGCGGTCGGACGGTCACAGCGAACCGTCTCGTACGGTGTCCGTCAGCGCCGGTCGGTCCGCGAGCAACCCTGCGATCCCACCGCGACAGCGTTCCGCATCAGACCAGTTCGCGGTAGATTCGGCCGAACGCCTGCCGGCGCAACGTCGCGACCGCCGCCTCCTCCTCGTTCTGGAAGGTCGCAGCGACGGCCTCCCCCTCGGGTCCCGCGTGCCAGACGACGTTGTCGACGTTCTCGTTGCCGATCTCGGTGACCTCGCCTTCGTACTCGTCGCGCCACTTCTCGTACGCTTCGCGGGAGCCGACGGCGACCGACAGGAGGCTCGCGAACAGCGCGTCTCGAGCCGTCTCGACGACGTCGCCCGTGACGCGGTCGTCGTACTCCGCGCGGTCGAACGACATCGCCTTGGCGACCTCGCGAACGACCGTCTGGGCCGCGGGGCCGACCGATTCGTACGCCTCGCGTGCCTCGGCGGACGACTCGAACTCGAAGCTCCCGACCGTGTGCATACGCGAACCGTCGGGCGACGGGTAGTTACGCGTTTTCGTTCGATCCGGTTACGCGGACCCGTCCGCGTCGTCGGATGACTGGTCGCGGTCACCCGACTCGCCGGCGTCGCTCCCGCCCCCGCCGTGTTCGTCGGCGTCTCCGCCCACCTCCATTCGCCGGGTCAGTTCACGGGCCTCCTCGAGGACGCCCGCCGCCTCCTCCGTCAGCTCGCCGCGTCCTGACCGGCGACTCTGTTCTGCGAGTCCGGCCTCGAATCCCGGCGGACGACCCGGCTCGGTGTCGTGGCTCGCGCCCTCGAACGCCGGCGTCTCGATCTCCGGGGCGTGTTCGGCGACGATCTCGCCGAGTTCCGTCGGCGAGCAGTCGCTCCACTCGGGGGCGTGCTCCTCGAGCCACTCGAGGTGGTCCCGACGGCCGAGCGAAGCGGTGACCGCGAGGTGGTTCGCGAGGTGTTCGGCGTCGGCCTGTTCGACGTCACAGACCGGACAGGCGTATCCCATACGGAACCCGTGACCGCGGACGGGTAAAACGTCCACGCACCACGGGACGAGAGGTCGGATCCCTGCCCCCGAACCTGGTGTTAAATATAGTACATTTCCCCATCCAGAGCGAGGCCGAACCGTCCACACGACCCCGTCAGTCGCCTGCTTATTTTATATCTAGTGAATATCCCGTGAGAACGAACATCATGATTTATTGAATTATATAACACCAATACTTATGTGATGGGAAAGAACAGGGGACATCATGGGCACGCACGACACGATCGGTGATAACCGACTCGGGCGACGTTCGTTCGTCTCGTTGCTCGGGGCGACGGCAGGAGCGTTCGCGCTGTCGGGATCGACGGGCGCGACGGCCGGTGAATCGACCGCGAGCGACGGCCTCGAGGCGCTGTCGTTTTACTCGACGGCGTCGCAGGTGAGCGCCGACTACGGGCCGCTGGCGGACGACGACCACGTCGTCGCGTGGGCCTCCGAGGAGGCGTCCGTAATGATCGCTGACGAAGAGGGAACCGACGAGGACGACGTCGTCTTCTACGAGGACGAGCGCATTCCGCTGATCAGCCAGGACGGCAACGTGATTGGGATCGGCAGCGCCGGCTTCCTGAGCGACGAACGCGGCGGCTTCCACTTCGGCAACGAGCAGTTCGTCCTCAACGCCTGGGACGAGCTGATGGGACCCAACAGCACGGTCCTGTGGGACGAGAGCCACCAGCAGTACTGGGACCTCGAGAGCCACGGGACGTTTCGCCGCTACGCGGAAGACCACGGCTACGACCTCCAGGCACTCGAGGAGTTCGACGCCGACGGGACCGTCCTCGAGTTCTACTCGACGGCGAGTCAGATCTCAGCCGACGGTGACGCGCTCACCGAAGACGACCTCGCGGGCGACGACGACCGCTCGGTGCTGGCGTGGGCCGAGGCGACGGCGACGAACGTCGACGGAACCGACGAGGGCGCGTACATCTACGGCGACGACGAGCGAATCCCGCTGATCACGCGGGACGGCAACGTCGTCGGCTTCGGCGCGCCGTTCGCCGAGGACGAGAGCGACCGGGACGATAACAGGGAGTTCGTTCTCAACGTCTGGGACGACGTGGTCGACGGCGAGACGGTCTACTGGGACGAGAGTCACGGCCAGTACTACGACGCTTCGCAGTTCGAAGGCCTCGTCTCGGACGCCGAGGCGGCAGGCTACACCGTCGAACCGACCGACGATCTGCTCGCGGTTCTCGGTGGGGGTTCGGACGATGACGAGACCGGCGACGCCGACGACTCGAGCAGTGACGGCGACGCCGATGACTCGAGCGACGGTGACGGAGTCACGGACGCCGACGCAGTGGTCATCACCACCCCCGCGGAGGCGTTCACGGACGCGGAACTCACGGCGCTCGCGGCGTTCGTCGACGATGGCGGGGCCGTTTTCCTCCACGACCAGTCGGACTTCGGCGGCCACGACGAGACCGACAACCTAAACGAGATCGCCGACGCGCTCGAGTTGGGCTTTCGGTTCAACGCGGACCAGGTCGAAGACGACGCGACTGGCTGGGCTGAGTTCGTGTTCACGACGACCGACTTCGCCGAGGAGTACCTCGAGGGAGACGTCTCGGTCGGACTCGACGACGCGGACGGGCTCGTCGTCACCACGCCCGAGTGGGAGTTCTGGGACGACGAACTCGAGGCGCTCGAGTCGTTCGTCGACGACGGGGGGAGCGTCTTCCTGTTCGACCAGTCGGATTTCGGCGGGAACGACCAAACGGAGAATTTGAACGAGATCGCCGACCATCTGGATCTCGCCTTCCGGTTCAACGGCGGCCAGGTCGAAGACGAGGTCTACAACGCCGGACCGGAGTACGAGCCGCTGTCGACGGAGTTCTCGCCGGCGTTCGACTACTTCGCCGACAGAGACGGCGTCGCCATCGAGTTCGAGCGCGGCGAGGAGTACTACGGACGGGTCGTCCGCGTCTTCGACGGCGACACGTTCGAAGTCGAGTTCGACACCGAGTACGGCTACCGCGACGTCGTCCGTCACATTGGGATGGACACCGCCGAGACGCCGCCCGCCGAGAACGAACCCGAAGAGTGGTTCGGCATCCCCGACGACGCGGACGAACACCTCTACGAGTGGGGCGAAAACGCCACCGAGTTCTCGCTCGAACTCATGGCACCCGAGGACGCAGAGGCCGGCGACACCGACATCGAAGGACGTCACGTCAAGATGACGTTCGACGAGAACGAGCCGCTTCGGGGCAACTACGGTCGATTGCTCACTCATATGTACTACGATCCCGACGAGTTTGCGGCCGACTTCGCGACCGACTCGTTCTCGCGAAACTACAACCGCGAGACGATCGAGGAAGGCTACGCCCGCGTCTACTCCTCCGGTTTCTCGAACCACGACGAGTGGTCTGCTCTCGAGGAAGACGCCCTCGCCGAGGGACGTGGCATCTGGTCGGCGGCGGACTTCGACGCGCTCGAGGCGATCCGCAACGACCCAGTCGAGGAGCTGTTCGTTCCGTCGGCACGGAGCATCCGGAGCGCCGACGGTTGGGGCGGGAGCCCGCTCTCGGACGACCGGGTGGCGGTTTCCGCCTCCTCGAGCGCCGACCAGGAACTCGAAGACGGTGGCGTCGCCTACGACGACGAGATTCCGCTGGTCGGCGTCGACGAGGACGAACGCGTCGCACTCGTCGGGGGGTTGATGATCCACGAAGAGTACGAAGAAGGCGAAGAGTTCGACGTCGACACGAGCGGTTACGGCAACTTCCCGTTCCTCTCGAATCTCCTCGATCACCTCTCGGAGACCGACGGCGACGTCCTCGTCGCTGGCGGACAGGGACAGTTCAACGCCGATGGCTCGCTCTCGCTCGAGCGCTGTCAGTACTACCTCCGCTATCTCGAGGGAGTGGGCCTTCGCCTCCGCCAGATCAACGACCTGCCGGAGACGCTCCCGGCCGAAGCGGAGACGCCACGGGCCGTCCTGGTTACGGCACCGGCTCGAGAGCTCGAGTTCGACGAGATCCTCGCGCTTCGGGAGTTCCGAAACGACGGCGGCGCCGTCGTCATGCTCGGCAGTGCCGAGGCGTCGGCCGATCACACGGAGAACCTGAACGATCTCGCGGACGCGCTGAACACGGACCTCCGATTCAACGCGGACGCGGTCGTCGACGAGGAACACAACCTCGCGGACGACCCGACCGTACTCGAGACGACGGCCTTCGACGAGGCGTTCCCGCTGTTCGATGCCTACGATCCATCGCCACACGAAGAGGACGAAGACGAGGACGAAGCGCCCGGAAACAGCGGCGACGCGCCGGGCCATCAGGGCGACTGTCCGGGCAACAGCGGCGACGCCCCCGCCGCCGGTGACGGCTGTCCCGGAAACAGCGGCAAGGCACCTCGAGGGAGCGGTCCCGGCGACGGCGGACCACCGGGACACGCCGGAAACGGTGGCGGGCCACCAGGGCACGCCGGTAACGGCGGCGGGCCACCGGAACACGCCGGAAACGGCGGTGGCGGACCGCCCGGACACGCTGGTAACGGCGGCGGACCGCCTGGCAACTAGCGGTCGGCTGACAGCCAATCGGATCGGGGCCACTCTCACAGTTCAGGCCGGCGATACAACCGACGGGGACCCGTCACGCCCGTATGGACGAGACGGACACCGGGACGATCGCGTACGGCGACGAAATTGCCGGCGCGGAGACGTTCGCGGAGCAGTCGCGTCGGCGAGCCGAGACCGAACGCGACGCCGTCGAGTGGGCCATCGAAGAACTCGAGTCGCAGGTATCCACACAGGGTGTCGACCTCGAGCCGTTGCTCGAGTACGCGCGCCGGAGCCGCGAGAGTCTCCCGGATCGTCACCGACGATCCTACGAGGCGATGGCCGACGCGTTCGACGTCGATTCCGACACCTACGAGGTGTACGTCTTCGCGTTCTCGGAACTCTGTGAGGAGCTGGCCGAGGGAACGGGGCGATCGGAGAAGAACCCGAAGGGATGTACGAACGCGCTGGTCTCGAGTCCGAAAGCCGATCTCGAGGTCGTCGACGGGCCGCTCGTGTGCAAGAATCGGGACGTTGCAGGACGTGGCGTCCGGCCCAAGTCGATCGTCGAACAGCCGCCGATCGACCGCTACCACGGCTTCCTGACGGTCGACACCTGCGGAACGATCTCGATTTTCAAGGGCGTCAACGACCGGGGACTCGTGGCCGCGAACACCTACATCGACAGCGAGCGCGACGACATCGACCCCGAACACCAGCTCCGGAACGGAACCGCCATCCGGATCGTCCTCGAGGAGTGTGCCACCGTCGCCGAGGCGCGGACGGCACTCGAGTCGTACCCGACGCGTCGGCTGATGGGCCAGACGCTGTTTCTCGCCGACGACACCGACGCCCTCCTGCTCGAGATCGATCCCGTCGCCGAGCGGATCGCGGTCGACGACGAGTCCGTCGTGACGCGGACGAACCACTTCGTCCACTCACGCTCGACGGAAACCGAGAGTTCGACGACCCGGCGGGAGCGAGCGCTCGAGTTGCTCGAAGAGAAGGGGCGACTCGACCGGGACGATCTGTGGGAGATCGCACAGGATCACGAGAATGGACCGGGCGACGACTCGATCTGTCGCCATCCGGAACCGGAGACGGACGAACCACACGCGTTCGGCCAGCTGACGACCGCGAGCACGGCGATCTTCGAGGGCGGATCGCCGACGATCGGGGTCGCGATGGGCACCCCCTGTGAAACCGAGCGGGCGCGGTGTTCGTTCGGCGAGGAGATTCCGGCCGACCTGCGGACGGGGGCGCGGTGGCTCGAGCGGATGCACTGATTCGACCGACCGAAGTCCGACCGTCAGACGCGAACGCGGTGTCGGCCGAGGTCGGCCTCGAGTCGCGTCGCAGCCTCGAGACGGAGCCGCTTCGCGTGCCGTTTCGAGAGTCGCGCGTCGGGCAACCGATCGGCCAGCGGATCGTACGCCGACGGCGAGAACCCGAACCGCCGCAGATAGCTTCGGACGCGCTCCGACTCGAGCCCCTCGTGGATCGCCGTGTCGGTGATCTCCTCGACGGTGTCGAAGACGGGCAGTGGAACCTCGTCGTCGATACCCCCCGTGGGTTCGGTATCGGCGGCTGGAACGGACGAATCAGCCTCGAGAACGGAACTGACCGAGTCAGCCTCGAGGACGGTGGTTCCGCGCTCGTCCGCTCGCGTGACGACCGATCGGACCTCCTCGGCGAGACGGAGCACCTGACTCGGGAGGGCTGCATCGGGTGAGCGCCACTCCACAGTCGGCATCGCCTTCCGGAGCCGAACCGGCGTCCACACCGCGTCGTAGGGCGCGAACTCGTCGTCGACCGTTTCGGGGTCGACGCCGCGGTCGATCGCACGCTCGCGGAACCGCTCGTAGGCGTCCTCGAGTTGTTGGTCCCACTCCGCGACGCTGTCGACGTACGACCAGAGCTGCCCCTGATCGGGACAGGGGCCGTAACACGACCGGCGGTAGAGATACGGGCGGGCACACTCGAGGAGGTGCTCGCCGCGGTAGTGCGAGGCACTGTTGACGAGCGCGAACGCGGGATCGATCGCCGTCACGGCGTTGAGTTGATCCGCGACGTTCGACTGCTCGAAGTGGACGTGGGTCCCGGCACAGACGCGAGCGTCGTCGAACGTCGGTCCCACGATCTGACGCTGGAGTTCGGTTCCTCGCTTCTCCCGATAGGGGATCTCCGACGGCGTCGCGTACAGCGGCGTCGAAAGTGGCACGAGACGTTTCTCCTGGTCGTATGCGGCGTCGACGACCGTTCGAATCCGTTCCGTGAACTCCTCGCGGAGTTCGGCCATCGATCCGCACGGACTCGTTTTGATCTCGATCATCGGCTCGACGAACTCGGGATCGATCCACTCGGCGACGTCGAGCAGTGTGTCGGGCGAGCACAGGTCGCCCTCGTCGTCGACGACCCAATACTCGACCTCGAGGCTAGTGTTCATGGATATCTCTGTTGGATGACGGTCGGACGACGACCCCGGAGAACCGCCGGGGCGTAAACGGACACGATCGAGATGCGAGTTCACGTCGTGTCGAGAACTCGTCCCGTCGTCCGATCTCCCTCTCCTGTGGTAGCTCGTGGTAGGAAACACCAGCGTGAATCCATTGAGCCTGCGTACGAAGGGAATGCGAGAACGTGACGAACGACCCTCGAGACGGCCGAGATCCGATTCGGCCGACGAGACGTTCCGGAGTCACTCGAGCGGGCTCCCGACGCCATTCGAGCGGAGTTCGTCGGAGACGACCACGGCCGCGGCTCCCGTCCACGGAGGGGTGAGTCGGTTTGCCGACTACTGACGCGAGTGTTACGTGGTTGATTCGAGGTCCCTGCTAGATTGATACGTCTGGGAGGATATGATATACCACGTATGAGCGACGAAACGAGTGCGGACGAAACCGAAGCGGACTCGCCATCAGTGATCGTCGTCGGCGGCGGGCCGGCCGGACTGAGTGCCGCGCTGTTTACCGCGAAAAACGGCCTCGAGACGACGGTCTTCGACGCCGACGGGACGTGGATGCACAAGGCCCACCTCTTCAACTACCTGGGGATCGGCTCGGTCGGCGGCAGCGAGTTCATGTCGACGGCGCGCCAGCAGGTCGACGACTTCGGCGCCGAGCGCCGGCAGGACGAGGAGGTAACCGACATAGAGCGAGCCGATGAAGGCTTCGTTGTCGAGACCGACGACGGAACGTACGATGCGGCGTACGTCGTGTTGGCGACCGGCGCGAACCGCGACCTGGCCGAAGAGCTTGGGTGTGCGTTCGCGGACGACGTGGTCGACGTCGGCGTCGAGATGGAGACGAGCGTCGAGGACGTCTACGCGACGGGTGCGATGGTTCGCACAGAGGAGTGGCAGGCCGCCATCTCCGTCGGCGACGGCGCTGCCGCGGCACTCAACATCCTCTCGAAGGTACGCGGCGAGCACTTCCACGACTTCGACGTCCCGGCAGACGCCGAACGCGTCTTCGGCGACGTCGTTGCGGAGTAACCACGATGTCCGAGGAATCTACCAACCCAGTCACGCCAGAACCGCCCGACAGCCCCTTCCAGACGACGGGTACTGACCACATCACCATCTGGGGGAGCAACGAGGAAGACACCGTCGCGTTCTACCGCGACCTCCTCGGAATGCCCCTCGTGTTGCGCCAGCCGAACCTCGACGACCCATCCCAGACCCATCTCTTCTTCGACACCGGCGACGGGCGCATCCTGACGTTCTTCGTCAGCGACGACCGCCCCTCCAATCGCCGCGGCCAGCGCGGCGGCGTCGGCGCCGTCCACCACCTCTGTTTCAGCGTCGACCCCGAGGAGTACGAAGACGTCATGGAGTCACTCGAGCAAGCGGGTCACCGCTACAACGTCTTCGATCGGGGGATCTTCCACTCGATCTACACGAACGACAACAACGGGCTCGTGATCGAACTCAGCACCGATAAGTACGAGATTCCCGACGACCGCCGCGGCGAGGTGCTCGCGACGGCACAGGAACTCCGCGAGGCCGACGGAGCCGACTACGCCAAAGACGAGCACCTCCGCGGGGCGATCGAAGAACTCGGCCTCGAGGTGATCGAACACGACCTCCCCGACGCCAGCGCCGGCGTCGGTGGTGTCGAATGAGCGCGGACGAGGGGCCACACCAGGACCAGCCGCTCCTGTCGGCCGGCACGCCCCTCGAGGAGGCCGAGGCGGCGGTCGTGCTCGTCCACGGCCGCGGCGCGACCGCAGAGAGCATCCTCGGGATGGGAACCGAGATTCACCGCGAGGGCGTCGCGTTGCTCGCGCCACAGGCAGCGGGTCGCCAGTGGTACCCGAACTCGTTTCTCCAGCCCGTCGAGACGAACGAACCCGGACGAACCTCGGGGCTGCAGGCGATCGCCAGCGCGCTCGAGGACGCAGACGAGGCCGGAATTCCGGCCGAGCGCGCGATGGTCATCGGCTTCTCGCAGGGCGGCTGTCTCGGAAGCGAGTTCGTCGCACGAAACCCGCGTCGCTACGGCGGCTTCGCCGCGCTCAGCGGCGGGCTCATCGGCGAATCGATCGATCCCGACGACTATCTCGAGACCGACGGCGTCTCCGCGAGCGAGACGAACGAAGGCTCGTCGGAGCAAAGCGCCGACGGCGACCTCGAGGGGACCCCCGTGTTTCTGGGCTGTAGCGACGTCGACCCACACATTCCCCTCGAGCGCGTCCACGAGACGAAACGCGTCCTCGAGTCTCTGGGCGCCGACGTCACCGAGCGCATCTACGAGGGGATGGGCCACGGCGTCAACGAGGACGAACTCGAGTTCGTGTCGGGGATGGTCGACGACCTGCTCACGGACGAAGACGATTAACTGTCACGCGTCGAGACCGAACCCCATCTTATGCCGTTCGGTCACGTACGGTGTGTCGTGGCCTCACACCCGGCGGACAGACGTGCGTTCCTGTCGACCGCGAGCGCCGCCCTCGCAGCGACGGCCGTCGCGGGCTGTCTGAGCGACGACGGTGGCGCGGACGACGCCGAAGAGCCGATCGTCGACGTCGCCGAGGCGACCGCGAGCGAAGGCGAGACCGACCCCGACGCGTGGGCGGACGTCGACGAAATTCGACTCGACGGCTACGTCGGCGGCTGGGTCGGCGTCTCCCCCGACCACGTCGATCGGATCGAGAACCCGACGCTGGTGCTAATCGAGGGCAACGAGTACGAACTCACCTGGACGAACCAGGATGGCGTCAAGCACAACCTGGCGATCCACGACGACGAGGGTGAAGTGGTCGACGAGTACGCGACCGGCGTCAGCGAGGACCTCGGCGCGACGACGACCCTCGAGTTCGTCGCACGACCCGAGATGGCGATCTACATCTGCGAGCACCAGCCCGCGATTCAGTACGGCGAAGTCGTCGTCCTCGAGGACACCGACGGGTCAGCGACGCACTGATCGCCCGATGGGTGAGACCCATGGGTCCGGCGGGTCAGCGAACGACGGTGACCGGAACCGGCGATCGCCGGACGACCCGTTCGGCGACGCTTCCGAGCAACACGCGAGAGACACCGCTCCGGCCGTGGCTACCCAGGATAACGTGGTCGACGTCGTGCTCCTCGGCGAACGCGACGATCTCTCGGGCCGGTTGGCCGACCGTTACCTCGGTCCTGAACGCGACGTCGTCGGGGTTCTCGAACTCGGGAACCTCGTCGAACCCCTTCTCGGCGATCTCGTCCCGACGGTCTTTGAGATACTCCCTCGCGAGATCGATGCCTGCGGTCGTCGATCCGCTCGCTGCCTCGGCGACGCGCAACAGGACGATTTCCTCGTCCGGATAGGTCGCGAACGCGTGTTCGGCCGCTTTCCGCGACGGCGTGGAGCCGTCGAACGCGACGAGAACTGTCATGATACCGGATACCACCGCTCGAGGCTAAAGTATATCGACGAATCCAGTCGCTCGACAGTTCGGACGGACTGCTGTGACGGCGTACCGGTGTGACTGCAGGACGGGCCCGGTCACGCCGGTACTGACGGACAGCGGTCCGTGTGATCCCGTTCGTCGCGGTCGTTCTCTCACGGGTCGCTGGCGGCCCGCACGGATTTCTGCGTTTTCGCTCCGCTCGAACCACCCACACACCACGGCTCGCAGTGCTCGCCGTTCCGACTCGAGGTCGTCGCTACGCTCAGACCTCGCCGTCTTCAAAAACGAACGTCCCGTCCTCTTGAACGCGCTCGCCGTCGACCTCGATGAACGAGCCCTCGCTCATGTCGACGATCATGTCGACGTGGACGGCGGAGTCGTTTTGCTCGTTGCCCTCGCCGACCGTGTCGTCGTAGGCACGACCGACTGCCATGTGGACGGTGTCGCCCATCTTCTCGTCGAACAGCATGTTGTACGTAAACTGGTCGATGTCGCGGTTCATCCCGATACCGAGTTCGCCGAGTCGCCGAGCACCGTCGTCGGTGTTCAACACCTCGGTGAGGACGTCCTCGTTTTTCGCCGCCGAGTGCGAGACGACCTCGCCGCCCTCGAACTCGAGGTAAACGTCCGTGATCTCCCGGCCCTGGTGGTACAACGGCATGTCGAACAGCACCTCCCCCTCGACGCTGTCGGGCTGAGGAGCGGTGAAGACCTCGCCGCCAGGGAGGTTGTGCTCGCCGTGGTCGTTGATCGTCGGATTGCCCGACAGGGACATCGTTACGTCCGTCGTGTCGCCGCTGACGATCCGGATCTCGTCGGCTGGATCGAGGATCTCGACCATGTTCTCCTGGTGGTCGCGCTGGGTCTCCCAGTCTTTGTTGACCGCGTCCCAGACGAAGTTCTCGTAGCCCTCCGTGCTCATCTCGGCGAGCTGGGCGTTCGCCGGCGCGGGGAACTGGGTCAGACACCAGCGCTTCGAGAGCCGTTCCTCTAAGATCGGCCGGTGGGCCTGACTGTACGCCGCGCTGGTCTCCGGATCGACGTCCGACGTCTGGGTGACGTTGTCGCTCGCCCGGATCGCGATGTAGACGTCCGTCTGTTCGATGAGCGCGAGCTCGTGTTCCGGGGTATCGAAATCGGGAGTCCCGCTTTCGTCGCCCGCAGCTCGAAGGTACGCACGCTGGTGTCGTTTGCCGGTCCGCTGGCTCGTCGTCACCGGGTTCGCTCCCCGGTCACCGATCACCTCGTGGAGGGCGACGACCAGGTCCTCGGCGACGGGGTGGGCGTCGACGACGACGTTGTCTCCCTCCTCGAGATCGACCGAGTGGGTGGCGATGATCTCGGCGTGTTCGCGAATGCGCGGGTCCATGTCACACAGGTCTTCGAGCGGGCGGATACCGTTTTCGAATCGGCGACTCGCGGCGGTCGCCTGCACGCGAGATCACTCGAGGCGACTCCCGACGGCTCGGCTATCGGTTTTCGCCACGGTTCGCCAGAAAGATCCCGAGGTAGATCGAAACCAGCGCACAGACGACTCCCGCAGCGAAGGCGATCGTGTACGGCGACTCGAGGGCGAGCGCGTCGTCCTCGATCACCCAGCCGGTGAAGCCAACGATCACCAGGGCGATCGCCGCGAGACGCAGGACGGAGACGAACCGGCGGGAGGTGTTCGCACTCGGGTCCGCGGATTCGCGTTCGGTCACGGGTTCACCGTCCGTCCCGATCGTCGTCCAGTTTTCGGTCGGCAGTCGATTCTCGGCCGAACGGGTGTCGACACACTTACTCCACCGACTCCGCGGACTTCGACGGGCGGCGAAATCTGTCCGGATCGATCGCGTGCGCCAGGGGCTCGAACTCGGTTTCGAGCGGATAGCTGAGGACGTCGTCCGGGTTTGCGAGTATCCGACCGAGGACGACCTCGGAGATCCGGGCGACGGGGTTCCAGGTGTCGTAGTAGACGTCGTAAACGTGCTCCATCTCTTCGGTTTCCATGTACTGAAAAAGTGAGTAGCCGTCCGGTCGTCGCTCGAGAAAGACCGACTCCGTGTACATTTCCTCCGCCTCGATCATCGCCTGACTCCACGTTTCGATCGGGCCAAGCTCCAGTTCACCGTCGATCACCCGCCGCGAGAGCGACGCCATCCAGTCGGCGAACCGCCCCGGGAGCCCCGAGTTGAGGTCCATCCGGACCAGTTCGACGTCGACCGTCCGTTCCGACGCGAGTTCCGGGCCAGCGAGCACCGCTCGGTCGGTCGGTTCGATCGCTCGCGGCCGGTTCGGGTGGACGGCGTGAACGATCATCTCCCGGTCCACCGGTTCCGTCTCCGGACGTACCGCGTCGTGGTCGACGGGGAACGCATCGGCGAGCACCGTCTCCGGGTCGTCCCACGTTGCGGTCACGGAGCGCGGAACCTCGACGTACCAGACGAGTTCGGGCTGGGCCGTTCGATCGAGGAACAACGACGCGGTCGTCGCCGCGTCGACGCCAAGCAACCAGTCGGGATCGTCCTCGGCAACCCGGCGCCGCACCTCGGCGACGATTCCCTCGAGCGCATCCGCATCGAGTCCGTCCGCATCGAGCCGTCGTCGGACGAGGAACGCGGCCGCGTGGCGCTCCGTGACGACCTCGTCGTCGACCGCCTCCGAACCGACACCGTCGTCGACCGCGACCGAACCGAGATCGCCGCCCGCCGTCGCCGAATCACGCCCACTCGATCGGAACCGACGCCAGAGGAACACACCGGCGAGTGTCGCGATTCCCGCCACGAGTCCGTACTGCCGCCATCCTCGGGAGCTTTCCGTCATACCCGAGAGGAGAGACCGAACGGAAATCGGATTGGTCACGAAACACATCGGTTTTTTATATATTAAGAGTTCATCTCGAGAGGCGATGAAGTCGATGCACGTCTCCCTCGCACACGACGAGGAAACGCTCTCGCCGATCCATGCGGCGATCTGTGACTCACCCGACCTCGAGCGGGAGGTCGTCCTCGGCGGGCAGTCAGTCGACGGCGTCGAGACGATCACCTCGTTCGTCACCGGTGAGCCATCCGCGTACGAGTCGGTTCTCGCGGACCTCGAGGGCGTCCGGGAGTACGACATCACGCCCACGGACGACGGCTTTTTCGTGTATCTTCGTCGGGAACTCGAGTCCGAGGGGCTGTCGTTGCTGAACGCGCTCGCCCAGGAGACGGTCGTCGTCGTGCCACCGATCGAGCTTCGCGCCGATCGAACGATCCGGTTGACGGTCGTCGGCCACCCGGCGGATCTCACCGACGTCCTCGAGGAGCTGTCGACGGGCGTGACCGCCGACGTCCTCTGGGTGAGTGACTCCGTGACGGTCGCCGAGACGCCTGTCTCCGATCGCCAACTCGAGGCACTCGAGGCCGCCCGCGACGTCGGCTTCTACGAGATTCCGCGACGAAATGGGATCGAGGCAGTCGCGGCGAAACTGGACTGTGCGGTCTCGACGGCCTCGGAACTGGTCCGCCGGGGCGAGGCCAACGTGGTGGGGCGGACGCTCGAGACGCAGTTGTGATTCGGTTCGCTTCGGGTGAGGTCGCTTTGGCTGGGTTCGGTTCGGCTGGATACCATCAGTCACCACCGACGTCCGCTTTTCGAGCGATGATGGTGTAACACGTCTCGAGGAAGAATCTGTCGACGAGTTCGCTCTCCGCGAAGACCGCGGCTACGGAAGCGGGGACGTCGCCGTCGGGATTCCAGTTGGCGTACCAGCGGAGAAACCGCCGGAGAAACGGGTTCGCGATCCGTGCAGGTCCCTCGGGGACGGGTCCGATGTCGATTACTGCCAACGGGGCTCCGGGGCCGAGATGCCGGTGAACGTTCTCGACCGCCTCGCGGACGTCCGGCATCACGCTCATCGAGAGCGTGGCGACAGCCGCGTCGAAGCGCTCCTCGAACTCGACCGTCGTCGCGTCCGCGCGGCGGACCTCGACGTTATCCCAGCCGTGACGGTCGATCCGATCACGTGCCTTCTCGACCATCTCGGGGCTGTAATCGACGGCGACGACCGTCCCGTCGCCGCCGACGTCGTGGCGGATTCGCTCGAAGTTGACCCCGGGTCCGCAGCCGACGTCGAGGACGCGATCGCCCGACTCGAGCCCCAGTTCGTCGATCGCCGCCTCGCGCATCGGCTCGAAGTCCCGCTCGCTCAGCCGGTAGTAGTCGCTCCACCGATCCCACATCCGTCGGCTTCGCTCGAGGTGGTCGTCGTCCGGCGTCGAGTCGGTCGGTTCCCCCTCGGCCGTCGCGTTCGATGTTCGGCTGGCCATACCGGTACTCGAGTCGAAATCGTGGTGTATCTACTCACGAAATATATCGCGTGTTTATATAGGAAGTCGTTGGCAACCGAACGGCGGTCGTCTCGAGCAACTGGAACCCCCGTCCGCTCTCCGGCGACCGCGGGCTATTTGCTCGTCGGGCCGCTACGGCGGCCATGATCGATCTGCGTTCGGACACGGTGACCGAACCCGACGAGGCGATGCGCGAGGCGTCCCGGGACGCCGCGGTCGGCGACGACGTCTACGGCGAGGATCCGACGGTGAACGACCTCGAGGGGCGGGCCGCAAAAGCGGTCGGGAAGGAAGCCGCGCTGTTCGTCCCGACCGGTACGATGGGCAATCAGATCGCGGCCCACGTCCACACCGAGCCCGGTCAGGAGGCGCTCGTCGAGCGCAAGAGTCACGTCTACAAGTACGAACTCGGCGGTCTAGCCCAGCACGCCGGCCTCCAGGTGCGAACCGTCGACGGCGGCGCCAGGGGGATTCCGACACCCCAACAGATCGAATCGGCATACGTCGAGGAGGACCTCCATCGGCCCGGAACCGGACTGTGCTGTCTCGAGAACACCCACAACGCGCGAGGTGGCGTCGCGATTGCGCCCGAACGGCTCGAAGCCGCGGCCAACGCGGCCCGCGAACGCGACGTCCCGGTTCATCTCGACGGCGCGCGCGTGTTCAACGCCGCCGTCGCGCTCGACGTTTCGGTCACGGAGATCACCCAACACGTCGACTCCGTCATGTTCTGTCTCTCGAAGGGTCTCGGCGCGCCGATCGGCTCGATGCTCGCCGGTCCCGCGGAATTCGTCGAGCGGGCGCGTCGAACACGAAAGCTGTTCGGCGGCGGAATGCGACAGGTCGGCGTCGTCGCCGCCCCCGGCCTCCGCGCGCTCGAGAACGTCGACGACCTCGAGACCGATCACGAGAACGCGCGCGTCCTCGCCGAGGGACTTCGCGACGTCGACGGGTTCGCGGTGCAGGAACCGGAGACGAACATCGTCCTCGTAGACGTCTCCGAGACGGGACTCGACGTCGACGCAGTCCTCGAGTGCCTTCGGGAGCGAGACGTGCTGGCGACGCCGTTCGGCCCGACGACGATCCGATTCTGTACGCACCGGGACGTCTCTCGGGACGATATCGAACGAGTGATACCGCGCGTCGAGGCGGCGGTCTCCGTCTGATACGGGCTGTCGTACAACGTATCGATGTGATCGTCTTCCCGGTCTCGCGGATTACGGGCGCAAGCGGGACGAACGCGACACTTTTGTGGGCTGACTGGTCATACCGTCTCATGAGCGATCGCCCGACAGCCGGCCGAAACGCGTCGACGCTTTTCGTGTTGATCGCGTTCGTCCTTGCCGCACTCAACCTTCGACCGGCGATCGCGTCCGTCCCACCGGTGCTCGAGGTGATTCGAGCCGATCTGGCGCTGTCGTATACCGCGGTGAGCCTCCTGACGACGATCCCGATGTTCTGTATGGGTCTGTTCGCGTTTCTGACGCCTCGGATCGCCCAGTATGGTCGTGAACGTGGACTGTTCTGGGCGATCGTCCTCGTGGGACTCGCGACCGCCGCGCGGATCGCCGGAGACAGCGTTGCGATCCTGTTCGTGACGACGATCGTCGTGGGGATCGCAATCGCCGTCGGGCAGACGCTGTTACCGGCGCTCGTCAACGAGTACTTTCCGGACCGGGCCGCGTTCGCGACCGGCGTCTACTCGATCAGTCTGGCAGTCGGGGCCACCCTGGCCGCGGGACTGACTGTTCCGGTTTACCAGATCGGCGGCTCGTGGACGTTGGCGCTTGCGAGCTGGGCGGTGCTCGCCGTCGCTGCTGCCGTCGTTCTCGTTCCACTGGTTCGCGGAAGTCGAAGCGATTCCGGGAACGGGGTCGATGCACCACAACGTCTCCCCTGGCGGACTCCGATCGCGTGGGCGGTCACGCTCTTTTTCGTCTGCGCGTCGACGATTTTCTACTCCGGGCTCACCTGGTTAGCGCCGCGATACGTCGCGCTCGGCTGGGACGAGTCCACCGCCGGCTTTCTGCTGACGACGTTTACGCTGACACAAGTCGTCGGAATGGGGCTGTTCATGCTGTTCGGAGACCGGATCTCCGACCGCCGACCGTGGATTTTCGGGATGGGGAGCGTGACGGCTGCGAGCCTCGTCGCGATCGCCGTTGCCCCCTCGACGTATCCATGGCTTCTCGTGGCGGTTCTCGGCTCCGGGAGCGGCGGACTGTTCACGATCGCGCTCACGCTCCCGATCGACCTCGCGGCCGACGGGTCGACCACCGACCGACTCGCGACGATGGGGATGGGAATCGGATATATGGTCGCGGCGATCGGCCCATCGGTCGTCGGCGGAATCAGGGACGTGACCGGGAGTTACGTCCCCGCGTTCGTCGCACTGGGGACAGTGGGCGTCTTCATGATCGCACTCGGTGTCGCGTTCAGGCCGGGTAACGACGGCGCCGTCGGCGCGTAGAACGGCCTCATCGCCTGAGGGTTTACCGGCGACCGGATCCACGACCGTTGCGTGGCGAACGGAGATCAGTCCCGCTACCGACCGTCCATTCCCTCGCGAAACTCGAGGATCGTCCGCCGAAGCAGCAAGTACGAAAAGAAGACGAGCGAGAGCAGGATCAGGACGATCGCGATAATGACCGGATCGTCTGGGATGAACTCGAACATGGGAGACTGGTACCGCCCCCGCGTGCAAAATCGTTTCGACGCGTCTCGAACGATCGGACGAGACGTGGCCGGCCCGTCTTGGCCCGCGTTCGACCCGACGAGACAGGGATCGACCGCTCGAGGGGTGTCGATCTCGATAGGTAAAACCGGTTTTTGAGCTTACGTCGCTTATATTGAAACCGACGACGTAGCCGAGAGTGGGTGTCGTCCGGTCCCCGGCGGCCCTGGTCGCCGAGATCGGGGTACCCTCCATCACCCACCTAAACGCCCTCCACGCCCGTTCGACCCGGTCGACGTCCCATCCACCTGTGGATCCCGCTGACGCGTTTGCCCTCCCCTTGGCCGTTGACGAGTTTTCGACCGTCTATAGCACCCAGTGTTCGTTTACGGGTCACGTTCGTTCCCCGAATCGTTTCAGTCGGTTCCCGCGTTTCGGGAGCGTTCGATCGCGTCGATCGGCGTCCCGTCTGGCTGGTGAAGTTCGATCTCGAACCCATCCGATCGACTCTCGAGGACGGCAAACCCCAGCCTGTTTCCGCGGGGTTGGGCGTGACTGCCGGGATTGACGAGCACCACGTCGTCGGTCTCGACGAGCGTCGGCCGGTGGGTGTGCCCGGAGACGACGACGTCGGCACCGCGCGAGCGGCCGAACATCGACAGGCCAGTCGCCCCGCCCTCGCGTCGGTGGGTGACGGCGAACCGAACTCCCTCCTCGTCGACCGTCCGGGCCGTCGGCAGTCGGTCGCGGACGGCCGCGCTGTCGGCGTTGCCGTGGACGGCGAACAGCCGGTCGCACTCGTCCTCGAACGCCTCGAGCGCGGACGTACTGGTAAAATCGCCGGCGTGGATCACGACGTCGGCCTCGCGAGCGGCGGAAAGTGCCTCGCCCTCGAGTTCGTGGCCGCGGGGACTGTGCGTATCCGAGAAGATGGCGATCATGCTCTCGGTTTGGGGCCCGGTAGTGACGTTCCTTTTCGTTTCGACTCGCCAGCGTTCGTTGACACCGCCGAGGTCGCGCCGGGCTGGCGCCGCTCGTGTCGGGAACACGACGGAGAAACGAACCCGGTCTCGAGCGGAAACGAAGGGGTCCGTTTACCCAGAACGGAAGCGGAGCCGAGGGTTAGGCCGGTTCACCCGCGGTCTCGTCGTGGATCGCGACGACCGTCGATCCCGGCGGCCGGTCGTTCGAGACCGCGGTCACCGTCGTTTCCTCGAGGTCGACTGCGGACCTGAGCGGTGACCAGCCGTCGTCGGTTTCTACACCCACCGCGACGTCGGTCGGACTCGCTCCCGGCGGGAGCCCCGTCGGATCGTAGACGAGTTCGACGCGGATCGCCTCGAGCGCTCGCAAATCGTCGACACCGACGAGGTCGACTGGGTTCGACAGCGCGCCTGCCGGCGGATCGACGGCGGCCGGCTCGAGGCCGACGTGCTCCGGGACGACGCCCGCGACGACGTCGAGTCGTGCGCCCGAGCGCTCGAGTGTGAACTCCGCGACGGTGCCGGAATCGTAGCCGGGGATGGGCATAGTCGGGGCGAAGCACTCGAGGTACAAGGCGATAGACCGCGCAGGTGCTGGCTGTGATATTCGGTAGCAGTCAGCGCGACGGGGACGGGAGCTCCACCGGTGAGGGCAGAAGCGATCTCTCGCGCCGCTCGAGCCCTCGAGTCTCCCACGGCTCCGACGACGCCGGCTTCTCGGGGACTCGAGTGAGACGAACGCTTTTATCGTAGCGGGAACCAATTCACCCATCGTGTCCGAGACGAGCGGCTACATGCGGTTTTTCCCCTACGAGCAGCCCTACGAGAACCAGCGCGAGGCGATGGACCGGATCTACAACACGCTGGTTCGCGGCCAGGACGTCCTCTTCGAGGGTGCCTGTGGAACGGGAAAGACCCTCTCCTCGCTCGCCCCCGCACTCGAGGTCGCCCACGAACAGGACAAGACGGTCGTCATCACGACGGACGTCCACCAACAGATGCGCCAGTTCGTCGCCGAGGCCCGCGCGATCACGGCCGAGGAGTCGATTCGTACGATCGTCTTCAAGGGGAAGTCGTCGATGTGTCATATCGACGTCGGCTACGAGGAGTGTCAGGCGTTGCGGGACAACACCCGTGCGGTCGTCGACGCCGAACGCGACCGCAACCAACTCGAGCGCCGCCAGCGGGAACTCTTAGCGGAGAGTCAGGAGGGCGACGGCGGCGCGGCCGACGCCCGCTCGGCAGTGATGGACGAACTCGAGTCGATCGAGGAACGGCTCGCAGATCTCGAGGAACAGAACGTCTGTGAGTACTACCGGAACAACCTGACCGAGGGGACGGACGACTTCTTCGCCTGGCTCTACGAGGACGTCCGCACGCCCGAGGAGATCTTCGAGCGGGCCGAGCGAAGCGAGTTCTGTGGCTACGAGCTTCTGAAAGAGGGGATCGAGGGCGTCGACCTGGTCGTCTGTAACTACCACCATCTGCTCGATTCCACCATTCGCGAACAGTTCTTCCGCTGGCTCGGCCGCGACCCCGAGGACGTGATCGCCGTCTTCGACGAGGCCCACAACGTCGAAGACGCCGCTCGCGAACACGCGACGCGGACGTGCTCGGAGCGGACGTTCGAGTCGGCGCTCGACGAACTCGCCGAGACCACCGACCCGCGTGCGGAGGACGCCGCGAACGTCGTTTCGGCGTTCCACCGTGCGCTCGTCGAGACCTACGAGGAATCGTTCGGCTTCGGCGATCGAGGCGGAATCGGCAAGAACTGGGAGGACGTCCCCATCGCCAACGAGAACCGCAAGGACGACCTCACCCTCGAGTTCCTGCAACGATACTCGGGACGGGGGATCGACGCCGACTTAGAGGCCGCGATGAACCTCGGCCAGGACTTAGACGAGGAGTACGAGGAGGCCTACCGCGAGGGCGAGACGGCGACGCGAACGGAGTGTCAGACCCTCCAGGCCGCGGCGTTCGTCAGCGCCTGGATGAACGAGGGCTCGAAGGAGGGGCTGTATCCGGTCGTTTCGGTGACTCGCGACGCCGGCACGGACGAGGTCTACGGCCGCGCGGAGCTTTACACCTGCCTGCCGCGACAGGTGACGGGAGAGCTCTTCGAGGAGGTGTACGCCACAGTGTTGATGAGCGCGACGCTCCAGCCGTTCGACGTCACCGAGGACGTTCTGGGACTCGAGGAGGCGGTGACGATGGCCTACGGATTACAGTTCCCGCCGGAGAACCGGCGGACGTACGCCGTCGAGACGCCGCCGCTTTTCTCCTCGGATCGTGACGATCCAGCAGTCCAAGAGGAGGTCACCGGGACGATCCACGACGCCGTCCGGATGACGCCCGGAAACACGCTCGTCTTCTTTCCCAACTACGGCGAAGCGAGTCGGTACGCAGAGCGCCTCGAGCGTCGCGCTGGCGACGTAGCCGTCTATCTGGACGAGCCGGGAACGTCCGCCGAGGAGATTCGCCAGAAGTTCGTCGACGACGACGGGGCCGTTCTCTGTACGTCGCTGTGGGGAACGCTCGCCGAGGGCGTGAGTTTCGACGGCGACGACGCCCGCACAGTGCTCGTCGTCGGCGTTCCCTACCCGCATCTTGACGACCGCGCGGAGGCGGTCCAGGAGGCCTACGACGCCGCGTTCGATGGAACGGAGACGGGGTGGCGCTACGCCGTCGAGATTCCGACCGTCCGGAAGACGAGACAGGCGCTTGGACGCGTGATCCGCTCGCCCGACGACGTCGGCGTTCGCGCCCTCCTCGACGCTCGCTACTCTCGAGAGGCGAAATCCAATCTCGGCAAGTACAGCGTCAACGGGAGCTTTCCCCACGAGGAACGCGAGGAGCTACTCGACATCGATCCGACCAAGCTCAAGTTCGCGATGTTGAACTTCTACGCCGACCACGACGGCTACGACGGAGATACGCCGTCACCCTGATCGGGCGCGCGCACGAGACGCCAGCACGCACGACCGTCTCGAGGAGGTATCAAGCGGGCAGCGAGACGCGACTCACGGGCAGTTTGTACGTCCCGTCCCAGAACTCGAGTTCGGTGACCGTCCAGGAGATCGGCTCGATCTCGCGATCCGCGAGTCGTCTGGCCGCCGACTCCTCGCCGCCGCGGGCGAGCGTGACGTGTGGGACGTACTCGGGGCCCTCGAGTCCGTCGACCGTCTCGAAGACGTCGACGAGATCGGCGTGGATCGCCTCGAGGCCGGGGCTCTCGACGGCGAGGTAGACGACCGGTGCCGATCCGAGCGGCGGGTCCGAAAAGTAGTCGATACCCGCGATCCGGGCCTCGACGGCCGGTGTGCCCTCGAGTGCGCGGTGGGCGCGATGCTGTAACTGGGCGACGTGATCGGCGTCACCGAGGCGCTTGAGCAGACAGGAGTGGTCCTCGCGGACGGTCTCGAATCCGACGAGTTCGGGATAGAGTTCGTTCGCCAGGGTTCGGACGCGTCCCGGAACCGGTACGTTGACGCTGTACACTCGGTTGTGGTAGGGCCGCCCGAGATATCAGTCCTCCGCTCTGTCGTGATAGGTGTCGGGGCGACGCCTCGAGACGATCATCCCCGGACAGATACCCGGTTCCGTTCGATTGGAACGAACGTATTCGGTGCGAGCAGTTCACGACCCACTGCCAATCGTTCGCACGGAACCAAACTGATAAAAACCACCAGCCGTCGGCGTCGGAAAGACCTATTTAGTCGGCTACGACATACTCACATAATGGACGTGAGGGGGCTACGGGCCCTTGGCGTGCTCGTGGTGGTCGGGTGCCTGATCGCGGCCGTTCCGGCGGCGTCTTCTGCTGTGGTGGCGGACGTCGGCACGGGGAGCGCCGCGTTTCAGGAGACTGCAGACGACGAACAACAGGCCGCAGACGACGAAATCGACGACGGGGACGAGAGTCCGAATAACGAGACTGAAAACGGGGACGGTCCGACCAACGAGACCGACAACGGAGACGCGCCAGTCAACGAAACCGATCCCGAGGAGGGGAGCGACGACGGCCTCAACGAGAGCGCCCAGCTCGATAGTGCCGAGGAGGTACACATCGACGTCTTCCTCCACGAGAACACCTCGGCGACGTTCGTCGTCGACTACCGCTTCGAGAACGACTCGACGCAGAACTGGGAGCGCCTCCGGGACGACGTCGAGGAGAATTCCGAGGAGTACGCGTCGAACGAACACTCCGATTGGAACGACATTCTCGAGGAAGGACAAAACCGGACCGACCGGGAGATGGAGATCTCGAACGTCGAGGTCGAGACGGATACCAGTTCGGCACCGCGGAACCTCGGTCATGTCGAGTTTACGTTCGAGTGGTCGTCGTTCTCCCACGTCGAGATCAACCGTATCGAAGCGGGGGACGCACTCGCCGGCTTTACGCTCGTCGACGACACGACGTTGCAGTTCTTCTGGCCCGACGGATACGTCGTTCGAGAGGCCGATCCCTCGCCGGACGATCCGCCGGAGGGGTCGATCTTTTGGGACGGCGACGGCACCGAATTCACCGACGAACAGCCACTGATCGTGCTCATCGAGAACGCGGAAGGAACGGAGGAACCGGTCGAACCCGAGGAGAGCCCATCGATGCCGTGGCTCGCAGTTGCGGGTGCGCTCGCGCTGTTGGTGGCCGCCGCCGCGATTGGCTGGGCGATCAGACACCGGGCGGACGGAGTCAGCTACTCACCAGGCAACGGTCCAGCACAGCAGGCGAGAGTGCCGGTCGAGTCCGACGAGCCCGGCAGTCAAACAGCCGGCCCGCCGGACGAACTGCTGAGCAACGAAGAGCGCGTGCTCCGGCTGCTCGAGCAACGTGGCGGCCGGATCAAACAACAGGAGATCGTCGCCGAGCTCGACTGGACCGAGGCCAAAACGAGCCAGGTCGTCAGCGGGCTTCGGGAGGACGAAGAGGTCGAAGTCTTCCGCATCGGCCGGGAGAACGTCCTTTCGCTTCCGGACGAAGAGGAAGTGAACTGACCTCACCCGCCATCACACGGATGGCCACCACCGAATCGAAACCCCTGGTGGACTCCGGATAACAGGATTTAATACGCCCCGTTTACAACCCGTCGACAATGGTTTGGCCCGTCGGAACCGTATCCGCCGATGTGGATACCGACGGGACCCTCTCTCCACCACGATCGCGGCGACCGCGGCGGCGGGCTCGTTGAGCCCGTACTACATACCTCTCCATCGTCGTTCGTTCGATCGTTTCCACGATTTCGGAAAGTGGCTAATTTTCAACCAGCAACCGCTCTAACATTAAAATTCTAAACCCAAACCAACGAACTTAATACCGTCCTGGCGTTTCACTCGAGTACGACATGACACGCGTGGCACTTGCGTTCTCGGGCGGACTGGATACGACGGTCTGTGTCCCGCTGCTCGAGGAAGAGTACGGATACGACGAGGTAATCGGCGTCACGGTGGACGTCGGACAGCCGGCCGAGGAGTTCGACGAGGCCGAAGAGACCGCGGCAGCACTCGATCTGGAACACTACGTCGTCGACGCCAAAGACGAGTTCGCGGATCTCTGTCTCGATGGCGTGCGCGCGAACGCGACGTACCAGGGTTACCCACTTGGCACGGCGCTTGCACGTCCCGTGATCGCGAAGGCGATCCTCGAGGTCGCCGAGGAACAGGACTGTACCGGCATCGCTCACGGCTGTACGGGCAAAGGAAACGACCAGCTCCGGTTCGAGGCCGTCTGGCGTGACTCTGACCTCGAGGTGATCGCACCCGTGCGCGAACTCGGGCTCACCCGCGAGTGGGAACAGGAGTACGCCGACGAGCGCGACCTCCCCGTCGAGGGCGGCAGCGGCGGCGACTGGTCGATCGACACCAACCTCTGGAGTCGCTCGGTCGAGGGCGACGAACTCGAGGATCCGAACTACGTCCCGCCGGCCGAGATCTACGAGTGGACCCAGGACCCCTCCGGCGAGACAGAGGAGATCGAAATCAGCTTCGAGAACGGCTATCCGATCGCCGTCGACGGCGAGGAGATGGATCCCGTCGCGCTGATCGAACATTTGAACGAGATCGCCGGCGCCTACGGCGTCGGTCGCACCGACTCGATGGAAGACCGCATGCTCGGGCTCAAAGTTCGTGAGAACTACGAACACCCCGCGGCGACGACGCTGCTCAACGCCCACGAGGCGCTCGAGGGGCTCGTCCTCACCCAGGAGGAACGCGAGTTCAAACAGCTGATCGACCAGCGCTGGTCGAAGAAAGGCTACGAAGGACTGGTCGACGCACCGCTCGTGAGCGCACTCGAGGGCTTCGTCGACGAGACCCAGAAACGCGTCACCGGCACGGTGACGATCCGCTTCGAAGGCGGCCAGGCTCGTGCGGTCGCCCGAGACAGCGAGTACGCCGCGTACTCGGCCGAACACGCCTCTTTCGACACGGAGTCGGTCGGCAAGATCGATCAGGAGGATGCGACGGGCGTCGCGAAGTACCACGGCTTCCAGCGCCGTCTCGCCAACAGCGTGATCGACGGGGACGAGTAACGATGACCGAGGAGAGCGCTCACGACGGACGGGCGGACGTCGATCCCGCGACGGCGATCGGCAGCGAGTCGAGCCGGCGGATCGCGACCGACGGCGGCTCCGACGAAGGCGTCGTCCGCCGGGACCGGTTCAGCGGCGGCCCCGCCCGGAGCTTTCTCTCCTCGCTTGCGGCCGACGAACGAATTTTCGAGGCGGACCTCGAGGTCGACCGTGCACACGTCGTGATGCTCGCCGAGCAGGGAATCGTCGACGACGACGTCGCCGGCGAGATCCTGACCGCCCTCGACGCGATCGAGGTCGACGGCCACGGCTCGTTGCCCGACGGCGAGGACGTCCACGAGGCGATCGAGACCGGCGTTATCGAACGCATCGGTGCCGACGGCGGGAAGATGCACACCGCGCGCTCGAGAAACGACGAGGTCGCCGCCTGCATCCGCTATCGCCTCCGTGAGGACGTCCTGGCGGCGATCGAGGCGACGCTTGCACTCCGCGAGGCGCTACTCGAGACCGCCACAGAGCACACCGAGACGATCATGCCCGGCTACACCCACCTCCAGCCGGCCCAGCCGACGACGGTCGCCCACTGGGCCTGTTCCTACGAGTCCGCGGTTCGCCGCGATACCGAACGGTTGCTCGACGCCCACGAGCGGATCAACGAGTCGCCGCTGGGCGCGGCCGCGTTCGCGGGGACGACGTTCGATATCGACCGCGAACGCACGGCCGAGTTGCTCGGCTTCGAGGGGGTCGTCGAGAACTCGATGGACGCTTCCTCGAGCCGGGATTTCCTGCTCGAGACGACCCAGGCGCTATCGACACACGCGACGACCCTGTCGGGGCTCGCCGAGGACGTGATCGTCTTCGCGAACCGCGGCTTCGTTTCCCTCTCGGACGACTACTCCTCGACGTCGTCGATCATGCCCCAGAAGAAGAATCCGGACACACTCGAGCTCGTCCGCGCCGTCGCGGGCGATGCGGCGGGCGAGGTCCAGGGGCTGACGACGACGCTCAAGGGACTCCCACGTGCGTACAACCGCGACCTCCAGCGGGCGACGCCCCACGCCTGGGAGACCGTCGACGCGGTGGCGGAAGCGAGTTCCGTCGCGGCCGGTGCGGTCGCCACGGCCGAGTGGAACGACGCGGCGCTCGCGGCCGAGGCCGGCGACGGGTTCTCGACGGCGACCGGCGTCGCCGACCTGCTGGCCGCGAACGGACTCCCGTTCCGGACGGCCCACGAGATCGTCGCGAGCGCGGCCGAACGACTCGAGGACGCCGACACCGAGGAATCGGATCTCGACGCCATCGCGGCGGCCGCGGGAACGGTCCTCGAGGAACCGCTCGAGTCGGTCGTCGACCTCGAGGCGGTCGAAGCCGCCCTCGACCCCGTCGAGAGCGTCGCGAGTCGCAACTCGCGTGGCGGACCAGCACCCGACGAGGTCGAGTCACAACTCGCCGGCGCTCGCGAGGATCTCACGGCCGACGAAACCGCCCTCGAGACGCGAGCGGAAGCGCTCGAGGCGGCCCATCAGACGCTTCGTGCCGAGGTGAACGGCTATGTGTGAGTTCGTCGGTCCACGACCGCGGCGGCGACGGTCCCCGTGAGGGGATAATCCAAAAACTAAATGATATGTCAAAGTAGAACTGCGGTGAAATGGCGTCAGCGGTCCGTTAGAGTGGAGTGCAGATAGTATAATTTTGCTGTTAAGTTCGAAGCCTTTAAGGACACCCGGCTCTCAGTTGCGAGTACAATGACCGAATGCGTCGAGTGTGGGGCCGAGGTGTCCCTGCACGACGATCTGGAGAGTGGAGAGATCGTTGACTGTACCACGTGTGGCGCCGAGCTGGAAGTCGTCGATACCGAGCCGCCAGTCCTCGAGCGAGCCCCGGAGCTCGAAGAGGACTGGGGTGAGTGACCTTGCAGACGGTCACAGTACACATCCCCCGTAGACACTCCGGACACCAGGGGTGGTTCGAGTGAAGGTAGGAATACTCTACTCCCGAATCCGCAAGGACGAGAAGCTCCTTTTGAACGAGCTTCGCGAGCGCGACCACGAGGTCGAGAAGATCGACGTCCGCAAACACGGCTTCGACATCGGCGAGGTCCCCGATGAGTTTGTCGACCTCGACGTCGTCGTCGACCGCTGTCTCGCCACGAGTCGGAGCCTCTACGCCACGCAGTTTCTCGAGGCGTACGGCATCCCCGTGGTCAACAGCCACGAGACCGCGGAGATCTGTGCGGACAAGGTAAAAAATAGCCTCGCGCTCGAGCGAGCCGGCGTTCCGACACCCGCGACGAAAGTCGCGTTCACGAAAGAGACCGCGATGGACGCCATCGAGGAGTTCGGGTATCCCTGCGTCCTCAAGCCCGTCGTCGGCTCCTGGGGACGCCTGATGGCCAAGATCGACTCTCGCGACGCCGCAGAAGCGATCTTAGAGCACAAGGCGACGCTCGGCCACTACGAGCACAAGGTGTTCTACATCCAGGAGTTCGTCGAGAAGCCCGGGCGGGACATTCGCGTGGTCGCGACCGACGGCGAGCCGATCGCCGCGATGGTCCGCTCGTCGGATCACTGGATCACGAACGCCGCGAAGGGTGCCGAGACGGACGTCTTCGAACTCGACGACCGCGCGAGGGAACTCGTCGAGGCGGCGAGCGACGCCGTCGGCGGCGGTCTCCTGGGTGTGGACCTCATGGAGACGGGCGACGAGTACACCGTCCACGAGGTCAACCACACCGTCGAGTTCAAGGCGCTGGATAGCGCCGTCGAGACCGACGTCGCGTCCACCGTCGTCGACTGGCTCGAAGAGAAAGCAACCGCCGCGGCCGACGGCGAACTCGAGGTGACCACCTGATGGCCGTCGACACCGAAGCCGGTGGGTCCGACGCTGCGAGCGGCGAGACGGTCACCGCGAGCATCATCGGCGGCTCCGGCTTCGTGGGCGGTGAACTGCTTCGGCTCCTCGCGAGCCACCCCAACGTCGAGATCGTCGAGGTCACGAGCCGGTCGAAAGCCGGCAAGAGCGTCGGCTCCGTCCATCCCCCGCTTCGCGGGACGGACCTCCGGTTTACGGAACCCGACGACCCGGCGAGTGTCGACGTGCTGTTCGCCGCGACGCCCCACGGCGTCTCGATGAGCCAGATCGACGACTTTTTCGACGTTGCGGATACGGTCGTCGACCTCTCGGCGGACTTCCGGCTGAACACCGAAGCGCAGTACGAGGAGTGGTACGACGGCCACGACGCACCCGAGTACTTACAGAAGGCGGAGTACGCGCTCCCCGAAATCAATCGAGAGAACCTCGAGGGTGCCGAGCTCGTCGCCGGTGGCGGCTGTAACGCCACCGCGACCATTCTCGGACTCTACCCGCTCGTCGAGGCGGGTATCGTCGACGGCGACCAGCAGATCGTCGTCGACGTGAAGGTCGGCTCCTCCGAAGGGGGGGCCGGCGGCGGCGACGCCTCGAGCCATCCCGAACGGTCGGGCGTCGTCCGACCCTACGCGCCGACGGGCCACCGCCACGAGGCCGAGATCGAACAGTTCCTCGACACCTCGGTGGCCTTCACGTGCCACGCAGTGGACATGGTCCGCGGCGCGAGCGCGACCAGCCACGTCTTCCCGTCGGGGCCGGTCTCGAAGGGCGACCTCTGGAAAGCCTACCGCGGCGCGTACGAGGACGAACCGTTCGTCCGCATGGCTGCCGGCGGCTCCGGCGTCTACCGCTATCCGGAGCCGAAGGCGGTCGCCGGGACCAACGTAGCGGAGGTCGGATTCGAACTCGACCCGACCAACAAGCGCGTCGTCGTCTTCTCGGCGATCGACAACATGATGAAGGGATCGGCCGGCCAGGCGATTCACGCCGCCAACATCGCGCTCGGTTTCGAGGAGACCGCTGGACTCGAGTTTACGGGACTCCACCCCGTGGGGGCACCCTGACATGACTACGCCAAGACGTTCCTGCTCGCTCCGCTGCGCGGGCTGCGACTTGTCTAGTCACACTCGCCACCGGAGGTGGCTCGCGTGACCGTCGTCGTCAAGATCGGCGGCGCTCGCGCCGTCGACCCAGAAGGTGCGCTCGCGGACGTCGCGAGCCTCATCGAAGACGGCGAGGACGTCGTGTTGACCCACGGCGGTTCCACGGCTGTCGACGAGACCTTGGAAGCGCTCGGCCAGGAACCGACCTACGTCGAGACGCCCGGCGGCGTCGTCGGGCGCTTCACCGACGAGGAGACGATGGACGTCTTCAAGATGGTCATGCCCGGCAAGCTCAACACGGACCTCGTCGAGTCGCTTCAGAACGAGGGCGTCGACGCCGTCGGTCTCTCGGGTACGGACGGAAAGTTACTCGAGGGCAAGCGCAAATCCGCCGTTCGCGTGAAAGAAGACGGCAAGAAGAAGATCAAGCGCGGCGACCACTCGGGGACGATCGAGTCGGTCAACGCGGACCTGCTCGAGACCGTCCTCGCGGGCGGGTACACGCCCGTCGTCTCGGTACCCGTGTTGGGCCAAGAGAAAGACGGCGAGTACACCGCGGTCAACGCCGACGCCGACCGCGCCGCTGCGGCGATTGCAGGGGCGCTCGAGGCCGACCTCGTCGTGCTCACGGACGTCTCGGGGATCTACGAGGATCCCGACGACGAGTCGACCAAGATCGACTCGGCCGCGACGCCTGCGGCGTTCGAGGCCGTCGAGGAGGCTGCAGAAGGCTTCATGACGAAGAAGGTCATGGCCGCCGAGGAAGCCCTCGAGAGCGGCGCGGCGTCGGTCACCGTCGCGACGGCGAACGCCGACGACCCGATCACGAGCGCGCTAGCCGGCGAGGGAACGACCCTCGAGCCCGGCGTGTTAGATACTGAAACGGAGGTAACCCAATGAGCGACCACGATTTCGTCTCCGGCGGAAAGCCTATTCCTATCGAACGCGGCGAGGGGGCGTCTCTCTACACCGGCGACGGCACCGAGTACGTCGACGCCGGGGCGAGTTTCGCCTGTACGCCGCTGGGTCACTCCCATCCCGCGGTCGTGGAGGCCGTCCAGGAACAAGTCGAGAAGCTGACGTTCGTCGACTCCTCGTTCCCCGTCGAGGCACGCGAGAACGCCTACGCTTCGCTGATCGCAGCGACGCCCGACGGCCTCGAGAGTGCCTGGTTCTGTAACTCCGGGACCGAGGCCAACGAGGCCGCCTTGAAGTTCGCGCGCTCGGCGACCGGCGAGTCGACAATCGTCGCCGCCACCCGCTCGTTCCACGGGCGGACGATGGGTGCGCTCGCGGCCACCTGGAAGGACACGTACAAGAAACCGTTCGAACCCCTCGCGGGAGATGTCGAGTTCGTCCCCTACGGCGACGGCGAGGAACTCGCGGACGCGGTCGACGACGAGACCGCGGCGGTCATTCTCGAGCCGATCCAGGGCGAAGGCGGGATCAACGTCCCGCCGACGGGCTACCTCGAGACGGCCCGCGAACTGACCGACGAGGCGGGCGCGGCGCTCGTCTTGGACGAGGTCCAGACCGGCATGGGCCGGACGGGTTCGATGTGGGCCTGCGAGAACGCGGGCGTCACGCCCGACATCCTCACGACGGCGAAGGGGCTGGGTAACGGCCTCCCCGTCGGGGCGGTTGCGGTACAGGACTGGATCGCCGACGGCGCGGCCTCGCACAACGCCACGTTCAGCGGCGGCCCCGTCGTCACCGCGGCCGTCCACGCGACCATCTCGACGCTCGTCGAGGAGGACGTTCCCGCCAACGCCGCCGAGATAGGCGAGTACCTCACGACGGAACTCGAGGCTGCACTCGGCGACGAGATCCGCGAGGTCCGCGGTGAGGGGCTGTTGATCGGCATCGAACTGAAACGCGGCGCAAACCGCATCGCCCGCGACCTGGCGCTCGAACACCAGGTACTGGCACTGCCCGCGGGACGGACCGTCCTGCGATTGCTCCCGCCGCTCGTGATCGACGAATCGCATGCAGATCAGCTCGTCGAGGCACTGAGTGCGGTCATCGCACCTGACACGAACGCCGACCAATGAGCGCGACGATGGAAGGAGAGGTTTCGCTCGAGGACGCCCGCGAGTTGCTCGTCGATCTCGTCTCGACCCCCTCGCCGTCGGGCGAGGAACGCGAGGCGGCACAACGGCTGGTCGACTTTTTCGAGGCCCACGACCGCAAGGTCTGGATCGACGCCGTCGGAAACGTCCGCGCGCCGGCAGACGACTCGGTCCTGCTCACCTCACACGTCGACACCGTCCCGGGTGAGATTCCCGTCGAGGTCGAGGAGACGGGCGACGACGAGATCCTCTGGGGCCGTGGCAGCGTCGACGCGACGGGGCCACTCGTCGCGATGGCGGCGGCCGCCGTCCGCACGGGCGTCTCCTTCGTCGGCGTCGTCGGCGAGGAGATCGACTCGCGTGGCTCGCGCTATCTGGTCGACGATCGAGACACCGCGCCGGCGGCCGTCGTCAACGGCGAACCCTCCGGGGCCGACGGGATTACGCTGGGGTATCGTGGACTGATCGCCGGCACGTACGTCGCGACGAGCGAATCCGGTCACACCTCTCGCCCGGACCCGAACGCGATTCAACACGCCGTCAGCTGGTGGTCGGCCGTCGAGGATCACTTCGAAGCCGGCGAGTACGAACCCGTCTTCGAGCAGGTGACGACCAAGCCCGTCGACATCGAAGGCGGCATCAGCGAGGACGGGCTCTCCGTCGAGACGACGATGGCCGTCCAGCTTCGGGTCCCGCCCACACTCGACGTCGAGACCGTCCGCGAAGCCGCGGAGGCCGAACTCGAGGTCGGAACCGTCACCTGGAAGGACAAGGTCCCGCCCGTGATGATGAGCCCGCGAACGGAGGTCGCACGGGCCTTTCGCGTCGCGATCCGAGCGGTTGGCGACGATCCGCGCCTGGTCCGAAAGACCGGCACCAGCGACATGAACATCTACGCCGGGGCGTGGGACTGTCCGATGGTGACGTACGGGCCGGGCAACTCCGAGCTCGACCACGCTCCCGACGAACGCCTCTCGCTTGCGGAGTTCGACCGGTCGGTCGAGATTCTCGAGCGAGTGGCGAAGACGCTACGAGGTGACGACGCATGACACAGCCACGCCATTTCCTCGAGATCGACGACCTCTCGAGAGACGAACTGTTCGCGGTCCTAGACCGCGCGGAGACGTACAAGGACGCACAGGAAAACGGTGAGGATCACGAGGATCTGGAGGGTCAGACCCTCGGAATGATCTTCCAGAAGCCGAGCACCCGGACCCGCGTCTCCTTCGAGACGGGGATGACCCAGCTCGGCGGCCACGCGGTCTTCCTCGGCGAGGACGACATCCAGCTCGGCCACGGCGAGCCGCTGAAAGACACCTCGCGGACGCTCTCGCGGTACGTCGACGCAGTGATGGCCCGCGTGTTCAAACACGACAACATCGAGGTGCTCGCCGAGTACGCCTCGGTGCCGATCGTTAACGGGCTCACCGACGACGCCCACCCCTGCCAGACGCTAGCGGATCTGCTGACGATCCGCGAGCACAACGGCGGATTTGAAGATGTGTCGGTCGCCTGGGTTGGCGACGGCAACAACGTCGCCCAGTCGTTCGCGATCGGGGCCGCACTCGCCGGTATCGACCTGACCGTGGCGACGCCGGCGGGCTACGAAGTCGACGACGCCGTCAGCGAGCGCGCTCGAGAACTCGGCGGCGAGCCGGCGACGACGGCCGACCCCGTCGAGGCGGTCGACGGTGCGGACGTCATCTACACCGACGTCTGGATCAGCATGGGCCAGGAGGACGAACGCGACGTCCGAATGGACGACTTCGAGGGGTTCCAGGTCAACGAGGAACTGCTCTCGAACGCCCCCGACGCGTCGGTTATGCACTGTCTACCCGCCCACCGCGGCGAGGAGGTCACCGACGCCGTCGTCGAGAGCGATCGATCGATCGTCTTCGACCAGGCCGAGAACCGACTGCACGCACAGAAGGCGCTTTTGAGCTGGCTGCTCGAGTAACCTCCACTCGAGAACTTCGTCGGCTGATCCGACGGGGCGATGTCGACGGTAAACGGCGTCTACCACGACCCAACAGCAGCTTTCGCCCATAAATTCTCAATTTCGTTTCGACGGGTTCCGTTCAGCGAACCGAACTGTCGTTCGTGGTTATATGACCCGTTCGGATAGGGACGAACGCATGTGGCTCAGAATCGTCGTCGCCGCAATCTTGCTGTTGGCGGGGCCAGCGGCAATGATCGCGCTGATCGTCGCGTGAGCGAGCGAAACGGGGGTATCGATCGCTGAAAATCGCCGATAACAACTGTATGAGAGGGATCGCCGCGCAGGTCTGTCGATCCCCATCACGGGCGGGGAACAGTCGCGACAGGGCGGTCGGCTGGGGCACAATCGTGACACGGCGGATCGGGTGGGGCACAATCGTGGCAGGGCGGATCGGGCGGCACTGCTCTCGCCGCTCAATCCACGCACTTTTTCTCCCTCGCCTCCCTCTCGGCTGATAATGAGTCTCAGTCTCTCCGCCGAGCAACCGGCGGTTCCCGACGACGCCGACGACGGCGTCTGGCTCGAGTGTATCGAGTGTGGCGAAACCTTCCCACCGTTCGAGGACGTCCGCTACACCTGCGACGAGTGTGACGGACTGCTCGAGGTTCGGTACGCCGATCTCCCGACGTTCGACGACTTCGAGGGCGAGGGCGTCTGGCGCTACGCCGACGCGCTCCCGCTCTCCGAAGGCGTCACGACCCAGGAGGGAGCAACGCCGCTGTACGAAGTCCCCCGACTCGAGGAGTCGGTCGGCGTCGAGGCCTTACGGATCAAACACGAGGGAATGAATCCGACGGGGTCGTTCAAGGATCGGGGCATGACCGTCGGCGTCGCCGTCGCGAAGGAACTCGGCGTCGACCGACTCGCCTGTGCATCGACCGGAAACACGAGCGCCGCCCTCGCCGCCTACGGCTCCCGCGGCGGGATGGAGACGCTCGTCCTCCTGCCTGCGGGGAAGGTCGCCGCGGGCAAGATCGCCCAGGCCAGTTTGCACGGCGCGCGAATCCTCGAGGTCGACGGCAACTTCGACGCCTGTCTGGACATCGTCCAGGAACTCGCTGCAGGCGGCGAGGCCTACCTGCTTAACTCGCTGAACCCGTTCCGACTCGAGGGCCAGAAGACGATCGGCCTCGAGATCCTCGAAGGATTCCTCGCGGACTACGACGCCGTTCCCGACCGGATCGTCCTCCCGGTCGGCAACGCGGGCAACACCTCGGCGCTGTACAAGGCGTTTCGCGAACTCGTCCAGGCGGGCGAACTCGCGGAGAGCGAGGTGCCCAAACTGACCGGCGTCCAGGCGGAGGGCGCAGCGCCGATGGTCGAAGCGATCGAAAACGACGCAGACGAGGTCCGGCGTTGGGAGGAAGTCGAGACGCGAGCGACGGCGATCCGGATCGGCAACCCGGTCAACGCGCCGAAGGCCTTGCCTGGCATCCGCGAGACCGGCGGCACCGCCATCGCCGTTTCGGACGAGGAGATCACCGACGCACAGCGCGACCTCGCCGGTGAAGGGATCGGCGTCGAGCCGGCCTCTGCAGCGTCCGTCGCCGGCCTCCGAAAGCTACGCGCCGAGGGAATCGTCGACGACGACGAGCGCGTCGCCTGCCTGACGACGGGCCACCTGCTCAAGGACCCAGACGCGGCCGCCGCTGCGGGTAACGATCCGGAGCCGGTGCCGGCCGATACGGCGGGCGTTCTCGAGCACCTGCGATCCTGAAATCCAAATCCGAACTCGAACGACGGACGCACGACCCACGTCAGACAGTCTGACGCCCGACTGACTGAGCTTTTTGCCCGTCTACGTCGTATCAGTTTTCGGCTCATGTCCGCCGAGCAACAGCCCGCTGACGATACTCCCTCCAGGACCGAACAGACACTCGATCCGCGGTCGGGCGTCGAGTTCGCTTTCCAATCAAGCACCTCGAACACGAGCACCGAACCGGCGGCGCCGGGCCAGGCCGCCGATTCGGGGGAGTCGCTCCCCGCCCGGATCGAACGAACGTATCTCCGTACCAGAGTCGCCGCCCTCGAGTCCGAACTCGAGGCGAGTGAACGGCGACGACAGGACGTCATCGAGCAGTACGAACGAATCCTCGAGAACTGGCGAGCGGACGCGAGCAGTCAGGACGGCGACCAGACGTCCGAGGGCCCGCTCGGGCGACTGCTCGACGGTTGGCGCTGAGTTATACGGGTTACTGCGGTGAGTTTCCGGTCCGCCCGCGGACGTATCGCGGGTGGGCGGAAACCGGTTTACGACAGCCCGTCTCATACGGATTGTTGTAGCGTTTTACCGGTGATCGCTCCGACGGGAGCGTCGATCACCGGTAAAGAACGACAACGGACCGTATCAGTCCGAGCCGCCGACACTCGCACGCGACCCCGTCGAAGCCCCCTCGGTACTCTTCGTGGCCGTCTCCACATCCGCGTTCGTCGCGCTCGCAGTCGCGCCACCCTCGCTGACGAACTCGAGGAAGTTATCGAAGACGAGCTTCGCCTCGCAGGCCGCACGGTAGTTCTCCGCGGTGATCGCCGCGAGTATCGAGTCGCGACGCTCGTCGGTGAGCTCTTTCCGATGGACGAGTTCGCGGGCGGTCTTGCGGTCGTACTCGGGGTGAAACTGGACGCCGAAGACGTGGTCCTTGCGAAACCCGTGGTTCGAGTACTCGTTTTCCGCCAGCGGCGTCGCACCGGGCGGAAGCTCCGTTACCGCGTCGGAGTGGCTCGTAAAGGCAGTAAACTCCTCGGCGATGCCCTCGAGGAGCCGCGAGGAATCGACTGCCGTTCGCTCGATTTGGCTGTAGCCGACCTCGTAGACGCCCATGTCCTCGACCGTCCCCCCGAGAACGTCGGCGAGTAGCTGGTGACCCCAACAGACGCCGAGAAACGGAACCCCGCGGTCGGTCGCCTCGGCGACCCACTCCTTGGTCGTCTCGATCCAGGGCTCGTCCCAGTAGACGGACGTCCGCGAACCGGTGACGACGGCACCGTCGAACTCGTATCCGTCGGGAAGCGAGCCATCGGTGACGTCGAACTCCGACAGCGAGGCGTCGAGTTCGCGCCGGAAGTTCCGCGTCGTGTTGTCGTCCCGCTGGGTTGCGTTCAGGACGGCAATACGCAGTTGACTCATCGTCGGCTACTGGCCACCGCGGACTGATAGCCTTTCCGCACGTCGCGGACGTTGCCGCGAGCGCGGACGACGCTCCCACGGTCGAGGCGGTTCGATCCCAGTGCGCGCTCGAGCTGGCGAATCCGGAGATCCTACTCGAGTGTGTAGTACCCTCGATCGTCGCGATGGACCGTCTCACCGGTGTCGAACCAGCCGTCGACGAACCGGCCGGCCTCGACGTCGGGGTCCGCCCGGGTCGGATCCGCGTCAGCAGCGACGTCGACCTCGTCGTCGACAAAATCGGCAGCATTTACGTAGCCGTCCGCGACGACCGGTCCGGACACCTGAAGCCGTCCCGTCGTAGCGCTCTCGAGGACGTCACCGTGCCCGTCGACCAGCCGGACACGGCAGTCGGGAAGCGGGAGTCCGATCTCTCCGTCATCGGTAGGGAGATCGTCCCGAAGCGAGGAGATCGCATCCGTGGGCTGGCAGAGCCCGGTCGGACACTCGAGTCGGCCGTACGCTCGAGAGATATGGATCCCGCGATCGCGATAGGGCTCGAGAATCTCGGCCGAGACGGATCGATCGGGAATCGCCAGCTCGAGCGAGTCGACGGCGGTGGCGAACGACGTCTCCGCGGCGAGATTTCGAAACGCGATCTTTCGGCCGGCGAGCACCGTCGCGTTCTCGTCTTCGATCGCGGTTAGCGCATCACCGGGGTCGAACGCTCGGTCGAGCAGGAGTCGCCCGCCGACGTACAGTATCGGGAGCGCGACTCGGAGGAGGCTATCGGGGACGGAAAGCGGCGTAACCAGCGGTGCGACGTCCTCGCTCGAGAGTCCCCACGCGACGAGCGCCGAGATGCAGTTCCACTCGAGGGTGCGCTCGGTAAACGTCGCAATCGGCCGTCCCTCCTCGGCGTGGAGCGCCAGGAGAGGCCGGTCTCGAGCGTCGGATTCCAGTCCTGGGCGCGAGTCGTCTCCGGACCGTGTGGCGGTCGAATCGCCGTCAGCGTCGCCGGGGTCGACGTCCGCCAACTGCTCGAGCGTCACGGGGCGGTCGAACGGAATCGATCGCACGAGATCGCGCTGGGCGGACTCGGCGACCACGAGTGCGGGCTCGAGCACCTCGAACGGGCGTTCGACCGTCACCGGGGTCAGCAGGTGCGAAATCGGCACGAACGTCGCGCCGAGGCGCCGGCAGGCAAACAGGAGACCGAGCGAGATGACCCGATTTCGCGTCACCAGACAGACGGTGTCGCTGGGGTCGACGCCGAGCGCCGAGAGGCGGTTCGCGAGGTCGTCCGCCAGCCGGGAGAGTTCGCCGTAGGAGACGGACTCCTCGTGGGTGATCTCGTCGGGCGCGTCCAGCCGCTCCTCGGAGATGTCGACGACCGCCGTCCGGTCGGGAAACCGCTCGGCCCGTCGAGCCAGCGAGAGGGTCACGAAGAGCGCTACGACGCTCGAGTCCGTAGGCTGTCGGCGCTCGCTCGCAAGGATGGGGCCGAGTACAAGCGCATTTTGGTGACGAACCGAACAGAATCGCTACGAGGTATCCCCTGATTGGGCCTCGAGAAAGCCCGCGAGTAGATCGTTCACCGCGCGCGACTGTTCGACGAACGCGAGGTGGCCCGCTCCCTCGAGGGGAACGAACTCGCCCCGCGGGAGTCCTCTCGCGAGGTCTTCGCCTGCGGAGACGGGGACGAGGTCGTCTTCGGTGCCGTGGAAGACGCGGGTCGGCTGCGTCACGTCGGTCAGCGAGTCGGTCGCGTCGACCCCTTCGAGCGCCGCGACCTGGGCCTCCCAGCCCGCGCGGTCGGCGTCGCCGTCGACCCGCCAGTCGACGATTCCCTCACAGACGTCGGGGTGAGAGTCGCGGAAGTCGGCCGAGAGCCCCGTCGACAGCGACTCGCGAAGCGCCTCGCGGTCGCCCGGCGGTGCGAACAACGGTTCGAGGTCGAACGCGGACTCTTCGGCCGCGGTAGCAAAGAGCGAGAGCGTCGCGACGCGACTCGAGGTCCGGGCGGCCCGCAGGGCAATCGCACCGCCGAGGCCGCAGCCGACGAGGTGGGCGTTTCGGACGCCGCATTCGGCAAGCACCGCCTCGAGGTCGGCGACGAGGTCCTCGAGGGAGTAGGGGCCGCGCGGGGCGTCGGAGCGACCGGTGCCCCGGAGATCCCAGACGATCGCCTCGTAGGGGCCGGCGAGACCGGCGTGTTGCCAGCCCCACGACCAGCCGCCGAGGCCGGCCTCGGGAATGAAAACGACGGGGTCGCCGTCTCCCTCGCGGTCGTAGTACAACGAGACGGAGCCGTTCGTGGCAGTCGGCATACTCGAGATGACCGGACGGAGCGAGACGACGGTTTCGGTTTGGTCCGACCGGAGAACGCGCCCAGAACCGGCACGAACGACGGCCACTCGCCGCGAGTATTTGTGTCGTAGAAGCGGGAACCCCCGTCGCTTGAGGGCGAAATCATGCGGGTGTCCGAAGAGCTCGGAATCGTTCCATGGGGCGTGACTCCGGACTCCCGGCGTCGATCGGAGAGATCGATCGAAGGGTTGATCCTGCTCTCCACGACACGATGTGACATGACAGCGCGTATTGGCGTAATTCCCGACATTCACATGCGAAGCGCCCATCGATCCGACATTCGAGATCTCCTCGAGTCGACCGTCTCGCATCTCCGACGGTTCGATCCGGACCTGGTCGTCGCCCTCGGGGACGTCATCGAGGAGGAAGACGAGCGGACCGACGTCGAACACATCGAACTCGTCGCCGAAACGCTCGCGTTCGACTGTCCTGTCCGATTTCTCGCCGGTAACCACGACTCCGAGACGCTCACACACGACCGGCTCGAGGAGGTGTTCGGCAACGAACTGTGGGGAACCCAGCGGATCGGCGACGAGAAACTGGTCTTCCTGAACACGTCGTCGCCGTGGCTCGACGGTGCACGCGGCGAGGTGACCGACGACCAGCTTGCGATGCTCCGCGAGGAGTCGGCCGCGGGAGAGCCGTTTACGATCTTCGTCCACCATCCGATCCACTACTACGACGTCTCGAACTCCTACTGGTGGTCGACCTATCCGGAACGGGCGTTTTGCGGAAACAAAAAGCGGGTGACCGACGCACTGGACCCGAAACTGGTCAAGGGAACGATCAACGGTCACACCCACGAGAACGTTCTCACGAACTACCGGGAGGTCGAACACGTCACACTCAACGCCTTCAGCAAGGAGACCAGGGAGAAGCCGATCACCGGCACGTACGCCGAGGTCGTGATCGACGACACCGTCGACGTCACGGTCAAGGTCGACGACGAACTCGTCAGACGGTACGAGTTCTGACTGTCCCGAGGACGTTCACAGCAGGTGTCTTCCGACGTCCCCGAGCGAGTCGATCACGTGATCCGGCTCGAGTTCCGACGCCGCGAGCGCGTCGTCGTCGGTCACGCCGGATCGGACGAGGACGGTTCGCATTCCGGCGCGCTCGCCCATTCGAACGTCGGTGTCCAATCGGTCGCCGATCATCACACACTCCTCGGCCTCGAGACCGAGGCGCTCGAGAGCCACCTCGATCGTCACCTCGGAGGGTTTGCCGAGAACGCGATCGATCTCCCTCCCGAGGAGGCCCTCGATCGCACCGATCACCGGTCCGCAGTCCGGTCGCTCGCCGGTTTCCGTGGGGACCGTCCGGTCGGGGTTCGTGGCGTAGACTACGACGCCGCCCGCCTCGTCGGCGGCCAGTACGTCCTCGAGCGTCCCGTAGTCGAAGGACCGATCGGTCGAGGCGAGGACGACGTCGGCTCGCGCCGGGTCCGCGACCAGGGTCACGTCGGCCGCCTCGAGTTCCGCCCGAAGCGCAGATTCGCCGATCAGGTACACCCCGTCGTCGGGGTGGTGACGGCCGAGGTACGCGGCCGCGATGCCGGCGGCGTTGAGCACGGACGCCGGTTCGGTCGGGACCCCCGCCTCGTCGAGGACCTCGGCGTACGTCGACGGACGTTTCGTCGCGTTGTTCGAGAGGAACACGGGTCTGACGCCCGCCTCCCGTAGAGTCTCGATACCCTCCGGAGCGCCAGCGATCGGCTCGCTCCCCCGGAAGACCGTCCCGTCGATGTCGACGAGCGCCCCCTCGAGCGCCGGCTCAGACACCGTCGACCACCCGTGTTCGACTCGGTGACGCCGCGTCCTCGTTCGGACGATCCTCGATGCGACTACTCGCTCGCATCGAACGGCCGATCCGTCGTGTTCTCGTTTGTACACTCATCTCTTCCTCTGTCGTTAGTCGACCACGTGAACGTCGTCGAGATCCAGCGCGAGCGAGACCACGTCGTCGGCTGAAACTTGTCGGTCGAACGAATCGAACTTGAGGGTTAGGTCGGTCCCGTCCGGGAGTTCGGCCGTCGCCTGGATTCGTTCCCCGAGATAGTGGACGTCGCGAACCTGGGCCTCGAAGCCGTCGTCGTCGACGTCGAACGCCTCCGGACGGGCGATGAGCGTCGCCTCGCCGTTGACCGCCTCGAGTCGTTCGTCCTGGACGCGCGTAAACCCGAGGTCGACACTGTCACCGTTCGCTTTCCCTCGGAGGACGTTCGAGGTGCCGATGAAGTTCGCGACGAACGTGTTCGCAGGCTGTTCGTAGACGGTGTCGGGCGTTCCGATCTGTTCGATGTGACCGTCGTTGAGCACCGCGATCCGGTCGCACATCGCCATCGCCTCCTCCTGGTCGTGAGTGACGTAGAGAGCGGTGACGCCCAGTTCCTCGAGCAAGTTGCTCATCTCGGTGCGCAGCCGGGTCTTGAGCTTCGCGTCGAGGCCGGTCATCGGTTCGTCGAGCAGAAGGATATCGGGTTCGATCGCGAGCGCGCGCGCGAGCCCGACGCGTTGCTGTTGACCGCCGGAGAGGCTCTCGGGGGAGCGGTCGCCGAGGTCGCCGATCCCGAGCATATCCAGCAGCTCCTGTGCGCGTTCGCGTCGCTCCTCCTTTCCGACGCCTTCCATCTTCAACCCGAAGGCGACGTTCGCGAGGACGCTCATGTTATTGAACAGCGCGTAGGACTGGAACACCAGTCCGACGTTTCGCTTCTCGGGTGGGACGTGCGTGACGTCTTCGCTGTCGAATCGAACAACGCCGTCGGTCGGCGTCTCGAACCCGGCGATCATCCGCAACGTTGTCGTCTTTCCACATCCTGACGGCCCGACGACGCCGAGCGTCTCGCCGTCGTGGACGGTGAAATCGAGCGATTCTACTGCAGTTTCGTCTCCGTATCGTTTGTGGAGTTTTTCGAGTGTGACTTCTGCCATGTGTTCGTGTGAAATATGTTGTTGTTCGATGAGTTAGCGGTCGGACGAAGTGCTGAACCCGCGATTCCCGACCAACTGCAGGACCGTAATCGCCGCGACCACGATCAGGAAGTACACCGAGATCGCGGCCGCCGACTGGAGGTACGGCGCGTTCGAGATGTTCTCGAACAGGAACAGCGAGAACGGTCGTGGACCTCGCGCGTACACCATGTACGTGAAGTTGAACTCGGCGGCGGCGAGCGTCCAACAGATGATACTCCCGGCGATGATCCCGTCTTTTGCGTTCGGGACGATGACAGTTAGGAACGTCCGGGGCCACGACGCGCCGAGCGATCGAGAGCTCTCCTCTAACTGCTGGAGATCCATCGACTGGAAGGAACTCTGTACGGTCAGCACCATATACGGCGACTTCAACAGCGCGTAGCCGACGATCAATCCGAGCGCCGACCCCGCGTTCTCGGGGTACGTCCGGAGGAACGCGACACCGAGGATGATACCGGGGACGAGCGGAAGGATCGCGATCGCGTTGATCCAGTCTCGCGCGAAGAAGTTGTATCTGGTAAGCGCGTATGCGATCGGCACGCCGATAATGATGTTCAGCACCATCCCGCCGGTCGCAAGCATCGCGCTGAACGCGAGACCCGGACCGACGCTCGTCTGGACGCCGTAATCGCCGAGGCCGAGGACGGTCCGCCAGTTATCGAGCGTGAAGAATCCACTGGGGAGTGCTCCTGCGGCCGACTCCGCAAAGGAGGCGACGAACGTGAACACGATCGGCACCATCAACAACAGGAGGACGAACACCATCATCCCCAGTACGACGGCCTTGGCCGTCGGGCCAGCGATCAGTCCGTCGATCCGCGCGACGACCCCTTGTCCTCCCGCTGTATCGTGAACGTCTTCGCTCATATCTCGACCACATCCGTTTCGGTGAACCGCAGACTCACGAACGTAAATGCGAGGATGAACGCGAAGTAGATCAGTCCGATCGCGCCCGCGATCTGACTGTTGAAGCCGACGGCGATCTCGCGGTCGATCCTGAGCGTGGCGACGTTCAGACTCTGGAGGACAAGCACGGTCCCGAAGATGGCGAGCGCCGATCGGAACGTCAGGATAAACGCCGCGACGACGCCCGGTCGAATCTCGGGAAGCGTGACGTGATAGAACGTCCGCAACGAGCCGGCACCGAGCGCGCGGGCTGCCTCCTCGGCGTCCGTATTGACCTCGGTGTATGTCCCACGGAGCACCATCGTCGATCGCGGGATCAGCGAGTAGACGTAGCCACAGAACAGCCCGAACACCGTCGTCGCCACCGCGATGTCAAGTGGCGAGCCACCGGTGAAGAACGCGACCGTGTGTGTGAGCAGCCCCTGTCGACCCAGCAATACGATGATCATAAACGCCACGACGATCCCGGGAAGCGCAATCGGAAACGAGATCATCGAGACGACGAAGCCCTTGAACGGGAACTCGTACTTCTCCAAGGCATGAGAGATGCCGACGCCGAAGATGACACTGGCAACCGTGGCCAGCGTCGCGAACCAGAGGGTGTTCCACGCGACGGTAAGATAGACAGATTCGGTCGCGAGCGTGTACCACGCCTCCATCGAGAACCCGGAGTTCTCGAACTGGTCAGCCGAGACGCTCATCCGAGCCATCACGACGAGCGGGATGAACGCGGCGAACGTCGCGAGGACGAAAAACGGCAGACACATCACGACGATGCGCCGCCGCTCTCGTTCCTGTTCGGTTTCGGGGCGTATCAGTGCCGTCGCGACCGCGGTAAACGTCTCTGTCTCGTGTGTTTGTGAACTCATAACCACTGAGTCGAGGTTACTGTGCACCGGGAAGCGGCGTCCGATCCATGATCTCGTCGATAATCTCGTCCTGTCTCTCGACCAGTTCTAGCTGATCGAGCGCGAACTCGGCCTCGTCGTACTCCGACTGGTCGGGGAACTCCTCGGGCTGGTCGAGTTCGTCCGCCCGGATCGGTCGCACGTAGGCGTCGAAGAATAGCTCCTGTCCCTCGAGCGAGAGGACGAAGTCCATGAATAGCTTCGCGGTATCGGGGTTCGGGGCGCCCTCGAGCAGCCCGAACCCGTACGGGACGTTCATTGCACCAGCTTCACCGTTCGGTCCCGGGAGGATCGCGATGTCGACCTGATCCTCGTCGAGTTCGTCGACGTTGTACTTGAGATTGAGGCCGGTGTAGTCGTACTCGATGACCGTCGAGATCTCCCCACTCGTGAAATCTCCCTCGACGTTCCGGCGGAAATCCGCCCCGTGTTCTTCGATCTCCTCGTGGTACTCGATGAGTGGATCGACGTTGTCGAGATCGCCACCGTATGCATTGTTGACCGACAGCGCCGAGGCGAGGCCGTTGGCAGTGTGTGGCGGCGTAAAGGCGAGGTCCTGTGCGATATCGGGGTGTTTGAGGTCTTCCCACGTCTCCGGCGGCTCGACGCCGCGTTCCTCGTAAACGTCAGGACGGTACGTCACAGCCGTCGTCATCTGTCGCGTCGACGTCAACTGGCCGTCCTCGGTCTTCAGCTCCTCCGGGACCGCGTCCCAGTTCGCCGGTTTGTACGGGGTCAAGAACCCGTCATCCATCACTTCGATCCCGAACGAGTATCCGCCGTTGTACGCAGAGTGGGTTGGATTCTGTGCGTTCGATCGGATGTGCGTCACCGCTTCACCGGACGACCGCTGGTCGTCGTGGAGGGGAACGCCGTAGCGGTCCTGGAACTGTTCCATGATGGCGTCCCAGTTCGACCATCCCGTCTGGACGCAGTAGATGTACAGTTCGTCGGGGAAATCGCTCTCGCTGATCGTCGTCTGGTAGTCGCCGTAGCCGACCTCGTACGTTTCTCCGCTTTCACCGTTTCCACCGTTTCCACCATTTCCGCCGTTTCCATTTCCGTTTCCACCGTTTCCGTCTCCAGTACAGCCAGCAAGTGCCGCGAGACCGGCCGCACCTGCACCTTTCAAAACAGTTCGTCTCGAACTTCCACGATTGAAGGGCATGTTCTCGACAGAGAAACTACTAGGATATAAAATTTGTTAATGAGAATGGTTATCACTGCTATGCTATATAGAAGTATATACTAATATGGTTCTGTGGGTTGATTAAACGGTGTAACGAACCTGTTCGAACCAGAACCGGTTCCGGTTAGTGGCGTCCCTCGCCTGCACCGCAGGGTCGAACTCGGTGGCGTGGGCCGGTTTGACCCGGCAGTGCAGGCTTGCCAAAGCACTAGTGGCACGTACCTCGACTATCGGTCGAGTCCCCTCCCGAACCCCAGCCGAAACAATAACGCCGCCGCACTCGAGAGTGGTGGACGTGACACTCGCTGGCACGTCGATCGCGCCACCGGACCTCCTGCGGCTCGTCGCGGTTCCCGTCTTCGCGTGGGTCGCGGTTCGTGACATCAAGACACGCCGGGTCTCGAGTGGCGTCTGGATTCCGCTCGCGGGCCTCGGTGGGCTCCTGCTCGTCTGGGACGGCTGGCGCGCCTGGAACGCGGGCGGTTTCGTCTGGACCCACGAGTTTCTCCTTCCAGCCGCGATCAGCCTCGGGTTTGTCGTCCCAATCGCGTACCTGTTCTGGTGGTTCGGCGGCTTCGGCGGCGCCGACGCGAAGGCGTTGATGGTGATCGCGTTGCTCTTCCCGACGTTGCCGACGTACGCCGTCGGCTCGTGGACGTTCCCGGTCGCGCCGACACCGATCGGTTCGCTCTCGTTTACGATCCTGACCAACGCCGTCGTCGTGGGGGTCGCTCTTCCGATGGTGCTGGCGATCCGAAACGCTGCAGCCGGGCGAATCGCGCCCGTCATGGTCGTCGGCTGGCCGATCCCCTGGGATCGGGTGCCGACTGCACACGGGACGCTGCTCGAGACCCCCACCGGGCTCACTCGCAGCGGACTCGACCTCGACGCCCTCCGGATGTACCTGCGCTGGCGCGGACTCTCCCTGGCGGAAATCCGCGAGTACTCGGATCAGTACCGCGATCCGTCGACGCTCCCCGAGCAACCGAATCCGCCAACGGACGGGGCCGTCACCGCCGAAGTGCGAGGCGACGGCGGGCGGGTGGAAGTCGCCGAGGACGCAGCGAGTGCACTCGAAGATGCAGAGCGGGACGAAACACCATCGTACGAGGACCCGTGGGGTGCAGAAACGTTTCTCGCGGATATCGACGGGTCGGCCTACGGGACGAAACCGGACGAACTCCGGAACGGACTCGAGGTTCTCACGGAGGCCGAGACGGTCTGGATCTCGCCGGGAACGCCGTTTCTCGTCCCGGTGTTCGTCGGAATGGTGATCGCGCTGGTGTACGGCGATCTGTTGATCGGAACGGTCCTTTAAGACCAGCCGACCGTTCGCTCGTACAGCGGCACGAGAGCGGTCCAAAACAGGACGAACGACGCGCCGACGACGACGAGCGCGAGCCACGGCGTTCCCGTTCCCGTCGGCGGGCCGGTCGTGAGCAACGCGAGGACGCCGACGAACAGAACGAAACAGACGAAGACGCTGCCGAGTTCGAGCGTCGTCGCCACGGGGTGGTCGCGAAACTGTGCGGCGAGATTGGCGATCATGCGCGGGTCTCGATCTCCTCGGCGATCGTGTCGAGTTCGTCGTCCGCGAGGTCCGGTTGATCACCCGCGATGGCGTGGATCGGACCGCCGCCGTCGCCGGCAAAGCGCGGGACGAGATGGCAGTGAACGTGTGGCACCTCCTGGCCGGCGGCTTCGCCGTTGTTGAACGCGACCGTCGTCGCGTCGGCGTCGACCGCCTCCTCGACGGCCGGGACGAGCCGATGGACCGTTGCGTACAGATCTGTCGCGATGTCCTCCGGAACATCGTTCAGCCGCTCGTACTCGTCTTTGGGGATCACCAGCGTGTGTCCCGGTGCAAGGGGGTTGACGTCGAGAAAAGCGACCGTCGACTCGTCTTCGTATACGATTCTCGCGGGGATCTCACCCTCGACGATCTGACTGAAGATCGTACTCATAGCCGTGTGTGTGTCGGCCCACCGTAAGAAGGTTACTCGAGCCGACCCGGTTTCTCGCTATAGTACCCTTCCAGCGTCGACTGCCCGGTCGAACCAACTCACGCCACCGAGTTCGACCTCGCAGTGCAGTCGTGGGACGTCACTACTACCGTTCCAAACGTCGACTGATGGGTGAAACAGGACGACCGCCATCGGTTCCACCCATCAGTTTAGGTTTGGAACGCCACTACACGCAACCGGGGAACTCCTCGCCCGTGATCTGTACCGAGTCGACCCACGGCGGCCGCTGCTCGTCGTCCTGGGTAAACCGCGAGCGCGAGTCCATGTACGCCATGATGAGCGCGCGTCGCCAGCGGTCGGTCTCGTTCGGGGCCGTGTAGTGTGGCAACAGACAGTGAGAGAACAGCGCGTCGCCGGCTTCCATCGGCACGGGGACGAGATCCTCCTCACCGTACGCCGAGTCGTCGATGACGATGTCGGTGTCGTACTCGACGGCCTCGTGCTCGAGGAGACCGTCTTTGTGCGCGCCCGGCACGACCGTCATACAGCCGTTTTCGGGCGTCGCCTCGTCGAGGGCGATCCAGACTGTGACGTGGTCCATCGGCTGGATCGGGTAGTAGGCGGCGTCCTGGTGAAATCCCTTTTCGCTGCCGACCCGCGGCGGTTTGAACATCGCGGCGCTTCGCAACAGCTTGAGATCGGGACCGAGTAGATCTTGGGCCGCCGAGACGATCGACTCGTTCTCCGCCACCTCGCGGAAGACGTCGTCGCTCTCGACCATTCCGAGCCCCTCGAACTTGCGGACGGCGTCGCCGCGTTCCTCGACGTCGCGTTCCCCACGTTCGATCGCCGGCTCGAGTTGCGAGGTGAACCCCTCGCGCTCGCGGTCGCCGTGGGTGTACTCGCGGAGCCGGCTCCGCACCCGCTCGACCACATCCGCGGAGAGTGCATCCTCGAGGACGACGTATCCCTGACGCTGGTACTGTTCGAACCCCTCGTCGCTCACCGTACTGATCGAACTCACTGGGTAGTCGTCGGTGGTATTCCAGAGTAATTGTTTCGGTTCGACCGGCGACTGGGACCTGATTCAACACCATTTCCCACGTACGGCTCCCCTGTGGCCACCGCTTGGCTTTGTATCCTCGAGAGTCTATCTGAAGTATACTCGAGTGGTACAACGGAGTGAAACAGTTTATACGTATCGGGAAGAGTCCCCCATCTAATGGGGACAGAAGGAGTTTCACACGAATCGACCGCGACGAGGCGGCAAACCGTCGGACGATACCTCTCGAAGATGGGGCCGGCGTGGCTCGCCGGTGCGATCGCGGCCGGTCCGGCGACGATGGCGAGTGTCATCACCGCCGGTGCGGCCTTCGAGTACGCACTGCTGTGGGTCGTCATCGCGTCGGCAGTACTGGGGACGACGGCCCAGTATCTCTCGATGCGGCTCGGATTACTCACCGAGGCGGGCATCGTCGGCGTCGTCGAAGAGCACATCGGCGAGTTCTGGGCCTGGGTGCTCGTGATCGACGCGGTACTTGCATCTGGTCTCGCACAGATCGTGATCATGAAAACGCTCGCGGACGTCAGTGCCGCAATCACCGGTGTCGACGCCCGTCTCTGGGGGGTAGCCTGGGCGGCGATCCTCGCGATCGGGTTAGCCGTCGGTGGCTATTCGATCGCCGAACTCGGCGCGAAGGTGATCGTCTCGGCCGTCGTCCTCGCGTTCGTCGCGTCGGTGTTCGTCGTGCCGATCGATCCGGGGGCCGCCGCCACCGGACTGGTTCCCGTGATTCCCGACGGACTGAGCGGCGCTCTGATCGCCGCCGGCGTCCTCGGTGGCGCGGTTCACATCACGCTCGTGACGATGCACACCTACACCCTGCGCGCCCGCGGCTGGACGCGCGAGGAGTACGACCTCGGGCTGTTCGACGTCGGCGCATCGATGCTCGTCGCCTTTGGCATCTTCAGTCTCGCAACCTTCCTCGTCGCGGCGAGCGTCCTCCACACCCCGGATCTGGTCGCAGCCGAACTCGACGCCGCTGCGGCCGCCGAGGCGCTCGGTCCACTCGCCGGTGAGTACGCACAGTGGCTCTTCTTGCTCGGACTGTGGGGGGCGGCGATCTCGACGCTCGGTGCGAACACCGTCGTCCCACCGTATCTCCTGGCCGACAAATTCGGCTGGGAGGCCGACGTCTCCGACGCCCGTTTCAAAGTCGCCATCGTCGCCGTCGCCGCTGTGGGTGCAGTCGGCGCGTTCCTCGAGGGGGCGTTCTTCCCGCTTCTCGTGCTCGTCCTCGCGTTCGGTCTGATCGGAACGCCGTTCGCACTCGTCGTCGTCCTTTACCTATTGAACCACCCGGACGCGGTTCCGGAGCCGAACCCTCGGCTCGCGAACGTCGGTGGGATCATCCTCGTCGGCGTCGCCGCGGTCACGGCCGGTTCGTTCGTCCGCGACGAACTCACGGTCGTCGCGAGCGATCCGCTCTCCACGTCGGGATTCGTCGTCACGTTCGCAGTCGTGATGACCGTCGCGACGGCCGGATTGATCGGAAAGTACGTGCTGGCCGTCCGAACACGATCCGACTGATTCGGTCGCGAACGCTCTCGGCTCGAACGTGCGGTACGGCCGAAGACTCGAGAGCCGGTGGTACGAGCGATCAGGTCGTCCGGAGCGTATCCGTACTCGGCTCGTAGACCTCGCCTTTCTGCTTTAACTTCTCGATCTCGTGTTCGGCCTTCGAGTGGTCCATCCCGATATCTTCGGCGCGCTCGAGGACGATGTCGACCGGGGCCCCATCGTCGTACTCGTCTTCGATCTCCCCGATCAGCCCTTTCAGATTCTTGATCCGGTCGCGCTGGGACTTCGACGTTCCCGCTTCGACGATGTCGGCGTCGAACTCGCCGGTCTCGGGATCGACACCGATGTCCTGGAGACAGGTGCGAACGATCTCGATCACCCGCTCGGCGTCCGCCTGCTCGACCGTATCCGAGAGCCGAACCCGAGCGCTGGCCTCCGACAGTCGGACAAGCGCCTCGAGTTTTCGTGCCGTCACCGGCACCGGCGCGTCCTCGTCGGCCCCCTTCGAGCGCAGGTCGACGTAGAACTCCTGGATCGTCTCGCGGGCCTCTTCGGTCATTCGCGGATGGCAGTTTTGCTTGGCGAACGCGATGTACTTGCGTAGGAGTTCGGCATCGATATCCGGATCGACCGTCTCGGTCATCTCGTCGATCTCGTCTTGACTCACGTCGAGCGATGGCATGTGCTCGCGTTGGGTCGTCAACTCGCCGGCGTAGTTGGTCGTGAGGATGTGCTCGGCGAGGTTCCTGTCTTTTTCCTCGTCAGGCTGGTCCGTGACGGTGAAAATCAGGTCGAACCGCGAGATCAACGCCGGCTCCAAGTCGATCTGTTCGCCGATCGGCTCGTACTGGTCGAACCGGCCGTACTTGGGGTTCGCCGCACCGAGCAGTGAACACCGGGATTGAAGAGTTGCATTAATTCCGGCCTTGCTTACGGATATTTTTTGCTGCTCGAGGGCCTCGTGCATGGCCGACCGATCTTCAGACCTCATTTTATCTAGTTCGTCGACCGCCGCAATTCCCTGATCGGCGAGAACCAGGGCACCGGCCTCGAGCGTCCACTGCTGTCCATCACCGAAGTCGTCGCGAACGGCGGCAGCCGTGTTGTGAGTGACGACGCCGTTTGCGACGAAGTTGTGTGTCTCTGGGACGGTGAGGTCGAACACTTCCTTCTCGCCAGTATCGACGGCGGCGACGACCTCGTCCCAGCACAGATCGGCTTCGACTGCTTCTTCGACGATCGGTTCCGCCCCTCCGAGTTCGACGTCGGCGAGCATCCGTCTGGCTCGCTCGCGACCCGGGTTGTCGCCCCGATTGATATTCATATAGTACTCGCCGGCGGCGGCGTCGACCGTCGCGAGCGCCCCGCCGTCCGGCATCTTCTCCCCGCGCCGGACAGCATCGCCGACGATACCGTCGAGCGCTGCCTGTTTTTCCGGACAGCCGAATCCGATCGCGTCGGCGAATCGGTCGATGTCTCGACCGTAGCACTCGAGATGATACTGGACGTGCTGTGACTCGGTCTCTTGACCGTTTTCGAGGACGGTGACGCCACGGTAATCGCGCTCACGAACGCGGGATCGAACACCGTGCGTCTCGAGCATGAGTTGGACCTGGCGTGCAAACTCCTCGCTGATCGTCGAGAGGTGGATGCTCGAGCCGCCGTTAGTCCGTGCGGAGACGGAGCCATCCGCGTCCATCAGTCCACGGAGGAAGGCGTCGGCGTGTTCCGAGGTCGTCAGCGCGGGATCGAGTTCGAGGTTCTCCTTCGGTGTCACCATCCCGACGTTCGCGACGAATCGGGCGATGGTCGCGCTGTGGATCCGGATACACGGGGCTTTGCCGTCCTGATACTCGATCTCGGGGCGTTTGTCGAACGTATCGTCGACGATTTCGGTCGCGCGCTCCAGGATCGCCTCGTCGCTGTTGGTGATTCGAACGTGTCCCCGATTCTCACCGCGTCGAGAGAGCATGATGTCGCCATCGCCGAAGATGAGTCCGAGTAGATAGCAGAGATCGTCGTCGAACTCGTCGGGGAGATCGATGCTGTCCCCGTGACGAAGCATTGCCCGATCGATCGAGAGGTCGTCAAGTTCGAGATCGATCGCATCGAGTATTCGCTCGAGACGATCCAGTGGAACGTGTCGATTCCGTATCGTGTCGTAGACGAAACCCTCGGGGAAATCGAGCGCCGCAGCCGCTTCGCGGAGCGTTCCGAACCCCTCACAGAGCCGACGTCGGACGAGAACGATCGACTCGTCGGCGAGCTTCAGTTTCTCGTTAGTGAACTCGAGATACTCCTCGATCGGTGGCGTCGAACGGTCGACGTCGTCGTACTCCGGGACGGCGACGTACTCGCCGGCTTCGACCTCGGCGATCGGTTTCCACTCGAAGCCGTCGTCACCACAGGTCAACACTGGCGTATTTCGTGACGCTTCGAGTTCCTTTCCTCGAGCCGTCTCGATCCGACGGCACTGTTTCGGCGGCATCCGCCAGACGTGTGACGTCGCTCGCGTCTCGAGCGAGCCGCTGTCACGATCGAACGTGTAGAGATCGATCTCGTCCTCGACTGCCGTTTCGGCATCGACCGGCTCCGGAAGCCGATCGGTGACGATGTCTCGAATTCGCTGGAAGCCGTCGTCGGTGTGGACGAGCGTGTCTCCGGTCACACAGAGACCGGCCGAAGACGAACCCTTACCGGAAGTGTAGACGGACCGCGGGGCGATATTCTGGATGTACCCCAGCATCTGGGAGTTGTGCGAGACGACGCCGTTCGAGACGTAGTTGTGCGTGCCAGCGATCTCGAGGTCGTATACCCAGTCGTAGTCGGGCTCGAGCGATTCGATCGAGACGATGCGATCGGTGTCTGTGGACTGGTGTTCGATCACCGCCCCACCGTCGGCCAGCGCGTCGGTAGCGGTTGACTGGGAAACGGGTTTCCGTCCCGTGTTCGTGACAGCGACCCGATCGCCGGTCGACAGCCGGTCGGCACGAACCGCCCGAAAACCGTCGGGGGTCGGACAGAACAACGGATGCGACGGCGTCACCTCGAGTTCTCGTCCGCTCGAGGTTCGAATTCGATACATTCGCTCGGGCGCTTCGCGTTTCCAGACTTTCGTCGCACGCTGTGGTGCGATCGATCCGCCGTCTTGCAATGACGGCACCGCGAGATCGATCTCGTCCCACCAGCCGTCGTCGATCGGCTTCGGGTCCTCGAGATTGGACTCGACGATTTCACGTATCGGGACGTCACGCCCGTCTGCGAGTGTGACTTTCGTATCGCCGCGAACGCACTTCCCGGTACCCGGATCCCCGATCAGGAGCATGTGCAGATCTCCACGAATCCTCGAGCCGTCGGGTAACTGCTTCGTCACGCCGGAGAAGAGCTGGAGGATCATCGCGAGTTTCTCCTGGTCGTAGCCGTAGATCGAAGGGGCGATAGAGGCGATCATTCGGTCATAAACCACCTCTTCGTTCGAGAGTTCGTAGATCCGCTTTTTGTCCTCGTCGGTGATGTTCATGTCCTCGAACTGCTCTTCTTCGACCTTGACGGACATTCCTTCCATGTAGAAGTCGAAGACGGGTGATTTGTCCTGACCGTCTCCCTGTTGCTCTAAGCGAAGGACGCCGGTGGCGGAGACGTTGTCGCCGGGGGTGACCTCGCCGGTGATGTCGTCTTCGATGTGGACGTCGAGGGACTGGGGAGTCTCACCGCCGCGCAGTCCCTCGGGGCTCTCCTGGATGCGGAGTTTCTGTGAGTCGACGAACTCCGATTGGTCGAAGTTGACCTGAAACGGGCCCTGGCGTTCACAGCCCTGGCACTCGTGGGGTTCCTGAAAGTCGCCGCTCGACTGTGGTATCCGGTTGAGCGTCCCACAGAGCTGACACTCGAAGGCGGCCTCCTCGATTTTGGGTCTGACGTCGGTCGCCTTGCGAACGATGCCACGAACCTGAACGAGGGAGTTCATGTTGCGGGCGCGGATCTCCCTGATCTCCGGCGATTCGGTCCCTGGAAGGTTTTGAATTCGAACGTGGGCTTGCCCGAGACTGACGTCGATCGGGAGGTCGTACAGCCGAAGCGCCTCCTCCGCGTAGCGTTGGAGCTGTTCGGGCTGATTGAGGAAGTCGTCCGCGAGGTCAGGGTCGAATCGGTAGAGATCCTGCCAGTCGATCGAGAGCGACCGCTGTTCGTTCGGGTATCGCTGCGCAAGCTGTTTGATCTCGTTGTCGTAGTAGTTGCGGAAGAACTGCTCGAATGCGTCGACGAGTTCCGTATTTCCCGCTTGCGCCATTGCAGTGGTATACGGCTTCCATCGCGTATAAATGGTGGCAAAGCGGGGCGAAACTGATCGTCCTCGGGCCGCGTCGACCGGTCGCTCACACGCCGGGCCCTGTACTCCCTCGACCGGACTGCGGCCTCGATTGTTTCAATTATTCCTGATCGTATATATCTGCACCCAACATGCTTTGGGATCGAGGACCATCTCGGTCGAAGACACGTCAACTATAGTCACAACTGAAACGATTCACACACCGATTGCCGATCCATCTGGCGATCGGGTGTGCATTGACGTTCAGTGGCTACTATAGAGCGACAGTCACCCAACCTGATCGACGCGAATCGACGTCGAGTCGGTGTCGGTTTTCCCGACCGCGTCGACCACCGTCACCGACGGTTCGGACTCGCCGGTATCGGGGGTGTACCGGGTCGTCGATTCGTTCGTCACTCGATCGGTCGATCCGTCGCCGTCGACGTCCCAGCGATACTCGGCGACGCCCGCCGGAACGTCGCTGTCGCCGGCCTCGAGGGTCACCGGCGTTCCCTCGAGCAGCCACTCGCGGTTGCTCGAGAGGGCAGCCTCGGGCGGAGGAGTCTCGAGGACGACCGTCTCGGTGCGGTTCTCGCCCGTGACGGTGACGTTTCGGCCGGCGGATTCGTCGACGTGTGGGCCGTCGGCTGGCGGTTCGACGACGACGCTGGTGGGCCCCGACAGCGCGACGCCGGGAACGTCGTCCTCGCCGACCGACAGTGCGCCGTCGGATCCGGTCTCGGCCGTCGCCGTCAGGTGCTCGTGTTCTCCCCGATGGCCGACGCGAACGGTCGCGTTCGGAACGGACTCGTTCCGTTCGTCGACGACACGGACGTCGAGTCGCTTCGCCTCCGGTTCGGTTCCCGGCGTGCCGATCGTCCGCGGTTCCCCGTCGTTGCCCGCCGAGGCGACCACGACGGCACCGCTGTCGACCGCCCACGCGATGCTCTCGGCGATCCGTTCCTCGTCTGTTCCGCCGAAATCGAGGCTCAACAGGACGACGTCGGCGTCCGCGTCGTCGACGGCGTACTCGATCCCCGATGCGATCCGGTCGGCGTCGCCGTCGCCCTCCGCTCGGAGAACCCGGACGTCGACGAGATCGACGCCCGGTGCGACGCCGACGTGCTGGCCGTCGCTCGCCTCGCCGGTTCCCGCGAGGACGCCCGCGACGTGAGTGCCGTGACCGTACTCGTCGCGTTCCCCGCTGCCCGCAGCCTCCGTGAGGTCGATCCTGTCGACGACGGTCCCCTCGAGGTCGGGGTGGTCGTCGTCGATCCCCGTATCGAGGACCGCCACGGTGATCGACTCCGCCGATCGATCGTCCTGGTTCCAGTCGGCGGAGCCGCGATCGGACGTCGATCCGGCCGAGTCGGCGTCGCCGGTCGATTCACCGTCGGTCGGCGAGAGCGTCGATCCGTCTGTGCCGACGTCGACGACCGGTACCGCGACCAGAGCGACCACCGGCACGACGAGTGCGACGGCTGTCGCGACGACGAGGAGGGACCGGGTGGAGAGCATACTGGGGGGGTTACGTAGACGCGGTGAGCAGTACGTGAACAAAAGAGTAAAGACACCATAACAGTTTCCTCCGGAAGAAACGCCAGATGCCGGAGACAGTTAGGGATTATCGTCGCGACTATTGGCGGGGACGAACTCGATGATTCGGGACGTCGACTGCCGGGCTCACCGTCCCCCCTCGAGTGACGACATCGGGGACCCGATCGTGGTCTCTACGGTCGGCTCACGTCCGCCAGTCTCGACCGCGGCCAGCCACTCGTCGACGGTGATCGTCCGTTCGTCGCCCGCATCTCGAGGCTCCGTCCGCGGGATCACGCCCCGAACGTCGGCGGCTTCGGACGGCGGGCCGTCGTACAGCGCAAGTGCCACGACCGGAACCCGAATCCGTTCGTCGGCCGCGGGTTTGGAGTCGACGACGAACCGGGACGTCGGCCGACTCTCGCGTCGAAATCCGGGCTCGAGCGAGCACCCGTGTCGTTCGGCCCACCGTTCGAACTCGCGGAGGAGGTCGTCCCGACTCGTTCGCTCCGCAGCGCCGGCCACGGCGTGGCGCTCCGGGGGCCAGTGGTCGATTCGACAGCCGGCGAGTCGTCCCTCCTCGCTGAGACGGCGGAGTCGGTCGGTGACGGTTTCGACCGTGCCGGCGATCGAACCGGGGAGATGCGAGCGCACGTAACAGACGACGTGACACTCCGCCGGCGGGTCGAACGCCGTCTCGGCCGTCGCCGTCTCACCGGCTGGCATACCCACCCTCCGTGCGCCGAGCGTACTTCCTCGAGACGAGCGACTCGAGCGTCGGAAGGAGCGTGAGTTTCGAGAGCCCCAGTAATCGCTGGAGTTCTCTCAGTGTCGCCTCACCGGTCGCGTAAAGCGCGACGTAGACGAGTTTGGCCTGTGGTGAGGCAAGATCGTCCGGTACTGCAAGATTCTGTTCACTCGTGGACATCATAGCCAGCCAAGACGGCAACGAGTTGCAACATAAAGGTTGGGTGAGTGACCTGTTCACACTACCCGCTGTCCGTCAGCGCCGGTGGGCCTGCGATCCGCTCTGCGAGGCCGCGGGAGATCGATACAGCAATCGGTCTCAGTAGACAGCGGTCCTGATCAGTCGGCTTCGTTGGCTTCGATCGACGAGCCGGCGGACGCAGTTCCGCCGAGTCGGCTCGCCCACGACGACGAGACGACGGGTGCGAGCGCGAGAAATGCCATGAAACCGACGAACGCCAGGAGGGCGACGGTCGCGACGACAGCGATCGCGCTGGCCGGGTCGGACGGGACGATACTCGATGCGACGAGACTGGCGAGAGTCATCTGTGTTCAGTACCCGATCGTCAGTCCCTGCATATGAGGGTTACTGAATCGATCGACCATCCGCCGATATCGGGCGCGTCGAGCCCTGTAAGGTGTCAACTAGGGACACGGTGACGTCGCCCGAGCTACAGCCGACGGACGGCCCCGATCGCACTCGAGAGCGGCGGGGCGTCGAAGAACTCCCGTCCGGTGTACGCGTTTGCCCCGGCACAGTACATATCGTGGGCGACGGTCAGAACGGCGTCCTCGAGTGGGTCGGGGTCGGTCGTACAGAGGGTTCGCCAGTCGGCGACGCCTTCGCGTTTGGCTTCGGCTTTCGCCGCTTCGACGGACTGGACCCACTCCGGTTGCGTGCGCTTGTGATACTGCCGGAGGACTTCCTTGGAGAGTTGCGTTCCCTCGTAGCTAAACCGGTTCTCGTCGAAGGTGCCGACGACGTCGGCGACGCGAATCTCGCCGTCGACGTAGAGACACTCGATTTTTCCGTCTTGATGGTCGAGGCCGGCGGACTCGGCTTGCTCGGTGATCACGCGGTTGACCTCCCGTGCCAGCGACTCGAGGTCGTCAACGTCGGCCAGGCCAGCAATCGAGTCGGCCTCCGCCCGCTCGAGGTAGCGGTCGCTCTCCTCGTATTTCGTGGAGAACTCGACGATCGGCTCCGCCAGATCGACGGCTTCCGCCGGCCAGCCGTCGAGCTCGAGTCCGTGATCGGCCGGCTCGGTGCGTCGGCGAAGGCTCGACCCCTCCGGAACGCGGTTACGAAAGACGATCTCGAGTGGGATCAGATAGTTCTCGCCGGCGGCGTCGTGATAGTGGTCGTAATCGTACTCCCGGCCCTCGTTCGGAAGCTCGGGCACCTGCGTGAGATCGATCGCCATCTCGACCGGCGGTTCGTCGACGGCCTCGAGGGCGACGACCTCGCCGTCGGCAGCGTCCCGTTCGACGACGCCACGGTAGTGGGTCGGGATATCCGCCGACTCGAGCAACTCGAAGTTGAACGCGCCCATCGTACAGAGACTTGCACCCTTCTCGGGGATGCGGTCCGGCATCTTGCCCCAGTCGAACACCGAGTAGTCGTCGGTGAAGACGAACGCACCTTGCCCGAGTGACTCCGCGGTGGGTTCGGTTTCGACTCGAAACTCCTTGACGCTCGTCACCGACGCCACCCCGCTCCGGAACGATCGCGGTCGTTCATATTCGCATTCGCGAGGCGGTCCCCCAAGAAGGTTTCAGTATCGGTTCCAGCCAGCCACAGTCACGACGTAAATTATCCGCCAGCGGCCACGAAAGTATCGAAATTCACGGAACCGTTTATAAGTGGGGCCACAACTGATTTTATAACATAGTGGAACGTTTTCGGAAATGCCACGGCCACCACGACTCGGTCCGGACGGCACTCGGAAGCGGCTGTCCGAACTGAAACAGCGGATTTTCGACGGCATTCGAGAGCGGATTCCCTCGACCACGACCGATGCCAGCAGCGATCGAGACGGGTCGGGCGGTGATCCGAAGAGTTCCGACGGCAGTCCGTCGATGCTGTCACGGGTCGTTCCCGATCGAATTCGACGAAGTTACGTCGCCAAGTTCGGTATCGGTATTCTCCTCGCGGTGGTACTGATCTCTCTCGTCTCGGGGTTTTTCTATCTCGACATCTCGAACCAGATCACCGAGAACTCCCAGGACGAAATCCAGATGGCAGCCGAGTTCGAAGCGGAAGAGCTCGGTAACGAACTGGGCGGATACGAGCAGACGGCACAGATGCTCGCGAACAACGAGCGGATCGTCGACCGTTCGGATCACCGGATTCAGCTAACCTTAGAAAACGAGCACATCCGCGGGCCGGACAGCATCCACTCCATACACCACGTCGACCTCGAGACGGATACGATCACCCAGAGTACGAACGAAGACGACATCGGAACCGACGTCACCGAACTCGATCTGACCGTGCACACCCGAACCCGCGGCGCGGCGACCGAGCACGCGTACGAAGATATCGTCGTTATGCGACTCGATTCGACGTATACGGACACGTTCGAATACAACGGGGAGGACGTCGTCGCGTTCATCAGTCCGGTCGACCACTCCGATAGCAACGGCGCGATCATGATCCTCGTCTCGGCGTCCGAACTGGCCGACGGATTCGACAGTACGGACGAAGATAGCCACGTCGAGGTCGTCGATTACGGAGAAAACGACGTGTTGCTTTCCCAGAACGACGAACAACTCTACTCGACGTACCGGGACGGAACTGCCGACGAGGTCATCCAACGAGGGGCGGACGAACCGGGAGCAGTCGAGTTCGACGACACCGACGAAGTCGCCGGATACGCACTGGTGCCGGGGACAGACTGGGTGTTGGTTACGCACACAACCCAGTCGAACGCATATGCACTCGCCGACAACGTCGCAACGTCGTTGATCGCACTCATCGGAGTCTCGGTTGCGACCCTCCTCGTCATCGGTGCAACTGTCGGCCGATCGACCGCGAGTACCCTCGGAGATCTGGCTGACGACGCCACCGCACTCTCGGACGGCGATACCGACGTCGAGATCACCACCGACGGCCGAATCGACGAAATCGGGCA
>NZ_VTAW01000020.1 GCF_008245225.1 Natrialba swarupiae
AGTTCAGCCGAGAAGGGTGGAGTCTGACGGGGATCTGCTCCCCTCTGGCGAACTAAGATTGAACGTGAAACAGGGTATGGTTACAGCGTCGTGTCCGTGGAGGGCTCGCTCAATCGTGTGGGTGAAATCGCTTGATAGCCCTGTCGACCGCGTCAGTCTGCCCGAGAAACGTCACCCGGTCACCGTCCTGCAATCGATGATCGCCGGTCGGCACCTCAGTCGTGCCGTCCTGGTGGGTGAGCAGGCCGACGATACAGCCGTCGGGAATCTCGGCGTTGACTTTGGCAATCGTCTTCCCAACGAGGTCGGGGGCTGTCACCTCAATCTCCTGGACGTCGCCGGTCCGACCGAGTTCGTTCATCCAGGCCGACAGCGACGGGCGCTCGAGGACGTTCTCGAGCGACCAGGCAGTCGCCATCGAGAGGTCGATCGCCCGGACGCCGAGTGACTCGAAGGCGTCGACGTTGTCGGGCTGGTTGACTCGCGAGGCGACCTTCTCGACGCCGAAGGTCGTCTTCGCGAGCTGGCAGACCAGCAGGTTGACGTCGTCGTCCGGCGTCGCGGCGATGACCGTCTTCGCGTCCGACGCCCCAGCAGACTTGAGGACATCGGCGTCCGTCCCGTCGCCCTCGAGCGTGCGAAGTGCCCGTTTACGGGATTTTTCGACCGCGTCGGGGTCGTAGTCGACGAGCAGTACGTTTTCTCCGTCTTTTTCGAGCCGTTCCGCGAGCGAGAGGCCGACTCGGCCTCCGCCAACGATTATCGTGCGCATTGGTGACACCTCGAGGTAGTCTGCGATCTGTCGTGCGAGGCCGGCCTGGAGGACGACCGTCGCGAAGATAATGAGAAAGACGGTGCCGGCGAGCAGCTGGGCCTCCTGGGGTCGTCCAAGAGCCTGGAGTTCGACGGCGAACAGCGTCGCAACGCTTGCGGGAATAATCCCTCGTGGACCGACCGCCGAGAGAAAGAGCCGCTCGCTGCGGGTAAAGCGCTCGCTAGTCGTCGACAGATAGATCACCGCTGGCCGAAGCACCATCGTGATCGCGACGACGATGGCGAGCCCGGCCAGCCCGAGCGTACGGATGTCCGCGAAATCGATCAGCGCCGCCAGTGCGACGAAGACGAAAGACAGCACGACCACCGACAGGTCGTCGAGGAAGTCGATCACCACCTCGTGGTGGGGCAGGTCGATGTTGCCGAGCGCGAACCCGGCCATCGCGGCAGCGGCGATCCCCGTTTCGTGGGCGATCAGTTCGGCACCACCGTAGGCGACGACGATCCCTGCAAGCACGATCAACCGCGCATGTAACGGTCCGGTTTTCGGTGTAAGATCTCCGTGACTGAGCACCAGCCACACGGTCCCGGCGACGAGGGCACCGACCGCCAGTCCGACACCTAGCCGCCACGCGAAATCAGCAACGAAGTGTGTGAGACCGCCATCTCCGGCGATTAACACTTCGAAGACGACGACCACCAGGATCGCTGCGGTCACGTCGTTGATCACGCCCTCCCCCTCGAGGACAGCGGCGACGTGGTCACGGACGGTGACAACCTGTAGGATCGGGCCAACCACCGTCGGTCCCGTCGCGATCAGCAACGCGCCGACCAGCAACCCGACTTCAATACTCGTCTCGAGGAAGACAACGACGGCGGCGGCCGCCCCGAGCCAGGTGATCGCTGCCCCTCCCGTCACCATCCGCGTCAGTGCCCGTGGGCTCTCACGCAGTTTCTCGAGGCGAAGGTGGTAGCCACCCTCGAAGAGGATGATCGCGACGCTGACACCGACCATCGCCGAGAGTCCGTTTCCGAACGTCTCCCGCGAGACGAAGCCGAGCACTGCGGGTCCGATCACGATTCCGGCGACGATCAGAAAGAGGACGCTCGGAATCCGGAGCCGATCCGCGAGGACCCGGGAGGCGACACCCAGTGTCAGGATCAGCGCAACGATTGCGACGAGCATCACGGCGAACCACGCAGCAGTCCGGTATTGGTGGTCCCGAGTAGTTCATACTGCTGGACAAAACGATACACACACCGATCGTACTCGAGACGCCATCGCGGGACACAACAGGTGCCCAGACGCGACCGGATGTATGCTGGCTGTTGTCCGGTAGTAGCAGCGCTGTGCTGTCGTCCCCGCGGAGACATCAGTCGCCTCCGTCAAGGGTCGTTTGTCCGTGTGATTCGTCCGATCCGGTTTGCTGAACGACCTGGTAGAGGATCATCGCGGCGACGAAAAACGACGACCCGACTAACAGGAAGACGCTCACGAACTCGAGTGAATCGGTGGCGAACCAGTCGGAGAGTTCCGAAAGCGCGATGCCGACGCTGGCAAACACCATCATCATGCCGAAGTAGACGATCACGTCGTTCTCCTCGACGATCGTCGTCGCCGCCGAGCCGATCTTGGCGCCAAGGGCGCTCCCAACCAGCAAAAGCGAGACCACCGTCAGATCGACGCTGCCGGACATGCCGTAGGTGAACGTTCCGAACGCACCCGAGAACAGCCCGGCGAACAGGCTCGTCCCGACCGCAGCCGTCAGGGGCGTCCCGATCAGGTAGTGGATGGCAGGCATGCGGATGAAGCCGCCGCCGACGCCGATCAGTCCCGAGACGAGGCCGACGCTCCCGCCAGCGCCGGAGATCGTCCACACCGAGGCTCGACCGCCCGACGTCAGCGAGATCATCGGCGGAACGGTGTACGACTGGATCTTCTGTCCGATCGCTGGGATCTCGTCACCGTCCGCGTCGTCCGCCTCGCTTTCGTCTTCGTCCTCGAGGTTGTAGGCGCGTCGCAGGAACAGCGCCCCGATCCCGCCGAGCAGGAGGATGTACGCGATGCCCGTAACGAGTTCGGCGACGCCCAGCGCCTCGAGGGCGAAGACGAGCCGACTGCCGAGTTCGATCCCGATCGAGAGGACGACGAAGAGGATCGCGCCGAGTTTGTAGTCGACCTGGCCGACGTCGTAGTGTTTCAGGACGGCGATGACGGAGGTCCCGAAGTAAAACGCCAGCCCGCTCCCGATCGCGACGGAGGCGGGGTAGTCGAGGATCAACAGCGTCGGCGTGATCAGGAACGATCCGCCCATCCCGAAGAAGCCGAACAACACCCCGACCATGAAGCCGAAGCTGACGAACAACACGAGCAGGGTCAGGCTGAGTCCCAGTATCTCCATCGATCAGTTCACCTTGTCGGAGCGGATCGTCTTGGCGATCGACTCGAGCCAGCCGTAGGCGACGTAGAGGACGATCGCCTGGACGAGGATGAAACCGACGACGCCGAACGCGCCGGTAACTCCACCTTCGATTCCGAGCATAGTCGTGTAGATGGGCGTGTCCTCGAATTAATCGTCAGCGACGGCGCTGTCCTCGGTCGCGGCACAGCGGTTGGGACCGAGCTCGAGTTCGTTGCGTTCGTCCTCGTCGTCGGGTTCGTAGACGCCGAGGTTCGTCTCGATGACCTTCTCGTAGTTCGGGGGTTTGGAGGGCAGATTGTCGAACATGTGTTCGACGAACGCGTCTTCCTCGAGCTGGATAATCTCGTTTTTCGCCCAGATCTCGCCGACGGTCGAGAACATCGGCATGCCGGGTTCGACGTCGATATACTCGCCGCAGTTGGTCAGCGAGAAGTGGCCGGGCAGGATCTTGACGTGGTCGGGCAACGTCCCGATCTTGTGCTGGAGCGTCTCGTACTGGACGCGGGCACCCGATTTGGCATCTTCGCCGGCGAACTGGAGTTCGGTACGACCGATCGATTCGACGAACAGCGTGTCACCGGTCAGCAATGCCTCGTCCTCGACGAGATAGGAAGTCATACCGGTCGTGTGACCCGGCGTATGGACCGCCTTGATGGAGACGTCGCCGACCTCGACGGTCTCGTTTGGTTCGAGGCCGTCGAACTCGAACTGCGGATCACGCGTGTTGGCGGGCTCACCGAGATGGTAGGGAACGCCGTACTTCTCGGCGAGGTTCCGGCCCGCGGAGATGTGGTCGGCGTGGATGTGCGTGTCGAAGACCCGCTCGATTTCGTAGCCACGCTCGGCGGCAGCACCCTCGAAGGCGTCTGTTGCCCGGGTGACGTCGACGAGGGCTGCCTTGCCGGTGCGTTTCGAACCGATCAGGTAGCCCAGACAACCCTTTGCACGACGCTGCAACTGGAGGAGTTCGAGGTCATCTCGCCCGGTCGCGATCGGGACGACGTCGTAGACCAGACTCCAGTTTTCCATGCCACCCTCGACGTGGGCGACGTTGTCGAAGCCCTCGACCTCATCGAGGTACGCGGCGAACTTGCCGGCCGAGCGCCCCGTTGCACACGTGACGACGACTTCGTCGTTCGTGTCGTACTCTTCGGGGTCGAAGTCACCAACGAGTTCGTCCTCACTGCCGGAGTACTCGACGTTTTTAGCCTCGGCGATGCGCCAGTCCTCGTAGTCTTCCGGTGCTCGTGTGTCAAAGAGCACGTCGAGATTGTCAGCTTCGATTCGATCCCGTAGCTCTGCTGCCGAAATGGCCTCTGGCATACAGTATGAACCTTGAACTGCCCAATATTAAGACTTCGAGCAGCCAGAATAATTGGTCCTTTTGGGCAGTCTGTGACGGACTAGGGGCAAGAAGGTACAGAAGTTGCCGACACCGGATTGTTACTCGTTGGCGCGATTGTCCGAGGAGCGTGCGTGACCGTCGTGTTCGACTGCCGTTGTGGCGAGTCCAGCGGAGAGTGCCGGTACGTCCGGGTCGGTAACCGAACCCTCCGCCTCGAACTCCTCGAGCGAACGCGGGAACGTTCGCAGTTCTTTGTGGATGGTAATGCCGGCGATCGCTCCCTCGCCCATCGCGACCGGGATCTGGCTGTATCCCGGCGTGAGGTCGCCGACCGCGTAGACGCCGTCGACCGACGTTTGGCCGTAGTCGTCGACGGCGACGGCACCGGCCTCGGTGTGCTCTATGTCGAGTCCCGCGACGAGTTCGTCGTGGTAGGCAGAGCCGTACATTGGGAAGCCGCCCCTGTAGGCACGAACCTGCCCGTCTTCGAACTCGAAGGACTCGAGCCAGCCGTCGTCGCTCTTGTTCATCCCCGTAATTTCAGCAGTGACGACGTCGACAGGGTGGTACTCGAGCATCGTCGCCGTCTCGTCGCTCCAGGACGGGTCCTCGCCACGGGTGAGCAAGTCGACGTCGTCGGTGAAGTTCAACAGGATCATCGCGACGTGTGCGCCAGCCTCGCTTGCCCCCATCACGTAGACCGGTTCGTCGACGAACATGAAGGCGTCACAGAGGAGGCAGTAGTGCAGTCCCCGGCCGGTTGGCGGAAGCGGTGGATCGGGCCGTTTGTCGGCAAAGCCCGTTGCGAGAACGACCCGAGAGACCCGATAGGATTCAGCATCCGTCTCGACGCGGAAGCCGTCATCGGCCGCATCACCGAGCGGCGTCACCGACTCGACGAACCCCCGTTCGAAGTCAGCGCCATATCCCTGGACTTGTTCGCGGGCGGTCTGTAGCAGTTCGTTGCCCGATGTTTCCTCCGTGATACCGATCACGTTGTGCGTCTCTTGCATCATTGCGGCACGTCCACCACCCCGGTCGATGACCACTGTATCAAGTGCCAGCCGTGTCGTGTACAGCGCACTCGTCAACCCAGCGGGTCCGCCACCGACGACTGCAACGTCGTAATCGAATCCCGTATGCATGTGCTCGAAAGCTGTCGTCGGACAGGTAAAAATGTATCCTAGCGGGTGTTTAGTCCCTCCTCACGCGTCCTGCAACACTACAGTAGTCACTGAAAGCCAGTGTACACCCAATCGCACGGAGGCTACGCGATTGGTGTGTAAACAGTTTCAGTTGTTACTATAGCGCAACCATCAACTGGCAACGTGCTACTCGAGACACGCAGTTACCATCCGTTCCGAAACGTCTGGCCGGCCCGTCGCGCTCATGGCCAGAACGATGCCGGCTGTCGAGAGGCCAGCTTCGTCGAGCGTGCGAGCCTCTGCTTCGACGTCCGAGCGGCCACGTTCGTAGTAGCGTTCGTTGATCCGGTCGTGGTACTGCAGGACCAGCTCGAGTGCGAACTGTTTGACTGGCGACTGTTTGCCGTCAGTCGACGGGCCGCTGGCTGCTAGCTCGTTAATCCGGTCGACCAGCTCATCAGGGTCGCTGCTCACGGTAGCTTCACCCATACATCTCTATCGGTCGTGAAGCTACTTATACGCTTTCGACGAACTGGCGGCTCAGACTCGTGTTGTCGCCGACAAAAATGAAACTGGCAGGAAGTGAGCCCGGTATATCGTGGAACAGACTCAGCCGGGCAACTCACCGTCGCGTCACAGAGGTTCGCTTACGACTCGCGTTCTTTCAGCGTGAACCACCAATCGTAGGACTCGTAGCCCTCCTCGTCAGCTTCGGCAGTTCGTGCTTCAGCCTCGTCGACGGTTCCTGGCGGTGAGAGCAGGACCTTATCGCCGAAGTTCTCGTTCTCGGGCCAGTTGGCCGGCAGTGCGACACCTTCCTGGTCGGACGTCTGGAGTGCCTCGAGCGAGCGCAACACCTCGTCGACGTTGCGGCCGATCTCCTTGGGGTAGTAGAGAACCTGGCGCGTGATCCCATCAGGGTCGACGATGAAGACCGCACGGACAGTCGATGACCCCTGGCCGGGATGGACCATCCCGAGCGCGTTGGCGACATCGCCGCTTTCGTCGGCAATAATCGGGAAGTCGATCTTCTCGTCGATCTCCTCGTCGATCCACTCGGTCCACTTGATGTGTGAGTGGACGCGGTCGATCGAGAGGCCGATCAGTTCGGTGTTCAGCTCTTCGAACGCCTCGCGGCGCTGTTCGAAGCCGACGAACTCCGTCGTACAGACCGGCGTGAAGTCACCGGGGTGGCTGAAGAGGATGAACCACTTACCCTCGTAGTCGTCCGGAATCGACTTTGGACCGTGGGTCGTCTCTACCTCGAGTTCGGGAAACTGGTCGCCGATGAGTGGGAATCCACTCTCGTCGCTTTCGTCAGTCATTGCGTTTTGGCTTACGGACCCACCAACTATAACTCCTATTCAAAAAGAAATTTTTCTCCCTTTCCTCATTCAGGTCTGAGAATACGGGTGGTTTTTTCGCTATTCGAAAACGGTGCCGTGGCTGGCAATAACGCACGCTGGTGGGAGATAGGGCCAAAACAAAACGAAACAAACGAAACGATTTGCACTGCACCTAGTACCGTTCCAACCGTCGACTGATGGGTGAAACCGGCTGACTGCCATCGGTTTCACCCATTAGTTCAGGGTTGGACCGCCACTAGTTCGACCGTGCCGAACCCATCCGCCGAAGGAACTCGACGAGAACGCCGAGTCCCTGCCGGATGTCGTCGTCGCGAAGCGCACCGAGCATCCCCAGCAGGCCGATCTTTTTCGGCGGTTCGTCCTCGGTGAACGCACCGAGACCCGACTCGACGGAGTTGATGAGTTCCTCGTCGCCAAGACGACATCCCAGCGCGAGCATGTTCCCGAGGTTCTGTCCGAGCTGATAGGGCTCGAGATCGGCGTCGGTGTAGGCGTGGCTGAATCCAGCGACCATCATCCGAAGCTCCGTGATCGGCTGGCGGTTCTCCTGGACGACCGCTACAGCCTCGGGCACCAGGTCCTCCGCGAGCTCGTAGGTCACGTCGAGCAACTCGAGCAGTTCGATCAGCGTCTCTTCGTTCTCACCGAGCCGTTCGAGCAGCGTCAGCGTTTCCTCGCGCTCGAGTGCGACCCGGATCCGCGCGATAGTCTCTCGGTTCTCACGGACGACCGTCTTGAGCTCCGGGAGCAGATCGCCGACCAGATCGTCGACGACCTCGAGCATCTCGAGCAGTTCGACGAGCGTATCGGCGTTCTCGCCGACCCGCTGGACGAGCACGAGCGTCTCCTCTTGCTCCAGGGCCGTTCGTAACTCGGCGATGGGTTCGCGGGAGTCGTGGGCGGCCTCGCGGAGTTCGGGCGCGAGGTCTGCCGAAAGCCTCTGGACGACGACGAGCGTCTCGAGCAGTTCGGCGAGTTCCTCGTCGTTTTCCTCGAGCGTCAGTGCGAGTTCGGTTACGTCGGCGGCCTCGAGGGGTGTCTCGTCGAAGTCGCCGTCTACCGATTGGTCGTTTTGAGCCATATTACGGAAGTGGATCGTAGCCTTTCATCCAGGCGTCCCAGTAGACCGACGGGAGGACGTTGACGTCCATGATCCAGTTCATCTTGCTCTCGACGGGTGCGGAGATCGGCCCCTCGTAATCGAACTCTGCGATCAGCGCTTTGCCCTTCTTCGTGAGCAACGGACAGGCAGCGTAGCCGTCGTACTCCTCGAGCATCGGCCGATCGTTTACCAGCGACGTCAGGTTCTTCGCGACGACGTGGGCCTGCTTGCGGGCGGCCGCCGCGGTCTTGGAGTGCGGTGCGTTCTCGCAGTCGCCCAGCGCGAAGACGTTGTCGTAGTCGTCGTGCTGGCAGGTGTGTTGGTCGATGGTGACGTACTCGCCGTCCTCGGAGCCCTCGGTCAGCGGCGATTCCTCAGTGATTGCTTTCTGACCGAACTGTGGGGTGACCGGGGCGTAGAGGTCGTACTCGATCTCTTCGCCGTCAGCCCCGTAGACGACGCCCGCATCGGGATCGACCCGGTCGACCGAGAAGTTCTCGACGAACTCGATATCACGGTCGTTCCAGATCTCGTACAGTTTGTCGCGGTAGGGCTGAACCCCGAAGTGGTGTTCGGCGTTACGGCTCATGACGACCTCGACGTCGTCGCGGATACCCTGCCGACGGAAGTAGTCCTCCGCGAGCATCGTCAGCTTCAGCGGCGCACCCGGACACTTGATCGGCGTATCGGGCTGGGTGACGAGGAACGTCCCACCGTCGAAGTTCTCGAGCGCCTCGCGCATCTCGAGGGCGGCCTCGTAGTGGTAGAACGGGTAGACGTCGTCGTGTTCTTCCCAGGCTTCGGTCAGTCCCGGCATCGCGCTCGGATCGAGTCGATGTCCTGTCGCGACGACGAGGTAATCGTACTCGAGATCGTTCCCGTCCGCGAGCGAGACGGTTTCCTCGTCGGGGTCGATACCGGTGACGGCGTCGTGAACGAACTCGACGCCCGGCTTGAGCAGTTCACCGACATTCCGCGACTGATCGGGTTCGAGGTATCCAAACGGGATGAGGTAAAACGACGGTTGGTAGTAGTGATCGGTGCTCTTGTCGACGACGGTGATGTCGACCTCGCCAGCGTCCAGTTTGCGACGGAGGAGGTTCGCGGTCATCGCACCGCCAGAACCGGAGCCGACGACAACTATTGTAGCCATACACCATCAAATAAGGGTATTATAACACCTAAGTCTGTACGTAGGCGAGATAATACCGGCTGATGGACGCCGTCCGACTCGTTGGTGAAAATATTGCGGACACCTGGTGTGGCTCGCTGCGATCACGTCGCAGTGTGGCAACTCGAGCGACGAGACGCCGAGGGGTGATCAGTGGCGGGAAACCGGATCGTCGGTTACTCGCCGATCTCCGTTTCGATGGGGACGTCGATGAGGTTCCCCCATTCGATCCAGGAGCCGTCGTAGTTGGAAACGGCGTCGTGGCCGAGCAGTTCGGAGAGGACGAACCAGACGATCGAGGATCGTTCGCCGACGTGGCAGTACACGATCGTCTCCACGTCCAGTTCGACGCCGTGGCGGTGGAACAGTCGTTCGAGTTCCGATCGATCCTTGAATCGCCCGTTCTCGTCGATTACTTCCGACCACGTAATGTGGACAGTGCCGGGGATGTGACCCGCAACACGGGCCTCAGGGAGGACTTTGTTCGGTGGCTTCGTTCGGTCGCCCTCGTACTCGGGCTCCGATCGGACGTCGACGATAGTCATATTTCGTGCGAGAGCCGCTTCTATGTCGGTTCGGTAGGCGCGGATCTGTTCGTTTGGAGTGGGCGCTTCGTACGTCTGCTGGGAGACGCTCGGCTCGTCGGTGGTCGTCGGACGTCCAGTCTCCTCCCATCGGCGCTTTCCGCCGTCAAGGAGCCGAACGTCGGTATGACGGTAGTACTTAAACAGCCAAAACAGATAGGCAGCGTACTGGTTCTGGTGTGTACTGTAGATGACAATTGTGCTGTCTTCCGTGATGCCGCGGCTGGCGAGGTGCTCTTCGAAACACCGCCTGTCGGCGATCCCACAACCGTTGACATCGACGAGGTCGGCGAGGACATCGATTTGCACGGCTCCCGGAACGTGTCCGTCGTCGTACTCGCCGTCCGCTTCGACGAGTCGAAGGGAGGGGTCGTCCCGTTCGAACTCTTGGAGTCGCTGCTCGACCCACTCGGGCGAGACGAGCACCGTCAAGTCGCCTTCGTCATCGCCACCGGCGGATACGTCGGTCAGTTTGTAACACGTCTGGCGGCCGTCGTGAAGCGCCGGTGACGAATCGAGGAGCCCGGCTTCCTCGAGTTGATCGATTCCATACCGAGCCGTTCGCGACGAGAGCAGCGTCTCCTCGGTCAGCCCTTTGAGAGTCATCGGTCCGTTATCCGCGAGCGTTTTGTAGATAAATTTCGAACTCGGAGGGAGATCGTTGAGGGCCTCGTCGGTTTGGTTGTCTGCCATGGTTGAGCTAGATCAGCGTAGGGGTTGTAGCTATACAGTTTTTTCGCCCGGTAGCGACCGCCACAGCCAGCCGATCGAATCTGCCACTCGGTTGCTAGAACCTACGAATATTGCAGGCTCCTTTACACGTGTATGTATGTAAATTAGGGATAGTTCGATCAATAATTGCCTAATTCGATCGCCGGCGTTTGATACTACCGGACGGAACGATTCGATGGCTGGTCACCTGAGATGGCCGCACATTTGCGACCGACTTTGCACTGGCTGCTGTCTGACAGTATGATGCAGCCTGCTGTCAGTCAGTACCGCCGCCCCGGGGACCCACTCTCTGGGTGCGGCGGTACACAGTTACAGCAATCCGTATCTGTCGTGTGAAATCGCGGCCCCGTTCACACCCGTACTCTGTTCGTTCCGAACAGCTGCTATTATCTTACATAATTTATACCCTTTGGGGAGCGTAAATAGCAGAGCGGACTACATTGCCGAGCAGCACAATCTTGCCCAATGAACAAGCTACAGTTGGCTCGAGTGACTCGATATCGAGTCAGTTGAGCAGGCCGTTAGTGATGTTCACTAATCTGGGGGAACAACCAATATATTAAATTATTTATAACACTTCGAACAGGGGGTCCACGAACCTCCCGAAGAAGCTGGGTTAGACGTGTCGGCGTGAACGTCGATGCCCGTCCAGCAGTCTCTCGATAAGACGTACGATACTGACTACTCATACGGGCTGCTGGTACCTGTCGATCACGGACCGGCGAGCGATCGACCGGCAATCACTCATCTCAGACCGTATCAATCCCGAGCTGTCGGCGGTTGCTCAAAGAGGTGAGGTTGTGACATCAAAAACAACGACCGACAGCCGCTGAATCGAGCCCTGTGTCCAGAAACGTTCTTCGGGGGGTCAAATATGCGGCGGCAGATGGACCTGTTCGTTGGATTGTCTAGACGACGCGACTGGACGTGTCTGTCAGGTGCGGTCCGAACAGTACCTAACCGCGGAATACGCAAATATATAGTTCTCATACTATGCTAATCGAGAAAACATATACTGGTTGTTGTACTAAGCAGGACCGTATTTTTGGGTGTCGGTCGTCACGAGTCTCGCGGTCCGTGACAAACTCGCCGTCGTGAGGTTGCCAGCGCGTTCACCAGAACTTGATCCGGTCGAAGAGTGCTCGAGACGACCGAACTCGAGATGGCGATACGCGAGCGAAGTCTGCAAGCGTCTCGCTGTGGGATGCAGACCAGCGGCTGACCCTCGAGAGCATCGACGACGTCGAACGGCGAGGTCTCGACTTGCTTGAGGACACAGCCGACGTCGCCGCCGAACACGGCCGTGACGTCGAGACCGAACTCCTCTATGGTGATCCGGTGACCGAAATCGCCGACTACGCCGACGAGAAGGGGTTCGACGCGATCTTCGTCGGCCACCGCGGCCGCTCGGAGTGGACCGACGCGATGATTGGCAGCGTCGCGAAGTCACTGGTCGAACGGGCGACCGCTTCCGGTGACGGTCGTCAGGTGATCCGACTGTCGGACAGAGCCCTTGTGAAGACGGGGCCGATCGTTCGCCGACGAGAGCAGCGAACGCTCGTCGTTTCCCGAGCGTCACTCCTCGAGCAGCCAGCCGAAGCGCTTCTCCCAGAACTCCTCGCTGGGCGGTTTCTTCGTTCGGCCGTCGGTCTTCTGGTCGCGGATCTGTCGCTCGAGGACGTCGCGGGCTTCGTTTATCGCGTGGCTCGCGCCGTAGCCCTCGCCGGAAGCGACGAACAGCCCCCGGTCGGTGTGGAGACGAATGCGGGCGAGCAACAGTGGCGTGCCGCGGCGCTTCTCGTCGTGTTCGTGGAGGTGAACTTTCGCGTCGAGGACGTTCATCTTGCCGTCCCGGTCGTCGAACGTCTCGACCATCGAGACGATCTCCTCGTAGGTAACGTCCTCGATCAGGCTGGTTCCGTACACCTGCACGCCGCGGTTGCCGCCGGCTTCCCACGTCAGCGAGTCGAGGACGTCCGTCTTAGTGACGATCCCGTGTGGAGAGCCGTTTTGCGTCACGACCAGCGACGAACCGCCGACTTCCTGCATCTCCCCGACGGCGACGTCGAGCGTCTCCTCGGGCTCGATCGTCCTCACGGGCGTCGACATCACGTCCCGGACTGGGAGGTCGAGCATCCGGGCGGACTCGCCCTCGCGGGAGCCGTACCCGCCGCGACGGGACCGGGCCATACTCGAGGAAATCTCGCCGCCGAAGGGGTCGGTTCCGCCAGCGTCACCGCCCTGGCTCTGGACTTCCGCCCGAACCGTCATCGTGGTCACGTCGTACAGACTGAGTATCCCAACCGCCGAATCGTTCTCGACGACGGGCAGGTGCGTGATGCGATGCTCGCGGAACCGATTCAGCGCCGACCCGATCGTCGAGTCCGGATCGAGCGTGACCAGATCCGCCGACTGGGCCTCGGCAACCGTCGCCGCGTCGAGGTACGGCGTCACCTTCTCGAGGATGACGTCGGCGGTGACGACGCCGATCAGGTCACGCCCCTCGAAGACGGGGAGCAACTGCGAGTCGCTGTCGATCATCAACCGTGCCACCTCTCGGATGTCCTCGTCGGGTGCCAGTCGGGGGACGTGCCACACCAACGAGCCGAGTTTCTCCGTTGGCTGGCGGTGCGAGCTCGCGAGTTGTCGCCGGGTGACGACGCCCTCGACGGTATCTCCGCGAACGACGACGCCTTCGACGTCGGCGTCGGCGAACGTGCCAACGAGCTTCGATACGGTTGTGTCTGGTGTGAATTCGACGAACTCGGTCGAAACGATATCTTCGATGTTCATGGGTTTGATCGGTCGGTTTGGTCGTCCAGACTGTACGGCCGCGGCCCCGCGTCGATACTCGATCGTTCGAGACCGGCCATCACGTAGTCAGTGGGGTTTTCCACTCGCGGAACGTCCCGGCCGACGTCTCCGTGTCGGGCCGACGTGGTGGCGATCGTCATCGCTCGAGGTACTCCATCGCATCTTCGTCCGATACCTGCGTGAAATCCCTGTAGAATTGGCCGACGCCACGAAAGCCAGCCGGCGTCTCGAGACAGACGACTTCGTCGACCTGCGCCTGGAAATCCGCGATCGTGTCCGGTGGGCCGACCGGAACTGCGAGGACGGTCCGACCGGCGTCGGACGCCTCGAGACGCGAGAGACAGGCCCTGGCGGTCGACCCTGTCGCGACGCCGTCGTCGACGACGACGACCGTCTTGTCGTCGAAGACCGGCGGAGACCGCCCGCTTCGGTAGCGCTCGGCCTTCTTTCTGGCGGCGTCAGCCTCGACCTCGCGTTGCTCCTGGAAGTACGCTTCGTCGGCGTCGGTGACGCGAAACGCTTGCTCGTTTCGCCAGACGCTCCCGTCGCTTGCGACGGCCCCGATCGCGTACTCGGGATTTCCGGGAGCGCCGATTTTCTTCGCGACGACGATGTCGAGCGGCGCGTCGAGTGCGTCCGCAACTGCGCGTCCGAGGGGCAGTCCGCCCCGCGGAATCGCGAGGACGAGATCCGCGTCGACGCCCCTCTCGCGGAGTTCCTCGCCGAGCTGTTCGCCCGCGTCCGTTCGGTCGTCGAATCTAGCAGTGCCGTCCATCGGTTCGAGGGAGTCAACGTGACGAGAGATCATATAACAGATGGGCCGGACCACTACCCGGAATCTCCGACGGGTTGGCCGTGGCCGCCACCTCGAGGGCAACCGGTCGCTCCACTTTTGTCCTCGCGGTGAATCTCGACGAACGAATGCGACTCGAGGCCACTACGATCGATATCGGCACGTCTCGTCCGCTGGTCCTATTGAATACGGTCGATGCCGACGAACTGGGCGCACACCCGCTCGACCGCGTCCGGATCGCCTGGGACGGGGCGACGACGACCGGGATCGTCAAGCGGACCGACGAACTGGTCGAGGCGGGTACCGTCGGCGTAACCGAACCGCTCGATCACGTTCACGGCGACGTCGAGGTCACGCTCGCGGGGACGCCACCCTCGGTCCGGTGTGTGCGGAAGAAACTAGACGACGTCGAACTCGAGCGGAAGGAACTCGAGCGGATCGTCCGGGACATCCACGAGAACCGCCTCTCGGATGTGGAGCTGAGTGCGTTCGTCTCCGCGGTCTACGCGAACGGGCTCTCGCTGGCGGAGACGAAGAACTTGACGGAGGCGATGAGCGGCGTCGGCCAGCGACTGCAGTGGGACGCCTCCATCGTCGCGGACAAACACTCGATCGGCGGCGTCGCGGGCAACTGCGTGACACCGATCATGGTCGCGATCGTCGCCGAGGCTGGCGTGACGATGCCAAAGTCCTCCTCGCGGGCGGTGACCTCGCCGGCCGGCACCGCGGACGTGATGGAGGTCGTCAGCGACGTCGAGTTCTCGATCGAGGAGATCGAACGGATCGTCGACGAGACCAACGGCTGTCTCGTCTGGGGTGGCGGCGTCGACCTCTCACCCGTCGACGACGAGATTATCCGCGCGGAGAACCCGCTGTCGATCGATCCCGAGGGGTTGCTGATGGCGTCGGTGCTCTCGAAGAAACGGAGCGCCGGCTCGAGTCACGTCGTGATCGATATCCCCTACGGCGAAGGGGCGAAAGTCGAGAGTCTGGTCGCCGCCCGGGAACTCGCGGACGACTTCAAACGCGTCGGCGACTACCTCGAGATGGATATCCACTGTGCGATCACCCACGGAACCGATCCGATCGGTCGCGGTGTCGGTCCCGTCCTCGAGGCTCGTGACGTCCTCGCCGTACTCGAAGGCGACGGCCCCGAGTCACTCCGGCTGAAGTCGCTCCGACTCGCCGAGATGCTTCTCGAGCACTGTGGCGTCGATGCCTCCGCGACTGAGATCCTCGAGTCGGGCCGGGCACTCGAGCGGTTCCGGTCGATCGTCGCCGCACAGGGTGGCGATCCCGACGTCGAGTCGGCGGATCTCGATCCCGGCGAGGAGTCGACGACGATACGGGCAGATCGGGCCGGGATCGCGAGTCGCGTCGACAACAGGCAGCTCTCCGACCTCGCCCGGCGCGCCGGTGCACCGCGTGACAGCGGAGCCGGGCTCGTCGTCCACCGGACGGTCGGCGACGAGGTCGAAGCCGGCGATCGGCTGTACACGATCCACGCCGAAACCCGCGCCAAACTCGAGGAAGCGATGTCGTTCGCCGACCAGCTCGAGCCGATACGGGTCCGCAGCAAGGCCGACGCACTGGTCGAACGCCGGTAGCGATCGGAACTATCCTTCGACAGCGTCCCCTCCTGGAATTGGGCCAACTGTAGGGCGGTGAGTCGCGTCGTGAGTTCCGCCAGCTGTCCCCCTGGCATCAAGGCGTTTCGCGTCGTCGGATCCGGTATGGTCCAGGATCCTGACAGCCTCGTCTCGATTCCGGTCGACGACGTCGAACTCGAGGGCGTACTCGAGATGCCGCCGGACGCGTCGGGTATCGTCGTCTTCGCCCACGGCAGCGGCTCGAGTCGGAAGAGCCCGCGCAACAACTTCGTTGCGGACGTCATCCGCGATCGTGGACTCGCCACCGTGCTGTTCGACCTGCTGACCGAGGCCGAAGACCAGTATCGCGAGAATCGGTTCGACATCTCGCTGCTGACCGATCGGCTCGTCGCGGTCACCGAGTGGCTGTGGAACCGTGAGGAGACGCGGAGCGCGAACGTCGGCTACTTCGGCTCGAGTACGGGCGCTGCGGCCGCCCTGTGCGGGGCCGCGCGTCTCGAGGACGACATCGACGCCGTGGTCTCCCGCGGCGGGCGCGTGGACATGGCTTCGGCGGTGCTCGCCGACGTTCGGGCACCGACGCTGTTTATCGTCGGTGGGGCCGACACACAGATTCTCGAACGCAACCGCAAGGCCCGCGAGCAGCTGAGCTGCGAGAACGATCTGTACGTCGTCGAGGGCGCGGGCCACCTCTTCGGGGGCGAGGGCGAACTCGAGGAGGTCGCCGACGTCGCCGCCGACTGGTTCGCGGAGACGCTTCCCTGACACCGCTGTTCGCGGAGACGGTCGCTTGACGCCGCTGTTTTCCACATTGAAACGAACTGGCTCTCGATTCGCCCTGAGCGCCAGCGAGCGAACCCGTGAGAAGAATCCGTCAGGCAGAGGTGCTATGTCGGTCGATCAGCTTCTCGAGCTGGCCCTTGCTCTGTGCACCGACCGTCCGCTCGACTGGCTCGCCACCGGCATAGAGGATCAGCGTCGGCACGCCCTGTGCACCCAGCTGCTGGGCCAGTCGCTGGTGACGATCGATGTCGACTTTCGCGACCGCCGCGTCGCTCTCCTCGGCCAGCGCCTCGATCGTCGGCTCGAGCATCTGACACGGGCCACACCAGTCGGCGTAACAGTCGACGAGCACGACGTCGTGTTCGTCGACGACCGCCTCGAGATGGTCCTGTCCCTCGATCGCGATCGGTTCGGATGGGGTCACTGCCGCGTCTTCACCCAGCTCGCCGCCGTTTTCGAGCCGGTGCTGGAGCTCTCGTTTCTTCTGTTCGCGAATCTGTTCTCGTTCTTCCTCGAGTGAGTCACTCATTAGGCTACTGTACGTACTCGTCACCAATAAATTGTGGGGTTTACACAATACTGTTCGGGCAGACGTGCACCGGCCGCTGCTGTTTCACTCCGGTACGATCCGGATTCCCATCCGAGACGAATCACGTGAACGCTTATCCACGACGGGTTCAAACGAGTCGTATGGAGACGCAATCGGGCCCCGCGCCAGCGGCCGTCGACGAGCCAACGGCGCTGACGGAGCGTCTGGAAATCAGGCGTCAGGGGATCTTCGTCGCTCTCACGTTTTTCGGAATGGTTGGTGGACTTCTCGGCAGTTGGCTCGGGGCCCCGCCGTGGTTCGTCTGGGGCTGTTACGGCACCGCGTACGCCTTCGGCGGCTGGTACGGGCTCAAAGCGAGCATCGAAGCGTTGCGAGTACCCGAAGTGGAGATCGACCTCCTGATGATCGTCGCCGCACTCGGTGCGCTCTACATCGGCGCGCCGTTCGAAGGAGCGATGTTGCTGTTCTTGTTCTCGCTGTCGGGGGTCTTAGAGGAGTACGCCATCGGCCGGTCGCGGACCGCGATCAAGTCGCTGGTCGAGATGCGACCGGAGTCGGCCCAGGTTCTCCGGAACGGGACGGAAGTGACGACCGAAGTCGACGAAGTCGAGATCGGCGACGTGTTCGTCGTTCGCCCCGGTGAGCGACTGCCCCTCGACGGGATCGTGGAGGCTGGCGAGAGCACGGTCGATCAGTCCTCGCTCACCGGCGAGTCGGTCCCCGTAGCGAAGGAGCCGGGAGACGAGGTGTACAGCGGGACGATCAACGAGACGGGGAGTCTCGAGGTCCGGGTCACTCGAGCGGCCACGGAGTCGGCGATCTCCCGACTCATCGCCATGGTCGAGCGAGCCCAGGAGAAGCGAGCGCCGACCCAGCAACTCATCGACCGGTTCGAGCAACCCTACGTTCTCGGCGTCTTCGCGATGACCGTCGTCGCGATCGGGTTCCCGCTTGCGGTCCTGAACCACGCGTTCGAGCCGACGTTCTACCGCGCGATGACGCTCATGGTCGCCGCGTCGCCGTGTGCGGTCATCATCTCGACGCCGGCGGCCGTTCTCTCGGCGATCTCCGCCGGCGGTCGACAGGGCGTCCTGTTCAAAGGTGGTGAACACATCGAGACGGCAGGGAACGTCGACGCGATCGCGTTCGACAAGACGGGGACGCTGACCGAAGGGAACACTCGACTCACGGACGTAAACGCGCGCGAGAACGCGTGTGCCGCCACCGACGGCGGCATCGTCGAGAGCGACGTACTCGACGGTTCGGTCGAAGACGGAACGCTGACGGACGACCAACTGCTGACGCTCGCGGCGGCCGTCCAGTCCCGGTCGGAACACCACCTGGCCGAGGCGACCGTCGAGGCCGCCGAGGACCGCTCGCTCGACGTGCCCGACGCGACCGAGTTCGAGGCAGTCGTCGGCAAAGGCGTCCACGCGACCGTCGGTGAGCAGACGATCCACATCGGTAACCCACGGTACGTCGAAACCGTCCTGGACGGGCGACCGATCGACGGCAAAACGGCTGGACTCGAGGCCGTTCGTGAGCTCGAGGCCCACGGGAAGACGACCGTCCTCGTCGTCAGCGAACCCGCTGATGGCGCTTCGGTCGACGATCGTCCGACCGTTCTCGGCTGGCTCGCGTTCACCGACACGATCCGGCCCGACGCGGCCGAGATGATCGCGAAACTCCGCGAGCGCGGTGTCGAACAGATCGTCATGCTGACGGGCGACAACGAACGAGTTGCCCAGTACATCGCCGACGAACTCGGAATCGACGAGGTGTACGCGGAACTACTCCCCGAGGAGAAAGTCGATCACGTCGAGACGCTTCAGGAGCGCCACGAGGCTGTCGCGATGGTCGGCGATGGGGTCAACGACGCCCCCGCACTCGCGACGGCCGATATCAGCATCGGCATGGGTGGCGCCGGAACCGACGTGGCACTCGAGACGGCCGATATCGTCCTCATGTCGGACAAACTCGATCGGCTCCCCTACGCGTTCGCACTCAGCAAGGAGACCCGACGAACCCTGTATATCAACTTCGCCATCGCGTTCGGGGCGATCGCGATCATGGTGATCGCGATTCTCACTGCCGGGATCCCACTCCCGGTCGCGGTGATCGGTCACGAGGGATCGACCGTCCTCGTTAGCCTGATCGGGTTACGTCTGCTCCGTTTCGACGGCTGACACGGTCTGCTGTGACGATATTCCGGTGGAATCCCAGGACTGCTCGCGGTCACACCGTTACTGACTGACAGCAGTCCGTACGACGTGCCACTGGGGTTTCGAGGGTCAGGACGCGGACCGGACCGGCCGAACGCAAAAGCGTACACTCTTGTGACTGACGCCCAATCGTATACACATGGGATTTCACACGTTCCCGACCGACCGCGCCGACAAACTCGAGGATCCATCTCGCTACCGATTCTGTTCGCGCGAGGAACTGCTCGAGATGCTCGATCTCGAGTCCGATTTCGTCGTCGCGGACCTGGGTTCGGGGACGGGATTTTACTCGCGGGAGGTCGCACCGTTCGCCGAGACGCTGTACGCGGTCGATGTCCAGGAGGAAATGCACGAGTACCACCGTGAGGTGGGGCTCCTCGAAAACGTCGAACTGGTCACGGCCGGTGTCGACTCGATGCCGTTCGACGACGACGAACTCGATGGCGCGTTCTCGACGATGACACATCACGAGTACGCCACCGACGAGACGATGGCGGAACTCGTCCGCGTCGTTCGACCAGGGGGTCGTCTCGTCACCGTCGACTGGTCCGCTTCGGGGGCTGGCGACGAGGGACCGCCGATGGACGAACGATTCGGTCCCGACGACGTCGCCAGTCAACTCGAGGAGGCGGGCTTTACCCTCGAGCGCGTTCACGACCGGCCGGAGACGCTGGCAGTCGTTGCTCGTCGGTAATTTCGAGCGGCCACCCCGCTTCGTGGATCTGTCTCGGCCCCTTCGGGAGACAGCGGTGTCGAGGCCGTCTGAGTCCATTACCACTCCCCGTGACTGGGGGTTTATTACTTCGACCACTGATCGTGTCAGTGTGGGTACTATCCCACCACCGGTGATGGCGAGGACACACGTCGATATCGGTCACTTCGGGCGAGTGCGTGTATCACCTTCCACGAGCTACACGAGCGTGGTCAGCCCAGTCACTGTGACTGCCCTCGGCTTCGAGGAACGTTGTGCGACGATATCCGCTCGAGTGACGCAAGGGAGCTCGCCGCTGGCCACGGGAGACGGAATAGCCGCTTGGGGAACCGTCCATGAATACTGATCTGCAAGCGGTTGCCCGATCCCACCAAGTCACACTCTTTTTCGTCCTCGCCATCGCGTTCACGTGGACAGCTCACGGTATCGAAATCGTCACCGGCCGCCCGTTGATTCCGATCGGTGTGTTAGGGCCGATACTCGCTGCGGCACTCCTCACGTGGGTAACCGGCGGAAGCCTCCGACAGTGGGCGGGACAAGTTCTCATCTGGCGGACCGGACTTCGCTGGTACCTGATCGCAATCGTCGGGTTGCCAGTCGTTCTCGTCGTCAGCTCGACGGTGCTGATCGTGGTCCTCACCGGTGACCCGCCACGGCCGGAACTGCTGCCCGAGCGGACGGGCTTGATCGTCGGCTACTTTTTCTTTCAACTGTTCCTCCAGGGCGGCCTCGAGGAGTTCGGCTGGCGCGGGTTCGCGCTGCCGCGACTCCAGGAACGATACACCGCGCTCGTTGCAAGCATCGTGATCGGTGTCGTGTGGGCGCTCTGGCACGGGCCGCTGTTTTTCGTTCCGGGTACCTACTACTCGCAAATCCCTCCGGTGTTGTATCTCTTGCAGACGATCGGAACGTCGGTGATGATCACGTGGGTGTACAACAGCACCGGCGGCAGCGTCTTGCTGGCGATGGCGTTCCACGCGGCCAACAACGTGAGTATGTTGCTGTACCCGTGGGAAATCGATATCGAGGTGATCGAAACGTCCCTCGCGGTAGACGTATCGATGACGATCGTCTATCTCGCCGTCGCGACACTGCTCGTGGTCGTCTACGGTGGCGCAAACCTGACGAACCGTGAGACGATTCCCGGCACGGAGCACACGGGGGGCGTTCCGGAAAATCGGACCGAAACGGCTGCCACGGACTGATACCGTCGAACAGAACTATAGTAGCCACTGCACGTCAATGCACACCTAATCGCACGACTTCTGTGCGATCAGTGTGTAAATAGTTGCAGTTGTTACTATAGTGTGAGCATTCGCCGCGCCTGTCTTGTGAATTCGCGTCAGTGACTGCTGTCCGACAGTATGAACGTTGCACATCCGCAGACGCGTCGCTAGTGGTGGACCGAGTGCGTCGAATCCCAACGTGTCCGTCGACGTGTGACTCGCCACGTCGGTTCCGACGTTATTCCTCCGCCGTCTCGCTGGTCCCCTAATTGGACTGCTGTATCTCGCCCAAAAGCACGTCGACGACCACGAGGAGCACCCAGAGCATCGCGCCGTAGATGAGGATCCACTCCACGACGAACGGAGACTCGAGCATTGGGGTGGTAACGTACAACATTACGGGTGGAATCAGTCCGACGAGTCCGCCGTAGACGGCTGGGACTCGAGGGAATTGTGGGTGGCCGTACAGCGCGATATTGAGTAGAATGAGCGTCGCGCTCAAGGCCAGAAACAGTGGGATGACCAACGCCGCGTGTCCGTCGAAATCGACGGAGTAGATCCCGTTCATGATCAGCGCGACCCCGACGAAGAGTCCGACTAGTTGCCCGGCCACGAGTACCGCATTCCGTCGACGACTCCGGGTGTAGTAAATATTCAATCCACCGACAAATAGTATCAGGGCAAGTCCCTGAAAGATCTGGCCGGCATCGTAAAACTGTGCGCCGAGAGCGGTGTTCGCGCCACGACCGCTGGCCACTGTGCCCCCGAGATCGCTGTGAAAGTTCGATAACGGGGAGAACGCGCCTGACCAGTGGGAGTACGCCATCCCGGTGAAGAACGCTTCACCGAGGAGCAGGAATAGTCCGCCGAGGGCGGTGAGAGACCATCGAAATGGATTTCCTGGCGAGTCCCGCTGGTGTGCTTTTGAACTTCGTTTGAACCCGTTCGACAGCACTCCCCTTCTGAACGCGTCGATGGTGACGAGAAAGATCCAGACGAACGCGGCGTAGATGAGGATCCATTCGGCAATAAAGAGCGGATCCGCAGTGACGTACATCAGAAGGTACCGACCCAGCGGGAGTATCGCGACGAGGACGCCGTAGCCGGCGATCCACCGGGGAAATCCCGGGTAGCGATAGAGGGCCGCGTTGATCGGAACGAGTCCGATGGTAATTCCCAGAAACATCGGAATGACCCACATCGCGTGGCCAGTTTCGAAATCGAGCGAGTAGACGCCGTTCATGATCAGTGCGACCCCGATGAAGATCCCGGCGAGCTGGCCGATGGTGAGCAACGCGTCCCGTCGGCGATCCCCCGTGTAGTAGACGTACAGGCCGCCGATGAACAGGATCACCGCGAGGCCGATGAACACCTGGCCCGCATTGTAGTACTGCGCCCCCAGTGCCGTGTTCGCACCCGGCGGACCACCGACCGTCATGCCCAGGTCGCTGTGGTAGTGGGTGAGCGGCGAGAACTCGTCCGGCCAGCGGCGGTAGGCCTGGCCGGTGAAGAATGCCTCTCCGAGCAGGACGAGAATCCCGCCGAGGACGGTCAATGGCCACCGGAACGGGTTTCGTAGCTGCAGCCCCATGCCAGCGTCTTCAGCAGGGAGAACAATATAGTACCAACTGCAACTGTTTATACCCGATTGCACAGCTATCGTGCGATCGGTGGATAAACTGACTTTTAGTGGCTATGATAGCTCCGTTTCGGCAGGGATCGACGAGGACCCGAACCAGATACTGGCCCGCCAGACGCGCGATTCGCATCGGTCAGAGAATGTCGGTTACTCCGTCGAGGGGAGACGATCACGCGGACGTCGAGTGGCTGCGTCGCCCGCTGTCGGTGATGTCGAAGCCTGTCATACGGTTTACTGTAGTCAATTACCGCCGATCACCGACCACGTCACTGGTGATCGGCGGTACATAGTTACAGCAATCCGTATCAGTCTCCGAAGAGCCGGTGGCGAGGGACTACTCTGTACCGGATGACTGTACACGAGCGCGTCGGCTTAGTGTCTTCGGCCCGTAGACCGAGACCACCACGACGACGACCAGCAGCGCCAACACTGCTGGGAAGAAGCGTCCAACGGGACCGTGTGGCACGAGTTCGCCGCTGAAGTTTCCCGAGAAGTGAAACAGCACGGCTCCGAGAATACTGCGGCCCGTGTTGTTGTAGATCCAGGTGTACAGAACTGAGACGACCGTCGCCCCGAACATGAACTCCCAAAACGGGAGTGTCAACACACCCAGTTCGGCCTGATAGGTCCCGACCATCACGAACATGGGGACGTGCCAGACGGCCCAGAAAAATCCGAGTATCAGACTCGCCCACAACGCGTTCCAACGCGCCTGCAGCCCGTCGAGTGCGTATCCGCGCCAGCCCAGTTCTTCGGGTAGTGGGCCAAAGATCACCATGAAAACCGCGTACGGGAGGAGCGATACCGGATCAGCGGCGAACTCGGCAGCTCGCTCGAACGCTGGAACCGCGTCGCCGGCGAGGACGCCTAAGAGTAGTGCCAACCCGTTCAGGACCGGAACGAGCAGGAGGATCACGGCGTACCAGCGTAGCCCGATCCGCCGGACGTCGACGAGCCGCCGCCAGTAGTCACGCCGGTGTTTCCCCTCTGCGTCCCAAAAGAGCAGAAAAATCGCCGCCCCTGGGACGCCGAGTCCACCGGCGGCGAACAGAATTACCCCGGGCAGTGCGAACGGGTCGTACTCGAGGACGACCAGTGGGATCCAGAAGAGGTACGAGACACCGAACGCGATGGCGAAGAACTGCCACGGGTTCGAGTACTCGAAGAACTCCGGGTCCACGTCCGGAGACGCGACAAGCGAGATGGTCGACGTCTCGCTCGCTGGTTCGTCGTCGGCGCTGTCGTTAGTCATTCGGTTCACCCGTGCCTGTTTTGGGAAACAGGACCGTCACCAACAGGAGAGCGACGACTGCCGACAGTGCCAGTCCGATCCACTCGGCGATCACCGGCAGGAAGAACGCCACAGTTTCTCGACCGATGGTCCACCAGAGCCCGAACGTTACGACTGCGAGGATGCCCAGGACCGCTCGAGTGACGCGGTCGCGGTCGGATAGCGGGGCGAACGTTCGCGTTCCCGCGATAGCACCATATCCGAGTCGGAGGGCGAGCCCGGCCGCAACACCGACGAGAATCCAGACTGGCAGGCGAATCCAGCTCCTCGCGCGCGTCAGCGACTGACTGGGGAGGCCGCGTCGATCCGTCCACGCCGCCACGACGTCGGCGATAAGCTGGACACTCCGTTCGCTGTTCGTGAGGATGACGATTCCGTCGCCGGTCCCGGGGACAGCGTGAAACCAGTGCCACGAACCGGATCCTTGCCCGCCGTTCATCACTGCCCGCTCCCCATCGGAGAGCGTTTCGACGAAGTGTCCGAGCCCCGCGCCGTCGCTGGCGAGGCCGTAGAAGCCCGTCGTTTCGACAGTCGGAGCGTATAGTTCCGCGACGTGCGCCGGTTCGAGGACGCCCCGCCCCACCGGTTCCCCGCTCGTCTCCGTGCCAGCGGCGACGAAGCGAGCGATGTCTGTCGCAGTTGCGTACAGCCCGCTGTGGGCGCTGGCGGGACTATGTTTCGCGGGGGCCTGGGAGCCATCCACGAAGTGCTCCGTGGCCAGTTCCGATCGGAGCCCCTCGGTGGCGACGAAGGTGGCACTCTCCATCTCGAGCGGCTCGAGGATTTCGTCGGCCACGTACGCTGTGAAGTCACGCCCCGTAACGTCCTCGAGGAGGAGTTCCAGTAGCGCGTACCCGATATTCGAGTACCGGAACTCACCGGGTTCGCTCGTCGGTCGTGCCGCTGGTCCGTCCGCGTGTCCGGACAGCGCCTCTCGAAGCGGTGGCGGCTCTTCGTCCAGCGGGACGCTCTCGTACCCACCTGCTGGCAGCCCGGCACTGTGGGCGAGCAATCGACGAACGGTCACGTCGTCCCACGAATACGCGGCGTCAGGACGCTCCCAGCTCGTCAGGTGTCGGCCAACCGGATCGTCGAGTTCGAGCTCGCCTTGCTCGACGAGCTTCAGTACCGCCCACGCAGTGATCGACTTCGTAAGTGATTGCACCCGGAACGGGGTGTCTTCGGCCATCGGGCGTCCGTCTGCGGGGTCAGCACTACCGTAGGCACCGTTCCACGTCACCTCGCCGTCCTCGACCAGGGCGATCGACGCCCCCGGAACGTCGTAGCGATCGAGCACAGCCGGAACGCGCTCGTCGAGATACGCCGGGAGCGATTCGTCGGCGGAGGTGGGCTCGCTGACAGTGCCAAATCGGCTCGAGAGTCCTCCATTTGCTCCAACGAGGGAGGCCGCAAGCAATCGGCGGCGGGTCGTGACTGGCCCCGAGCGATCCGACGGCATAGTTCTTCTTGTGTGGACTGACTGATAAACATCGTCGCTTCGCTCGAGAGAAATTACGCTTCGGAGATAGGTGGATCGATAATGCGTTACTGACAGTCATGAGCCATTTTCTGAGTCTGAATAATCGGTACAACTGATGGCGTATCGAGTGAAACGACCATGTTCCTGACGTGAAATTCTCGCCAAAAGTGATTCCTTAGTTGACCGTCCCGATTACCGGCGATCCGCGCCTGTACAGCATCGAGTGCAACGTCTCACCCGAAGGTTTACTGGTGCGGACGTGGTCCGGCTACGTAGCTGTTGTCGGAGTCGTGACAGCGGGTATAACAGTCTACAAGTGGTGAATCCGATGGCCGGTCCCCTCACATACGTCGTCGCGATTGCAGTGGCGATCCACGGACTCATTCACTTTTTCGGGATCGGCGTCTACTTCGAATTACTCGAGCTGGCAGATCTCCCGTACAAAACCACGCTACTCGGCGGCGCCGTCGACGTGGGGGACGTTGGGATCCGGGTCTTTGCGGTGCTGACCGCTGTGGCCGGCGTCGGGTTCGTCGCGTCGGCTGCCGCGTTGGTCGCTGGCTGGCGCTATTGGCGAGACACGCTGCTCGCAGTGACTGTGTTGTCGTTGCTCCTTACGGCGCTCGATTGGACCGTCGCCTCCGCAGGCGTTCTGGCGAATCTGGCCATCCTGGCTGGTCTTCTCGTGCTGCCGCGGTTGTCAGTAACCCACGACTGAAGTCGTGGGCTTGTCAGTGGACTCCCCTTCTGCCGTCGAATTGACGGAGGCGGTGTAATCGCCGTTCAGGTTCAGCGTCCCTGACGTTAGCGCACACTGACAGGGTGCGCCTCCACTCGAAGACTTCTGCCCCGAGTGGAGTTTTTTGAGAAGTTTGCGAGCGATGTTTTTGCTCGCATTATAATCTGCGTTCAGTTCGTACTCGCACTTCTGACACACGAACTGGTGTTTTGACTGCCGATTAGACTCGTGGGTAAACCCGCACTTGGAACACCGCTGACTCGTGTACGCCGGACTCACCTGTTCGACCCCGATGCCGAACATCTCGGCTTTGTATTCGACGTAGTGGTACAAGCGCCGGAACGCCCATGCATGGAAGCGTTTTGCACCCGCCATCCGGTCACGAATCCCGGTCAGGTTCTCGAACGCAATGTGCGTACACCCGTGGTCATGAGCTTCTTCGAGAATCTGGTTCGAAGCGCGATGGAGTTCGTCTTGCATCCAGCGGTGTTCGCGATCTTTCATTGATTGAATCGACAGGTGTGCCGACCGCGTCCCAGTCTGTTGCATTGACCCACGAGTCTTCTCGAACTCTCGGCGTCGATGATTCATCTCGTCAGCGTTTCCGATGAACACGCCTGTCGAAGTCACGGCGAGCGAACCGTCCACGTTTAGGTCAACGCCAAGGACTGTTCTGTGCTTGGTATCAAAAGAAGTTGTGGACTGCTCTCGGTCATCACGTTCGAGTCGGCGCATCCGTGCATGGAGATAGAACGACTCTGTGGAACGGTCGTACTGCAATGTGGACATACGGAACTCGTAGTCCTCATTCAGCAGATACTCACCAATTGGTGTTCCCACTGGTTTGGTTGGGATCACGTAGTCGCACTCGACACGGCCGTTCACCGTGGACAGAGAGACGTGATCGCGGTGGAACGTTGCGCTTCGTTTGTCGTAGACAACGCTCCACGTGTCGAAGTGCGGTTGACTCGTCTTGTCGCCGTCCTTGAGGCGAGCGACACCGCTTTTTGTGGCCTCTATAGCGCGTCGAATCCCTTTCTGCACGAGATTCGCGGTCAACTCCGTTTCGCTACGAAGTCTGTCGTAGAGGGCTTTCTCAGCACTCTGTTTCGAGGTTATACAGTAGTCGTGTGGGTATCTCCACGCCCAGTCTGCCGTCGTATTGGCACAGTGGAGGAACTGGTCTTTGGTCTGATGGAGGTCGTCGCACCGCTCTGTAGGGACATCGAGTTTGACTTTGACGGTGCGAATCACGTCTTCCATCCGTATTTCACATATTGAATCAATTCTTTATAAATTCTATGACCCACGTTGGGGAATCCGACTGCTATCGCTCGTGGATTGATTCGAGCCTTGTCGGATTCCTCCCACGACTGAAGTCGTGGGCTTCCTCCTTGCATTTCTGTGAACAGTGGAGTACGCGTTTGCGATTCTCGCCCTGCTCGAGGAGTCTTCGTCACCGTTGTACACCGCTGTTTCTCAACGCGGACAGACTGATGGCTACCGCCGGCGGAAGCTGACCCATGATTGATGCCACTCGAGAGTACGTATCCCGTCGGAGGTCGTGCCAGCGGCCACGGAACAACTATAGAAACAACTGCAACGGGTGACACACTGATCGCCGATCCTGCTCACGGGTCGTTCCTCCCCGTTCCCGTCGCGGTTCTCACTCCCGTCGGTCGTTCCGAACCGCGCCCGTTCCGAACCGCGCCCGTTCCGAACCGCGCTCCTGTCCGGCGGATGTCTAGTGACTTGCAGTCGCTACGATAACTCACATTCTCGAGAGCGAGGAATCAGATAACTGTATTATCCGTATTCCGATCCAATGTGTCGTATGAAGACCGTCTCCGACGCTCTCGAGACGCTCGCCCCTCGATCAGTACGAGCGTCGCTTCAGTTCGGAATTGCCGCACTCGGAGCGATCGTGATACTCGGGAGTCTCGTCTGGTTTGCCGCGATTTTCGTCACGATGCCCAAGAGCGACAGCGGCTTTGCGGAGGGACTGGCGATCGGGGTGGGTGGACTGTACGTGGTAGCGGGGTTCGTCGTCCTGTCGGTTGGACTGTTGATCCCACAACACGGTACCGGCGGAATCCGGTTCTCTCGGGGGCAACGAACGCGGCTGGCGTATGGCGCGATCGCTCCGATAGTGAGTGTGCTTCTCGTTCCGATCGGTGCCACGGTCGCGCCACCGCTGACGGCACCAGTGACGTCCGTGCTGGTAGCTGTCCTGGGAGGACTGCTCCTCAGCGGTCCGCTCGCGACCCTGAGTGTCGTGGGTGGAAAGGCGAGAGAATGCGGTAAATCGTGGAAACACGACGGATGAATCTCGAGGAAAATTCGCGTGTGAGGTCTGCCCTCGAGTCGAGGGCGAACAAGGGGATTGTCCGTCGCTATCGGCTGCCAGACGGAGGCAGGAACTGACTGTCTCCAGTCGATTCGATATCGGAACGAGCAGAGCTGTACCCGCTCGGCCCGCCGGAAACAGGCGTTTCCGACTCGGCGCTCAACCCTGTACACCCTGTAACGGTAATGGGAATCGCGACCGTCGATAGCCGTATGGACACCGAACCTGCGGAGTTCGACCTCCTCGGAATCGGCTCGGAATCGGGGCTCGACGTCGCGGGCGCAGCGGCCCGCCGGGGTCAGTCGGTCGCAGTCGTCGAAAAGGGACCGCTCGGTGGCACCTGCCTCAACCGGGGCTGTATCCCCTCGAAAAAGTCGCTCTACCACGCCGAGGTGATGGAAACCGTCGAGCGCGCTGCCGAGTTCGGATTCCACAATGCATATTGGTGTCACCCCCATACGGAGAAACTGATGGATTCGAAGACAGCGTCACGACGGTCGCTGCTCGGCCTCGCTGGTGCGACGAGTCTCTGTTGTCTGGCGTTTGCCCCCGGAACAGTCGGTCTGGCGGGCGGCGGCGCTGCAGCCGGACTGGGCGCTGGGCTCGGACAGATCGTCGCGACCGTGCTGACGCTGGCCGTCATCGGATTCGTCATCCGCTGGCGGACGACCTGTTCGACCTGCGAGCGATAACGGGTTCCCCGTCGCCGATCGGTGCTTCCTCACGCCGCGTTCTCACGCTGTCACTTTGTCAGCGAAACGAAGACCAGAAACGTTCCATTCGTAGCCGTGATAGGTCGGATACGCGACCGCGAGGCTCAGTGCGAAGGTGATGAGCTTCGCGACGGCCAGCGGCGTCTCGACATCGGTCGCCCTGGATGTCGTCTCACAGCGACGTGAAGGTTCCTCAAGTGCGGTCTCGACCGAACTTCCGTGGGGGCCGTCGGGACCGATCGTCTGTCGCTGTTCGATGAGCCCGTGATTTATTCGTGTTCACACACTGTCCGAATCAGGGGCGTTCACGAAATATGATGGACTATCGATTTGCGTTGAAACCTGCGATCGGACTCTACGGGCAACACGATCCGAGCGCCGTGCTCTTCGAAGACGGGACTCCCGTTTTCGGGGTCGAGGAGGAGCGCTACACACGGACAAAACACGCGACGGTAGACTTTTCCCGAGCGCGCGATCCGGGGCTGTCTCGACGTCTGCGATCTGGAACTCTCGGAACGCGATCGCATTTTGCTTCCCGACGATCCGGCCCTCCGACCCGATCGTCAGAACACCGACTCAGGTGCTCAAGGACTTCTACGGTATGGGGCTCGCCGTTCTCGAGTTCGAGGACGTCGTCGTCGAGAAATCCGAGAACTGATCGTGCTCACCGGGGACCGCCACCGACCGACGCTTCGGCGTGCGCTTCGAGCAGTTCCACGAGCGTTTCGGCGGATTGGAAGCCGTCGTCCAGTCGGTCGACTTCTTCCCCTCCCCGCAGGACGACGAGGGTAGGGACCCGCTGAACGCCGAACTCGTCCGCGAGATCGAGCGCCTGGCCCGCGTTCACGATTCCAACTGCGCCTGGCGCGCTCCGTGCGACCGACCCGAGCACCGGTTCCATCGACGCACAGATGCCACACCCGGCGGTGACGAACTCGAGCAATACGAGGTCGTGAGCCTCGAGGAACTCCTCCGCGTCGGCGGCGTCCTCGAGCTGGATTGGTGTTTGCGGCGCGTTCGCGTCGTCCTCCGTCGGTCCGGATGCGGTGTCGGTCATCGGTACGGCTACGTGCCGAACGCATTTGAGTATTGTGCGTGATGGGCAATCCGGATGTCGAGGGGGTCGTCGGGGCCGAGGAGATGGCTGTCTATATCTGCCCGTCCAACGAAGGGGTCCCAGAGCAGGGACTTCGAGACCAAGACAGTCTGACCGATTTCTCCGCCAGTGGATGTTCCCGTCGATCCGTCCTCTACGTCGATCATACGAACGTTTACAGTATTGTGGCAAAAGTACAATATATGGGGGCACAGAATCCACAGTCACAAGCCGACAGTATCGGTATCGTCCTCGAGACGGCGGATCCCGAACGCACCTGGAACGCGTTCCGCCTCGGGATCACGGCCCTCGAGGACGGCCACGGGGTGTCGGTGTTTCTACTCGGAGAGGGCGTCGAGGCCGAGGAGATCACCGACGACGAGTTCGACGTTCGCGACCGAATGGAGGCGTTCGTCGACGCCGGTGGCGATCTCGAGGCGTGTGGAACGTGTCTCGAACTCCGCAACAGCGAGGGGAGCGAGTACTGTCCGATGTCGACGATGTCCGACCTCCTCGAGGTCGTGACGTCGTCCGACCGGGTGCTGACGATCGGCTAGTCGTGTACAGCGTGGGGGGTCAGTACCGAATTCGGGCCACGTTTGCCACTCACTCGTCTCGTTGAAGTCGCTCGCGCCGTTGTTCGAACTCCTCGTCGGAGAGATCACCGCGGGCGTACGCAAGTCGCAGTTCTTCGAGCGCGGCATCTCGGTCGCCACTTTCGGTGCGATCTATCGCCCTGTGGAGGAGGTACGCGCCGCCGAGGACGAGCAGGAACATCGGGAGCCAGATCACCAGCCACGACAGTGTCGATCCAACTCCGCTCGCACCACCGTTGTCCCACATGTGTCCACCACCCCACATTCCCATCATCGGCCAGACGAGGAACATCAGTAAGAACGGGACAAGAATGACGAGCGCAACGACGAGGAGGAGCGTCCGGAGAAGGTCAGTGTCAGCGGACATACTCGATTGTTCACCGGAATCTGTAATAAAAGACGGCCCCGGTCACCAACTCGGAACAGTTTGGCGCGTCATTGCTTCAGTACCGCATCATTCCGTTTTTGTGTGGTGTGCGGGCCGGTACTCATACGGTTGTAATTTGTTATCGGTGATCGCTCGAACGATAGCGATCACCGGTAAAACGTTACGACGATCCGTATCACGACGGCGGGACGAGCATCACGTTTCCGTTCGCTCGAGCGACGAGGTCCTCGGAGACGCTGCCGAGTAACAGTCTGCGAAGCCGGCTGTGACCGCGCGAGCCGACGAGAATCGTCGTCGGGTCGACGGCGTCTTCGACGGCGAGGATTTCGTCTGCTGGATCGCCCTGCCGAATCTCGAGTCGCGTGTCGATCCCCCACTCCTCGAGCTGGTCGGCCAGCTCCGCCAGCCGTCCTTCGGGATCCGTGTCTTCCGCGAGTCCCGGATCCTTCGGCGTCTCGACGTGGACGAGCGTCGCCTCCTGGGTCGCGTGACGGAGATACGAGAACGTGTCGAACGCGCGCTCGGCGTTCTCGGAGAAGTCCGTTGCGTACAGCATACGCTGGAACAGGTGCTGTCTGACGACGGACGGATCGTCGGCTTCCCGCTCGACTCGGTTGACGAGCAGCGGCGTCTCGGTCGTCCGCGCGAGGTTACGCGCCGTCGAGCCGATGACCCGATTCTCGAGTGGGCTCTTCCCGCGTGAGCCGACGATCGTGAGGCTCGCGCCGATCGTTTCCGCGATGCCCCGGATCCGCCGATGGGGTGTTCCGCGGACGACGTGTACTTCGACGTCGAAGCCGGCGTTCTCGATAACCCGCTCGTAGCTGCTGATCGCTTTCCGTCGTCGCTTCTCGAAGTCGATTCCGGGCATGCCCGCGTGAACGTTCGATGGAATCACGGTCACGAGGTGCATCTCGTCGACGCCGATACGGCCCAGACACTCGAGACAGGTTTCGTTCTCGATGGTCGCCTCGCTGGCGGCCGAGAGGTCGGTAGCGAGTACCGCTTTCATACTGGCTGTAGGGGCCGACGGTATAATATTGTTTGGGTATCCCAATATACTGGCTCAAAGAGCTGTGTCCGTCGAACCGCTCAGTGTGCGCACAACCGTCTAACCGTATTCGAAGACGAGTGTGACGAGTTCGCACGACGGTTCGTAACCACACCACGTGGAACTCAGTCCGACGACAGCTACGTTGCCCGCATATGTCTCGCGCATGATGGGATACGGAGGCCAAAGCTGGACCGTCGCTGGACCGCCGATATCTCCATAACGTATACAGATATTCTCGTTGGATAGCCGTGCCATATCTTGCAGTAATATTGTATGGCGGTCCCAAAAGCGTTATACATCCCCTCCGGGTAGAAGAGAGTGAGTAGAAATCCATGATCCGCACACAACCGAACGTCGACGGAGGGTGGAACGAATGATCGAATCCGTGGCGCTCCCCGCACCGATACAGGCGACGCTCCTCGTGGGCGTCATCCTCGTTCAAGCGGTCGCCCTCTACGCCGGCTACGGCGTCCTCGAGCGAGTTGCAACACCACTGATCGAAACGATCACAGACGCACGATAGATGGAGATACTGGGACTCAGCCTGACCCTGCTCGTGTTGTTCGTGAGCTTCGGCTTCATGGTCGGGGTGTTGTTCGGCTTCTTCGGGATGGGCGGATCGTTCCTGATCACGCCGACGCTGTTGCTCCTCGACTACCCCGCTTCCGTCGCGATCGGGAGCGGGCTGGCGTTTTACTTCGGCACCTCCGTCATCGCCGTGTTGAAACACTACGACGTCGGCCAGGTCGACTACAAACTCGGCGCGATCCTCTTCGTCGTCCTCTCGATCGGGATCGAACTCGGCAGTCGGCTCGTCTTCGGCCTCGAGGCACTCGGCGTTGCGAACCTGGTCACGGGCGTCGCGTACGTCGTCCTACTCGGGGGAATCGGCGCGTTGTTCCTCCGTCGCGCCGCGAATCTCGAGGACGAAGACGATACAGGGGACGAGGACGTCGACGACGACGACATTCCGGCGATCGGTCAGAAGATCCAGTCGTACACCGTTCCGCCGATGATCTCGCTGACGTCGGGCGGTCGAGCGTCGCTGTGGACGATTTCGGGCGCTGGCGGGAGCGTCGGCCTCGTCTCGGGATTGATCGGCGTCGGCGGCGGCTTCATCCGCATGCCCGCCATCTACTACCTGATCGGGACGCCCCTGACCGCGGCAGTCGGGACGAGCCTGTTCGCCGGGCTGTTCTCGGGTGCATTCGGAACGTTCACCTACGGCATGTCCGGCAGCGTCGATCTGACGGTGGTCTCGTTGCTACTGGTTGGGAGCGCACTCGGCGCGCGCATCGGCTCGGCAGCGACCACGATCGTCGAGGAGGACGACGTGATCGTCTACTTCGGACTGATGATGGTCCTCGCCAGCCTCGGAATCGGCCTCAGTGAACTCGCGAACTGGCTGGGAACGAGCGCGCTCGATCTGGTGAGCGTTTTCCTGCTCGTCGGATCGTCGTTTGCCGTCGCCCTGATGATCCTCTACCAGGTCGTCAAAACGGCCGGTGGAGACGACGCCGGGGCGCAACCTGCCGCAGATGGTGGTGACTGATGCTCACCGCGTCTCGCCAGTACCGTTTTCAACTGTACGCACGTCTGTGTAACCGAGCGTCACACCCCCGCCCATGAAGCTCGTCGCCACCGTCGCGCTCGTCCTCGCCCTCGGCGTCGCCTCCCGCGTCCTCGCGGACCGACTGCGGATTCCGAGCGTCCTCTTTCTGATCGTCGCCGGAATCGTGATCGGACCCGCAGTGCTCGGCTTCGTCTCACGGGAGACGTTCGGTGGCGGGCTCTCGGCGATGGTTGGCGTCAGCGTCGCGATTATCCTCTTCGAGGGTGGCTACCATCTCAACCTCGAGAAACTCCGGGAGAGTCCCGCCGCACTGACACGCCTCGTCACCGTCGGCGCGGCGATCACCTGGCTCGGGACGGCCGCCGCCGTCGTCGTCTTCCTCGAGACGAGCCTCGAGGTTGGCTTGTTGGTCGGCGCGCTGTTGATCGCGACCGGCCCGACCGTGATCGGACCGATCCTGCAGGTCGTCACCGTGCGGGATCACGTTGCAGCCGTCCTCGAGGGCGAGGGGGTGATCAACGACGTGACGGCGGCGATTCTGGTGGTCGTCATCTTCGAGGTTCTCGTCGCCGGGAACGGAACGCCGGCAGCACTCGTCGGCGGTTTCGTGGTCCGGCTGTTCGTCGGCCTCGCGTTCGGTGCCCTCGTCGCCGGAATCGTGTGGCTGGTCCTCAAGCGCGCACGCTCGAGACCCCGTGCGGCACCGCTGCACGCTCGGTTGATCGTCCTCGCCGGTGTCGTCGTCGCCTACGCCGGAGCTGAGACGATCGCAAGCGAGACGGGGATCGCCGCCGCCGCGATGGCCGGGTTCGTCCTCGGGAACGTCGACCTTCCCCATCACGAGGAGGTAATCGACTTCCTCGACGACCTTTCGGTCGTCGTTCTCTCGTTTATCTTCGTTGCACTGGCGGCGTTGATCGACTTCGCCGATATCCGCGCGCTCGGGCTGGCCGGCCTCGCCATCGTCGTCGCGATCACGCTGGTGCTTCGCCCGGCCGTCATCTACCTCTCGACGACCGATCCGCGGTTTACGGGAAACGAGCGACTCTTCTTGAGCGCCGTCGGCCCGCGTGGGATCATTCCCGCCAGCGTCGCGACGCTGTTCGCCGTCGAGTTGCAGGCGCTCGGTCGGCCACAGGAGGCCCAGCTGCTCGCCGGCACCGTCTTTCTCATTATCTTCGCGACGGTCGTCCTCCAGGCCGGCCTCGCACGACAGATCGCAGACTACCTCGAGGTATCACCAATGCGCACGATAATCGTCGGCGGGGGCCGCGTCGGTCTCTCGCTCGCACAACGGCTCGAACAGGACGGCGAGAACGTACTGCTGGTCGACTACGACCCCGACGCGGTCGAGAAAGCCCGCAAACGCGGTCTCACCGCACTCGAGGGCGACGGCACGGACGCCGACGTACTCGAGGCCGCGGGTGCGGACGACGCGAAGACGGTCATCGCGACCACGCCGGACGACGACGTCAACCTGCTTGTTTGCCAGCTCGCGAAGACCACCTTCGACGTCGGCAAGGTCGCCTCGCGAGTCAACCAGCCCGACAACGTCGACGCCTTCGAATCGCTCGGCGTCCACGCGATCGACCTCTCGATGGCGACCGCGTGGTCCCTCGAGAACGTCTTAGAGCGACCGTCGCTGTCGGCGTGGATGAACGAACTCGGCCGGACCGGCGACGTCCAGGAGATCGAGGTTACCGCGTCGGATCTCGTCGGGAAGACGATCGCCGAGGTCAACGCCGAAATCCCCGACGGCTGTATCGTCGGATTGCTCACCCACCAGAACGGGACGACTGAGGTCCCGACCGGCGATCACCGACTTCGGGACGGCGACCGCGTAACCTTCCTCGGGCAGACGGCGGCCGTCGACCGGGCCGTCAAGCGGTTCCACCCCCACGACTGATACGGATTACTGTATCGATCTCCCGGCACACCGCCGTCCGAGTTACGGTTGCACCGGAGCTGACGGACGATATCGGTCTAACGGACGAACTGTCGGACAGCGACCAGTCTGAACCCGACACATACCGATACGGCGGTCGTTCGACCGGACCGCTGGGCCCCGCACGCGAAGCGATCAGTGTCGTTTAATATATAAAAGTCCCACTGTAGCGAACGTTTATATTGTGTAATCCGATACGAACCGCTATGACCAGACAGACGGCGAAAACCACGAAACGGTCACTGGGCGTGATCGATACGATCCAGACGCAGGGTGGTGCAACGCTCGAGGAGCTGACCGACGAACTCGAGATGTCGCGAAGTACGGTTCACCTCCATCTCCGAACCCTCCTCGATGAGGGGTATCTCACGAAGGAGGGTGCGGTCTATCATATCGGGTTGCGCTTTCTCAACCACGGAGAGTACGCGCGATCACGGAAGACGGCGTACACGTTGGCAAAACAGACCGTGACGGAACTGTCGAACGAGATCGACGAGGAGGTCGAGTTCGTCGTCGAAAACGACAACCGCGGTATTCTGGTCTACGAATCCTTCCACCCGGACAGCCACTTTCCGTCCAAGGAGCGCCACATCTCCACTGCTCCGAGTTCCGCCGGGATCTACTACTATCTCCACTGCGTCGCGACCGGGAAAGCGATTCTCGCTGCACTCCCCGACGACCGCGTCGAAGCGATCCTCGACGACTGGGGGCTCCCCAGACAGACAACGCAGACGATTACGGACCGGAACGCCCTCCTCGAGGAACTCGAGCAGGTTCGCGAGCGAGGCGTCGCGTTCGCCGACGAGGAGTACGTCGACGGCCTCAGAGAAGTCGGTCGGTGCGTCAGGGGCCCCGACGGGCGTGTTCTCGGTGCGGTCGCCATCATCGGTCCAAAGTATCGGTTCACGGACGATCGGTACACCACCGAACTACCCGCGATCCTGGCGGAGTACGTCGACGACCTCGAGGCGACGATCGAGGACTCGTATCTCGAAGAGTTTCGGTGACGTCCCGTGATAGTCTGGGCGGTGCGCTTGCTTTGCTCTCCGGATAGGGACGGACGTGGATGAGTTCCACCGATTGCGCGCTGGGCTGGGCTCGTGTCGTCGCGGTATCGGTCCGCTATACGTGGACTTTTATTATATGTGTTCTACGAGCGATACCTTTACTGGTTGGTCTCCCAATCTAACCTGCGAAATAGACCGAACATGGTCGCTCTTCGATTACAATCATACTCCTGTAATAAACGGTCGAGTGAGTTTGATCGAGATCGGTACGTCCGTACATGTTGTACTATTATATACTTGATGTGGTCTACTGTTACGATGTCTGTATCACGTCCCGTCGGCGACCGACTCCTTGTTGTAGGATTAATGAAAAATTCAGCTCAAACCAATAAGTGAGTATGGACAGTGTGAGTACGAGCGTCGAACAGTTGGTACTATCGTTCGGTCGGCGAACACCTCGAGAACCTCGAGGCGATCACGGCGGACGAGCTGTGACCCACCGGAGACCAAACGCTTTATCTCGGGGTGCTGGCTACTATCGGGCATGGTGTTCGACGACGTGCTTAGCGGCGACCAGCTTACGGGCCGTCAAGCGACGGCGATCTTCGTCGCATGGTTAACGGTCGTGATCGCAGTTGGCATTGTTATGCTCGTGTATACGAGAGCGATGGTCGGGTAGTCGCGGTCGTCTCGGCGCGCTCACTCGTCTCGAGACGAGGGATTCAAATCAGTCGTCGCACAACGAGAGGGTATGACCGACGACGAATCCCGAGAACACGTCCTTCCGGGGAGCGGCGACGAACTATCCACGGCGGACGTCCGCGGATACGATTTCCGCGGCGAGTTCGACTTTCAGGACCTCATGTCGTCCTACGAGACGACGGGGTTTCAGGCGACACAACTCGCAGAGGCCATCGATATCGCCGAACGAATGCAAGAAGACGACGCGACCGTCTACCTCACGTTCACCTCGAACATCATCTCCTCGGGGCTGCGTGAAGTAGTCGCGTACCTGGTACGCGAAGGGTACGTCGACGTGCTCATCACGACGTCGGGATCGTTGACCGAAGACGTCATCAAGACCGAGAAGCCGTTCAAGATGGGCGAGTGGGACGCCGACGAGTCGACGCTTCGTGACCGTGGAATCAATCGTCTCGGAAATATCTTCGTCCCGTCCGATCGATACGTGTGGCTCGAGGAGTATCTCTACGACTTCTTCGAGGATTTCTTCGCGGAGGAGAAAGTTCGGACGCCGACGGCGTTCGCCCGGGAACTCGGGGAGACGCTCGACGACGAAGATTCCGTCCTGAAACAGGCCGCGGACAACGACGTTCCCGTCTACTGTCCGGCGCTGACGGACGCGGAGGTCGGAAACTTCCTCTATTATTACCGGCAGGGGTACGACTCGGAGGTCGGTATCGAGATTCTGGACGACTACGACTCGCTCATTGAGGACGGCTTGCTCGCCGATACGACGGGACTGATCGCCGTCGGCGGCGGCGTGCCGAAACACCACGCGATCATGACGAACCTGTTCCGGGGCGGTGCCGACTACGTCGTCTACATATCGACGGGGATGGAAGGGGATGGATCGCTCTCGGGAGCGCCACCCAACGAGGCGGTGTCGTGGGGGAAGATCAAAGAGCGGCGGACGAACTACACGCAAATCGAAGCCGAAGCCACGCTCGTGTTCCCGCTGCTGGTCGCGAGTGCGTTCACGTAACGCTCGCCGTCGGCATCGATTCGAAATCACCGATCGATTCGTTTCGGGTAGTGTCGTCGACAGCCCCGACGTCGAGTCGATCCCGACCAGGCGGACAGTGGACTCTACAATCATACTAGTCTAGACAGTTCACTGATATTGCTTCGTACGGTCGACAGCGACAGCAAGATCGCCCCGTGTATCCTGTTCTTACTTACATCGTTTCACGGGTGAAAGTGTGATTTATATCAGGTAACCGCACCTGCTTTTATTACCGTTACCGTGGTATCGCGCTCGCCATGGATGACACCACCGCTGCTCGAGAGATCGACCACGATGAGTTCGACCCATACGGGACGCTGGCGTTGATCGTCCTGTACTTCGTCGTCCTCACGCTGATGTGGGTGTTTACGTACTTCGTCGAATTCCTCGGGAACGCACCGACGCCGATGATCGTCCTGTAAGGTGTCGACGATGAGGATTCACCAGTACGAACGGCTGTGGCTGATCGGGGCGATGGTACTCATCGTCGGCTTCATCGTCACGATCACGTACGGGGCGGTCGGGCTCGGAATTACCATGGTCGACGATCAGGAAGCAACGCTCCCACCGGACGATATCGACGACGACGAACGCTTTGCGGATCCCCGCGTCGAACAGGTGGGTGAAGACGAGTACGAGGCCTACGTCGTCGCGATGACGTTCATTTACCAGCCGGATCCGATCGAAGTCCCGGCCAACAGCGAGGTGACGTTCTACGTCACGTCTCGGGACGTGATCCACAGTTTCACCGTCGTCGGAACGAACACGAACACGATGGTCATTCCCGGCGAGGTGTCAGTGATGACCGTCGAGTTCGACGAACCCGGCGAGTACGGCGTGGTCTGTAACGAGTACTGTGGCTCCGGTCACCACGACATGGAGGGCGAGTTGATCGTCCACCCCGAAGACGAGTTCACTCTGACCGAACTCGCAGTGGACGCGCCGGAATCGGTCGCTCCTGGGGACGACGTCGAACTCGAGGCGACGATCGACAACGGGTTGCTCGAGGACCTCGACGTCACCCTCGAGGCGGAGATCGGCGACGAGACGTTCGAGGAGGACGTCACGGTGGCCGGCGACGGTTCGGAGACGGTGACGATCACCGTCGACGGCGAGGAGCTCGGCGAGGGTGACCACGACTGGACAATCTCGGTGGACGACGAAACCGAGAGCGGGTCCGTAACGGTCGGCGACGAGGAGGACGGAGGTGACGACTCGTGACGGACCTGTTCGTCGACAGCTATCCCAAGCAGGCTCGAGTCGTCCGTTCGGCGTTTCTGACCGCCTACATCGCCCTGGGGATCGGGGCGCTCTTCGGCGTGTTACAGGCGTTACACCGGACCGACATCCTCCGACTCGTCGAGTCGCCGACGTACTATACCATCCTGACGGGCCACGGCGTCTTTCTGGTCATCACGTTCACGATCTTCTTCCTCGTGGGACTCTATCAGTGGGCGGTAACGGACAGTCTGGGTCGTGGCCCCGTCGACATGCGACTCACCTGGGCGTGGTACGGGTTGATGTCCTCCGGGACGCTTCTGGCTGCGATCGCGATACTCGCCGGGTTTCTGGACGATCCGCCGACCGTCCTCGGCTCCGAACTGAGTGCTGACGTCCTCTTTACGTTCTACGCGCCGTTGCAAGCGAATCCGATCTTTTATGTTGGACTCGTCCTGTTCGTCGTCGGGACGTGGCTTGCCGGTGCCGATTGGTTCCGAACCTGGTGGTCCTGGAAGCAAGAGAATCCGGATGCACGCATCCCGTTACCAACGTTCATGGTCCTCACGACGATGATTATGTGGTATATCTCCTCGATCGGCGTAGCGGTATCCATTCTCGCGTTCATCTTGCCGTGGTCGCTGGGCCTCACAGGCAGTCTCAACCCCACGCTGACGCGGACGCTGTTCTGGTACTTCGGGCATCCAGTCGTCTACTTTTGGCTGTTGCCAGCGTACCTCCTGTGGTACACCGTCCTGCCCAAACTCTCCGGCGGGCGGCTGTTCAGCGATCCACTAGCACGCGTCGTCTTCATCCTCTTTATACTGCTCTCGACGCCCGTCGGGATTCACCACCAGTATCTCGATCCGGGCATCTCGGATGGATTCAAGTTTATCGTGATGACGAACACGATGTTCCTGCTGTTACCGAGTTTCTTAACAGCGTTCACCGTCGTCGCGAGCATGGAACACGGGGCCCGCCAACGCGGCGGCGACGGCTACTTCAACTGGCTTCAGGCGCTCCCCTGGCGCGACCCGGCCTTTACCGGAATGTCTCTCGCCGGTGTGGTCTTCGCGTTCGGCGGGTTCACGGGCATCGTCAACGCGGGCATGAACATCAACTACCTCGTCCACAACTCGCTGTGGGTGCCCGGTCACATCCACACGCAGGTCGGGACGGCCGTCGCGTTGACGTTCATGGCCGGGTCGTACTGGCTCGTTCCGCAGCTGACCGGTAACCGACTGGTCGGACGCGACGTCGCGCTGGTCCAGGTCGTCCTCTGGTTCGTCGGCATCGTCTTTATGACGAACTCGATGTACCGCGGCGGACTGATCGGCATTCCCCGGCGCTCGGCGGAACCGCAGTACGACTTCGACTACGAGATCGCCGTCGGTTCGATTCCCGAGATCCGCGCCCAGCTCGCCATCGGCGGCGTGTTGCTGTTCGTCTCGGCGATGCTCTTTCTCGTGTTGATCCTCCTGACTGCCTTCAACGACGACAGCGAGCCCATCGTCGACGGGACGATCCCGCCGGCGCTGTCCGGTCCCGAGGATTCACCGCGAGTCCTCGACGACCTCCGGGTGTGGATCGCGATCGCGCTCGTTCTCGTGGCTATCGCCTACGCGTTCCCACTCGCCAATATCGTGAGTCGCGGCGGCCTGTTCGGCCCCGATATCGGTCCGTTCCCGGTCGTCGTCGAGACCGTCGCGTCCGTGCTATCTACCACCGACACTGGAATGTATCTCGAGGCCCTAGTCGAGACCGAATCGTGAATCACCTGATGCGGACCTCCCCCGCCAAACTCCTGATCCTGATCGCGATACTCCTCGTGATCGTCGTCGAACTCCGAACGGTGCTCGCGTTTTTCGACGTCGAACTGACGGTTCTCCAGGGGATTGCAGTCGGTATCGTCGGAATCGCGCTGTTGCTCGTGTGGGCGTTTTCCCCCCTGTTCAGCGAGTCAGACCAGTGATGAGTCGAGACGTGCTCGGTGCCGAGGACTCTCGACTCACTTCTCGAGGCGACAGTCTCCGTTGGCTGTCGGCAGACGCGACTCTGCGGTCGGCGACTCGCAGCGCTCGTGTTGGCTGCGCTCGTGGTACTAGATTGATTACGCTTCGAGCCGTACAATCGGCTATGCTCGAAGACGTGTCACCACGTCACGCCGCTGCTGTCGGTTTGCTCGCGCTCTTCCCGACCGTCGTGTACGGGCTCGGCCATCCCGGACTCGCTGGATTCGTCGCTGCGGTCAACGTTGTCATCATCTTCGGGTCGCTGTACATCGCGCTGTCGCCGATCGACGAACCGAACGACATCGACGACGGTGCACCCTCCTGACGACGCCGAGGGAACGGCGGTCGAACGGCCCTGACCGTACTGACGGACAGTACAGAACGGGCGTCCGTCTCGCTATCTGATGAGTGTAAGGACTGGATACAGCACAGACGGCGAACTACTCGGCCCGGACCTCGAGCGATCCGACCATCTCCCGTTCGTGGGTCTCACACAGGTAGACGTCCATCTCGCTGCCTGCCTCGACGACGGTCGTCGTTTCTTCACCCTCGGTATCGACGAACGCGGTCGAAACTAGCGGCTCGTCTCCGTCCTCCCAGATCGCGAAGTTGTGTACGTCACCGTCGGCGTTCGTCCAGATAAACTCGTACTCGCGGCCCTCGTAGAGGGCCAGATCGGGGTTCGTTTCGCCGTCGATCGGTGCTGGGCGACGTCCGACCCACCCGTCGTCGGCGTGGGCCTCGAGTTCGATCGCGTCGACGTCTTCCCACTCGGCGTCTGGTGGATCGGCGTCGTCCGCAGCCTCGTCGGCCCCTTCGTCGTCGCGGTCCGATTCGGCGTCACCTTCGCCCGTCCCGTCGGTACAGCCCGCGAGAACGGCGCTACTGATTCCGCTCGCGACCGCACAGAGCAGCGTCCGTCGAGAGCGTTGGTCGGGCGATATCATACTCACGGGTTGGTGGTCCGGTCCGGTAAACCCGTGGCCGGCATTCGCCCACAACCCCGCTGCCGTCGGAAGTACACGATTACGTGATAGTCGAGAGTCGAACTGTCATCTCACGTGATCTAACACGCACAGTGCGGAATTCATCTCACGACTAGTGCCGTTGGGTTTCTCCCCCTTCTCGTAGAAACGTCCCTGTACACCTGACTGCAGCACAGCCGTCGATCGACGTATCGTTCGTTACCGTCGCTTGGCACTATCCGCTCGACGTCAGTACCGGTTCGACCACAAACCTGTCGTGTAGGACAGCGGTACAGCGGTCCGTATCACGGCTGTGGACTTTCTCAGATCGAAGCTCCCTAGTAGCGGAATACAGTCGACGGTGTTCATTCCGGTTACCGATAATAATCTTCGATGACAGAGACGATCACTGGAGCTATTGTGCTCATAACAATTCGTGTCAGCAGAACCGTTTCCTACCACACAGATGAGACGGCGAACGTACCTTACGACGACGACTGCGACGATAGGTGGACTCACCATCGCGGGATGTATGGGCGACGAAGCGACTGACGACGATCCCGGTGATGGCAACGGTGATCGTGACGACGACAGCAGTGAGACGACCGATACCGACGAGGATGACGCCCCAGAGGAGGACGAAACTGACGAGGAAGACGAACCGACCCCAGGGCTGGTCGGAACCTTCGATGACTTCGAAACTCTCGAGGAGTGGATGGCGTTCCAGGACATCGGCTCGCTGGAGGCGGATACGGACCGGGCGTACGACGGCTCACAGTCGGCACGTCTCACACCGCGTGAGGACGACGGCCAGGTCCGAATCCGGCGTTCGCTCGACGAACCGATCGACGTTCGCGACGTCACGCCTGGACTCGCGATGACCGCCGACAACCGCGGAATCGTGCGGATCCAACTGCAGGACGAAGACGGAGACTACGTCGAGTACAGCCAGCAGGTGCTGCCCGATATGCCGCTCGTTCGCAAGAACTTCGGGCTCACGCGTGTTCATGGAGACCCCGATCCGAGCGAAATCATCGTCCTCCAGGTCATCTGTTGGTTCAGCGATGACACCGAGAGTCAGGTCTGGGTCGACGACTTCCACTTCGTTCCCACTCCCGAGACCGGAAAGGTGATGCTCCAGTTCCACGGGGGCTACGAAACGCACTACACGGACGCGTTCCCGGTTCTCGAGGAGTACGATCTTCCGGCAACCGCGTTCGTGCCCACGAATCGGCTCCGTCCCGACGCCGCGGTTGCAGGTGATCGACTCCTCTACGATCAGGTCGACGAACTCGACGACGCCGGCTGGACGATCGCCAGTCAGTCCGCCCGCGGTGTTCACCTCGGAGGCGTCAATCCGAACGAACTGGAATCGAATCTCACCGACTCGATCGACTGGCTCACCGAACACGGCTACGAGGACGGTGCCCGGTTTTTCGCGTTCCCCGGTTCGGAGTACACCGCCGACTCCTACGAACTCGTCCAGGAACACTTCGATCTGGCGTTCGCGGGACAGACACAATCACAAGGGTACGCAGGGAATCCACACCTCTGTTCGCTCGTCGCCAATCCCGACCCCGAGGAGGCAGCCGGCCTGATCGACTGGACGGCCGAGTGGGGCGGTATCACGTCACTTGCCTACTATCAACTCGAGGAGAGTGATGCACTGACGAGCCTCGAAGAGGCGGCGTCCGCCCTCGACGAGCGCGCGGCGGCAGGCGACGTGGAGGTGATCACGCCCACCGAGATGGCAGACAACTACGTCTTCGAGGGGTGACTCGAACCGCTGTCGTTCTCTCATACGGACCGCTATGGGTCCGTCCCGGCCGAGTGCGGACCGATGGGCGATCGACCGGTATCAGTCATTGCAGACCGTATCAGACGGTCTCCCGTCAGTCGTCGGCCGGTGCTTCGGCGGCTGCAGGGGTTTCGGGAACGGCCTGTTGCTCGAGCCACGTCTCGGCGTCGAGGGCGGCCATGCTTCCGGTTCCTGCGGACGTGATCGCCTGCCGATAGTGGGGATCCATCACGTCGCCGGCCCCGAAGACGCCCTCGACCGCCGTTTCGGTCGTCAGCCCCTCCTGGGTGCGGAGGTGGCCGCTGTCGGCCAGTTCGATCGACGTGTCCGCGAGGAAGTCGGTGTTGGGGACGTGGCCGACGGCGTAGAAGATGCCGCCGGCGTCGACCGTCTCGCGTTCGACTGCGGATTCGTCGCGTTCCGTCGGATGGCCGTCGGGGTGAGACACGAGCGTCGCGCCGGTCACTCCCTCCGCTTGCGAGCCGCGGATATCGACGAGTTCGGTGTTCCAGCGGAACGAGATCACGTCGTGGTTGCGAGCTCGTTTGGCCATCACCTCGGAGGCGCGTAACTCGTCGCGGCGGTGGACCACTGTGACGCTGTCGGCGAATTTCGCGAGGAAGAGCGCCTCTTCCATCGCGGAGTCGCCGCCACCGATTACGAGGACGTCGTCACCCCGGTGGAACGCGCCGTCGCAGGTAGCACACGTCGAGACGCCGTAACCCATCATCTCGTCCTCGCCGTCGGCACCGACCCAGCGCGCGCTCGCGCCGGTCGCGACGATCAGCGCGCGCGTTCGCAGGGTGTTGCCGTTCGACAGCTCGAGTTCGAACGGCCGATTTTCGAGCGTCGCCTCCTCGACGGTGGCGTGCTCGAATTCGGCGCCGAAGCGTTCGGCCTGCTCTTTCCCGCGCTGGATCAGTTCCATACCGCCGACGCCGTCGGGAAAGCCCAGGTAGTTCTCGACGTCGGTCGTCAGCGTCAGCTGGCCACCCGGCTCCGGCCCCTCGAGTACGGTCGGCTCGAGGTCGGCTCGTGCGGCGTAAACCGCCGCCGAAAGCCCCGCAACGCCGGAGCCGACGATCACGACGTCCGAGACGGAGTCGGGTGTTCTCTCGCTCATTCGGTGTATCCTTCGATCAGGTCACGCAGTTGGTCCGCCGGCAACGCGCCGGTGTGCTGTTCGACCTGCTCACCGTCCGCAAAGAGGACGAGCGTCGGAACGCCCCTGACGCCGTAGGCACCGGCGAGTTGCTGGTGGTCGTCGACGTCGACTTTCGCGACGACGGCGTCCGTCTCGCCCGCTAGATTCTCGAGGACGGGCTCGAGCATCTTACACGGTCCACACCACGTCGCGAAGAAGTCGACGAGCACGACGTCGTGCTCGTCGACGATCGCGTCGAGGTGGTCCGCGCCCTCGACGGGAAGCGGGTCGTCGGTCGATCCGGTGTGAGTCTCGGTTGTCATCACCTAACCGTAGGTGCCACTGGTGTTTAAAGGTTTTGGACACACTATACAATACTGCTCTGGGCGAGCGATTCCAACACTCACACCGCCGAGAGCGGACGCCGCGACGACGGCCTACCACTCGGATTCCAGGCTCTCGAGCAGTCGATCGACGTCACCAGCGGTGTTGACCGCGTGGACGGAGGCTCGCACGGCGTTTGGCCAGGGTAACGGTCGAACGACAATGCCGGCGGCGGCCAGGCGGTCGACCGTCTCGGCCGGATTGTCGACGTCGATCGTCACCAGGCCCGATTCCGGCGTCGATGGGCTCAGGAGCCGGTCGTCGGGGAGGCTGTCGGCCAGTCGGCCGGCGAGTCGGCGAACGCGGTCTTCGATTCGGCCGATACCGACCTCGTCGATCGCGTCGATCGCTTCGCGGAGTGCGACGTGGGCCGCCGGATTCGCCGATCCGACTTCGAACCGACGCGCGCCGGCGGCGAACTCGAACGGGTCGGCGGTCGGCGTCTCGACGCTCCGATAGCCGACCGTCCGCGGCTCGAGTCCGTCGGCGACGGACCGATCGACGTAGAGGAAGCCACCGCCCCACAGTCCCAGCAGCCACTTGTGGCCGGCAGCGGCGACCGCGTCGGCACCCCACGCCGACACGTCCATCGACAGCTGTCCGGGAACCTGTACCGCGTCGACGAGCGCGAGCGCGCCGGCGTCGTGAGCGACGTCGACCAGTTCGGCCACTGGGAGCTGCGTTCCGTGGGTCCACGTCACCGCGCTGAAACAGGCCAGGTCGGCGTCGGAAACGGCTTCGGCGAACCGATCGCGATCGATTCGGCCGCCGTCGGTCTCGACGACGCGAACCTCGACGCCCTCCCGCTCGAGGCGTTGCCAGGGAAGGATGCCGGCAGGATGCTCGAGATCCGTTCGGACGACGACGTCGCCGGGGTGCCAGTCGATCGCGTTCGCGACCGCGTTGATTCCGGCCGTCGTGCTCTCTGTGAGCGCGATCTCGTCGGGGTCGGCACCGACGAACGACGCGACCGTCTCTCGCGTGCGATCGAACGCTCGAAACGCCGTCTCGTACGGGTCGTCCGTAACGGGGGAGTCGTACTCGTGTGTGCGGACGAACTCGTCTGCGGCGTCGACGACGTACTTCGGACTCGGACCGTGAGCGCCGAAGTTGAGGTAGACGTCGTCCTGTAGCGCGGGGATATCTGCTCGAAGTTCGAGTGGAGTCATCGTGTTCGGAACCGATACTACACTCGGTGCCGGTAATAATCTTGCTACTTTTGCACAATATAGGGAACGGCGAACATCGTCCCGAATCCGACGAACTCGATCCGGCCTACGAGTCGTCGAGGGCGGTCGTCCACGCCTCCGGGAGCTGTGCGTAGACGACGGCGTTCGAGACGAGTGCGTCGACGGTGAGGTACTCGTCGACGGCGTGGACGGTGTCTGTCGACTCGGCGGTCGAAGACGTGGCTTCGACGATCGGCTGCTCGAGCGGTTCGGCCGTTCCGATGCTCCAGGAGGCGTCCGCGATCGTGATCGGCGACGTACGCCACAGGGACGTCGACGTCGTCAGAAGGATTCTCGATCTCGTCACCGCCGAACGTCGTCACTCGAGTTTCCCGGCGAGGACTTTCGCCGCGGTGAGGACCGGATCCCAGACGGGACTGAACGGCGGTGCGTACGCCAGATCGGCGTTCTGTAGTTCGGTGACGGTCATCCCCGCGTGAAGCGCCATCGTGACCGTATCGATTCGTTTGGCACCCTCACGGCCGACGACGGTGCCCCCGAGTAGCCGGCCACTCTCTCGGTCAGCAACGAGCGTGACCGTGAGTTCCGCGCCGCCGGGGTAGTAGTGAGCGCGCGTCGACGCCGAGATCGTGACAGAAACCGGATCGAACCCTGCCTCGCGGCCCTGATCTTCGAGGAGACCCGTCCGGGCGGCCCCGAGGTCGAACGCCTTCACGATGGCCGTCCCCGCGATCTCGCCGATCGGGGTCGGATCGCCGGTGACGGTCTGACCGATCGCCCGGCCCGCACGGTTGGCGGTCAGCGCCAGCGGGACGTGATCCGGGTCGCCGGTCACGACGTGGCGGGCCTCGGCACAGTCGCCAGCGGCGAAGACGTTCTCGGCGGTCGTTCGGCCGTACTCGTCGGTCGCGATGGCACCAGTCGGACCGAGTTCGATCCCGGCGTCTTCGGCGAGGTCGACGTTCGGTGCGACACCGACGCCGACGATCACGATGTCGGCGGACACGGTTTCGTCCTCGAGTTCGACGCCACCGACTCGCTTCGCTCCAGTGAATCCCGAAACGGCGGTCTCGAGGTGCAAATTGACTCCGTGTGTGCGGAGGTGCTCTTCGACGACGTCGGCGACGTCCTCGCCGAATGGCTGGAGCACGTGGGGCAACATCTCGTAGAGGTGGACGTCGATATCGTGGGCTGCCATCGCTTCGGCCATCTCGATGCCGACGTAGCCACCCCCGACGATTGCGGCGGTCTCGAGGTCCCGTTCGGTGACGTACTCTTCGATAGCGTCGGCCTCATCCATGTCGTGGATGGTGAACACGCCCTCGAGTTCCAGCCCGTCGAACGGCGGTTCGATCGCGCTCGCGCCGGTTGCGATCAGGAGTTCGCCGTACGGTTGCTCGTAGGTTTCACCGTCGGCGTCGACCGTCACCACTTCGGCGTCGGGGTCGATGTCGACGACTTCTTCGCCCGTCCGCAGGTCGATATCCCGTTCGGTTCGAAACTCCTCGGGTGTGACGGTGACGAGGTCGTCGAGATCGTCGACGTCCCCCTTCACATAGTACGGCATCCCGCAGGCCGCATACGATACCCACTCGCCTCTCTCGAAGACGACGACGTCCACAGACGGATCTTCTCGCTTTGCCTTGCTCGCCGCACTCATTCCTGCCGCGTCACCGCCGATGACGACGAACGGTTCGGTCATACACGGATAGTTGGGGCGGTATGCCTAAAAAATTTCTAGTAGTTCCCAATACTACACAATCACGAATCACTCTTCGTCTTTCCACTCGCCGGCCTCGCCGTCGCGAAACTCCCCTTTGGCCTCGCGTTTGCGTGGCCAGAGCACGATCGCGACCAACGTCGCGTAGAACGCGCCGACGATCACGAAGACGACGGGTCCGGAGACCGATCCAACCGATGCGGCCCCGGAGAGCGAAGCGTCAGGGGCGAACGCCGCCACGCGAAAGAGCCATGCGAGGCCGAGGACGATCAACAGCGCCAGGTAGATTCGTCGAAGCCGGTTCGAAACGGCCTCGAACATCGTGATCTTGTACGTTGGCTGTCGGTAGTCCTCACCCAGTTCGGTCCGCCACTCGTCGTGTTCGACCGTCAGTGACGGATCGAGCACGTTCGCGAATAGATCCTGTTGAAACAGTCGGACGCGGGCGCGATAGACGTCGTAATCGCGGTATCGGCGGGCCTCGATCCAGCAGAACATTCCGACGGCCAACACGCCGACGAGGATGACGTAGTGTGGGTTGTCTGGACTCGAGAACGCCCACGTGAGAATCGCAGCGACCACCGTGACGCTCCAGGTCGTCGTCTGGTCGAGACGTGTTCGCCAGGTCGTTTCCCGATCTAACTCCCCGCGATACGCGTCGCCGAAGACCGTACTCAACTCCGACGTGTCCCGTCCCATCTCGCGGCCGGGATCGGTGGCCGTCTGCTCGGTATCGGTGTCGTCGGTCATCGGTTCCGGGTCGCCGTTCGACGCGCACCACGATATAACGGCGGTGGGTTGTCAGTGTTGCTGACGCGCCCAGCGTCCGATCACTCGAGACAGACCCGTTCGAGACGGTCCGTCACCACTGCCTTCGGGTGGGGGCTGCCGTCTCGCATCTCGGGTGGCTATCGAAGACACAGTCACCAACTCTAATACGAGTGTACAATACCCACAAAACTCTTTTATCACCGTGGCACCTCTGGACTAGTAGAACATGGCTCGATCGATGTCAGAACAACTCCAGCAGGATATGGAGTGTGAAGGGCTGTTGGAGTGTATTCACGGTCTCAAAGGTCTCGACAAGGAGTGTTTCCGGGTGATGGTCGAGAGCGACGAGCCGTTGACGATCGACGACGTTGCCGATGGGGTCGATCGTGAGCGCTCAACGGCGTACCGATCGATCCAGCGACTGTACGAGAGCGGTTTCATCCAGAAAGAGCAGATCAACTACGAACAAGGTGGCTACTACCACGTCTACTACCCCACCGACCCGGCCGAAATCGCAAACGACATGCAACGGATGATGAACGACTGGTACGCGAAGATGGGACAGCTCATCCAGGAGTTCGAAGATACGTACGAACTTCTCGCCGATGGTTCCGAACCACCTGAACTCCCGGACACTCGGGAGTAGTTTTCGATCGGAGATCACTCTGTTATACGGATTGCTGTGCCGTTTTCCCGCTGAAACCCCAAACTGGTCGCGGTTTCGGCGGTCCCGATTTATAGTACACCGTATTAGTTCTCGTCGGAAGTGAAAGAAACGCGTTGATGCGGTGTACTGTAAATTATTTCCGGCGCGACCGCGAGCCGTCTTGGGATCGAGCCGGCACATCGTTGCAGCTTTCAGTCTGACTGCCGACAGCATTGTCGCCACCACGAATCACCGAAAACAATGCTGTTGTCCGGACTGAGTACGCTCTGAGAACTGTGTTAGGCGCTTTTCTTTGGGTTGGGCATTCGGTACGTAAGCACGATCACGATCACGACGATTACTGCAAGGGCAACGTAGCCCTCGTTGAAAAATCCGCGGTCCGCTACGATACCGAACAGGACTGGTCCCGTCGCGCCGACCACGGCCGACACGGTTCGAACAGACCCAAGTCCAGTCCCCTGTATATCCGCCGGAAACTGCTCTGCGACGAACGATTGCGTGATCGCTCCGTTGCCGAGCATAGTACTGATCACCAACGTCACTATGAGGATCATTTCGAGACTCTCGACCACCGGGAGCAAAAGGAGCCCTGCGACCGGACCGAGGAGTACGCTAATGAGCGCCCATCGCATGCCGATCCGATCGTAGGCCACCCCGGCAATCGGTTTGACGATCGCACCTGCCGCGAAAAAGACCCCAAAGAGGACACTCGCCATCGTTGCCGAGACCTCCTTTTCGACCACCAGATACGTCGGAAAGAACGACGTGAACGCTTGCCAGAAGAAGAAAAACAGGATGAGAATGAAACTCACGAACATCATCGTTGGGCGGCGCAACTCATTTCCAACGTCACGAGCGGTGTCCATAGACAACGTTACCGTCGAACCCTCCGCTCGAGATTGCCTCGGAACGACGAGCCAGATGCCGACACCCCCGAGGATGAGAAGCGGGATCATGAAGCCGAGTCCTGCTTGCCAGACGAGCACTGCTGCGAGCGCACCCGCAACTGGTGGGATGAGAGTTTGTCCAATATCTCCGGTTGCCATGGTGAGCCCGAGAGCGCTTCCGAGCCGATCCGGGTAGGTTTCAGAGAGGATCGTGATTCGTGCAATCGGGTAAAGCGAGGTGGCGAGCCCCCATATCGCAACCGCAACGAACAGGATGGCTGCGTTCGGTGCGAGGACGACAGCCGTGAGGGCGATTACTACCAGACCCAGGGAGAGGGTCATGATCGCCCCTTCACTGTAATAATCAGCGAGGATCCCGCCGGGCAGTTGCCCGATTGCACCACCGAGCCAGAGCAACGTCACCAGGAACCCGACGATAGACAGACTCAGTCCGAACTCGCTCTGGATGTGGGGGAGTAACACGGGCAACGCCATGCGTGACCCCAACAAGAGCGCCCACGGGAAGGCGACGGCAACTAATATCTTCCCGCGCCCGTCTCGCCGGAGGGCTCCGACTTCCTTTCGCCCTGATTCGAACAGACTAGTCAACGAGATCTTCAAAACTCATCTCACCACGTACCGACCGTTTCTAATCGCCGTACTTACCAGTATTGATAAGTAACGAACGCCGTATTTGTGCTAAATAGTCAGCAGACTCTCTTTTGAGCGGCCGTCGGGACGGTCGTATAAACTGTCATATCTACGTCACGCCGACGGAACCATCGGACGTAACCGTCACGTCGTACCCACAATAGCTGAACGTCACACGGCCACGTCGCGTCGAGCCGGCGGCAGTCGTCGGTTCGAACAGCCGGTCTAACGCAGTCGGATCGACGACGTCGTTGAGTGGCGGCTCGAGGGAACCGGGAGTGACGTCCTCTGCATCGGCGACCTGTTCGACGACGCGTAGACTCGGTTTCGAGCGAGCGAACGCGGAGTCTCCCATGGACTACACCAGCAGTTGAATGTCGGATTCGGCCATGTGCTGTAATGCGGTCGCCGCACCGACGCCCGTGGTGACGCCGTCGTAGAAGTTCTCCTCGTCGTAGTCCATCAACTCGATGGTCATCTGGCAGGCCTGGAGATCGACGCCGCTCTCGAGTGAGAGTTCGATCAACTCCTCGATGGTGGCGGTCCCGTTCTCGTCGATGCGCTTTTCCATCATGCGGGTGGCCATCCGATCCATCCCGGGAATCGCGGCGATGGCGTTCGGGACCGGCATGTTCGGGTTGCCAACGGCGCTCAGCTTGAGGTTCTTCGAGTTCTCCTCGTGGAGGATATCGAGTCCCCAAAACGTATGGAAGACGACGACGTCCCAGCCGAAGGCGGCGGCCGTGCTCCCGAGGATCAGCGGCGGGTACGCCATGTCGAAGGTCCCCTGGGTTGCGACGATGGTCATCTTCTTCCCGTCGTCGGCTGCGTCGCTCTCGGCGACCGACTCCTCGAGTTCGTCGACGCGTTCGCGCAGCGCCTGTAACTCCGCGGGGTCGATTTCGGCTTCGGGCTCCAGTTCGCCCTCGGTCTCGTCCGCTGCTGTCGGTTGGTTGTCCGTACTCATGTTAGTCCGACTTCTTGACGTAGTGGGTGTAGAGGTCGTCTCCCTCGACCTGATCGAGGAGCTCGACGCCGCTGGTTCCATCGGCCCAACCCTGGATGTCACTCATACTGCCCGAGTCGGTTGCCACAACCTCGAGTACGTCGCCGGCCTCGAGGTCGTCGATGGCCTGTTTGGTTTTGACGATGGGCATCGGGCAGGACTGTCCTTTCACGTCGAGCGTCTCCGTGGTATCGTATTCTGAACTCATGGTCGATCTTTGTGCTCTGTATTGGAGCTATCATACAATATCGGTGCCACCCATAAAAGCGTATCGATTATTGCACTGTACCCAAACACCCGGTGTTGGGCTGGATCACGACATAGTAGCTACAGCCGTTCATACACGCGTATACCAATATCAATCTCTTCGTCCTCGTCATCGGTATTGTGGTGTGTGGGAAATACTATACAAAACCTTAAGTGCTCGCAGCCAGTACTGGGCAGTGTACAACATGGACGAGATGGACTTTCCAACGCCGGACGTCGAGATCGAATCGGTGACGCCGGACGAGCTGAAAGCACGTATCGACGCGGGAGAGAACGTCACGCTGCTCGACGCGCGGATGGAGTCGGACTACGAGGAGTGGCGGGTCGACGGCGAGAACGTCGAATCGATCAACGTTCCGTACTTCCAGTTCCTCGACGAAGAGCTCGACGACGACGTTCTGGCAGCGGTGCCGGACGACCGCGAGGTCACGGTTCTCTGTGCCAAAGGCGGCGCCAGTGAGTTCGTTGCCGGTTCGCTCGCCGAGCGTGGCTACGACGTCAACCACCTCGAGGAGGGAATGAACGGCTGGGCGCGCATCTACGAGCGCGTCGAGGTCGAACGCTACGACGGAAGCGGGACGCTCTACCAGTATCAGCGTCCCTCGAGTGGCTGTCTCGGCTACCTCGTCGCCGACGGCGACGAGGCGGCCGTGATCGACCCGCTGCGCGCGTTCACGGACCGCTATCTCGAGGACGCCGACGAACTCGACGTCGATCTGCAGTACGCGATCGACACGCACATCCACGCGGACCACATCTCGGGCGTTCGAAACCTCGTCGAGGAGGACGTCGAGGGTGTCATCCCCGAGGCGTCCGTCGACCGCGGCGTCACCTACGCCGACGAGATGACGCTGGCCGCGGACGGCGACGAGTTCCAGGTCGGGTCGGCGACGATCGAGACCGTCTCCACGCCCGGCCACACCTCCGGAATGACCTCGTACCTGATCGACGGCTCACTGCTCGCGACCGGCGACGGGCTGTTCGTCGAGAGCGTCGCCCGCCCCGACTTAGAGGAGGGTGACGACGGTGCGCCCGAAGCGGCGAGTCAGCTCTACGAGTCGCTGCAAGAACGCGTGCTGACTCTGCCCGACGAGACGCTCATCGGCGGTGCTCACTTCAGCGACGCCGCCGAGCCAGCCGACGACGGCACCTACACCGCACCGATCGGCCAGCTCGAGGCGGAGATGGATGCACTGACGATGGACGAAGACGCGTTCGTCGAGTTGATCCTCTCGGATATGCCCCCTCGCCCTGCCAACTACGAGGACATCATTCCGACGAACCTCGGCCAGCAGGAGGCCGACGACGAGGAGGCGTTCGAACTCGAGCTCGGTCCGAACAACTGCGCCGCCAGCCAGGAGTCCCTGGCCGGTGACTAACCACATTCAGCAACCGAATGGTAACTGAACTCTTCGCGCCCGCGCTGTACGAGACGCTGTTCCCCGTCGGGATCAGTCGGTACGTCGTTGGCGGGGTGCTCGTCGGCCTCGGTGCCGTCGTCATCTACCTCGGGACCGGCATTCCGGCCGGCGCGAGCACCTTCCTCGAGTCGACGCTGTCGTACGTCTCGGACCAGTCGCGGTTCCAGCAGTACGTCAGTTCGCGCGACTGGCGGGTCGTCTTCACGCTCGGGATCATCGCCGGCGCGTTCGTTTACGCGCTTACCGTCCAGTCCGGGCTGGTCTCGAGCGGGCTCTACGAGCCCGGGACGACCGGCCAGCTCTACGACGTCGGTGGGATCACGCTCTGGCTGACCGACGTTCAGCCGTGGCGGCTGTTCCTCGGCGGGATCCTCGTGGGCATCGGGACCCGGATCGGCAAGGGCTGTACGTCGGGCCACGGGGTCTGTGGCGTCGGCTCGGCGTCGAAGACGTCGATCGTCGGCGTGATCACGTTCCTGCTCGTGGCGATCGGAACGGCCCAGGTCGTGATGGCACTGGGGGTGACACCGTAGTATGAGTCAGCAACGACATCCCCTGTTCATGCCGCTGATCTTCGTCGGCGGCCTGATCTTCGGCTTCGGTCTCGGGTTCAGTCATATGGCTCGCCCGGAGGTCGTCCTGAACTTCCTGCAGTTCCAGGATTTCGGACTGCTGTTCGTCATGTTCGGTGCGGCGATCGTCACTGGGATCGCCTTCGCAGTGATGCCGCGACTCCGCGATCGCGCGCCGCTGACGGGCGACACCTACGGTCGGCGGCTGAAGTCGTTCGACCGCAACGTCTTGATCGGCGGTGCGATCTTCGGCGTCGGCTGGGGGCTGTCGGGGATCTGTCCCGGCGCGGCCTACGCCAGCCTCGGCGTCGGCAACGTTACGATCCTCTGGGCGCTGGCCGGCATGTTCGTCGGCGCGTACGTTCAGGGCTATTGGCGCAGCCAGCGCACCGCCGCGGAGACGACGCCCACAGGCGCCGACTGAGGAGTTTTAGACGCGTATTCTCCGATGGAACTCGCAACGATACTCCTGTTTCTCGTCGCCGGGATCTCGAGTCTCTTTATGGCCTGGGTCATCGGTGCCGGCTCGAGCGGGGCGACGCCCTTTGCGCCAGCCGTCGGCGCAAACGCCATCTCGACGATGCGTGCGGCATTTCTCGTCGGCATCCTCGGCTTCGCCGGCGCAGTAACTCAGGGTGCGAGCGTTTCGGAGGCTGTCGGTGCGGGACTGGTCGACGGCGTGACGCTTCCGACCGTCGGCGTCATCGTCGTGTTGGTGATCGGTGCCGGGCTAATGGCGTTTGGTATTTCGACCGGCTACCCGATCGCGACCGCGTTCACGGTAACCGGCGCGGTCGTCGGCGTCGGGTTCGCGATCGGCGGCGATCCCGCCTGGGGGAAGTACGCCGAAATCGGAGCCGTGTGGGTACTGACCCCGTTCGTCGGCGGCGGTATCGCATACGGCATCGCGAGCGTCCTTCCACGATCGGACGTCCCCGAGACCGTCAGCGTGCCGATCCTCGCCGGTCTCGTCGGTGCGGTCGTCGTCAACCTCGAGTTCGTGGTTCTCGAGTCGGTTGGCGGATCGATCGCCGCCGGCGGCACCGGTCTGTTGCCCGTCGCCGGCGTCGCCGGCGTGGTCGCCGTCTCGCTCGTCGTCGGAACGCTCGCGGCGGCCCTCGTCCGCTGGGACGTCCGCCGTGACCTCGCTGGTGGGCTGCGTCGCTTTTTGCTCTCGCTTGGCGCGCTCGTCGCGTTCTCCGCTGGGGCGAGCCAGGTCGGCCTGGCCGTTGGTCCGCTGTTCCCGTTGATCGAGGACCACTCGCTGGTGTCACCGTTGGTCGTGTTGCTCGGCGGTGGCATCGGTATCCTCGTTGGCTCGTGGACGAGCGCACCCCGGATGATCAAATCGATCTCCCAGGAGTACGCGTCACTGGGTCCGCGACGCTCGATCGCAACGCTCGTCCCGTCGTTTCTCATCGCCCAGACCGCGGTCCTGCTCGGAGTGCCAGTTTCGTTCAACGAGATTATCGTGAGTGCCATCATCGGCAGCGGTCTCGCAGTCACCGGGGCCAGCGGCATCAGCCCGCGAAAGCTCGGACTCACTGTCGTCGCCTGGATCGGCTCGCTTCTCCTCGCGTTCGCCCTCGGTTACGGCTCGATGGTCGTTATCGGGCTGAGTCCGATCGCGTGATACGGACTGCTATCCCCCGCTTCCCGGTGTTATCACGTGGCTACTCGTTCGTTCGGCGAACCCACAACTGTCCGTCGCCCCCACAACTGATACCACCGGTCGTTGTACGACGGGTAGGACGATGCACGCGCCATCACTTTCGGATCGAACGATCGACGCGTACACCGACGTGACGGGTCAGGATCGTCTCGAGCGGCTGCGGTCGCTCGCCGGCACCCTCTCCGAGAGCCGCATCCTTCACGTCAACTCGACCGCGACCGGCGGCGGCGTCGCCGAACTGCTCCGGTCGATCGTTCCGCTGTGCAACGATCTCGGGGTCGATACCGACTGGCTCGTCATGGACGCCACCGACGACTTCTTCGAAGTGACCAAGGCGATGCACAACGCGCTCCAGGGGGACGGGCCCTCGCTGACCGAGGAGATGAAGGCGACCTATCGGACCGTCAACGAGGAAAACGCCCGCGAACTCGAGGACGAAGGCGAATACGATCTCATCGTTATCCACGATCCACAGCCGCTTGGGATGCTCGATCACCTCGAAGCGACGATGCCGACCGTACCGATCGTCTGGCGCTGTCACATCGACCTCACCGATCCGACCGAGGAGTACCTCGCGTTCGTCTCCGAGTACACGAAGCGGGTCGACCACGCGATCTTCAGCCGATCCGGCTACATCGGCGACACCGCGGTTCCGGGGACGAGCATCATCTACCCGTCGATCGATCCCGTCACGGAGAAAAACCGCTCGCTCGACGCAGAGACGGTGTCTGCCGCGTGTGACCGGCTGGATCCACTCTCGTTCGAGAACCCGGTCGTCACGCAGATCTCCCGGTTCGATCCGTGGAAAGACCAGTTCGGAACCCTCGAGGCGTACCGCCGAGCCAGCGAGGACGTGTCGAACCTCCAGTTAGCGCTGGTCGGCGGGATGGCCGGCGACGATCCGGAGGGCCTGGAGTTGTACGAACAGGTCGCCGAGGAGGCGGCCGCCGATCCGGACGTCCACGTGCTGACCGATCTGCCGGATACCGGCGTGAACGTCCTGCAACGCGAGTCGGACGTCGTCGTCCAGAAGTCGCTTCGCGAGGGGTTCGGACTGGTCGTCTCGGAAGCGCTCTGGAAGCGCACACCGGTCGTCGGATCGAACGTCGGTGGCATCCCGCTGCAGATCGTCGACGGGGAGACCGGCTATCTCGTCGACCCGGACGACGCGACGGGCGCTGGCGAGCGCGTCGTCGACCTCCTCGAGGACGACGACCGTCGGACGAAGTTCGGCGAGAACGCACGCGAACACGTTCGCGAGCGGTTCCTGTTGCCTCGTCAGCTCGAGGAGTTGCTGGACGTGATCGTCGCGCAACGACACCCCGACCAGCGATGAGTCGGGTGGGACCGTCTCCGGAATCCCGTGGCCCCACACAATTATCCACCGGGGCGGTGAAGTCCGGCTGTAACAGCCATGAGCCGGCTCATCGACTCGATACTGATACCGACCGACGGCAGCGAGGGTGCGCTCGCGGGAGCAAAACGCGCAATCGCGCTCGCCTCGCGGACGAACGCGGACGTACACGTTCTCTCGGTCGTCGCCGTTCGCAGTGACTTAGAGGAAGGTACCGACGCGGTGGAGTCGCTGTACGCGTCACTCGAGGCCGAGGCCGAAGACGCCGTCGAGACCGTCGCGGAGATGGCACGATCCGCCGACGCGGATCTCGAGGTGATGACGGTCGTCACGCGCGGGACGCCGTTCCAGTCGATTCGGGAGTACGCCACGCGACGCGAGATCGACGTCATCGCCATGGGGACGACAGGCCGGACGGGGCTGGACAGGGTCCTTCTGGGTAGCGTCACTGAGAACGTCCTCCGGACGGCACGAACACCCGTCCTCGCCGTCCCGCCGAACGCCGACGCGACCGAGATCGACGACGTCGCGTTCGGGGAGTTCCTCCTGCCGACGGACGGAAGCGACGGAGCCGAAATCGCAGCCGACTGGGGAATCGCGCTGGCGAGCCAGTTGGAGTCGATCGTTCACGCGGTGTACTCCGTCGACACGAGCCGCGTCTCCCGAGCCAAAGCGCCGGACGAACTCCTCTCCGCGCTCGAGGACAGCGGCGAGGACGCCCTCGAGACGGTTCGACAGCGGGCCGACGACGCTGACGTCACCGTCTCCGGAGCGCTCGCGACCGGCCCGCCGGCGGACGTGATTCTCGCGACGTCGGGCGAACGCGACGTCGACCTCATCGTCATGGGTACGCACGGCCGGACCGGCGTCGGACAGTGGTTCCTCGGGAGTGTCACCGAGAACGTCGTCCGGCAGGCCGACGTCCCGGTGTTTTGCGTCCCGGTCAGCGCCGAGTCGCCGTGACCACTGCCTCGAGATTAGTTCGCTGGCCCGTCCGGAATCTGCGTATACGCGCCGATCAGTGCATCGTGCAACTCGAGTCCGCCGAGCGTTGCGCTTTCGTCGACGATCGACCGGCGCACGGTCGATCCCTCCAGCCGCACGTTCGGAAAGATCACCGCCTGTTCGACGTCGACGTCGACGAGCGTCGCGTCCGCCATCACGTGCACGTCGTCGCCCACCGTCGCGTTCTCGAGCGAAGCGGTGTCGGCAACCCGCGCCTCGCCGTCTAACTGCCAGGCGACGGCGTCGAGATAGCTCTCTCGCGTCCCGATATCGAACCAGTCGCCCTCGAACGTGTACGCGTACGTCGGTTCGCGAGACTGCAGCCACTGGACGAACCAGCCCGGCTCGTCGGGATCGTTCCCCCCCTCGAGGTACGTCGACAGCAACTCGAGTGTCTCCGCGGGAAACGCGTAGCAGCCGACCGAGACGCGCGTTCCGGGTGGATCGTCGGGTTTCTCCTGAAAGTCGACGACGCGGTCGTCCTCGAGGTCGACGACGCCGTAGGCGGTCGCCCGCTCCGTCGAGCCGACGTCGTAGGCGGCGATCGTCGGCCCCGCTCGTTGTTCGTAATACTCGAGAAAGTCCCCGACGGCGAAATCGAAGATGTTGTCGCCGGCGATCACCAGCAGGTCGTCGTCGAGCTCTTCGCGCTCGACCAGCTGGGCGAGTGCGCCGACGACGCCGAGTTTCTCGTCCTCTTCGCGCGTTTGCTCGACCGAGAGTCGCGGCTTATCGTACGGGCTGTCCGCCAGCTGGGCCTCGAAATCGGGCGCGAACCGTTCGTTCGTGCTGACGTAGACCTCGTCGACGCGCGGCTCCGCCTCGAGTTCGGCGTAGATGCGCTCGATGACGGTGGTCTCCCCGAGCGGGAGAAACATCTTCGGGCGGTGCCTCGTGATCGGCCACAGCCGAGTCGCGTATCCGCCGGCGAGGACGACGGCTTTCATCGGTTCAGATCGCCCCCCGAAAGACGGCGTTTGGCTCCGATACCGCGCGCTGATCGCGTGAATCCTGGGCGGTTCGTACTCATAGATCTGGATGGGTCCTGGCTACGACCTCCCACGACGCTCGTGGTAAACCTTTCATCCGCGGCTGGCTCGAGGGGGACGGTTCGCAGCTGAGCAGTAGTTAGTACTACGGTTTCTTTATTCGGTTCAGCGTTGGAACCATCAATAAGAATTTTGTGTTTGTGTCTGTATACACAAACTATGGGGACAAAAACCATCGGCATCCGAGATGACGTATACGAGCGGTTGAAGGCTCGAAAACGAGAGGATGAGAGCTTTACAGACCTCATGAACCGAATATTGGATGAAACGACTGTCGATTGGCGTGAAGGATTCGGAACACTTTCCGAAGGAGAAGCCGACGAACTCGAACAAATCGTTAAGGACTCCCGTAATCAAACAAGTGAAGGGCTTTCCGCACGTCAACAAGAGGTTCTTGACGTGCTCGCGGATATAGAGGAAGAAGATGAAACTGCTTGATACAACGTTCCTCATCCATTATTGGGCGGGATGGGAAGCGGTTGAAGACTACCTTGAAACGCACGAAGAAGAGGAATTTGTAACGACGACGCTGAACATCAAAGAAATCGCTGTCGGAAGGGAAATTCAAGGGAAACTTGACCCAGTTGAGATTCAGACAACATTTGAGTGGACGACCATCCTCCCGTTTCAGGTGGAACATGCCGTTATTGCTGGCGAGTTAGAAGCGGAACTTCACCGGGATGAAAATGTGAATCAGGACAAAATAAATTCCCTTTCTGGAGATTTATTGATTGCCGCCGTTGCTAAAGAGGCAGGCGCAACAGTTGTCACACAAAATATGGATGACTTCCAGATATTCGATGGAATATCTGTAGAATCCTATTAATGTCTATATTTATTTGTGAACGAAGAAACCGTACTACTATCCACTGCTAGCGATTCGGAAATCGAATACCCGCAATCGAGTCGGCCGTTCATCGATGGCTAGAATACCTATTTTAGCCTCCGTACCGCCAGTATTCGCCGATGGTCGAGTCCATCCTGTTGGTCGGCGTTTTCGTTTCGATTTTCGTCGGGTTCAACATCGGCGGCTCGTCGACCGGGATCGCCTGGGGACCCGCCGTGGGTGCGGGGTTGATCAGGAAGGCGACTGCGGCGGCGATCATGACTGGGTTCGTCTTTCTGGGCGGCTGGACCGTCGGCCGGAACGTGATGGAAACGCTGAGCGAGGGCGTAATCACGATAGAGATTTCGCTCACGGCCGGCGTCGCCGTGCTTTTTTTCATCGGTCTCGGGATCCTCGTCGCCAATATTTTCGGCGTCCCCATCCCCACCTCGATGACGACCGTCGGGGCGATTGCGGGGCTCGGACTGGCGACGGATACGCTCAACTACGAAACCATTGCGTGGATCCTCTCGTGGTGGATCTTTACTCCCATCTTCGCCTTCTTGATCGGCGCGATCGTCGGCCGATACATCTACTCGGAGCTCAGCCAGCGCGTCCGAATCGAAAATTCGGCGGGACCACTCTTCGTCCTCGAGCGCGATGGCCGGTTCGCCACGCCGGCGCTCGGGCCAAACACGACCTGGCGGGAGGTCGGCGGAACGACTGCTGTCCTCGTCCTCGGCTGTTACATGGCCTTCAGCGCGGGTGCGAGCAACGTCCCGAACGCCGCCGCGCCGCTCGTTAGCGGCGGGGCGCTGGCAGCCGACCCGGCAATCGTCGTTGCGACGGCTGCAATCGGTCTGGGCGGGTTCACGATCGCCCGGCGCACGATGGAATCGGTCGGGAGCGACCTCAGCGATATTCCGCTGCTGGCTGCGCTGATCATCATGCTCACGGCCGCGTCGATTACGACCGCGCTCTCTTATATTGGGATTCCGATTAGCCTCGTCCTGTCGTCGGTCGGCGCGATCGTCGGCCTCGGCTGGGGGCGGGCAACCAGGCCGATCACCGCACGCGAGGCCGTGACGGGTGAGGCGGCCGACACCGAAATCGTGATGGGCGCGCTGACCGCCGAAGACGAACTCGAGGACGTGCCGCCGATCGGCGAGACCGAACCCGAGGACGTGCTCGAGGCGGAGGACCTTCTTAAACCGAAGATAGTCATCAGGTACGTCTCGATGTGGATCGTCGGCCCTTCGATGTCGACGATTCTCGCGTACGCGTTCTTTGTGTTGGTTCCGGGTGTCGTCTAAGAAGCGATTCCAGACGTCGTGAGTACGATTTCTCGGTTTCGCGTTCTCGCTCTCGGCCACGGAAAGCAGCGTCTCGACCGCCACGTCCGGCGGGAGACCGTATTCCGCCATCACTCCATCGAATCCGGCCGGTTAGCCGCTCCACTCTTCACCGATGTCGCTCGCGACGTTTTCACGCCACTGTTCGAACCGTTCACGGCAGGACGCGTGCTCGTCGCTCTCGACGTGATCGATAAACCCCGGACCGCCATCCGTGAGTTCGTGGCCACAAAACGGACAGAAATCGGGGTTATCCCACGCCGATGAATCTCGAGGCGGGTGCTCGTAGTCGTTCATATACTCCGTTCATCAGCTGGACGCATCAATCGTGTGGTGAGACCTGCGTGACGTATGATGGATCTGTGTATAGTAGCTATTGAAACGATTTACACACTGATCGCAACGCTGTCCTGCGATCAGATGTGCAATGACTCTCAGTAGCTACTATAGCTGTAGGCGAAATCTTTGATACGGGATAGCACCTCTAAGTCGTCGATGAACACGGAACCATACAGCACGACGATCAGTACCGACATGGCGACCAGTCTCGTGAGTGCGGCACGCACCAGCCTCGGTGACACACTTCGAAGCGTCGTGTATTTCACACCGTCGGCGTTCGACCTCCTCTACCTTCGCCAAGACCTTTACGATTCGACGGACGCCGCTCGAACGGTCAAAGAGCAACTGGTCGAACTCGAGCGGGTCGGATTCGCGGAGGCACCTGTCAGGACGACAATCACTCATCAGGATGACGGGGCGGGAATCGGACCGTACGAGTTCACCATCCGGTTCCACGAGGATGGATTCGTCATCAGGGTGCTGGAAGGCGACGTCGGAACGATCCTGACAACCGACAGTATGGACCTGAATGCGTTCGAAGACGCTGCCACTGCCGTCCGACGGCTGCTCGCGGACGAATCGTCGGATGGAGAGTGATAGTCACCGATTCACCGATCGAAATTCCGCTTCCAGAGCGAGAGCGCTTCTACGCGCCGTTTAGAGTTCTGACCGTTCCTTTCACGTCTCCTCGAGTTCGGCGACGGTAAGCAGCGTTTCGACCGCGACGTCCGGCGACACCGAAATCGAATCGATCTCCGCCTCGAGCAGGAACTCGACGTACTCCGGAATCGTCGACGGTGCGTCGCCACAGATCCCGACGGGCCGATCGTGGCGGTGGGCTTCCTCGATCAGCGAGGAAATCGATCGCATCACCGACTCGTCGGTCTCGTCGAACAGTGGCGCGAGCTGTTCCGAGTTGCGGTCGACGCCCAGCGTCAACTGCGTGAGGTCGTTCGATCCGATGGAAAAGCCGTCGAACAACTCGGCAAATCGATCCGCGAGGACGATGTTCGAGGGTAGTTCAGCCATCACGTACACGTCCATCTCCTCCGGCGGGAGACCGTACTCGGCCATCAGCTCGAGGACGCGTTCGCCCTCCGCGGGCGTCCGACAGAACGGCACCATCACGGTGACGTTGTCCAGTCCGACGTCCTCGCGGACCTGACGCAGCGCCTCACACTCCAGCCGGAACGCCTCGCGGAACTGCTCGTCGTAGTACCGGGAGGCGCCGCGCCAGCCGAGCATCGGATTCGACTCCTCCGGTTCGTACTTCCAGCCACCCTCGAGGTTGCGGTACTCGTCGGTCTTGAAGTCGCTGAGCCGAAAGAGCACGTCGTCGGGATAGAACGCAGCGCCGATCTTCGCGATACCGGTCCGTAACGCATCGACGAAGCGCTCCTCTGCGCCGCGCTCGAGCAGTTCCAGCGGGTGGTAGCCGACGTGGGAGGTTACGATGAACTCCTCGCGTGCCAGCCCGACCCCGTCGACGGGGAGGGTCGCGAGCGCGAACGCCCGACCGGGGTCGCCGAGGATCAGTTTGACCGCGGTGTCAGTCTCGGGGAGGTCGTCGACCACCTCCTCGCGGACCTCGTACTCGAGTTCGTCCGCGTAGACCCGGCCGACGTCGGTCGAACAGTCGACCGTGACGGGATCGCCATTCGAGAGCGTCTCCGTCGCGTTACCGGTGCGGACGATCGCCGGAATGCCGAGTTCCCGCGAGACGATCGCCGCGTGGGACGTCTTCCCGCCCCGATCGGTTACGATGGCGCTGGATCGCTTCATCACGGGAACCCAGTCCGGATCGGTCATCTCCGTCACGAGGACGTCGCCTTCTTCGACGCGGTCCATCTCGCGGAGGTCTTCGAGGACACGGACGGGACCGCTGGCGACGGCGTTGCCGATGGCGATCCCGTCGAGCATCTCGTCGGCGTCGCCGGGTTCCGTGAGACTGTACGTTCGAAGGACGTTCCCCTCGGCTGCCCCGTGGACTGTCTCTGGTCGGGCCTGCACGACGAACAGTTCCTCGAGTTGGCCGTCGACGAGCCACTCGATGTCCTGGGGTCGGCCGAAGTGTTCCTCGATGCGGGCCGCGTACGTCGCGAGTTCTCGGATTTGGTCGTCCGAGAGGGCGAACTCGCCCTGTGCGTCCTCGGGGACCGACTCGAGCTTCGTGCCGCCGTTGCGCCGCACCATGCGCTGGGTCTTCCCCCCGAGTTCCTTCTCGACGATCCCGTTCGTCGGCTTGAAGACGACGTATCTGTCGGGATCGACCACGCCCTGGACGACCGGCTCGCCGAACCCGTAGGCCGCCTCGATGACGACGACCTCCTCGAAACCGGTGTCGGGATCGAGGGTGAACAGGACCCCCGAGGACGCCAGGTCGGCCCGGCCCATCTTCTGGACGGTGCAAGCGAGTTTCACCTCGAGGTGATCGAAGTCGTTGTTCTCGCGGTAGACGATCGCCCGGTCGGTAAACAGCGACGCGAAGCAGTGTTTGATCGACTCGAGCAGTTCCGTCCGCCCCGAGACGTTCAGGAACGTCTCCTGTTGGCCCGCAAAGGAGGCGTCCGGAAGGTCCTCGGCGGTCGCGGAACTCCTGACGGCGACCTCGGGATCGCTAAGGTCCAACTGTGCTGCCAGTTTCTCGTACTGCTCGAGGATCGCGGACTCGAGTTCCGCGGGCATTTCCGCATCCGAAATCAGGGTTCGTATCCGCTCGCCGCGCTGTTGCAGATCGGCGACGTCGTCGGCGTCGACTCCGGCCAGTTCCGACTCGATTTCTTCACCGATACCAGTCCGTTCGATGTAGCAGTCGTACGCGTCCGCCGTCGTCGTGAACCCTGGCAACACGGGTACGTCGAGGTCGGCGAGTTCGCCGAGGTTCGCGCTCTTTCCACCGACGGCCCCCGTATCTTCGCTGCTAACGTCTGCTAACCGTCTGCTGAACGTATCTCCTCCCATCGATCTGTCGTGCTGACCACGCCTACGCTAATAAGTCCGAAGGGGGGCTGATCCACTCCTCCGAGCCGGCTTATCGATTCGCGTGGCACGCACAACGTTAACTCGCTGGCGGTGGGAGCAGCCTGCATCATGGTGGACGACCATACCCAGTTAGCGTCCGATATCCAGGCGCTCGAGGGGTTGCCGGTCTTTATTGCGTACAACGCGAACGTCGACGCGATCGTCCGGGTCGGCGAGGACCTCGAGTCGTTTCTCGAACGACCGTCGGAACCCGGCGAGCGCCAGCCGCCGAGTCCGCTGGATTCGAAACGCGACCTCGCGACGGCGATCACGCACACGATGGCGGCCGGACGGGGCGACGAAGTCGCCATGACCGACGAGTTTTCCGCGACCCTCGAGACGGAACTGGAGCCCGACAGCCAGCAGATGGGCGGCCAGACGGGGATCATGACCAATCTCGTCACCGCGCTGGGAGCGTCACCGGTAACCTACACGTACCTGATTTCGGACCGACAGCTCTCGATGTTCGATCACGCCGACGCGGTGGCGTACCCGTCGGTGACCAACGGCGACGTCGAGTTGATCCCGCTGGAGGAGGCGGTCAACACCGACCGGACGAAGATCAACTGGGTGTTCGAGTTCCGCGTCGACGACGAACTCTTCGACGTCCGGGCAATCGAAGACACCCGGTTCATCGCGGCCTCGAGGCCCCCGGAGTTCGATCTCACCGCGGGCGACCTCGACGCCCACGTCGATCAGATCGGCGCGGTCGTCGACGGCGCACTGCTCGCTGGCTATCACAATCTCACGCCCGAGCACGTCGAGGAGGACTACGAGCAGGCCCACCGCCACGCTCGGGACGTGATTCGCCGACTCAAATCCGGCAGCCAGGGCGACGTGCCGGTTCACATCGAGTACGCCGTGACCCACGACGACGACTTGCGAGAGAGTATGTACGAGTGGATTCTCCCTGAGGCAGACGTCGTCGGCGCGGACACGCACGAACTTACCCTTCTTCACAACGACGCCGGTCTCGAAGTCGTGGACGAGGAACCGACGGAGGAGACGCCGTTCGATCGCGACGAAATCATCAGTCACTACCGCATGCTCGAGGCGATCCGGGACGAACTCGGCGTTGGCTGCGTCCAACTCCACGCGATGGAGTACCACCTCGCCGTGATGGACGCGTATCCGCGTCCGGATGCCGTCGCACGCGGGCTGGAGTTTTCCGCCGTCAATGCCGCAACGAAGGCCGCGCTGGGCGACATTACGTCTCCAGATGACCTCGAGACGGGCCTGGAGTACGAGCCCTCCGCGAAGGGACGCAAGGCGATCGAACTCCTCGCGGACCACCTCGAGGAGGCGGTCGAAGATGGCGTCCTCTCGACCCCGACGGTTGCCGCCTGCCCCAATCGGGTCGTCGAGGATCCCGCAGGGACGGTCGGGATCGGCGACATCGTCTCGTCCTCGAGTTTCGTCCTCGAAATTGCGATCGCGAACGGGGGCGGGAACGGGGATGGAGATGGGAATAGGGACGGGGATGGACCCACGTCCTCGTGAAGACTGCCTATCGACTCGCAGGTCTCTCTGACCGTCGGACGGTTTCGGGCCAAGAAATATACAGACAGCGGTGGCCCACCTCCGTATGAGCGCACACACTGACAGCACAGCAACGGAGCCGGTCCGAATCGGACTCAACGGCTTCGGCCGGATCGGCCGCAACGTCCTGCGCGCCGCCCGCTCCGACGACCGCGTCGAGGTCGTCGCCGTCAACGACGTGATGGACAACGACGACATGGCCTACCTGCTCGAGTACGACTCCGTCCACGGCCACCTCGAGGATGTCTCCCGCGATGGCGACACGCTCGTCGTCGCGGACCGGGAGATTCAGCTCTGTACCGAACGCGATCCAACGAGTCTCCCGTGGGACGACCACGACGTCGACGTCGCATTCGAGGCGACCGGCCTCTTTCGGACCCACGACGAGGCAGCCCAGCATCTCGAGGCCGGCGCCGACAAGGTCATCATCTCGGCCCCGCCGAAAGGCGAGCAGCCGGTCCCGATGTTCGTCTACGGCGTCAATCACGACGAGTACGACGGCGCGGACGTCCTCTCGAACGCTTCCTGTACCACGAACTCGGTCGCGCCGGTCGCCCAGCTGTTAGACGAGCGCTTCGGCATCGAGTCCGGCCTGCTGACGACCGTCCACGCCTACACAGGGAGCCAGAACCTGATCGACGGGCCCAGCGGCAAGCGTCGCCGCGGGCGCGCCGCCGCCGACAACATCGTCCCGACGACGACCGGTGCGGCGATCGCCACCACCGAAATCCTCCCCGAACTCGAGGGGAAACTCGACGGGATGGCGATGCGTGTTCCCGTCCCGAACGGCTCGATCACCGATCTCACCGTCGACCTCGAGACGGATGTCACCAAGGCGGAACTCGCCGACGCCGTCCGCGAGGCGGCCGGCAACGACCTCGCGGGCGTGCTGGGCTACACCGACGAGGAAATCGTCTCGCGGGACATCGTCGGGCTGCCGTTCGCGTCCTACGTCGACCTCGAGGGCTCGATGGTGCTTGAGGACGGTCTCGTGAAGGTACTGGTCTGGTACGACAACGAGTACGGGTTCTCCGCACAGATGCTCTCACTCGCGAGCCACGTCGCCGCCGAATCGGGGTCGATCGACGGCGAAGCGGCGGCGATGCGCTAATCGGGACCGCGCCGTCTCGAGTCGGTCGATCTGGCCGCTCGAGTCGATCAGGCAGGGAGACGAGTCGGGCCAGTCGGGCCGTCGGTCAGGCAAGGAGACGAGTCAGGCTAACCAGGCCGATCAGGCTGACTCGTGTGGCCACGACTGAATCTCGTCGTAGTCGCCCGGCACGACGGGGCCATCGAGCAGCGGATCGTCGGTCTCGTCCATCCACTCGTAGAGCTCCCGCGAGAGGTCCTGTCGGACGTCCTGATATCTGGGTTCGTAGACGACGTTGTCGTCCTCCTGCGGTGCATCGCGGAGGTCGTACAGTTCCTCGTACTGTCGCGCTGGCGTGCCGTCGGTTTCGCGGACCTCACGGCCCGATTCGCTGGCGAATACGTCCGCCGGGAGATACACCGTAGGGAGGTGCCAGAAGTTCCGGATGTACTTGTACCGATCCGTTCGGATCGCCCGAACTGGGTTGTACATGTCGTGCCAGGTCATCTCGCCGAAGACCCGCTCGCGCGGCTCGTAGTCGCCGTCGTCGCCGTCGGTGATTCGGTCGGCGAAGCTTCGACCATCGATCACGTCGGGGATGTCTATATCGAGGAGTTCGAGCAGTGTCGGCAACACGTCGACGTTACTGAGGAGGTCGTCGTAGCGCTCGCCGGCCTCGATAACGCCCGGATACCGCATCACGAGCGCCGCCTCGAGGCCCGCATCGTAGCAGGTCCCCTTCGCTCGCGGGAAGGCGATGCCGTGTTCGGTCGTGAAAATCACGAGCGTCTCTTTCTCGAGACCGGAGTCGGCCAGCGCCTCGAGGATCGTCCCGACGCCGTCGTCGAGTGCGTACATCATCCCGTGCATTTCGCCGAGATCGTGGCGATGGCCGCGTCGATCCGGGAGGTACGGAAGCGGGCGCACGTCCTCGGGATCGTCGGCGCCGTAGTAGTCGGCGTCGAACCCGAAGCGGCCGTTCTCCTCTTCGGCGCGGTGGCACTCGAAGAAGCCGATGGAGGCGAAAAACGGATCCTCGTACGCGCCCCCCTCGAGAAACGACGAGACGACCGACGCGACGTTACGGGCTCGATTGACCTGATGCACGGCCGGCGAGACGCCCGGATAGAGGTTCCCCTCGGAGTGAACGTGGTCGTACTCGAGGCGGTCCGTGTCCTGGGAGATGTGCTGGAGGCCGAACAGGTGGGTCTCGTAGCCGGCGTCGCTCAGGTACTGGGGCAGGATGCGTTCGTCTTCGTGGATTTCCCAGTCGCCGTGGGCGAGGCCCATAAGGCCGTTGACGTGGGGGACGCGGCCGGTCATGAGGCTCCCGCGACTGGGCGAACACTGCGGTGCGGTCGCGAAGTGGCGTTCGAACAGCGCGCCGGCGTCGGCGAGCGCGTCGACGTGTGGCGTTTCGATGTCGACGCCGTAACAGCCGAGATACTGGCCGATGTCGTGGGCGTGGATCAGGAGGACGTTCGGCTGCGAGTCGTTCATGACCCTGGTCTACAGTAACCTCCGGGATAATTATTTGCCGCCTGATCGACGTGGCGCTCCGCCGTCGGGTGTGTTCGGACCCGGTCCGCCCGCTCGAGCGGATGGCGACGACTCGACCACGATTGTGGCGGTGGTGTGCGAATTATGTGACTTGACCACGTATCGCACAGTACGGATGACAGTCGACGACCTCGCCGAATACGGGATGGAGCGAATGGACGACGACGACATCGTGAGCTTCCTTTCGACGCGGAGCTTCGGCGTTCTCGGCCTCTCGGCCGAAGAGACGCCGTACCTGATTCCGATGTCCTACGGGTTCGACGGGGAATCGCGGCTGTATTTCGGGTACGTTGTGGGGTCCCAGAGCCGGAAAGCGGAGCTCTCGGACCGGGCGGACGCGGCGTCGTTTCTCGTCTACAGCGTCGAGACGATGTTCCACTGGCAAAGCGTTCTCGCGACCGGGACGCTCCGGGCCCTTCCCCCGGACGAGACGTCGAACGCGACGGCGGTCGAGGGGCCGATGTGGCGTCCCGAACTTCTCGAGACGGCGAGTGAGGCGGACGAAAACCAGTATTACGAGTTACAGATCGAGGAGTGGACGGGGCTTCGACACGCGATCGAGCCACCGTCGTTCATGCAACGCTCGAGTCGCGATCGGCCGGAGTGACACGGAGAGGGGCGTCGGTTCGCGATCGATCTCCCGTCGGCCGACCCGGCGACGGTCGTCACAGTGTATGAATCATCAGCGGTTGGATGGATTTGTACAGGTATTAAACGGGAAACCGTCGTAGCACTCGTCACATGATCGGTCGGATCGCTGGCGTGGCCAGCACGGTAGCTGACGAACGGGGCGGATCTTTGGCGTGCGATTACTCTACCGACGCTACACTCGAGGAACGTGAGGATGCGTCGTCACCGCGATGTCTCGCCGAACCGTCCGCTGGCTCTGTCGTTGACGACGTCTCGACAAGTGCTTTGACAAGCCTGAACCACAGGGTCGAATTCGGTGGTGTGAGTCGAGTCGAGCCTGCAGTCGACGCGTGGCGGAGTACCAGACCCACGTCGGGGCGGTGCTCGTCGGTCGCGTCCGTTGGGAGGGCGGTTCGTGTCCGTGGCCTTCCACGGTCTTTCACCTGAGGTATCGAGACTGAATACGAGGGAGAGGGTGCTGTCATCGACCTATCCGTGTCACGATCAGAATACCACGAACGGACGGAGTCAGACGCCGACACCGACTGGCACGCCCAGCCGCTCGAGGCGGTCTACGCGAACGTGGAGACGTCCGAGGAGGGGTTATCGCCTTCGGAGGCCCGCGACCGACTCGAACGTGAGGGACCGAACGAGGTCGAAGGTGAGGAAGGGATTTCGCCGCTGCAGATCTTCATCGATCAGTACAAGCCGGCGCTGATCTGGGTGTTGATCGTCGCTGCGGCGGTGATGGCGGCGGTCGGCCACGTAATCGACGCCGGGGTCATCGCGGGTGTGGTCGTATTCATCACTGTCTTCGGCTTCCTGCAGGATTACCGGGCCGAACAGAGCATCCAGGCATTAAAGGAGATGTCGACGACGTACGCGCTGGTCAGACGCGGCGGCGAGAAGACCGAGATCGACGCCAGAAACGTCGTGCCCGGAGACGTGATCTTCGTCGAATCCGGTGACATCGTTCCGGCCGATGCCCGCCTCATCGAGGAGTCGAACCTCAGCGTCGACGAGGCGGCCCTGACCGGCGAGAGCGTCGGCGTTTCCAAGGACGTCGGGACGGTCGACGCGGACGTCGCGCTCGCAGATCGGGAGAACGTACTGTTCAAGGACACCGTGGTCCAGCGTGGATCGGGCACGGCGGTCGTCGTCGAGACCGGCTCCGACTCGGAGATCGGGCAGATCGCGACGGCACTCGAGGAAGCCGAAGAGCGAGACACGCCGTTCCAGGCGGAGATGGACCGCCTGGGAAAACTCATCGCGCTCGGTGTCGTCGGTATCGTCTCGATCATCGCGATTACCGAACTCGTGATCGGGGACACGCCGCCGTTGCAGGTGTTCCTGACGGCAGTCGGCATCGCTGTCTCCGCGGTTCCCGAGGGGCTGCCCGCGGTGGTCACGCTCTCGCTCGCGCTCGGTGCTCGGCGGATGGCAGACCAGAACGCGCTCGTGCGTCGGCTGCCGATCGTCGAGGCCCTGGGTTCGGTCGACGTCATCTGTACGGACAAGACTGGCACGCTCACTGAAGAAGAGATGACCGTCCAGCGGATCGTCGCCAACCGTGGGACCTACCAGGTCACCGGCACCGGGTACGACACCGATGGGGAGTTCCTGCAGGACGGCGAGCCAGTCGGCGCGGAGCGGGTCGCCGAGGTGTTGCGCTGTGGCATGCTCTGTAACAACGTCGACGTCGGGACTCGAGAGCGCGAGGAGGGCGATGCGGAGACGGACAGCGAAACGGCGGATGGCGAACGAACTTACCTCGGCGACCCCACCGAAATCGCGCTGTTCGTTGCCGCTCAGAAAGCCGGCTTCGATCAGCGTGAACTCGCTGCGGAGTACCCGCGGATCGGCGAAGTCGACTTCACGTCCGCACGAAAGCGGATGACGACCGTCCACGAGACGCCCGACGGCGACGTCACAGCGTACATGAAAGGCGCACCGGAGACCGTCCTCGAGCGCTGTGATCGGGAACTCGTCGACGGCGAACTCGTCGAACTCACCGATGAGCGACGCGCGGAACTCGAGGCCGAGAACGAGGCGTTCGCCGAAGACGCCCTGCGTGTGATGGGATTTGCCTACCGCCCCGACGTGCCCGACTCGCAGGCGGCTGACCCCGACGAAGGCCTCGAGCAGGAGATGGTCTTTCTCGGCTTCCAGGGGATGCTCGATCCGCCACGTCCCGAGGTCCCCGATGCGCTTTCGGGCTGTCTCGACGCCGGCATCAACGTCGTGATGATCACTGGCGACAACGCCGTCACGGCCCGTGCGGTCGGCGAGGAGGTCGGCCTTCGATCGACGACGGTAATTACGGGCCCGGAACTCGAAGAAATGGGCGACGAGGAACTTCGAGACGTCGTCGACGATGTCGACATCTTCGCGCGGACCTCGCCGGACCACAAGACGCGCATTCTCCAGACGCTGCAGGAGAAGGGTCATACCGTGTCGATGACGGGAGACGGGGTCAACGACGCGCCGGCCGTCAAGAACGCTGACGTCGGCGTCGCGATGGGGGTCCGCGGGACGGACGTCACTGAACAGGCCTCTGACATCGTCCTGCTGGACGACAACTTCGCGACGATCCGGGACGCGGTCAAAGGTGGTCGTCGCATCTTCGACAACGTCCGGAAGTTCGTCAACTACCTGCTGTCGGGCAACGGCGGCGAGGTGACGATGATCTTCACGGGGACGCTCGCCGGACTCGGACTCGTGATCACGCCGATTCAGGTGCTCTGGATCAACGTCGTCACCGACGGGATTCCCGCGCTGACGATGGGCGTCGACCCGGCTGCAGAGGACGTCATGAATCGGGACCCGCGACCGCCGGACGAGGGGGTTATTACCGACCGGATCATCACGTCGATCGTCGGTATCGCCGCCTTCATGACGATCTGTCTGTTGCCGTTGTTTACGCTCAACTTCTACGGCGAACTCGTACCGGGATACGACGTGACCGCCGCGCTCGTCGGCTGGAGCCCTGGCTACGAAGTCGGTCGCGAACTCGCCCAGACGATGGTGTTTACTGGGTTTGTCGTCTTCGAGATCGTCCGCATCCAGGCGATCCGATACCGATACGGGCTCGGGCTGTTTTCGAACAACTGGCTCGTACTCGCGGTCACAATTGCCGTCGCGCTGCAGTTGCTCGTCCTCTATACCTCGACCGGTCAGTTGCTGTTCGACGTCGAACCGCTCGCGCTCGTCCACTGGGTCCAGATCGCCGTTGCCGCGAGCGTTTTCGCGCTGCTCATGGCTGCGTTCGTGAAGGTCCAGGACCGATACTTCGAGCGATACTGACGTTCCCGGACCGGATCTTGGAACGGAATAGAGTCACCCTTCGGCCGCCACTCGAGTGTCCTCGCCGTGTTCGTATTTGTCTTCGAACTCCTGGATGAGTTGCCCCATCTTCGCGTACCAGTCGTTTAGCATCCGTTGCATCTCGCTTGCGATCTGGTCCGGATCGGTCGGATAGTAGACGTGGTAGTAGCCGCCTTGTTCGTAGTTGATCTGCTCTTTCTGGATGAATCCAGTCTGGAGGAGTCGCTGGATCGACCGGTAGGCGGTCGACCGTTCGCGGTCGACCTGCTCTGCGACGTCGTCGATCGTCAACGGCTCGTCGCTCTCGACCATCACCCGGAAACACTCCTTGTCGAGTTGTTTCAGGCCGTGGATACACTCGAGCAGCCCCTCACACTCCATATCCTGTTGCAGTAGTTCCGCCATCGATCGTGCCATTATTTCGTATCACGATAGGAGCCGTACCGGTATAAGGGTTGTGCGAATATTGCGCAAGTATGCTGAGCACCTGTGTCAGCGGGTGATAGCCCGATTGTTGGACACCAAGCCGACTGTCGCCAGACGACATAGTGACCCACCCACCAGTACTCCCACAGCGCGCTGACGGTGTGGCCGCTCCGCCGACGCGAACGACGATCCGTCGCGAACTCGAGGTCGGTCACGGGAGATGCTACACGCGCGTCGAGACGTTCGTCGGTGTCGATCACGTGAACCACACGTGGCCGTCGAACCAGCGCGGGGCGAAATCGCGTCGGGTCGCTACGTGTAATCGAGAGTCGAATCGTAATAGTTTGTATTATTTGGCTCTGTTGAAATCGTTGACTAATGATAAGTTCCAACAGTTGTGCTGAATACAGAGCGTGTATGCAGCAGTAGAAGAACGAACATTCTGATCGCCAACTGCTAGATATCTAATAAGTATTACGCCTACTGTTCACGGCGTAGTTCAACGATGAACACGCTGCCTTCGGGATCGTTGTCCTCAACCCAGACAGCCCCTCCGTAGCGGTCAACGAGTGTCTGGACAAGGTACAGCCCGATTCCAGTCCCCTCACTGTCGAGGCCTTTCTCACCTTGGTTGAAGATTTGGTCTTTCTGCTGGTCAGGAATCCCCGGCCCGTTGTCTGCTATACGAACCCGAATCACCTCCTCGTGAGTCGTCGCCGAAACGGTGACTTCGGGAAGCTCCTTGTCGTTGTGAACGATAGCGTTGTTCAGCAAATTCCGGAACACCGACTCTAGCATATCGTCAGCCAGCACCGCTACATCCGGGAGTGATCCTTCTGTGGAGACAACGGCACGTTCGTGGTTCTCTCGCACGTACTCGATCTGGGCTTCGAGAACCGGGCGGAGATTCACCGGAGTCGGATCGGTCTCCGAGCTGAGCATTGCCTCGGTGATTTCGCCAGCGGTTTGGGTGATTCCGACAGCTTCACGACCGGCCTTGAGAACATGTCGAAGATACTCCTCACCGTCGTCTTCGACGTAGTCTTCGAGCATGTCGCCGTACGCGAGCACGAGCTGGAGTTGGTTACGGACATCGTGACGGACAATCTGGTTGAGTATCTCCAGATTGTCACGCTGTTCTTCCAGAGTTTGTTCGTATTCTTTGCGTTCGGTAATGTCGCGGCTGTTCACGAGTAGCCCTTCGATGAGGTCGTCCTCAAGCTGGTTTTGTATTGTTGCCTCGATCCAGCACCATGAGCCATCCGCCCGGCGGAACTTGGTCTGGACAGTTTGGGACTCGTCGGGATACTCAATGACGTATTCGATTGCTTCCTCGACGGCCTTTACAGTCTCCGATGACTGATATTCGAATCCATTCTGGCCGACGAGGTCTTCGGGGTCGTATCCGAGCACTCGTTCCACTGAGGGGCTTACATACGTGATCTCTCCCTCGAAATCAATCACAGTCGCTATATCACCGAACGTGTTAATTACCCGTTCGTAGTATTCGAGTTCACGTTCACGCTCTTTTCGTTCGGTGATATCCTGAACGATGCCGACTGCCTCAATCGGGTCATCGGTCTCATCGCGTGTGAATTCAGCGACCTCCCGCATCCATTTGACCTCGCCGTCACCGGTCACAATCCGGTGTTCGATGTCGTACGGTTCACCGTCGAGTGCGGCCTGCCAAGCTTGGTCAACCCGGTCTGTGTCCTCGGGGTGGATGAAATCGAGGAACCGCTCGTGGTCGAGATAGCCGATTTCACCGTCAGCTTCCCACATGTCGTAGACGTGCTCGGACCAGTAGATTTCGTCGGACGGGATCTCCTTTCGCCACCACCCGATATCGGCGACCTTCTGTGCGTTCTGGAGATAGATCTCGTTCTGCCGTTGCTCCGTAATGTCGACGAGATAGCCCAGACGATTGATTATCTCGCCATCCTTCCAGATGTTCCGGGTGTGATCGAGCACCCATCGCACGGCCCCGTCGGGGGTGACGATCCGGTAGGGTTCGTGGCTGAACTGTTCGGTTCCCTCGGTGCTGTTGTCGGCGATCTCCTGCATCACGCGCTCGCGGTCCTCCTCGTGAATGATCTCGGAAAACTGCACCGCACCTGATTGTAATTCGTCTGCCGTGTAGCCCAGTACCTCTTCGACGTTCTCAGACACGTGTTCGACCGGCCAGCCCTCTGCTTCCCGCCACTTGAAGACGACCGCAGGACCTTGCGTGAACATCTCCCGCTTCTCTGCGAGCTGGCGCTCGTATGTCTTCCGGTCGTCGATGTCGAGGTGGATGCCAACGGCCCGGACCGGTTCGCCATCTTCGTCGCGTTCGGCTATTTTTCCGATATCTCGAATCCACTTCCAGTCGCCGTCGGCGGTCCGCATCCGGTGTTCCATGTCGTACAGATCCGTTTCGCCTGCGATATGTTCGTCCAGCGCCTCCTCGACGGCATCAAGGTCGTCGGGATGGACGCGCTGTTCCCACTCCTCGAGATGTGGTTCAATCTCGTCGAGGGAATGTCCGAGCATCCGAGCCCACTGTTCGTTGAACTCGACCTTGTCGGTAGTCATGTCCCAGTCCCAGACCCCGAGGTTCGCGCCCTCGAGAGCAAGTTCGAACCGTTCTTTAAAATGAGTAATCTCTCGTTCCCGTTGTTTCTGCTCGGTGATGTCTGTCGAGACGCCACAAAGTCCCACGATCTCTCCGTTTTCGGCATACACTGGTGATTTTCGAGTGAGTCGGACAGTGTTCCCTGTGGCCGTTGGGAGTTCCTCTTCGAGTTCGATCATCTCACCGTTCTCAATAACCTGCCGGTCGTCTTTTCTCGCCTTTTCGGCTATCTCTGGCGGGAAGAGATCGTCATCCGTGAGCCCGGCGATCTCCTCGTCGTCTACGTTGAACAGCTCCCGGCACGCCCGATTCATCAGCAGGTACTGGCCGTTGGCATCTTTCAGAAATACCGCCGCAGACATGGTTTCAAGGACGGTTTGGAACTGACGGTCGAGTTGTTGTAGCTTCTGTTGTTGTTCTTTTTGCTCTGTGATGTCCCTAGCGAGGCCGACGATCTGGGTTACTTGCTCGCCATCGGTGATCGGGGTGAGTTTCGTCTGCCAGTGACTCCTTCCAGCTGGGAATTCGAGCGTCTCTTCATACTGGATCGTCTCCCCCTGTTCGGCACAGCGGCGATAGTTCGCTGCGACGGTCGCGCCCTGTTTGTCGCCAAGCAGTTCCCGTGGTGTTTGTCCACGTAATTCGTCTTCGGAAAGACCCGTCACCTCTTGGTGTGAGGCGTTGTTTCGTCGGAACGTGAACGTGTAGTCATCGTCCATCTGCTCAATATCGATCAAAAAGACAGCATCCTCCATTTCGCGGACGATTACTTCGTAGACACTCTTCGACTCACCACCAATCGCTTGAAAACCCCCTGTAGTATCTGCGTTAGAATCCCCGTCCATCGTGTTCTTCTTGTGGATACAAAAGACATGCCGACAGTTAGTAATTCTGTACTACTTGGGTGAAAAGCCCCGTTCATTGTGGAAGATAGCACAGCATTCAATAATTAACTCCCACAGCCACTACGTGGTTCACTACCACCAACCGCCACAGTGCTGCATACGCGCTATGGATTCAGCAGACGCTCGTCAAACTATCCGAAGATCGTCAGAACCGGCCTGCTGCATAGAGAGGCTAAAAGTATTAATTTGTTCTATTGGAAGCTGGTAACCCATGACTCCTATTTCGATCACCGATGCAGTAGCTGATCTCGACCCAGACGAGCTTCAACATAAAGAAGTACTTGACGCCGGACCGATCACTGCGGAAGTCGGAAAGTATCCCCCCGATAGTTCCGCCCCCAAAAACCCACATAACGAAGAGGAACTGTACTACATCCTTTCTGGCTCGGGAAAATTCCGCGTCGGTGACGACACCCACGACATCGAAGCGGGTGACCTCGTCTACGTCGAACCAGCAACTGAGCACGATTTTTTCAATATTAGCGAAGAGATCACCGTGCTGATTATTTTTGGACCGTCTATCCACCCCACCTCATACGGTATACGTGAAGAGGACGGGTGAGTCGGCATTGCGGCCTTATGATCCTGTAGAGTCAGTCGGCCCTACTCGATAGGTGTAGGTAGTGACAGAGTTTTTACATTCACTCCACTATCCACCCACTACAGTGATTTTGCGACGAGAGACCGGTATTTGAGAGTGCCGAACGATACGTGTATCTCCTGTACTGACCAATTTCCGACTCTCGTAATACTGTTCTCACCTCATGCCACATTCGCGCTGTGTATTCAGCAGGCATATCTTGTTATTGTTGAAGGGTTTCAACAGAGCCTATTATTTATACAACACCAATGCTTCCTCTGTTCGTCTATGGTATCAGAGTACGTGTTTGATCGCTGACTTCATTCGGACAGGTTTGGATGTATTGCACAATACTTTAGTACACTGGCAACGAAGCCAGTCTTGTATGTCAACCGAAACACCGACCTCGGTGGCGTTCGACTACGAGTGGAACTATTCACCACAAGTGACGTCATTGTTCGGCCTCTTTACCCTCGTCGCAGTGATTGGCTGGTTCGTGACGGTCGCGCTAACGGCGATCCATATATTCGCAATTCCTGCAATACCAGCCGATGCGCCCGTCCAGGGGAGTATCGAAGTTATTACCAGTCCGTGGGCTTACGTCGTCGGTATCCCACTCGCCACCCTCGGCGGGGTTTACTACCTGACGACGATCGGGCTCGCCCTCTGGTGGTTCGATACCCGACACCCATTGCTCATCAAGATTCTGACGCCCATTACGGCAAGCGGCGTCGCGTTCTCGGCGTACTTCGTCTACCTGCAACTCGGTGTCATCGGCGAGATCTGCCCGTTCTGCATGATGTCTGCAGCGGCGACGGTCGTCCTCTTCGGACTCGAGCTCGCCATCCTTCGCCAGAGCACGACGCCATCGCTCTCGCGAATGGGCAGTGATCTCAGCCGCGTTCTGACCGAGACGAACGTCGCCGTCGTGGTCTTCCCGATTCTCATGGGACTGGTCACGATCGCGGGGCTGTTCCTCGTGCCGTTGCTCCCGCTTCCCGACGCGGTCCAGTTCGTCTGATCGGAGTCGTACTGACGTTTGTCGTTTCACCCCTCGAGCCGACTGCCGATTCATCCACCTGCCGTCACGACGCTCTCGACGGCCCGTACCGACGACGATAGCGTCTGAGACGGATCACTGGAAGGCTAAACCGGTAGCTTTAGCGGCGTTGTCTCGCCAGAGTGGGTATGAGCGATACCGATCGGCTCGCCGCCGCGTTCGTCGAGTCGTCGCGGAATACGATGCTCTCGTGGCTTCTCGTCGCCGTCCTGGTCGTCGTAATTCTCGGTGGGGGCTACCTCGAGCGATACGAATCGGTTCTGTTCGGCATCGTCGCGATCGCCGTCATTGCCGCTCCAGCGATCGCGTTTCGTGATCCGACGGTGATGCCGCCGTGGTACTTCGTCGGGCTGATCTGTCTGCCCGTGCTGTGGGAAGCGTTCGCACCGCAACCGCTCGTGACGGCCGTCGTCCCGAGTCTCGCACTCGCCACGCTCGGGCTGTTGCTCGCGGTCGAACTCCACCGGTTCACGCCGCTTCGGCTGGTGCCGTGGTTCGCCGTCACCCTCACCGTCCTCTTCGCGATGGCGATGGGCGGGCTCCTGAACGTTCTCCGGTGGTCGGCGGACGTCCTCGTCGGGACGACGTTCCTGCTCGACGGCCGGAGCCAGGACGCGATCAACGCCGCGGTGATGATCGAACTCGGCTACGTCACTGCCGCTGGGCTCCTCGCCGGCGCGGTCTTCTACTACTACTTCACTCGTATCGCGCCGGAACCCGACCCCCGCATGACCGTTCCCACGGAACCCGATATGGAAGCCAGCGCCGCAAGGTCCGAGACGGAAACCGGTGACGAACCCGTTGACGAGACGGTTCTCAGCGACCGACTCGGCATCTCGGTGCGGCGACAGACTCAACTGGTCCGCATCATGCAACTCGCACTCGTTGGTTTGCTGCTGTACGGCCTGTGGACGCTCCAGTTACCTGTCGTAACCAACGCCGTACTCGCACTCCTCATCACGTTCATTCCGGCCGTCCTGGAACGGGACTATCACATCGCAGTCGAACCCGGCCTCGCGCTGTGGGTGACGACCGCCGTCTTCCTCCACGCGATCGGGACCGCAGGCCTGTACGACGCGATCGGCCCGTACGACCACCTGACGCATACGCTCTCGGCGACGGTCGTCGCCGCCGCGGGGTACGCCACACTCCGAGGAATTCATCTGCACGGCGAGTCGATTCACCTGCCCCGATGGGCGATGTTCGCGTTCACGATCGTGTTCGTCCTCGCGATGGGTGTCGTCTGGGAACTTCTCGAGTTCGCCGTCGATCAGGGTGCACTCTTGCTCGGGATGGAGCCGATCCTCGCCCAGCACGGGATCGACGACACTATCGTCGACATGGTGTTCAACACGCTCGGGGCCATCATCGTTGCCACGTGGGGAACGGTCTATCTTACCGAAGTCTCCGAGACGTTCGCGGATCTCCTCGAGGAACGATTCGGCGGTCCGGACGATTCCGGCCGGAACGCGTAATCGGTGTGGAGGGGTCACCGACATGTTGATACGGTTCTGTCCCGAACAGTAGGACACAATGATGCTCCCGACGCACGTCCTGGGCGGGATGGTCCTGGCGCTCCCCCTGCTGGTCGTGGCTCCCGAGTTCGCCACCGTCGGCCTCGTCGCGGGCTTTCTCGGCGGGCTCGTTCCCGATCTGGATATGTACGTCGGCCACCGGAAGACCCTTCACTACCCGGTGTACTACTCCGTGCTGGCCACTGGTGGGGTCCTCGTCGGGCTCGCGGTTCCGTCGGTGTTGACGGTCGCCGTGGCGCTTTTCCTCCTGGGAGCGGCAGTCCACTGCGTCGCCGACATCTTCGGCGGCGGCCTCGAGCTTCGCCCGTGGGAAGGGACCTCCGACCGCGCGGTTTACGACCACGTCCGCGGCCGGTGGATCGCCCCGCGTCGGACGATCCGGTACGACGGGTCCGGTGCGGATCTACTCCTGACGGGCGTGCTCGCGGTGCCGTTGCTTGCGACCCTCGAGGGATCGCTGCGACTCGTCGTTCTCGGAACCGTCCTCGTCGGCGCGGTCTACACGCTCTCCCGCCGACACCTCGCTGCGCTCGCCCCTGTCGTGGTCCAGGTGTTGCCGTCGACAGTCCGCCCGTACGTGCCCGCACGCTATCGGACCGACGACTGCGTCCTGTAATCCAGAACACTTCGCGTTAGCGATACTGTGAGCTTCGAGGCCGTACACCGATGGTGAGGACTCGAGAAACGGCCGTTCAACCGATACACAGCGACGTCTCGAGTGCACCGCAACGAGAATCGTTATCCCGGGGAGGACCCAACGTCGGCTATGGACCTCTCTATCGTCGACGTCGCACCCGTTCGAGCGGGCGAATCCGCGACCGACGCATACGAGAACACGACCGAGCTCGCAGGGCTGGCCGAACGCCTCGGCTACTCCCGGTACTGGGTTGCCGAACATCACGGGATGGGAGAATCAATCGCGAGCACGACACCTGAAGTGCTCATCGGTCACCTCGCGGCCGAAACGTCGTCGATCCGCGTCGGCTCCGGCACCGTCCTCCTCAATCACTACGCTCTCACGAAAGTTCCAAAGAACAGCGCACAGACCCGAGTACCGTCCACCGTGACGGGAATGTTGCTTCCGGGGACTCTTAGACCGATCGAGACTCCCACGGAGGAAACCCCGTCGTCGTCGGGCTGAGTGGTTGGCGCTATGTTTGAATCTGCAGGGTGCGTATAGACTCTGATGAAGACAACCCGTCGGACTGAAATGGTG
>NZ_VTAW01000021.1 GCF_008245225.1 Natrialba swarupiae
ACTTCGGGGTAGGTACCAGAGGTGACCCTGTTTCCACAGGAGTCAGTTACGACTCTAGACGAGCTTGGGACACGACCAATTATTTTCTGTATACGGCGTACAAGCTCGTAACGCGAAGGGGCCCGTTGCAAACCGAGGGTAACAGAACAATCTCAGATCGATATAAACCGGACCCATCGGTCGTCCTTCGGTACATCCCGTGGAGAGGATTCTAAAGCCGTACTGTGGTGTGACCAGTGGTACGTTCAACTCACTAATTAAATCGGGTAGGTAGTAACGAACCCGCTGATAGCCGTGTACTTGGGGGTGTCAATCTGAGGGGGAGGATCGGTAGCGTTAGAGTGCGATTCGTAGGTAGAGATTACAAACTGGGAGCAGGTCCCTTCTGAACGGCAATCATCTATCCTGATTTTCAAGATACGACTAACAATACCGACAGATACTGGTTGAGAATCTTGTATGCGAAGCGATGAAAATAACGCTGACGGTAGATTCAAACGGCGATCGTACTTGCAAGGGATTGCTGCGGCTGGCGCGACCAGTGCAGTCGGATTAGGATGGCTCTCGACGACGTCTGCGGAGGCACAGCAAGCCACGCCCCAACAGAACAATCTGCAGAACATCGAAGCGGAGTTCTGCGGAACGTTTTCACCCGGACCGCAGATCCAACAGTGCATCGCGTGCGTCGAAGCACAAGAAGACTGTGACGAAGTCGGTCCACTGTTCCCGCTGTTCACCGGACTGACGGGCCAGTGTTTCACACCCGACGAGATTCCCGAGGGTGCGGACTACGTCACGCTCAAAGCGGGACTGAACTGCTACGTCGCCCCAGTCGTAGACGATGAGGGAGAGCCATACACGACGTTCTGTCTCCCGACGGGCTCGCCCGACATCAGTAACGTGACGTTCTACGAGTGCGACCCCGACGATCCCCAGCCCGCGCTCGTGGACTTCAAAGTGACCTGCAAGGAGATCACCGTCACCACGATGAACATCCCCGACGGGGAGGAGCTGACAGCAGAGGTGACCTTCCTCGATGCCGATGGCGAGGAGTCGACGGAGACGTTCACGGCGACCGTCCAGAACAACACCGCGACGTTCGCACTGCCCGGGAATCTCAACCCGACGAACCTCAGAATCACCTTCGATGGTCTCGTACTCGACGATCAGCCGGTCGTCGCCCAGGACGCCCCATGTACGCCAAAGCCACCGGTCTTCAAAGATCTCGAGGTGACCTGCGACGCGATCACGATCACGACGACGGACGTCCCCGAAGGTGACACCCTCTCCGCGGAGGTGACCTTCGTTGGTGACATCGTCGAGACCTACAACGTGCCCGTCGACGCGGACGGAGTCGCCGTGATTCCGCTCCCCGGCGATCTCGATCCCTCGTACTTGCGGGTCTTCTACGACGACGAGACGCTGTTCGACGGAAATATTCAGGCGTCCGATGCGCCGTGTGCGGAGGTGCCACCGAAACCCCCGAAGCCGCCGAAGAAAAAGAAGGGCAAGAGATACAGAAAGAAAAAGCGCGCGTGCAAACGCAAGAGACGCGAGTACGAGAAGGTCAAAAAGAAATACGAGAAAGGAAGCGCGAAGAAATCGGAGGTCCGGAAGAAAAAGCGCGCGTACGAGCGCAAGAAATGCGAGTACGAGAGATACAGGAAACGGTGTAAGTAGTCGTCTCGAGTCGGCCGACGTCTCGTCCGCACCCCGAGACATCGATACCCTCTTTTCGGCCCGGGGTAGAGGTTCGGGCATGACTGAGGAGATTACCGTTATCCCCGGCGACGGCATCGGCCAGGAAGTGACGCCTGCAGCAGTGGAGGTCCTCGAGGCCCTCGAGGTCGACTTCGCCTTTCAGGAGGCGGAGGCGGGCGACTACGTGCGGTCGGAGACCGGCGAGGCGCTCCCCGAGGACACGTACGACCTCGTCGCCTCGACGGACGCGACGCTGTTCGGTGCGGTGGGTGAGACGGCCGCGGACGTCATCCTCCCGCTTCGGGACGCCGTCGACTCGTTCGTCAACGTCCGACCTGCGACGGTGTACCCCGGCGTCGACGCCGTGCGCCCCGAGACGGATCTCGTCTTCCTTCGCGAAAATACGGAGGGGGTCTACTCCGGCCACGAGGACCGGCTGAGCGACGACCTCTCGACGCTGACCCGCGTCGTCACGTCTTCGGCCTCCGAACAGCTCGCAGCGTTCGCCTGCGAGTTCGTCGAGGACAACGGTTACGACGGCTTTCACGTCGCCCACAAGGCGAACGTGATGCGCGAGACCGACGGCCGGTTCCGCGATTCGGTCGTCTCGGTCGCCGACGAACGCGGTGTCGAGACCGAGGAGGTATTGATGGACGCGTTCGCGACTCACGTCTGTCTCGATCCGACCCAGTTCGACGTCGTCGTCTGTCCGAACCTCGCGGGGGACGTCCTCTCCGATCTGGCCGCCGGTCTCGTCGGCGGTCTCGGCATGCTCCCGAGCGCCAACATCGGCCCCGAGCGCGGCCTGTTCGAGCCCGTCCACGGCTCCGCACCCGACATCGCCGGTGAGGGTATCGCGAACCCCGCCGCGACGATCATCTCCGCCGCGATGATGCTCGAGCACCTCGGCCACGACGAGGAAGGAAAGCGCGTGCGTGACGCCGTCGAGGGCGTCCTCGAGGACGGTCCACGAACGCCGGACCTCGGCGGCGACGCCTCGACCGCGGACGTAACGGACGCGATTGTCGACCGGCTGTAGCGTGGAACTCTCGGCCGCCGTCGGCCGAACCCGGCGATCTCGAGTCGATTTCTGACCTCGAGAACGATAGATTTTATTTATTACGCTCCGTTGATGACAGGGTGCTAATGCGATGGTACCCGCTCGCGCGCGAGGAAACCAAGGCGCTGCTCCGATCCAAGGGCGTCTGGTTGCTCGCGCTCGTCCTCCTGCTGTGGACGTATCGTCCCTCCTACGTCGTCTGGAACGAACTCGGCCCCGACATGACGGTCGGCTTCCTCCAGTACGCTGGCGGGATCGTGGTCCCGATCGCCGCGGTGATCCTCGGCTACCGATCGATCGTCGGTGAGCGCGCCTCGGGAAGCCTGAAACTTCTCCTCGGCTTGCCGCTGACTCGAGGCGAAATTCTCCTGGGGAAGCTCGTCGGTCGGCTGGCCGGCATCGCGATCCCGGCGTTTCTCGCACTCGGGATCGTCACCGTCGCCGGAGTGGTCCAGTACGGTCTGTTCTCGCCGCTTCGGTATCTGGCCGTCTTCGCGGTGACGGCGCTCTATTTCCTCGCGCTCGTCTCGATCGTGATTTCGGTTTCGGCGATCGTTCGCCGGACGACGACGGCGGCGGCGACGCTGTTTATCGGATTCATCTTGATCCTCGAGATCTTCTGGCAGATGTTCGTGCCGGGGCTCTATTCGCGGCTCACGGGCGTCCCGGTCAACCCGTACGATCCGCCCGCTGAGGGCGGATTGTTTCTCATGGATCGGCTCTCCCCGACGGGGGCGTACAACGCCGCGACGAACGGCATTCTCGACGCCGGCAACTCCGCCTGGCACCACTCGAGTGCAATCTCGGTCCTGCGACCCGGCCACAGCAGTAACGCACTCGCCGTCGGGGAGGCGTTCGATCCCGGAACCGCCCCGCTGTACCTCCACGAGGCGGGTGGTATCGTGATCCTCGTCGCCTGGATCGTAACCTCGCTGTCGATCGCCTACCTCCGGTTCGACGGGGGCGATCTCGCGTGAGTCCACCAAACGGTGCGGACGACGGCGAACTCGAGCGGACGAGAAACGACGGGAAACAAGGGCACGCGAGCGACGAGCCGGTCATCGAAACCGAGAACCTGACGAAGCGCTACGGATCGGACGCGGCCGTCGAGGATCTCTCGCTTACGGTCGAGTCCGGCGAGATTTACGGATTCCTGGGGCCAAACGGGGCCGGCAAGTCGACGACGATCGACCTGTTGATGGACTTCGTCAGGCCGACCGAAGGATCGATCCGCGTACTCGGGATGGACCCGCGTGCGGACGTCGTCGACGTTCACCAGCGCGTCGGCATCCTCCCCGATGGCTTCAGCGTCTACGAGAACCGGACCGCCCGCGATCACCTGCGGCTCGTCATCGACACCAAGGGAGCCGACGACCATCCCGAGGAGCTATTAGAGCGCGTCGGCCTCGCGGATGCGATCGACGACGACGCCGGGGGTTACTCCCGAGGGATGGGCCAGCGACTCGCGCTCGCGATGGCGCTGGTCGGCGACCCCGATCTGCTGATCCTCGACGAGCCGTTCTCCGGACTCGACCCCCACGGCGTCCGGACGGTCCGCGAGATCGCCCACGCGGAGAACGACCGCGGCGCGACCGTCTTCTTCTCGAGTCACGTCCTCGGGCAGGTCGAACTCGTCTGCGATCGAATGGGCATCCTCCACGAGGGCGAACTCGTCGCGGAGGGAACCCTCGAGGAGTTACGCGCGGAGGCGCCGGTGACGACGGAACTCGAACTCGTCGTCGACGGTGACGTCGAACGCGCCCGACGGGCGGCGAGCGGCGTCTCTGGCGTCGTCGACGCGTCAGTCTCGATGGATGGGGACGCCTCGAGCGCCGAGGTGTCGTCTGCAGAGGCCGAAGCATCCCCCGCTGGCGCCGACCCGGTGTCGGCCGGGACGGAAGTCGAGTCCGCCTCCTCGAGTCGAACCGCGACTGCGACCGTCGCCGATACGGTGGTCGTCCGCCTCGAGTCAGCCGAGAGCCACGACGACGTGATCGCGGCGGTCGAAGAGACAGGGGTGGCCGTCACGCGGACGAACGTGGACGAGCCCTCCGTCGAGTCGATCTTCGTCGCACAGACCGAAGCGGCGTCCGGGGGTGGACTGCGGTGACTGCCGGTTCCAGCGGACCGGGCGAGGACAGAGATGACGCCGCCGAGCGAGGAGGCGCCGAGGATCGCGCCGACGGTCGTCCGCCACGATCCACACTCCGCCGTCGGACGGTGCTCGGAGCCGTCGCCGCGTCGACCACCGCACTCGCCGGCTGTATGGCCGATACGGAGTACGCCATCGTCCGTGCCTCGAGCGAGCCCGTCGAGAATGGGCCGATCTCGTTCGATCTCGAGGTCGTCGATCCCGAAATCCGCGTCGACTCTCCCGGGGTAATCGAACTCACCGTCCAAAACGTCGACGACGGACCGATCGAACTGGTTAGCATGGGGATCCGTCCGTTCGGCACCCTCGAGTTGCGCGCGGAGCCGGAGGACCACCCGGGCGAGACGTGGATCTACCTCTGGAGCGACGAGTACGAGGAGAGTCCCCACGTGGACGTGCGGCCGAACGGGATGGGCCTCGACGGCGAGGAGCTGGTGATGACGCTCTTCCCCGACGAGTCGTTCTCGGTCCGGTACGAGGTCCCCGGCGACGAGGTCGTGCGAGACGGAACGTACGAGCTCTCGGGTCGGTTAGGCGACGATCACGTCCTCAGATATCGCCGTCCGGACGAGGAAAACGGCGAGGAGACGACCGACGACGGCGGTTCAGCCAACGAGGGCGAGGGTTCGGCTCTCGAGGACGAGACCGGCGACGACGAGGGCGGTGCGAGCGAAGAGGAGGAGGGCGACGAGAACGGTGACGACGAGGGCGATGGGAGCGAAGACGACGAGTATGACGACGGGAGCAGGCTGGACGGAACCGGCCTCACTCCGTCGACCGAGATCGAAATCGAGGCGGAAAGCTGGATCCCGTTTCGGTAACTCGACGGGGTTCGGTGATTCGACGGGATCGAGCCCGCGTGGGTGATAGCCGTCCGTTCAGACCAGCACGTCGACTTCGTATCCCGCCTCCCGGAGGTCCGCGAGAAACTCCTCGACGTGGTCGGGGCCGCGCATCTCGAGGTCGATCTCGACTTCGGTGTCGCTCATCTCGACGTCGCGGGAGGTCCGGTCGTGATGGATGGCGTAGATGTTCGTCCGGTGGGCGGTGAAGATCTCGAGCAGCCGAGCCAGCGCGCCGGGCTGGTCGGAGAGGACGGTCCGGATCTTCAGGTAGCGGCCGGTCTCGACGAGACCGCGGACGATGACGTTGGTGAGCGTGTTGAGGTCGATGTTCCCGCCGGAGAGGACGGGGACGATCGTCTCGTCGTCCTCGTAGGCGAATTTGTCGAACAGCAAGGCCGCGAGCGGCACCGCGCCCGCTCCCTCGACCAGCGTCTTCGAGCGCTCTAGCAGGTAGATCGTCGCGACGGCGATCTCGGGATCGGAGACGGTGACGACTTCGTCGACGTGCTCGCGGATGTGTTCGAACGTCCGTTCGCCGATCGAGCGCGTCGCGATCCCGTCGGCGATCGTGTGGACGCCGTCGATCGTGACGCGTTCGCCCTTCTCGAGCGAGGACGCGGCGCTCGAGGCCCCCTTCGCCTGAACGCCGATGACGCGTACGTCTGGGTTGCGTTCCTTGACGGCGGTTGCGACCCCGCTGATTAGCCCGCCGCCGCCGATGGGGACGACGACCGTCTCGACGTCGGGACAGTCCTCGAGAATCTCGAGGCCGATCGTTCCCTGGCCCGCCATCACCATCTCGTCGTCGAATGCGTGGACGTACGTTCGGCCCTCCTCGCGTTCGATCTCGTGGGCGCGTTCTGCTGCCTCGGCGTAGTCGGTTCCGGCGAGGACGACCTCGGCCCCGTAGCTGCGAGTCGCCTCGACTTTCGAATTTGGCGCGTGTTCGGGCATGACGATCGTCGAGTCGACGCCGACCCGCGTCGCCGCGAGCGCGACGCCCTGGGCGTGGTTGCCCGCACTCGCCGTCACGACGCCGACTTCCTTCTGGGACTCAGAGAGCGTCGCGATCCGGTTCGTCGCCCCGCGAATCTTGAACGCACCGGTCCGCTGGAACGTCTCCAGTTTGAGGTGGACGTCGGCCCCCGTCATCGCCGAGTAGGTGTGAGAGCGCTCGAGAGGGGTGTGTCGCGACGTTTCGCGCACCCGTTCGTGGGCCTCGAGTACGTCAGAGAGTTCGAGCATATCTCCGGGTACTCACCGCTGACCGTAATAGACTGCGGCTGTCACCCGACGAGCGAAGCGGCGGTACCGACGGACGTGGGTCGTCGATCGGGCCCGACTGATACGGTCTGCGATCGATCGGGACAGACCGCTCGCGGTCCGTATGATACGGCCTCCTGTCCGTCAGTTCCATGCGACCGCAGGATTGATCGCGGTCGCACCGGTCGATCGGGACGGTACTCCGTGTGACAGGTTGTCGAAGCCCGGACCCCGTGGCGGCCGTCGGTACAAACCGCGCTGTCGAACGCGACAGCACGGTAGGGAATACAGGGATGCACGGCGTGTGACGTGCGAGTGTAGAGGGGAACGCCGAGCATATAAAACCCATCCCTCCAGAGTGAAAGTGTAATCGCAAGACAGCGCTCCGATACTCGTTGCGTCAGACGGCCGAACGACGGTCGTCATTCGCGCCGGTGTACCATACCGTTCGACCGCTCGAGTGCCGTCCGGACGCGCACAGCGAAAGTGGCTCCGTCGGACCACTCGACTCGCTCACCGAGACCCAACCGATCCGGCCGACCGACGTACACCTGAACCGACGCGTCGCTGTCAGCGAGGGGAACGCCGAGTCGGACGTACAGTCCGGTGTCGACGCCCTCGTACCGATCGAGACGCTCGAGGGCGGCGTCATCGACGTCAAGGAGTCGACCGTCGACGCTGCCACCGGGGGCGAGCGTCGGGTATCGCCCCTCGACGCGGTGGAGTCCCTCGAGGGTCGCCGGCCCGTCGAACTCGTACCGGCCGTCGCCGACCACCGACTCGACCCGCCCGGGATCGGTCAGCGTTCCGTAGACGAAGACGTACACGGCTCCGGGTTCGCGTCGATTCCCCTTCTCGGTTACGCCGTTTCGGATCGAGGGTCGCTCTCGACTGTCCTGGTCCGTCGATGGACTGCCTTCGACTACCTCGATGAACCACCCCTGTCCGATCGAACTCGTCCCGGCGCTTCGTTCACGGAAAGTTACACAAAGCACTTATCCGATCGTTCGAGTCGAGGAGACATGAACCGCGAGTACGCGCTCGCGATCGCCGCGGTGGTGGTCGCGGTCGCCGCCCTGACGACCCTCCTCCTCGCCGGTGCGGTCGCGGACCCCGACGACCCCGAGACGGGTGCGTCAGTGGAATCACACGCGTCCCTCCAGGAGGTGACGATCGCCGCCGACGAGATTTCGGGTGAGACGGCAACGCTCGCCGTCGACTCCTATCTCACCGCGTACGTCGCCCCCGTCGACAACGTGACGATCGTCCACCGAGCGACGGATACCGACACCGGCCTCGTCGAGGACACGACAGAACGCGAGGTCGGCACGCTCGAGCCCGGCTCGGAGACGGCGGTGTCGGGAACGGTCGACGTCCCCCGGGAAGGCGGCTACGAGATCGAGACGTTCGTCTATGTCGACGGTGAGCGGACCGAGTCCACGACACATCGGATCTCGGGCGTCGATTCCCTGACACCTGCCTACGCCGACACCGGCCTCGAATTCCATCACTTCGGCGAGCAGTACGGCGGTGCGTTCGAGACCGTCCCAGCCATCGAGTACGCCGTCGAGTCGACGTCGGGCGACGACGCCACGCTCGAGGTAACGAGCTATCTGACCAACACCGCTGACGACCCCGCCGACTCGCTCGAACTCGAGGTGAAGGCCCGTCAAGCGGATTCGAACGTCGTCGCCGACGCCGAAACCGTTCCGCTCTCCGCCGTCGAGTCGGGCGAGACGGCGACGCCGACCACGACGCTCGAGGTCACCGACGAGTACCGCTACTACCTCGACGCGGTCCTCTGGCTCGACGGAACGATCGTCGCGACCGACCGCGCCATCGCTGACCTCCGACCCGAATCCGTGGTGGCCAACGAGACCGACGTCGAGAGTACGTTTTCGACGGCCGATTTCGAGGAAAACGGTGGACTCGAGACGACCGGATCCGAACCCGAACCGGCCGACGACTCCCCCGACGCGGATGCCGAGCCGGACGACGTGGACGAGGTCTCCGGATTCGGCGCCGTCGCGGCACTGATCGCAGCCGCCGTGATGATCGCGATCGCACTGACCCGGAGGAAACGATGACCGACACGACACCACAACCCGACACGTCGATCGAATCGACCACGGACCGTCCCGAGCCGCGAGCCGATTCCCGCAACGAAGGCGGTTCCAGGCTTCGTCCGGCGAACGTCCGGCGACTCCTCGCATGGGGTGCACTCGTCGTCTGTTCGCTGCTCGCGACCTATGCACTGTTGCGGTTCTACGGCAGCGTGAGCGCGGCGATCGACCTCTGGATCGAACCCAGACACCAACCCCTGATTCACGCCGCGTTCAACCTCGTAGTCCTGCTCGGCTCACTCATCGGCATCTCGTTGCTCGTTCGAGAGTTGAGCGACGGCAGTGACTAACTAACCGGTCGGATGCGAGCGAGACGGATCGAACCCGATTCGAAATAAAAACCGATCCGAGGGTTATCGCTCCTCGAGCGGGACGAGCTCCTGGTCTTGGGGCCCGGTGTAGCGGGCACGGGGGCGGATGAGCCGGTTGTCATCCTGGTACTCGAGGACGTGGGCGATCCAGCCGCCGGCGCGGCTCATCGCGAAGATCGGGGTGTACATATCGATCGGGATGCCGAGCTGGTAGTAGACGGAGCCGGAGTAGAAGTCGACGTTCGGAGCGATCCCCTTCTCGGGGAGCCCCTTCTCCTCGGTGAGATACTGCTCGATGGTGGTGGTGTACGTGTACCACCGGTCGTCGCCGTTTTCGGCGAGTTCCTCGCTTCGCTCCTGAAGGATTCGTGCCCGTGGGTCCTTGACGTTGTAGACGCGGTGGCCGAAGCCGGGGATACGCCGCCCCTCCTCGATCGCTTGTTCGATCCACTCGCGGTGGTCGAGATCGCTCTCGTCGATCTCGAACAGCACTTCCATGACGTCCTGGTTCGCACCGCCATGAAGCGGCCCGGAGAGCGCCCCGATTCCACCGGTGACGGCGCTGTAGATGTCGGCCATCGTCGAGCCGATCACCATCGAAGTGAACGTCGAGGCGTTCAGCCCGTGGTCCGCGTGGAGAATGAGCGCCTGGTCGAATGTCTCGGCCGCAACGTCGTCGGGTTCCTCGCCGGTGAGCATGTAGAGGAAGTTCGCCGCAAGCCCCAGGTCAGGGTGTGGATCGACCGGCTCCTCGCCGATCCGGTAGCGCTCGAACGCGGCCAGCGCGGTCGGAATCTTCGCGGTGATCCGTCGACCCATTCGGAGCGTCGCCTCGAGGTCTGCGGGGTCGGCGTCGGTTTCGGGTTCGGTGGCCGAGAACATCGACACCGCCGTCCGGAGGGCGGCCATCGGTCGTTCCTCGGCGTCGGCCAGTCGCTCCATCGTCGCGAGGACGTCCTCGCTGACCGCTTGCTCGTCGTCCAGGGAGGCCGTAAACGCCTCGAGTTCGTCCTCATCCGGCAGGTGGCCGTGCCACAACAGGTAGAGGACTTCTTCGTAGTTCGCACCGCGCGCAAGGTCTTCGATCGCATAGCCGCGATAGATCAGTCGACCTTCGTCGCCGTCGATGGAGCTGAGTTCCGATTCCGCGACGAGAACCCCCTCCAGTCCTTTCCTGAGGTCGTCAACCATACTCGAAGTTTCGCATCCCGATGGAAAAGTATTGTCGTTTGTCCGCCCTCACGGCCGAACACGTCCGATGTATGCGTTTACCAGCGGTCGGAAGAACGACTGACAGAACGTATTCGATTGAGAATTTCGCGAACGTCTACTTCTCGCCCACGACGGGGCCTCGTTTTCGTTATTTTTCAAGAAAGCCGTCCATGAGCTTCGTCTGGGCAGCGGCCAGATGCTCGGTGAACGTCGATCGCGCGACGCCGAGTTCGGCCGCGACGTCCGTCGCGTTCGCCCCTTTCGGGTACTCGAAGTAGCCCATCTCGTGGGCCGTCTCGAGGATCTCTCGTTGCCGGTCGGTCAGCGCGCCCCGATCGACGACGACCGGATCGACCGACTCGCCGCTTGGATCTTCCGTGAGCTCCTCGACGAGAACCCCCTCGAAGCGCTCGCGAAGTCCGTCGACGATCCCGGCGAGCTCCTCGAGTTCGAGCGTTCGAAACGACAACAGCACCGCCCCGTCTCGAGCGCTGACCGACGACACCGGCGTCCCGGACTCCTCGACGACCTCACACGCACAGCCGACATCGCGTTCGCGTTCGAACCGATACACTGTCTCGTGCTCGTTCGCCTGGACCGGCGTGAGATCGGTCTCCACGTCGTCCGGTGATGGATCGTTGTCGGTTGGTAGCGTAAACTCCTCGACGACGCGATCGTCGTTCTCGCCGCCGGCTCGCGTCCAGGTTACCGACTCCGCCGGTTCCTCGGTGGTCGCGGTGACGCCTGCGACGGGACAGCTTTCTGGGTCGGAGACCGCCACGGTTGCACGAAATCCAGTCATACGTATTCGTAGGGACGGCCCGTGCGATAACGTCCCACGGGAATTCCCAGTCGGTGAAAGTACGGTCCCGAAGGACAGCCGACCCCGCCCTGGAGCGATTGCGCTCGGCGAGTCACTCGAGAGCGCCAGAAGCGGCCGGCACCGACGGCTCGAGAGCGACGATCTCGACTCGCAACATCCCCTGTCACCGTCTCGCCGTCGAATAGGTCCCGCTGTGCCAACACGTGCTAGTGGCGTCCCAAGCCTGCAGTCGACACTTGGGACGGTATCAGAACAGAGCAGCACACGGAACCTCGAGATGCGTATGGTCGGCCGACGGCTTCCGTTCTACCGTGACTGCTCGCTCAGAACGATTGGCCGAGTTTTTCGCGACTGATCCGGATACCGGTCGGCGTGATGATCATCTGGTCGTCGCCTTTGCGGACGATGTCGCCGTCGACCTCCTGGGCGACCTGTCGGAGTTCGTCGACGATATGCTCGACTGTGCTGTCTTTGGTCCGCAGCCGCGTCACGTCGGCGATGACTATATCGCCGTCGTAGACAGCCTCCTTGATGTCGATCGCGTCGGCCTGTCCGCCAACCTCGGCGATATGTACTTGCATGCTCGCGCCGGCCGAGTCCGCCGCGACGTCGTCGAGGTCCAGTTCGACGTAATCCTCGGCGGTCCGTGTCTGATCACCGCCGATGATCTTGCTCATAATACCCATTGCAAGAAGCCACTGTCGCGGCGAGTATAGTTCTTACGTCAGACACAATCACGAGTGTCGACAAATCCGAGGCGCGTGACCGGAGCCGAATCTCGAGTCCGCACAATAGAACGGTAGGAGTAACCCGTCTCAGTCGAAATCGGCGAACGTCGGTCGCTCCGTGTCGCCGGGGAACCTCTCGACCGGCACCTGCGTCTGGTCGCCCGATTCCATGTCCTTGATCGTCACCTCGTCGTTTGCGAGGTCCTGTTCGCCGACAATGACGACCGTCTCGGCGTTTATCGAGTCGGCGTAGTTCAACTGCGAGCCGAACGATCGCCCTGCGACGTCGGTCTCGACGACGTGTCCGTTCTCGCGGAGATCACGACAGATCCGGGCCGCCTCCGGCCGCGTATCGCCGATCTGGAGGACGTAGTAGTCGGTTGCCACTTCTTCGTCGGGCCAGACACCCGCGCGCTGACAGAGCAACGAAAGCGTCGCGTGGCCGGGGGCGACGCCGACGGCGGGCGTCGGCTGGCCGCCGAAGCTCTCGATCAGATCGTCGTAGCGGCCACCGCCGAAGATCGACCGTGAAACCTCGCCGGTGGAGTCGAAACACTCGAAGACGACGCCCGTATAGTAGTCCAGTCCGCGGGCGGTCTCGAGTGAGATCGTACAGTACTCGCGAGCACCGAAGTCCTCGGCGGCCGAGAGCACCGCCTGCAGGTTCTCGACGGCGCCGTCGACGCGCTCGGTGTCGGCGAACGCTTTCACGTCCTCGAGATCGCCGCCGGAGACGAGGTCGGCGAACTCGACGGCCTGGTCGGCCGACAGCCCCGCCCCGATCAGCAGGTCGTGGTACTCCGCAGTCTCGAGTTTGTCGGATTTGTCGACGGCGCGGATGGCGTCGTCGACGTCGACGTCGGCGTCGAACGTCTCGAGGACGCCGCCTAAGACGTCGCGGTGTGAGATTCGGAACTCGAACTGGTCGCCGGTGAGTCCGAGGCCGGTGAGGGCGTCTGCGGCCCACGCGAGGATCTCGGCGTCGGCTTCGGGCTCGGAAGAGCCGAAGATGTCGACGTTGGTCTGATAGAACTCGCGCTGGCGGCCCTGCTGGACCTGTTCGTAGCGCCAGAACGGCCGCGTCGAGAACCACTTGATCGGCTTCGACAGCGCCTGTTGTTTGGCGACGACCATCCGCGCGACGGTGGGCGTCAGTTCCGGCGTCATCGCCACGTGGCGTCCACCCTGGTCCTCGAAGGAGTACAGTTCCTCGACGATCTCGTCGCCGCTTTTGTCCGTCCACAGCTCGGCGCGTTCGAGGGCCGGCGTGGCGACCTCGCGGAACCCGTACCGTCGTGCGGCGTCCTCCAGCGTGTCGATGGTCGCCCGCCTGGCGGCCATCTCGCCGGGGTAGAAGTCACGAAAGCCCTTGATTCGGTCGTACATGACCATCCGTTCGGGAACGGCGAACTTCTATTCTTTCGTTCGCGGACGAAGACCGCGCGTTCGTTCCGGGGCGGTACTATAGTAACAACTGAAACGATGTACACACCGATCGCCGATCCGCCTGGCGGACGGGGTTACAATGACGTTCAGTGGCTACTATACCGGGCTCGTTAGTGTTCGGTCTCCCGTTTCGCCCGGAGAACGACGGTTTTCGCGACCATATCGCCGACCCGCTGGTTGCGGTCGGTGAAAAAACAGACCACCGCGACGACGAGTGGCCAGAAGCCAATTCCGTCGATCAGCCAAAGGAAATTCCGAACGACCGAAGCACCCATCGTACACTTCGATCCGTCCTCTTTGACGACGACGAGTCCGAACAACGCCTTGCCTGGCGTCCGACCGAAATGTCCCTCCATCATGAAGAAGTAGTAGATGAAGAAGACGAACACCGCCGTGATCCCGACGAAGACGATCAGCGTCGAGAGGGCGTTCGAAACGGTCTGGAGAAACGTGGATGCGATCGCGGTCGTCACGAACAGGAAGACGATCCCGCCGAAGACGACGATCGAATCGACGACGTACGCACCGATTCGCCCGACGAGAACCTCGTCTTCCGTCCCAGAAACGGGGCGTGGATGGCGCTCGAGCATGATACGATAGTCGAGCGACACGAACAGTATATACATTCCGATCCGGCGACGCGAGGTGAAACGAAAACCCCCGGAACAGTGATTTGGTCCACCGTCGCGTACGAGTTCGTATGTGCGGACGCTACTCGCTGTTTACTCCGCCCGACGACCTCGAGGATCGGTTCGGCGCGTCGTTCGACTGGACGGTCTCGCCGCGGTACAACGCGGCACCGAGCCAGCGCCTCCCGGTGATCACGGACGAAACGCCCGAGACGTTCGAGCGCTTCGAGTGGGGGCTCGTTCCCGAGTGGGCCGACGACAGTGACGGAATCATCAACGCACGAGCGGAGACGATCGACGAGAAACCGAGTTTTCGCGACGCCTACCGTGGTCGATCGCCGTCCGCCGCCGATAGTGGCGGCTCGCTCGAGACGCCTGCGGCGGGTCGGTGTCTGGTTCCGGCCGACGGCTTCTACGAGTGGGTCGAGACGCCGGACGGAAACCGACCGTACCGGGTCGCCTTCGAGAACGATCGCCCGTTCGCGATGGCGGGGCTGTGGACGCGCCGGGAGCCGACGTCGGATGCGACCCAGACCGGTCTCGACGCGTTCGGTGGCGGCGCGGATCTCGAGGACGAGACCGGTGGGCCACTCGAGACGTTCACCGTCGTGACGACCGAACCGAACGACCTCGTTGCGGACCTCCACGGCCGGATGGCGGTCATCCTCAAGCCCGACGACGAGAGACGGTGGCTCACCGGTGACGATCCTCGGGACGTCCTCGCACCGTACCCGGACGATGAACTTCGAGCGTACCCGGTTTCGACGGCCGTCAACGATCCGTCAGTCGACGATCGTTCACTGATCGATCCGATCGAGACGTGACCGCTCCCAGAGGTACTTAAATATGGCGAACGATATCGGTTCCGAATCGGCTCCGTTCGGAGCGATCCCTTCGTCCGAGTAGACGGAAAGGACACCGCCATACGGCGATTTAACCCTCGGTCTCGATCGAACGTGTTACTGCGCTCCGCTCCAGTATAACGCCACATTTATGTAGAAGGGCAATCAATGATCGGTCGACTATGAGCCAGCGAATGCAGCAGGGACAGCCGATGATCGTGATGAGCGAGGACTCCCAGCGCGTCAAGGACAAGAACGCGCAGGACTACAATATCAGCGCCGCCCGTGCGGTCGCCGAGGCCGTACGCTCGACACTCGGCCCGAAAGGGATGGACAAGATGCTCGTCGACTCGATGGGGTCGGTCACCATCACCAACGACGGCGTCACGATCCTCCAGGAGATGGACATCGACAACCCGACGGCCGAGATGATCATCGAGGTCGCCGAAACCCAGGAGGACGAGGCTGGTGACGGCACCACGACGGCCGTCGCGATCGCGGGCGAACTCCTCAAAAACGCCGAGGATCTCTTGGAACAGGACATTCACCCGACGGCGATCATCAAGGGTTTCCACCTCGCCAGCGAGCAGGCCCGCGCGGAAGTCGACGACATCGCACAGGACGTCGACACCAACGACGAGGAGCTTCTACGCTCGGTCGCCGAGACGTCGATGACCGGAAAAGGTGCTGAGGTCAACAAGGAGCACCTCTCCCAGCTCATCGTCGACGCGGTCCGCGCGGTCACCGTCGAGAACGCCGACGGCGAGAACGTCGTCGACCTCGAGTTCCTGAACATCGAGGCCCAGACCGGTCGAAGCGTCGGCGAGTCCGACCTGCTCGAGGGCGGCATCGTCGACAAGGATCCCGTCCACGACAACATGCCGACGGCGGCCGAGAACGCCGACATCCTGCTTCTCAACCAGCCTATCGAGGTCGAGGAGACCGATGTCGACACCGAGGTCTCCGTGACGGATCCGGACCAGCTCCAGAAGTTCTTAGACCGTGAGGAAGAACAGCTCAAGGAGAAAGTCGACCAGATCGTCGACCTCGGAGCCGACGTCGTCTTCTGTCAGAAGGGGATCGACGACCTCGCACAGCACTATCTCGCGAAGGAGGGGATTCTCGCCGTCCGCCGCGCGAAGAAGTCCGACCTCGAGTTCCTGAAGGAAGTCGTCGGCGCCTCGATCGTCTCGGACCTCGAGAGCGCAACCGCAGAGGACCTCGGCTACGGCGACGTCACTCGTGACGAGGAGGACGAACTGTTCTACGTCGAAGGCGAGGGTGCCCACGGCGTCACTCTCTTGCTTCGTGGCTCGACCGACCACGTCGTCGACGAACTCGAGCGGGGCATCAACGACGCACTCGACGTCGTCGCCCAGACCGTCTCCGACGGCCGCGTGCTGGCCGGCGGCGGCGCGATCGAGGTCGAACTCGCCTCGCGTCTGCGTGACTACGCCGACTCCGTCTCCGGGCGCGAACAGCTGGCCGTCGAGGCCTTCGCCGACTCGCTCGAGCTCGTCCCACGCGTGCTCGCCGAGAACGCGGGCCTCGACAGTATCGACACCCTGGTTGACCTGCGTGCGGCCCACGACGACGGCGACGTTACAGCCGGCCTGAACGTCTTCTCGAACGACGTCGAGAACACGTTCGAGGCGGGCGTCGTCGAGCCGGCCCACGCCAAAGAACAGGCGGTCACCTCCGCCAGCGAGGCCGCGAACCTCGTGCTCAAGATCGACGACATCATCTCCGCCGGCGACCTCTCGACGGACAAAGGCGGCGACGAAGAAGGCGGTGCACCCGGCGGCGCTGGCGGCATGGGCGGCATGGGCGGCGGTATGGGCGGCATGATGTAACGCCGGCCACGTCCGAACGCTCACTCCGATCCAGCGACCCGTTTCCGACCATCGACTCGTTTTCGACCACCGACGTTTTATCGCCCGATTGATTCGCCAGCGCCCAGTCTGGCTTTCTCGGCGTGCGTATCACACTGTCAGCGTGCGTGATCACACCGAATGTGCGTGCAAACGATCTATCCGTCTCGAGGGTGTACTCGGCTCATGGCATACAGAACGACGATCGGCTGGTCGCTGTTCACTTCGGGTATCGTTACGCTCTTCCTGAAGCTCCTCCCCGGCGACTCGCTGTGGTGGGGACTCGTGTTGCTCGCTCTCGGTATCGTCATACTGTACGTCCGGTGAGTTCGGGGCTCTCGATCCGGGCGTCTCGAACCCGCTCGTGGAAAATGGGGTCGCGATCAGGCGTCGTCGACGTCGAGTTCGAACTGCTCGTTTTCGGAGACGGCGTTCAGGACGACGCTGGTGTTCGACGCCTTGATATCGGGATCGGTGAGCAGCGTCTTGATCTGGTCGTTCATCCCGTCTGTGTCCTTGAACTTCCCGATGGCGATCACGTCGTAGTCGCCGGTAACCTCGTAGACACTGATCATCTGCCGGTGTTCGCGTAGCGTATCGGTGATGTCGGGTAATGCGTTCCCTTCGACTTGCAACTGGATGACAGCGGTGACGTCGTAGCCGACCGCGTCGTAATCCAATCGGGGTGTATAGCCCTCGATTACTCCCTCGTCCTCGAGGTCAGAGAGGTGATTCGAGACGGTCGTCACGGAGACATCGAGTTCTTCGGCGAGACTTCGGAGACTCGCTCGGCCGTCCCCGAGAAGTGCATTCACTAGTTTTGCATCGAGATTTTCGTACGTCATCACATGTACTCTCTCACTCGACCCTTTAGAAATTTACGAATATACAATTCCGAGAGCACCAAGGAAGATTTGCTCGGATCAGCAGTGTTTTAGTAGGGGAGATGCTTGGATAGCACGACGAGAAAGATGACAAGCGGAAACATCAGCGACACCGAACAGGCGGTACTCGACGAAATCGAAGAAAAGGACGTCGACTTCCTCCGTCTACAGTTTACCGATATTCTCGGAACGGTCAAGAACGTTTCAGTCCCGGCGCGCCAGGCCGAGAAGGCGTTCGCCGAGGGCATCTACTTCGACGGCTCCTCTATCGAGGGCTTCGTCCGCATTCAGGAATCGGACATGCGTCTGGTTCCCGACCCGGAGACGTTCGCGGTTCTGCCCTGGAGACAGAAAGAAGACAGCGCCGCCGGACGGATGATCTGTGACGTCTACGACACCTCCACCGGCGAGCCGTTCGAGGGCGATCCACGCCGCGTCCTGAAAAACGCCATCGACCGCGCCGAGGAGATGGGCTACGACGTCAACGCCGCGCCAGAACCCGAGTTCTTCCTCTTCGAGGAAGACGAAGACGGCTACGCGACGACCGAAACCGGAGACCACGGCGGCTACTTCGACGTCGCCCCGAAAGACCTCGCAAGCGACGTCCGCCGAGACATCATCTACGGACTCGAGGAGATGGGCTTCGAGATCGAAGCCAGCCACCACGAGGTCGCCCGCGGCCAACACGAGATCAACTTCGAGTACGACGACGCACTCTCGACGGCCGACAACGTCGCGACGTTCCGTACGGTCGTCCGTGCAATCGCCGCCCAACACGACCTCCACGCGACGTTCATGCCCAAACCGATCCCGAAGATCAACGGCTCGGGCATGCACACCCACCTCTCGCTGTTCACCGAGGACGGCGAGAACGCGTTCCACGACGAGGACGACGAGTTCAACCTCTCGGATACCGCACACTCGTTCCTCGCAGGGATCCTCGAGCACGCGCCGGCGATCACGGCCGTCGCGGACCCGACGGTCAACAGCTACAAACGCCTCGTCCCCGGCTACGAGGCACCGGTCTACGTCGCCTGGTCCGACCGCAACCGCTCGGCGCTGATCCGCAAGCCCGCCGCACGCGTTCCGGCGGCCTCGCGCATCGAAGCTCGCTTCCCCGACCCATCGTGTAACCCGTATCTCGCGCTGGCGGCGCTCATCCACGCGGGTCTCGACGGCATCGAGAAGGACCTCGAGTGTCCCGACCCGGTTCGCGAGAACATCTACGAGTTCGACGAGGAGAAACGCGAGGAGTACGGCATCGAGACGCTGCCGTCGAACCTCGGCGAGGCCGTCGACGCCTTAGAAGAGGACGAGGTCATTCTCGAGGCCCTCGGCGAACACGTCGGCCCCAAGTTCATCGAGGCCAAATCCCAGGAGTTCGAGGACTACCTCGTCGACGTCTCCCAGTGGGAACTCGACCGCTACCTCGAGACTTTCTAAACGCAGTCTCTCGGTTGGCATCCGTTTTTTTTTCGGTCGACTCGACACTCAGCCGGCGGCTTCGACCGACGGACTCGAGGCGGTTCGTTCGGTAGAACGTAGTCGTGCTCAGGATCGACGGTCGCCGATCAGATCGCGGACTCGGCCGGGAACATCAAGGAGGGCGATTCCGGCACCGAACAACAACATCAGGACGTAGACGCCGAGCGTCGACGTCCAGACGACGAACATCGCGAGGATCGCCCAGATCCCCTCGAGATAGTAGAACGCGCCGAGTGCCAGGATGGTCCCGTACAGCAAGACGATGTAGGGGCCCCAGTCGCGGGCGTGCCCGCGACGAATTCGCCGCCGGACGTAACGCTTGAGGTCGCCCTCGAGGGAGTCACGCTGGACCGTTCGTCGTTCAACGCTGTCCTCGAACGTATCGACGCGATCCCGGAGACGCTCGATCTCCTCCCGGAGCGCTTCGGGGTCGCCCGATCGGTCCCGCGTCCGCTCGCTCGAGCGTTCCTGCGTGCCCCCCTCGTCGGCACCAGTGTCGTCGTCGGTCATCGCTTCTGTCTCGACCTGTCGAGGGCCGGGACTTTGTAGCTGCCGATCCAGTTCACGGCCGGCGAGGACAGCGTTGAGCACCGCGCCGAAGACAAGGATGATCGCGCCAACGTACAACCAGATCAAGACGAGAAAGACGGCCCCCAGCGCGCCGTAGACCACGTAGCCGGTTGCAAACGTCGTATACAGTGCAAACGCCCGAGAGAGAACGAGCCACCCGATCGCGGCGAGAACGGTCCCCGGCAACGCTTCGGCGATGCCGACGTCCGCGTCCGGAAAGACGACGTACAGCGGGAGGAAGGTCACGATCAGCCCGATCAAAACGAGCAGCGGTCCGAACGGGCCGAGTTCGATCACCGGCAGAAACCGAAGGATGGCTTCGAAGACGGCGACTATCCCGAGACCGAGCGAGATGAAGAGAAAGACGATCGTCGCGTCCCAGAAGGTATCGAGCAGCGACTTCGATCCCGCAGTTCCGTACACTTGCGAGAACGCCCGATCGAGCCCCCGGAGGACGCGACTCGAGCCCCAGAGGAGACCGAGCGCGCCGATCACCGTCGCGCCCTGGCGACTCGTCTCGTCGAGTACCGTCTCCGCGAGCAGCTGTTGGGCGGCGGGCGTCAACACGTCGCTCGCGGCGGCCGTCAGCTGGTTCGCGAGCGCCTCGCCGCCGATCGATGCCGCAACCCCCAGCGCGAGCAACATGAGTGGGACGAGCGAGAGGAACCCGTAGAAGGCGACTCCGGCCGCAAGCAGCGTCAACTGCTGGGTCTGTGCGACGGTGAAGAGTCGCGTTCCGAACTCACGAGCGTCGCCGAGATCGATCACGGGCGACTAGACGTGCGGAACGGTCAAATAGCGGGTGGCACCCTCTCAGCGAGGGAACGTGTTCAGACGAGATTCGCTTCGGTCGCCTCGCGGATCTCGCCGACGTCCGCGTCGGTTTTGAACGTCGTGCCGCCGTAGTGTGCCGTCGAGGCCGCATGTCCCGCCGCCCGCAGGTCGGCGAGGAACTCGTCCATGGCGTTGGCCGGCAGTCCCCAGTTCTTGCACAGTTTGTGTTGGTCGTAATGCGTGGGGCGGTCGAGTTCGGCCTCGAGTGCGTTGCAGAGTTCCCGGCCCGTTTTAGCGGTACCGAAGTCGTCCGGAATCTCCTCGCGGACCGCGGCGACGAACTCGCGGTCGCGGTAGGGGCCAAGCCAGAGCGGGCCGGCGACGAGGACGCGTTCGCCACCGCACTCGGGACAGGACTCGAGTGGATCGGCGATCAGTCCGTGTTCGGCCTCGCGGTAGAGACAGTCCTCGCAGTGAGAGATGTAGCCGAGATGTTCTAAGGCGGCATCGGCCGCACTCGCCTTCCGGTCGAGTTCGAGGTAGGTTCGGACGTAGTGGCTGGTCGCGTGGGTGAAGATCGGGTCGACGCCCACGTCGAAGCGGGCGGCGCTGCGTGCGAGCGCCGAGAGGAGCGTCCGGACGCCCATCTCGGCGTGGTAGTCGGTGTTCTGGGGAACCGCGCTGTAGGAGCGGATGCCGCTGTTGAAGTGTGCGCCACACAGCGGCGCGGTGTCGGTCGCGGTGACACAGACCAGATCCCGACAGCGCGCGAACGCGGCGTCGGCGAACGGCATCGGCGAGCCGTACGGATCGAGGTCGATCACGTCGAACGCCTCGTCGTGTGCCAGCGCGTTGACGTTCCGATGCTCGACGCGGGCCTCAGCGGCGAGGTCGTTTCGCTCGAGGTTCTCGCGTGCGAGATCAACGGCGTCTTCCTCGAGATCACAGCAAGTGACGTCCCAGCCGTCGGCCGCGGCTCGAACGCCGCGGACGCCGCTTGCCGTCATCGCGTCGAGGTAGCTCTCGGCGCGCTCTTCACGCTCGCGGAAGGCCCGCAGCGTCGCGATCGTCAGATCCCGGTTCAGCTCCTGGCGCGGGTTGTAGAAGACCGACTCCTCGATGCCCTCGGTCTGCTCGCCGGGGACCTCGAGTTCGACCCCGCCCTCGGTGACGCGCATACGCCCTCTCGTCGGGCGAGGGCGAAAAACGACGTGATCTCGGACTGTCGCTCGAGATAGCGAGCCGGTCCCCCGCGCCGGTGCAACAGAACAAGATACTTACCGTATCTGTTCGGAATAATCGGTATGCCCTCCCGCACTCGCCGCCGTACCCTCCAGCTTGCGGCCGGGACGCTCGCCGTCCTCGCGGGCTGTTCCGAGCGCGATCGGTCGGATCCCCCCTCCGCTGACGAACCCGACGAGGAAATCGACGTGATCGACGGCGTCGACGTCCAGACGGTGGGGTTCGAACCGACCGACGAGGACGTCGTCGCCTACGAGGACGGCTCGTCCTCGCGGTTACCGTACGTCCTCGACGAGGCAGACGTCGACGCGCTCGACGTCCGGGCCGAACCGCTCGAGATCGACGGAAGTGTCTCGATCGAGAGGGGCGGCAACGCCTCGAGCGAGACGAACGCCAACGGCTCGAGCGAGCCGGACGAGAACGCGTCCAACGAACCGGGTGGCGGCCCCGACGATCCGCTTTCGTTCCTCCGCGGTATCGACTACGAGGAGTCCACCGGATTGCTCGTTCAGGAGGAGGTCTCCGCCTGTTACCGGAACGCCCTCCAGTACGTCGAACACCGGAACGGCGACGGGGTTCGCGTCCAGTTTTGTCAGGCGAAGCGCGATCCGGACGTCGAGTGTTCGGTCGACGACCGACGGATACAGGTCACGATGATCGAGATCCCGATCGCCTACGACTCGCGCCCGAGCAGATTCGGCGGTGGGTGGCGCTCCAACTGTCGGTTGCCGCCGGATCATCCCGACGTCGAGGACGGTGATCGTCGATGACGACGGACCGATTTCACGACCGACACCGGTCGCGTCGGCGATTTCTCCGGACCGTCGGAGGCGCGACGGGCACCGCGCTCGCGAGCGCGGTATCGGCCGGCTGTCTCTCCGTCCTGTCCGACGGTCCCGACGGTCCGCCGCCGGTCGACGCCAACGAGGAGGAACTGACGGCGATCGCCGAGATCGATCGCCCGGCCGACCACGAGGAGCTCCCCGTCCAGATCGCCGACGCGTTCGTCGAAGAGTGGGTCGACCGCGCCGAATCGCTGCTCTCCGAGATTCCATCCTCGCTCGAGGCCGAGATTCCGAATGAAGCCGTCCGGCGATACGTCGAGCGAGAACGGGAATCCGCCGTAGAACGACTCGAGGCGCTCGCGGACCGGCCGACAAACCTCGCGCGCCTGTCGACGCTCCGGGGGTGTCGCCGCGACGCCGCGCGAGCTGAGGGCGCATACGCTGCCGCGACCGCCGATCGAACCCCCGAGAACGTCGAGACCGGACTCGCGGATCTCGAGGCGGAACTGTCGACCGTCGACGCGGAGCTGACGCGAGTTGGGGACGATTCGGCCCACGTTGCCATCGTCTTCGAACGGATCGAACGCCGGCTCGACGCCGCCGGACGGTTTCTCGAGAACGCCCGCCGACCGACACCGGGCCGGTCGACGGTCGAAGCTGTCGGCGAGTTGGCTTACCGGACCGAGTGGGCTGCCGTCTCGGTCGAGGAGGCGACGTACCTCCTCGAGCGCCAGGCGGAGGTGGGAGACCGGACGTTCGACGACGCGTTCGAGACCACCGCGAGCGCGCTTCTCACAGACGTCGGCGAACGGCTCGAGGAGATACCCGAGGACCGCAGGGAAGCGGCCGAATCGGTGTTCGACGAACCGGTCGACGGGACGCCCCGGAAGCGAATCGGCGACGATGCGGTCTGGCAACTTCGAGGGGGGATCGACCGCGCCGAGGAGTCCCTCGCCGACGGTCGGCCCGCGAGCGCACTCCTCGGTCTCTACAGCGTCGAAAATACGTTCCGTGCGCTCGAGGCGCTCCAGTCGCCGGAGTGGACGGACGCGCTCGACAGGCCGTCGGACGTGGACGACGTCGAGGAGGCGCGGGCGGCAGCGATCGAAGAGATCGAGTCCGCGCGAGCGGAGTCGCCCCATCGATACCTCCTCGAGTACGAACTCGACAGCGCGGTAACGGGGGTACGGAGTGGCGATCGGCGGCTGGAACAAGACGTTTCCCACCGGTCTGATCGTGCCGCAGTAGCCGCCGTTGCGGAGTATTCGCTCGCAGCCGCGCGGGCGCAAACGGTGCCCGAGACGACCGACTGGTTCGTTTCACAACTTCCGTGACGGCCCCGGTGGAACGCGTTCGCCGGATTGTCGTCTCGAGCCGTTGCGATCAGCCCCTCGACTATCGCTGGATTGCGGTGACGACAACCGAACCGATTTTACAGTTCGGCACACAGTCACGGACGTGTCGAACGCGAACCCCGTCGAGCGTTGGCAGGCCGACCTCGAGGAAGCCGGCGAGTTGACGCCGGAGATCGTCGAGTGTATCTCGACGGTTCACGGTGATCGCGGGGTTCGCGCGATCGAGGCCGTCGGCGAAGGCCGGGTGAAATCCTACCGCGACTTTACGATCGTCGTCGGCTACGACGACGAGTACATCGTCGAGGACGGCGGCTGTACCTGCAAGGACAGCGAGTACAATCTCGATCCCGACGATCCGACCGAACTGTGTTGGCACGCGCTGGCGGTGGCGATCGCCCGCCGAGTTGGTCACGTCGACTACCACGACATGTGGTATTCGGACGTCCGCGAACTGTTGTGAGTCGACCGTACTCCGTCCGTCGCCACACTCGATCACTCGCGGTGCTCGAGCAGGTCTCGACGTCGCTGCGAGCTCAAACCGGCAGTTCGGCGTCGCTCGTCGGCGGGCCGGCGTGGAGACGGTAGACACCGAACCCCAGGAAGGAGACTCCCGCGAGGAGGACTGCGATTCCGAACAGCGACAGCGACGGCTGTGCTAGCCCGGAAACTGCCATGTAGAGGCCGAGACAGACGAACCCGAGGCTCTGGAACTGCCACCACTCGAGGACGATTCCGCCGACCGACACCCGTTCCGTGAGGCCACCGATGACGAACGCGAGTCCGCCGAGTGCCATCGCGAGACCGCCGACGACGAGGGCCACACCCGTCGGAGATGTAAGCTCCTCGAGGATCACCTCGAGGCTGGCCAGGAACGACCAGGCGAAGACGACCAGAAACAGCACGCCGACGAGGAGGCTGATTCGTCGCTGTCGTCGGGACATACGTCGGCGTTCTCTCGGCCGATCAATAACTGTTGGCTTCGGTCACCCTTCGATGGCTGGCTGCTGTCGGCTCGAGGGCGACCGGCGTCGGGAGAACTACGCGTTTGCGCAGATCTCGACGAAGTTTCGCAGGATTTGTAGCCCGGTTTCGCCGCTTTTCTCGGGGTGGAACTGGGTTCCGAAGACGGTTCCGTCCTCGTTCGCGACGATCGAGGCGAACTCGCGTTCGTAGTCGGTCGTGGTCACCGCCGCGGCCCCGTCGTCGGGAACCGCGTAGTAGGAGTGGACGAAGTAGGCGTACTCCCCGTCGATTCCCTCGACCAGCGGGTGTTCGCGCTCCACGGAAAGCTGGTTCCAGCCCATGTGTGGAACCTTCTGGCCCTCCGCGAACCGCACGTTCGTGCCGGAGATCAGGTCGAGGCCCTGTACGGCCGACTCGCCCTCGTTGTCGCCCTCTTCGCTCGTCGTCAGCAGCATCTGCATCCCGAGACAGATACCGAACAGCGGTGTTCCACTCTCGGCGACCTCGAGGAGGTCCTGGCGGACGTGATCTGCGTTCTCGATGCCCTCGCGGAACGCGCCGACGCCGGGGAGAACGACCCCGTCGGCGTCAGCAAACGCGTCCGGATCGTCGGTGATCTCGACGTTCGCGCCCGCGCGCTCGAGCCCGCGAGTGACGCTTCTGAGGTTCCCGAGCCCGTAGTCGACGACGACCACGGAGGCGAGGGCGTCCTCGCTGTCTGACGTGGTGATGCTCATACCAGTACTCGACGCGGTGCGGTCAAGTGCGTTGCCCTTCGCGCAACGACGGCCACCTGTGGTCTCCCGCGGACGATGGGGTGTCGTCGGGATCTCCTCGAGCGACGCCGAACGGTTGAAGGGGACGTCCACGAACCCACTGGTATGGAACTGACCGGAACGATCCTTCGGGGGCGGGAGTTCGACGCCGTCGAAGGCCGGATCGTCGTCGGCGACGACGGCAGAATCGAGGCGATCGAGGAGGAGTCGGTCGAGAGTTCGAACATTATCGTGCCGGCGTTCGTCAACGCCCACACGCACATCGGCGACTCCATCGCGAAGGAGGCCGGTCGAGGGCTCACGCTCGAGGAACTGGTCGCGCCACCCGACGGGCTGAAACATCGGCTGCTCCGGGAGGCCGACCGCGCGGAACTCGTCGACGCGATGCGGACGTCACTGCGATTCATGCAGCGGAGCGGAACTGCGGCTCACATGGACTTCCGCGAGGGCGACGTTCCGGGCGTCGAGATGCTCCGGGAGGCGGGCGAGGGCCTCGAGATCGACGCGCTCGCGTTCGCCCGCGGCTCGATCGAGGCGATGGAGGCGGGCGACGGCTTTGGCGCGAGCGGCGCGAACGACGCGACGTTCGACCGCGAACGGGAGGCGACCCGCGGGGCGGAGAAACCGTTCGGCATCCACGCGGGCGAGGTAGATGCGACCGACATCGATCCGGCACTCGACCTCGAGCCGGAGTTTCTCGTCCACGTCGTTCACCCCGAGTCGGACCACCTCGAGCGGATCGCCGACCAGCAGGTGCCCGTGGTCGTCTGTCCGCGCTCGAATCTCGTCACAGACGTTGGCCTCTCGCCGTATTCCGAACTCGCCGAGCGAACGACGCTCGCGCTCGGGACGGACAACGTGATGTTGAACTCGCCGTCGATGTTCCGTGAGATGGCGGTACTCTCGAAGATATCCGAGCTATCCGCCCCCGAAATCCTCCGGATGGCCACGATCAACGGTGCCGAGATCGCCGGCCTCGAGTACGGTCTGCTCGAGGCGGGGTACGAGGCGCGCATGCTCGTCCTCGACGGCGACTCCGCCAATCTCGCTGGCGTCCGGGATCCGGTTCGGGCCGTCGTTCGTCGGGCGGGCGTCGACGACGTGGCGAACGTCGTCCTCTCGCCGTCGGCGTGACGACGACCATCGCTGTCTGATGAGTCGTCCCGCGCACGATAACCTTATTATAGTTGTGCGTGTTATGAGAACACATATCACGATGTACGACTGCATCCTCGTCCCGACCGACGGATCGTCGGAGGTCGAGCACGCGCTCGAGTACGCCTTCGAGCTCGCTGAGCTCCACGACGCGGCGATCCGAGCGGTCTACGTCGTGAACGCGGCCGGCTACGGCGGGCTGCCGATGGAGACCGCGTGGGAGGGGATCAGCGACGCGCTCCGCGCGGAGGGGCAGACAGCAGTCGAACGCGTCGAAGATCTCGCACCCGACGGTGTTCGGGTCGAGACGGCCGTTCTCGAGGGCTCTCCGAGCCGCGTCATCATCGACCAGGCGACGCCGGATACCTGCGACCTGGTCGTGATGGGAACCCACGGTCGGGGCGGCATCGACAGACTCTTGCTTGGGAGCGTGACCGAACGCGTCGTCAGAAGTGCATGCGTCCCCGTCCTGACCGTCAACGTGAACCCAAAGACCGTCGAGGAACGGGAGGGCACCGATCGATCTCCGGTCGCCGTGGAGTGATGCTATCGGACAGCAGTCAGTGAGAGGTACAGCAGTCCGTATCAAACCGGCCGGAGATGTTCGCAGTCCCCCGCCGAGACCGTCACCCGCTCGTCGTCGGTCTCGACGACGAGCGCACCCGTGTCGGTGACGTCGACGGCCTCGCCGACCACTTCGCCGGCGGCTCGGTCGACCCGGACCCGCTGACCGATCGTGAGCGTGAGCTCTCGCCAGGCGGGGACGATCCGCTCGAGATCCTCGCGGAGCCGGTCGAACTCCTCGAGTAACCGCTGGACGAACCGACGCCGGTCGACGTCGCTTGCCTCCTCGCGGACGCTGGTCGCACCCTCTGGGAGGTCGCCGGCGTCCAGGTTCGCGTTGACACCGATGCCGACGACGAGCCACTCGATCCGGTCCGTCTCGCCTTCCATCTCCGTGAGAACACCAGCCAGTTTCCGGTAGTCGCCGTCGTCGCCGTCCGGGATCACTACATCGTTGGGCCACTTGATCCGTGCGTCGACGCCCGCCTCTCGAGCGACTCGTGCCGTCGCCACGGCCGCGGCGAGCGTATAGAGGGGGGCCTGTGCCGGTGCGATCGACGGCCGAGTGACGATACTTACCCAGACGCCGCCAGGCGGGGAGTTCCACTCGCGCTCGAGTCGTCCGCGGCCGCCGGTCTGTTCGTCCGCGAGGACGGCGACGTTCGCCGCGCCGTCGACGGCCCGTTCCCGTGCGAGTTCGTTCGTGCTCGCGACGGCGTCGTGATACTCGACGGTAAACGGAGCCTCGAGTCCGTACTCGACGGCTGGTCCGGTGTAGGCATCGGCCGACACCAGTTCGTAGCCGTCCGGTCCGCTCTCGATCTCGAACTCGGCGTCCCGAAGCCCCTCGATGTGCTTCCAGACGGCTGCCCGAGAGATCTCGAACTTCGCCGCGAGGTCCGGTCCCGACACCGGCCCGTCGGCGATCCGTTCGAGAATTGCGCGTCGCGTCTCGTTCATACGTCTCGAGAGGGCGGCGCTCGCACTTCAATCGGGAGGATCCGTCAGGAGCGCAGTTCGCGCAGCTTCTCGCGTCCCGGCGCGATCAGTTCGTCGAGGTAGCTCGCGAGCGTTCCCTTCGCGTCGGCGGGGTGGAGTTCGCCGGACTCGAGATCCGCGGCGAGAGCCTCGTACTCCTCGTAGGTGAGGTCGCCGCCGTACTTCTCGGGACGCTCGACGATGATCTCGTCGAACCGTGGGAAGACGTGGTACTCGAACAGCTCGAGGACGGGGTTCTCGAGGTCGCCCTCGGGATCGCGTGTGGGTGGGCAGAACGCGGAGTTGACCTTCTCCGCTACGTCTTCGGTCGAGTCCTCCATCGAGATGGTGACGCCCTCGCTCGAGGACATCTTGCCTTCGCCGCTTTCGAGGTCGGCGACGATGGGGGTGTGAAGCGCCGGTCGTACGTCGTATCCGAGTTCCGGGAGTTCCTCGCGGGCGAGCATGTGGACCTTGCGCTGGTCTAAGCCCCCGACCGCGAGGTCGAGATCGAGGTACTCGATGTCCAGCGTCTGCATCAGCGGGTAGACGACGTGGCTCACCTTCGCGGTCTCGCCGCCCGCGATTTCGGCCATCGCGCGCTGGGCGCGGTTGAGCGTCGTCGCGAGTTCCAGTTCGTGCAGATCGAGCGTGTACTCCTCGTCGAGTTGGAACTCGGAGCCGTAGACGAACTCCGTGTTCGATTCGTCGAGACCGTAGGCGACGAACTGGGCTTTCATCCGCTCGGCGGTGTCGCGGATCTCCTCGAACGTTCCCTTGCCGTTTAAGTAGGCGTGGACGTCCGCGAGTAACACGACGACCTCCATCCCCGCCTCCTGGAGATCGATGAGCTTGTTCGCGGTCAGCAGGTGGCCGAGGTGGAGCACGCCGGAGGGTTCGTAGCCGACGTAGACGCGTTTGCCCGCCGGATCGTCGGCGAGTTCGCGCACCTCCTCGTCGGTGACGACCTCCTCGGCGTTTCGCGTGATCAGCTCGTAGGTATCCATCGGTACCCGAGTGGAATCAGCGGACGGATTTATGACTTTGTGAACTGTGCGACCGTCCCGATTGCCTCGTACGGATTGCTGTCCCGATGTACCGGTGGGACCGCAACCGTCCTGCGGTCGCAGTGGAACTGACAGCGGACCGTCTCAAAACGGCAGGCGGTCGCGAGCCGTTCCAGCGAGGTAGCCGGTCGCCGCGCCGACGCCGGCGCCGACCGCCCCCGTCGCCGGTCCGGCGACGCCGCCCACCTTGCCGCCAAGTTTCGCGCCCCTCGCTGCGCCCTCTGAGGGGTGTTCCGATCGCAGACACGGTGGCTCGAGTCGTGGCATCGTTCCCCGATTCGAACCTCGAGAAAATAACCGTTTGGCTCGTGATGAGCGGTTCGTCTGAGACCGCCTCCATTCGTGAGAGAATCACCGTCGTCCCGGTCGCTGCGACGCCGTCACTCCATCGGATGCGAAATTACTGCGACCCCGTCCTGTCGAACGTGAACCCGGTATCCCTGGTACGTGAACTCGAGAGTGGCGTCGGCTTCGGAAGACGGCGGCGACGAGAGGAGATCGGTGACGAGATCGTCGGCGCAGCCGTAGACGGGCGATAACTCCGTCGGATCGACGCCTTCGAGCGTGGCGATCGTTTCGACGATCTGAGTCGCGGGTGCGTCTCGACTGTCGTCCAGAGTCTGTCGTGCGACGACGGATCCGTCTGTGGGATCGATTCCGTCACTCATCGATAGAGCGGCGTACACGTTCCGGTTTCCTAACGGTTGCACCGGCTTCTGCAGGCCCGAGGTGACAATCCCTGATCCGTCCACTGCCTGCCCAACGTTCATCCGTCGAGATCCCGTATCGTGTTCGACCGATGGGGTACACCGAGGACGTCGTCAACGCCGTACGTCGGAGCTTCCTCCCGCAGGTTCACTACCTGCTCGAGGGGAGTTTCGACGGCTACGCGATCAGCCACACGACCGCCGAGGAGTACGCGCTCACCGCACACTGCTCGGAGGAGACGATCGAGGCGATCCTCGAGGAACTCGGCTTCTCGCGCAACCCGATCGCCTCACTGAAGGTTCGGATGGACGGCAACACCTCCGAGGGATCGTGGGTGTGGCGGCCGTCACCGCTTGCCTCCCACCAGCTTCACGTCGTCCTCCACGATCTCGAGGACGCAACGGGGGTCGACGTCTACGCGCACTGGGAGTGTTCGTGGATCCGCCACCCCTACAAACACTACGTCGCCCGCGGTTACGACGCCGAGAAAGGCGTCGAACTGGCTCGACGGTGGCTCACGGCGTACGAGGGCGAGCACCTCGAGGGAACGGGAATCGACTACGAGGTCGACGACTCCCTCTCGAGGCGGGCGAGCGAGTACCTCTCGCTGTCGTACTACCGACTCGAGGAAGCGTTCGGCACCGTTCGCTCGAGGGTGCCGTTCGTCGACGGCGAGGGTGACCTCGAGATCGACCGCGACGGCGAGCGAGACGCGGTGTCGCCGCGGATCGCAGACTGGGACTGAGGACGGTCAGTCCACGCCGGTGACAGTCGACGGCGCGTTAGTCAGCGGCCGCCTCGAGAAACGAGAACGGCTCCGAGGCAACTAACTGATCCGAGACGTCGCCGGCGTACGTGGTGGACTGGTCGGGACCGAGCTCGAGTTGCTGGGTGTCCGCGCCCGTCGAGAAGTCGATCTCCTCGAGTTCCACCCAGAACGCGTTGGGCATCAGCGCCGACTCGAAGTAGTAGACGAGGTCGTCGTGGTCCGCGACCGTCCGCCAGCGCGTCGAGGAGATGTGTGGCTCGTCGGGCGTACTGATCCCGTACGGAACCGAGACGTTCCGGACGACGCTGAAGACGCCGGCGGTCGCCGTCCGGCGATCCTCGGTTCGCGGAATCGCGTCGACGTAGAAACGGGCCCGTACGAACCGGTCGGCCGGCCGGTTCGTCCCGGGTAACATGACCGTCCCGCCGACCTCCGCCCAGTACTCGGCCAAGGCGAGTTGTTTCTCGAACGTCGGCGAGTTGGTCATCACCCGATACTCGCGGTCGTGGTGGATCACGAGTTCGCCGTCGACGTACTCGAGGACCGCGCTGTCGCCGCTTGCGTCCGACAGGGAGAGGTGAAGCGTCGCCAGGCGATCCTGGCCGGGCACGTGGTCGGTGACGACGACGAACTCCTCCTCGCGAATGTGTTCGACCGCCTCGGCCACGGTCGCGAAGTTGTCGAGGACGTACTGGGCCCACAGCGAGATCGACATCGCGGGTTCGTCGCCGTTCCAGTCGGGATACTCGGATTCGGAGAGCCACAGCAGGTTCGCGACCAGACCGGCCTCGTTCATCCCGTCGGTCGTGGCGACGTCGTAGGCGCTCGAGACGACGCTCCCGTACTCGGCCGTCCAGGAGACGGAGTTCGGCCCGGCCGCCCCGTCGCGTTCGATCCCGCGTGGCAACGCCCAGATGTTCGTCCCGATGTCTTCTTTCCAGTCCATCGACCGACCGGTGAGCACGCGGTCGCCGTCGCCAACGTAGACCAATCGCGTACACATCAGTCGTCGGCCTCCTCGAGTGCGGCTGTCGTTCTCGAGCGTGTGACCACTCGGAGCATATCCACTGTTCGGACACCGATCGACGTGATAAACGTTTCACACGAACGGCGAGAGATTCCTCGCGACGAGTGACGTCCCCGACGGACGAACGCTCACAGCCCGTTTCGAATCCGTTCTTCGGCCGCCTCGAGCGCCCGTTCCCGTTCGAACGCCTCGACGATTTCCTCGAGTTCCGCCTCGCTGGCGTCCGCCAGATCCCGCGCGTGGTCGGTCATGTTCGGCACCGCGCGGATGATGTTGTCGACGACCGGGACGTCGGCGACCTGGGGCGACCGTGAGAGGGGGTTGAGGTCGATCACGATCTCGGTCTTGCCCATCTCCTCTAACGCTTCGGCGCGGTCGCCGTCCTCGAGCGGGACGACCACGACGTCCGCGTCGTAGATGCCGTCGGCGTCGACCTTCGCGCGCTGGTGGTCGAGTCGCGGAATGCGGGCGTCCGCCTCGAGACCCTTTACGTCCTCGGCGCCGTGCTCGCGCAGGTGGGAAGCGATGGCCTCGATGCGCTCGGGGGTGCGGTTGAAGAGGTTGACCTCGAGGTCGGCCCCCGTGGCGTCGGCGAGGTCGACCATCTCGCTGGGAACGAGCGCAGCGACGTTGCCGTTGATCGAGAGGACGGGTTGGTCTGCGAGCAACAAGTGGGCGGCGGCGACGCGTTCGGCCTCGTCGGCGCTCGGAATCGTCTCCTCGCCGAGCAGGTAGTCGAAGGCACTACCCCGGCCTTCGGCGTGCATCCCCTGGAGGTGGGTGATCCCCTTCTCGACGCCATTCTCGATCCGGTGGCGGGTGAGCAGGTCCTGGTATCTGGGGTGGTCCTCCGGAATCTCCTCTTCGTGTTCGACCTCGGCGGAGACGGTGTCGTAGTCGCTCACGAGAGACGACTGGCGGGCGGCGATAAAAAGCAGACCGATCCGTTCTGATACGGTTTACTGTAATCGTTATCGCCACATCCGAAGACCGGTACCGGGTGCGGCGGCAAACGGTTACAGCAGTCCGTCCGAATCAGTCGGTAAACGTGATCCAGCCGTCCGGTGCCTGCGCTTTCACGCTGTTCATCGCCTCGCGGGCGTCGGTCCGGTTCTCGTAGACCTGGCTGCTCTCGGCCATCGTCGTCCCGTGTTCGTCGATCAGATGCCAGAGCCAGCCGTCGTCGTCCTCGGCCGCGTGCAGCTCGAAGGAGACGCTGTCGATCTCGAGGATACTCGCGGCCTCGATCAGGCCGCGAACGTCGCCGACCGCTTCGCGGGCCGCCTCGGGCGTCGCGTACGTCTCGGAGCCACTCGCAACCGATCGGCCGTTCTCGTCGATGAGCCGCCAGTGCCAGCGGTCGTCCTCGCCGGCGACGAGTTCGAACGAGGCGACGTCGAAGTCGACCCGTCCGGCCCGCGGGGCCAGCTGTCGGACCGTCTCGACCTGCGATGTCAGGTCGGCCTTACTTGCGACGGGTTCGGCGGCCCGGCCGATCGCCTCGCGCTCGCGGTCGACGAGCGTCCACGTCCAGTCGTCGGCGCTCTCGAGTCTGATCACCGCGTCCTCGATCGTGAACACCGGCGCGTCCTCGGCGTGGTCCGTGATCGTCGTGACCGCCTCCCGCGTGGCCTCGCGGTCTGCGTACGAGTCACTCGAGTCGGCGATCGTCTCGCGGTCGCGATCGAGCAGTCGGAACCGCCACTCGTCGGTGCCGTACAGCTGGGCGGTGACCTCGCCGATCATGTACTGCTTCGCCGATGCGGCGGCCTCGCGGACGTCGCCCAACTGGTCGGCGAGGTCGTCGCGAGTCGGATACGCCTCGGCGTCGACGGCGATGATCTCGCCGTCGGGCAGGACGAATCGCCAGTGCCAATCCTCGTCGACGTACGGCTGGAAGATCGGCGCGTCCATCGTCCTGACCGCCGAGTCGAGATGCTCGAGTAGCCGATCCATCGCGGCACGGGCCGCCTCGCGGGTCGGGTGGGTCGCCGGATCCTCAGCGACGAGCTTTCCGGCCTCGTCGATAAGTCGCCACCCCCACTCGTCGTTGTCGTCGACGAACAGTTCGAAGGCGGCGGTCTCGATCTCGAGCAGTTCGGCCTCCGGCGCCTGCTCTTTGAGCGTCATCATCGCCTGTGAGGCCTCGGTTCGGGTGGTGTGTTCGGTGCCGCTGTCGGCGAGAACCGTCCCGTCCTCGTCGATGAGCCGCCAGCGCCACTCGCCGGAGTCGGCTTCGTACACCTGAAACGCCGCGTTCTCGAACTCGATGAGATCGGCCTCGCTCGCCTGCTGGCGGACGCGCTCGATCGCCGTCGCGGCCGTCTCGGGATCCGTGTGCGGTTCGTTGCTCGCGGCGACGACCTCCCGATCGTCGGTGACGAGCCGCCAGTTCCACTCCGGTTTCTCCTCGTCGTCGCCCTCCTCGACGACCACGCCGCCGTCCGCGGTCGCTTCCTTCCCGTCCGTCGTCGCCGGGAGATCGTCGGTCTCGTCGTAGGTCAACTCCTGACCGCCGTCGGCAGGATAGACCTCGTACTCCGCGTCCTCGATCTGGACGACATCCGCAACGTATGCCCCGTCGGTGAACTGTTCGGTTCGCCGCTTCGCCTCGGTGTACTCCTCGAGTGCATCGGGGTTCCGGGCGACGACGCGTTCGGTCTCGTCGACGAGCCTGAACTGCCACTGTTCGCCCGTCTGGTACAGTTCGTGTTTCGGCTCGCCCGCGACGGTGATCGAGGCCGAACCAAACTCCGGCAGAAGCGCCTCGACGGCCGCCTCCGCGTCGCGTCGGGCGTCGAACTCCTTGGAGGCGGTTGCGAGTACGTCGTCCTCGCTGTCGACGAGCCGCCAACTCCACGTGTCGTTTCGTTCGTAGAGTTCGGCTCCGACGCCGTCGACGTCGAGAACGCGGGCGCGTTCGAACCGCTGTGCGAACGTCCGGGCGGCGTCCTCGGCGCGTTCCTGGCTTCGGTGGCCCGTCTCACCCGTCGCGAGCGGCGTCCGCTCGTCGTCGATGAGCCGCCAGTACCACCGGTCACGTTCCTCGACGTAGGTGAACGCCGCACCCTCGATTTCGATGACGTCCGCGTCTGGTCCGCGATCTTTGAGGAAGCTCACCGACTCCTCGGCGTCGTCGCGCTGATCGAACTCGCGTGAACAGGTGCCGACGACGCTCCCGTCCTCGCGGGCGAGCGTCCACTGCCAGGTGCCGTCGCGATCCTCGTAGAGGCGAAACGCCGAGGTCGTAAGCTCCATCAGCCCCGCGGAGCTGATCTGGGACTTGACGCGTTCGATCCCCTCGGTTGCCTCCGGGCGGGTGACGGCGCTCTCGACGCTCCCCGCGAGCGCCTCGAGGTGGAGGACGTGCCACCTCCAGTCGCCCTCCTCGTCTCGGAAGACGGCGAACTGGGCACCCTCGAGGGTGTCACCCGTCAGAATCGGCGGATCTTCGGTCTGTCCTTCCTCCTCGACGAACATCCCCCGCTGACCGGTGACGACGGGGACGAGAAGGGCAACGCCGCCGAGCGTTCCGACGCCGATGGACGTGATCACGATCCCTTCGACGGTCAGATCCATGCCGTGTCCGCGCCAGTGATACGGATACGCCGCCGCGGAGAACACGACCCCGGCGAGAGCGATTACCAGGCCGACCACGCTCGCCTGGATGGCTCGCTTGCGGACCGGTAACATGAGTACGAGCCCGAACAACCCGATGGAGCCACCGGTTCCGGCGATAACTGTCGATATTCTGATTAGGTAGTACGAACCGGTGTCGCCTGCGTAACTGACGACGAAGACGAGGACGCCTGCGGCGGCAACCAAGTAGCCGAGAATGAACAGCCAGTAGCCGTAGACGTCCGAACTCGAGTCCGGTTCGCCGACGTAGTGTTCGTAGAGTCGAAACAGGTTCTGGTGTATTTTCAGTCGAGATGTCATCGCAAACTTAAGGCATAACTAGAACGTTAGTTAATAAGTTTATGGCCACGTGTTGGCCGAGAATCACCTCACGAATCGTCACTTCAACATCGCACCGGCCGGGTGAGTCGCACAGACGTTCGGATCGTATCCTGCGTCGGAGAGCCCCGTTCCGAGCGCGAAGACCGTGTTCCCCAGCATCGCCATCGACGCCTGTCCGTTCGCGTCGGTGACGTCGCCGATCGTTCGTGCGACCTGTTCGGTCAGTAACTCGGTTTCGCGAGCGAACGCCCGCGAGGCGTACATAAACGAGAGGAGCGTCGGCTCCTCGACCAGCTTCGATAGTGCCTCCGTCCCGACCTGCGTGAGCCGTTCGGTGTCGTCAGCGAGCACCTCCGGCGTCGAGAGTTCGCCGAACGAGACGTACTCGACGCGCGCTCGAGCGGGTATTGCGTCGAGCTTGTTCACCTGCGGGCTCCCCGGCTCGAGACGGATCGGCACGCCGCCGCGGGCCTGTGCGACGACGTCACCTAGTCCAGTGCCGGCCCGCACCTCTGCGCCGTGGGCGACCGTCACCAGTTCGTTGAACGAGAGCTTGCAGGTAAACACTCGATTCGCCGCGAGGGCCGTCCCCAGTGCCGTCGCGCCCGAGACACCGAACCCGGCCCCGAGCGGGAGTTCGGAGCGCGCCTCGACGCGGGCAGAAACCCCAATCGTCTCGAGAACGGTCGACACCGGTTCGATCTCGGTCTCCTCACCGTCGAGGACGATGGTCGATGACGCCTCTTCCGGAACGCGCTCGACCGTCACCTCGATGCCGTCGGTGAGCGTCACCCCGGCTCCTCGAGAGCCAGCTTTCGTCGGATCCTCGTCCGGATGTGCGCTGAAAAAACCCGTGATGTGCCCGGGAACGAACGCCGTCGCCTCCTCACCCATTGGCGTTCCTTGCGACTCGCCCATTATATACTGTTCGCTCAGTACTCGACACCGCGCCAGTGCGATCAGCGACCCCGACCGCTCCCGTCGGGAACCGCCTCCGGCGTGAGTCCGCCGGTCCGTGAACCGCGCCACTCCTCGAGGGTGGCTTCGATCTCGTCTGCCGTCTCCACGATTCCGTCGGTCGTGATCCGCGTTTCTTCTCGAAGGGCGTCGCGGGCGACGCGTCCCGCGAGATAGCGAACGTCACGGATGCTGAACCCGTCCGTCGCCTCCGCCACTGCGTCGACATCGACGGTCTCGGCGACGAACCGGTCCGGAAGTCCGTCCGTCAGGATCGCGACGCGCGTCTCCCCGGTCGGCGGTGGCACCTCGAGTCGCTCGTCGAACGCCCCCGCGTGGAGGACGTCGACGTCGACTCGTTCGATCGCTCGCGCCGTCGCCACGACGAAAACGTCCTCTTCGAGCGTCGGCAACAGCGACTCGAGTCGGGCCGCGACGCGTGCGGTCGCCCGCGAACCGCCCGACTCCGGCGCAAGTTCGTCCACGTCGTCGAGTACCAACACGCTCGGGGCGGTCGAACGCGCGTCCTCGACGAGCTCCGCGACGCGGTCGGCCGGATCGTCGACGGACTCCCTGTGGAACCGGTCGGGGCTCACCTCGACGATCGGCCGCCCGAGTTCCGCGGCGATCGATCGCGCGAGCGAACTCTTCCCCGCGTCCGGCGGACCGTACAACAACGCGCCGTCGACCGGATCGACGTCGTAGCGCTCGTAGCCGTCGCGATAGCGTACCGGCTGAAGTACCCGCCGCTCGAGTTCTGCAACGAGGTCGTCCATCCCCGCCAGATCGTCGAACGCGACCGGATCGTCCGACGACCACCGGCCGAGGTCCTCGTCGAACCGGTCCTCGTACCGGTCGAGCCAGTTCGGGATGCTGGTGTCGGTCTCGTCGACGGCCTGCTGGAGGTGTGATTGCTCGACCGGCGACTCGTCGGCGATCGCGTGACGGATCGCTACCGTGGCGAGCAACGAAACGTCACTCGAGGCGTAGCCCGCGGTCGCGTCCGCGATCGCCTCGAGCGAGACGGTCTCCGAAACTGGCGCGTCCGCGAGTTCGAGCCGCAGGATCTCGAGGCGGGCCTGCCGGTCCGGCGGGGGGACCTCGATGCGCTCGTCGAACCGGCCCGACCGCAGGATGGCGTCGTCGACGTCCTCGAGGTAGTTCGTCGCCGCGAAGACGACGATCTCGGAATCGTGTTGGCTCTCGAGTTCCGTCAACAGCTGATTGACCATCTGCTGTTCGCTTACGGCCATCCGACCCGATCGGTCGCTCGCGATCGCGTCGATCTCGTCGATGAAGACCAGACACGGCTCGCTCTCGCGGGCGGCCTCGAACACCGTCGCGACGTTGTCGGCGGCCTCGCCGACGTACTTGCTCGTGACGTCCGTCGGGGAGACCTCGACGTAGTTGTAGCCCGTTTCAGCCGCGAGCGCACTCGCGACGAACGTCTTCCCGCAACCGGGCGGCCCGTAGAAGAGAACGCCGTTGACCGCCCCGATGCCGTACCGATCGTACACCTGTTTTCGGGTCAGCGGATCGATCACCCGATCGTGGAGGGTGTCCGTGAGTTCGTCCATCCCGCCGACGTCCGAGAAGTCGTGTCCCGGCGGCTCCGTATCGAGCTGGTCGGCCTCGAGTCCGGTGTCGTTGCCGTCCCCGCCTCGAGGCTGGCGGACGGGGCCGTCGCCCCCGGACTGACGCGGCGTTCGAGGAGAGTCGCCGACGTATCGACCGACGAGCATCCACCCGAGCGTCGCCGTTGGCGGCGCGAAGATGAGCGCGGGGTCGCTGGTGAGCGCGTATCCCAGCACGCCGACGACGTACGTGACTGCGAGCACCAGCCGATCGAGTTGGACGGCCGCCATCCAGGAGACCGTCCGAAGAGCGATCGCGAGGGCCCCGAACGCGAGCACGAACACCAGAAACGTACCCGCACTCGGCACGAGCGGGCTCGACGGCCCGATCTGGGCGGCGGCAGGCAAATTTATCATTGGGACCGATATGATTTTAGTCCAACAAAACGCTTCTGATCCGTGTGGTGCGGTTTCGGGGGCCCTCACTCGAGTCGGACGACGAGCTGGCGATTCGACGGCGAGATCAACCGCTCGTCGAGTCACGCGAAAAATCGTGGCGTCTTCGCTTTCGCTCGTTGGTTCGAGGGTCTTCCCAGTGGTCCCACCCTCGTCCGCGGCAACAGGCGCTGACGGTCCTGCGAGACTCCCTTCGTTCACGGCTTCGCCGTTCGGCGTCGTGGTTCGAGTGTAACGAGAACCACGCACCGCTCGTCTCGCTGGCTCTCAACGTCTTCGTCTACGGGCTCAGACGTTGCCGGTCTCGCGGGAACACGGTCGGAGCAAAGCTCCTCCCTGCTCCCGCTCGACGGGCCACGGCGTCGCCTATGGCGACAGCCGTTGCCGGTCTCGCGGGAACAACACAGCCTCTCGGATGTTCTCGAGACCGAGAATCGTCATCACGAGGCGCTCGCCGCCGAGCCCGAATCCGGCGTGGGGCGGCATGCCGTACTTGAACATCTTCGTGTAGTACTCGAACTGGTCGGGGTCGAGTCCCTGCTGCTCGAAGCCCTCGATCAGGTTCTCGTGTCGGTGTTCGCGCTTGCCACCCGAGACCAGTTCCATCCGTGGATGCATCAGGTCGAAGCCGGTCGAAAGCTGTTCGTCGTCGTCGTGGTCCTGGATGTAGAAGGGTTTGATCTCGCTGGGCCAGTCGGTGATGAAGTAGTGACCGCCGACGTCGTCGCCCAGCGCCTTCTCTCCCTCCGTCGGGAGGTCGTCGCCCCAGACGAGTTGCTCGTCGAGTTCGCCCGTCGCGTTGATGCGCTCGATGGCCTCCTCGTATGAGAGCCGGGGGAACTCGCCCTCGGGTACCTCGAATTCCTCTTCGAGGCCGAGCGCCTCGAGTTCTGCCTCGCAGTTCTCGGCGATCGCCTCGTAGCCGGCTGTGACGATCCCTTCGGCGACGTCCATCGCGTCGTGTTCGTCACAGAACGCGCCCTCGAAGTCGATCGAGGTCGCCTCGTTCAGGTGTCGCGGCGTGTTGTGCTCTTCCGCGCGGAAGATCGGGCCGATCTCGAAGACCCGCTCGACGTTCGAGCCCGCGATCAGCTGTTTGAACAGCTGTGGCGACTGGTTCATGAAGGCCTCCTCGCCGAAGTACGTGATCGGGAACAGTTCGGTGCCGCCCTCGGTGCCGGTGGCGACGATCTTCGGCGTCGTGATCTCCGTACAGCGGAACTCGCGGAACTGTTCGCGAACCGCACGCAGGAGTTCGGCGCGAATCTCGAAGACCGCCTGTACCTCCTCCTTCCGGAGGTCGAGCGTCCGGTTGTCGAGCCGGGTCGAGATCTCGGCGTCGACTTTCCCCGAGGGATCGAGGGGCAGTTCGGGGTCGGCCGCGGAGACGACCTCGACCGACGCCGGCGTGACCTCGACGCCCGTCGGCGCGCGCGGCTCCTCCTCGACTGCACCCGACACCGAGACGACGCTCTCTCGAGAGACGCCCAGACCGGTCTCGACGAGGTCCTCGTCCATCTCGTCTTTCTCGAATTTGATCTGGATCTTGCCGGTCGTATCCCGGAGAATCAGGAAGGCGATGCCGCCGAGATCGCGGATCTCGTGGACCCAGCCGGCGACGGTGACGTCGTCACCTGGCTCGGCGTCTGCCGTGTAGGTTCTATCCTGCATACAACCCGGTTCTCGTAGCCGAAACTTAAGCGCAACCGTTCGGACTCGTCGCGTTCAGTACGGCGTCACCGAAGCGTTCGTTCGTCGGAACTCGGAAACGTTGCGTGTTACGACGGTCTTGTTGGCTTCGATTGCTGTCGCTGCGATCATCGCGTCAACCGCTCCAATCGCTCGGCCCTCTCGTTGGAGTCGACGGTGTTCGGTGTTTGCACGCCTCGCCTCTGGCAATCCGTACGGTAGGACGTCTATTCGGTCGACGATCGATTCGAATCGGTCGCGGTTCGATCCCTCGATCCCACGCCCAACTTCCGTCACCGTGAGCGTCGCCACGGACGCGTCTCGCCAGTCGAACTCCTCCAGCTTCGCGACTGCACCGGCGTCTTCGGCGAAGAGATCGATAAAGAAACAACTGTCCAGGAGGACCATCTACGCCCTCCTATCCTCGTTGTCCTCTTCTCGAGTCGAATCCGTATCCCCGAACCGCGAGCCGATGTCGTCTCGAAACTCGGCTGACTCGCGACGGACGCACTCGAGTTCATCGTCGTCGACGAGCCCGATCAGCTCGCGAAGCGGGTTCTCCTCGTCGTCGACGAGCAATCGATCCACGACATCGCTGAAGCTCTCACCGTCGCGCTTCTCCCGGTGAAGCCGCCGATACGTTTCGTCGCGAAGGCTGATCGTCTTACTCCCCATCTGTGTATCTGTATATGTGGTTCTGTGTATATGTGTATTATGTCAAACTCTCGTGTAATGCCGGCTCGTTCGGGAAACGGATACCCGGCCGCGTCGTCACCCGAATTTTTCTCCACCCCGTGAGTACCACCCCGGCACATGGATCCGATCAACGAGGACGACCTCGAGTGGACCGAGTACGACCGCGGCGAATCGAGATTCAGGCGAAAACAGCTCTCGGAGGCCGCCGACGCCGACGATCTCGGCTGTAGCCTCTACGAACTCCCGCCGGGCGAACGGTCCTGGCCCTACCACTACCACACGGGAAACGACGAGGCGGTCTTCGTCCTGGACGGCGAGGGCGTACTCCGATGTGAAGACGGGGAGACGTCACTCGAGGCGGGCGACTTCGTGGCGTTTCCGACCGCCGAGGAGGGTGCTCACCAGATCGTCAACGACGGCGACGCACCCTTGCGATACCTGATGGTGTCGACGATGAACGAGCCCGACATCACGGTCTACCCCGAGATGGACAAGATCGGCGTCTACGCCGGCTCCCCGCCGGGCGGTCGGGACGAGCGAACGGTCTCGGGGTACTACCGGACCGACGACGACGTCGACTACTGGGAGGAGTGATACGGATTACTGTCGCGATGTACCGGTGAAACCGCCGTCTGGGTCGCGGTCTCACCGGAACTGATCTACAGTAAACCATATGAGTTCCTCCGGAGTTCGGCCCAAGAGGACGAGATTCCGTCAGCGCTCGTAAACCGTCATCGGAATCGGGTGTTTCGGCCGCGCAGTGATCGTCGCCCGCAGATCGAGGTCGGTTCCGGGAACGAGTTCGAGATGATACCGCTGGTAGACGGTCGCGAGAATGAGCCGCGCCTCGAGCATCGCGAAGCGGTCGCCGATACACCGACGTGGGCCGGCGGCGAACGGGAAGTACGCCAGTTTCGGCAGGTCGGCTTCCATCTCGTCGGTCCAGCGCTCCGGACGGAACGCCAGCGGGTCGTCGTACCACCGTGGATCGCGGTGGACGACCCACTGGTGCATCCTGACTGTCGACCCAGGACGAACCTCGTAGCCGGCGATCACGTCGGGTTTGACCGGCTCGCGGATGATCCCTGGCACCGGCGGGTAGAGTCGCATCGACTCTTTGACCACGCGCTCGGTGTAGGTGAGTTCCGACAGGTCGTCCATCGTCGGCAGTCGTCCGTCGAGTACCTCCTCCAGTTCCGTGACCAGTCGCTCCTCGACGTGCGGGTTCTTCGCGAGCGCGTAGAACGTCAGCGTCAGCGAGAGCGCGGTCGTCTCGTGGCCGGCCAGAAGCAGCGTCACGACCTCGTCGCGGATCTGTTCGGGCGACATCGGCGCGGCATTCCCTTCTGCGGCGTTCGACCCGCCCTCGAGCAGTTTCGAGATGACGTCGTTTTCGGTCGGGTTCGCCCGCCGCTCCTCGATCAGCGCGTAAACCACCTCGTCGAGCCGTTCGCGGGCGCGCCGAATCCGCAGTCGGGCGGGCGTCGGAACCGACGGCGGGAGGACGAAGTGGGCGAGACTCTCCGTGGCCGCCATGAACTCCTCGAGTGCCGAGCCGACCGCGTGGACGTGCTCGTCGACGTCCGCCCCGAAGAGCGCGCGGGCGACGATCTTTAGAGTTACCTCCATCATGTCCTCGTGGACGTCCCGGGTCTGGCCCGCCTTCCACGTCTCGAGGGCCTCGTCGGTGAACTCGGTCATCATCTCGGCGTACTCGCGGATCCGGTCCGGGTGGAACGCGGGCTGGATCAGGTGGCGGTTGCGCCGCCAGACCGCACCCTCGCTGTTCAGAATTCCGTTGCCGGTGATCGGTCGGAGGACGTTCTGGAACCGATCTCCCTTCACGTAGCGTTCGTTTCGCTGGACGAGAACCTGTTCGATGTACTCGGGGTGGTTGAGCTGGTAGATCGGACCGCCGGGATCTTCCCAGTATGCCAGGTCGCCGTACTCCTGGGCCGTCCGCGTCATGAACTCGTAGGGCTCGCGGAGGAACGCGAGCTGGTTGCCGAGAACCGGCAGTCCGTCGGGACCCGGTGGCTGGCCGTCCACGAGGGGTTCGCCGTCGCTCATGCTCGAGTAGAGCACAGCCAGCACCCTCCATCTGTACCCGATCATACGAGGCATATTTATGTTTGACAGTGGACGTCTCTGCATGGCTCTCGTCTCGGCGCTCGAGCGGTCTCCGATCGGTCGCTCGCCCGCGTGGTTGCCCGTCGTATCTCGGCCCAACCGAGCGTTCCCCGTGTCTCGACCGGATCGATCACTCGCCGCTCTCGTTCGAACCGCTGGTGGTCGACCGTGAGAGTCGCGACGGTCGTACTGACGTGGACGGCGGGGGAGTTCCACGAGGTCGACGACGCGTTCGCGCGCAGCGAAGCGGTCTCTCTCGAGTCGATTCGCCACCTGGACCCGATCCACGACCGGCTGTGTACCGAACTGCTCGAGCTTCGCGGCGATCTCGAGGCGGCTCGGACACTGCTCGCGGCGGTTCCCGACGTCCTCGAGTTCGACGTGGCGGGGGCGAACGGTCGCGGCATCGCCTCCGTCCAGTACCGGACTGCCGGCCGGATGACCGATCTGCTGGCGATCCTTCGCGAACACGAGATCGTCGTCGACTGGCCGATGACGTTCGTCGGAGCCGAGGGCCACGACCGCGCCCTCGAGATCCGCGTCCTCGGGACGAGTCGCGCGATCCAGCGTGCTGCGGCCGATCTCCCCGACGGCGTCGACCTCGACCTCCAGCGGCTGAGCGGATACGAACCCGACGCGACACGGTTCTCGCCGTCGCTGACCGACCGCCAGCGGGAGCTATTCGACCACGCGTTCGAGGAGGGATACTACGAAATTCCACGGGAGACGACCCACCGCGAACTCGCCGAGCAGTTCGACATCTCGGCGGGAACGGTCGGGGAGCACCTCCAGCGGATCGAAGGGAAGCTGGCGGCGTCGTACCGACGCGGCTGACGAGGGCCGTTGTCCCGACGTCCCGATCGCTACGTCCACCTCCGTGTTTTTACCGACTGCCGCCCACGCTCCGGTATGGACGAGACGAGTCTCGAGCGACTCGCAACCGACCTCCGACCGGCGGACTCGGCAGTCGCGCTGACCGGCGCCGGCATCTCCGCTCCGTCGGGGGTTCCGACGTTTCGCGGCGACGACGGCGTCTGGGACCGATTCGACCAGGGACAGTTCACCTACGGCCGATTTCAGCGCGACTCCGAAGGGTTCTGGGCGGACCGCGTCGAACTCCAGCGAGAACTGTTCGGCGGGAACTACGAGCCAAACGCCGCCCACGAGGCGCTCGCCGCGCTCGGACGACGTGGCCCACTCGAGGCGATCTGTACGCAAAACACCGACGGACTCCACGGCGAGACACTCGAGTCGACCGACGCCGAGAGCGATCCGGCGATCCTCGAACTGCACGGTAACGCCCGACGCGTTCGGTGTGTCGACTGTGGGAACCGCCGCGACGCCGATCCGATCTTCGAGCGGGCCGAAGACGGCGAGTTACCGCCGCGGTGTGAGTGCGGTGGCGCGTTCAAACCCGATGTCGTCCTCTTCGGCGAGCAGCTCCCGGCTGCCGTCATCCAGCGCGCCAAGTCCCGTGCACGCGAGTCCGACGTCTTCCTCGCGATCGGCTCGTCGCTCGTCGTCGAACCCGCCGCCTCGCTCCCGCGGCTCGCGGCCGACGCCGGCGCGACGGTGGTAATCGTCAATCTCGAGTCGACTCCTTGCGATGGCGTCGCAGACATCGTGTTCCGCGAGGACGTGACGCAGGTACTCCCCCGACTCCGTGAGCTGGTCGAATCCGTCGATTAACTCGTTCCAGCCTTCGAGTCGCCTCGAGAGGAGCCGGTACTCTCAGCCGGAATCGGTACAGGCTCGGCTCGCGGATCGCTACAGCACGTGTTCGTCGATCAGTCGCGCCTGTCCTCGCCGCAGTCGCTCGCTGACGGCCTGCGTGGAGATGTCGAGCATCTCGGCGATCGTCGCGAGGTCCGTCTCTCGCGGCACGTCGAAGAACCCGCGCTCGTACGCGAGAACGATCGCCTCTCGCTGTGACTCGGTGAGCGCGTTCGGCTCATCAGCACGACGAGCCGCCTCACCGTTGGCGAGTCGATGGAGTTCGAACTCGACGCCCTCGCTCTCCAGAAACGTGTGGTACTCCGCGAACGATTCGCGGTCCGGAAACCGCATCTCGACTTCCCACCGGCCCTCGGATCCGAGACAGTCGAGTAACTCACCGCCGGCCGCCACCCACTGACGGTAGGCCGAAATCACGTCAGAGTCGCTCCGTCGAATTCGGTAGAGCGTTTGGTCGCCGCTGTAGACGAATCGATCGAACTCGTCGACCGTCTCGTCGTCGTCCAGTTTCCGTTCGAGACGGTCTCGATCGTGATATCGCGTCCAGCAAAAGAGGATCGGACGATCCGGGTTCAACGCGTACTGTCGCTCGAGTTCGACCGTGAGCGACGGCAACGCCTCGAGCGTCGGTCCGAGGACCAGCGAGGGGGAGGCCGCTTCGAACTCCGCGAGCAGACTCATGACTCGGTCTGGTCTCCGGAGACGCAAAACCGTTTAGGCCAAATCGGCGTTTTCAGAGCGTTTATCGGCTATCACCAGGAGTTATGCGTCGCGAGCGGCTTCAACCGTCTCGCGGACCGCCCCGACCCCCTCCTCGTGGGCCAAGTTGCCGACGACGATCACGTCGGCGTACTGGGCCATCGAATACGCCGAGTCGTAGTCGTGGATGCCGCCGCCGTAGAACAACGTCGCCTGGTCGGTTGCCTCGCTCGCCGCTTGGACGACTCCCTCGTCACCAAGCGTTCCCGAATACTCGACGTAGACGATCTCCTGGCCGAACATCCGCTCGGCGACGGTTGCGTAGGCGGCCACGTCGTCGGGCCCAAGATCACAGTCGGCTTCGGTGTAGGTCGCGACGTCCGCCTCGGGGTTCATCACGATGTAGGCTTCCGTCGTCGTTCGCTCCCAGTCGAGTCCGTTGTCGATCTTGATCCACTCCTTGTGAGCGCCCGTGATCCAGAACGGCGAGCCGGCGTTGAACACCGTCGGGATCAGGTAGCCCTCGAGCGCCTCGTTGTCGATGACGACGTCGGGACTCGAGGGCTCCTGGTAGAGTGGAACGTCGTGTTCGGCGCAGGCCTCGACGACGGCCTCCATGTTCTCCTCGGTGATCCCCATCGTTCCGCCGACCTCGATCGCGTCGGTGCCGGTCGCACAGAGGTCGCCGTAGGTAGTCCCCTCGGGAAGGTCCTTGTCCGGATCGATCTTCAAAATGTGATTCCAGTCGTCCCAGGGGGCAGTCATACCGCTCCGTTACCCGAGGACCGTCAAAAGCGCTACGAAACGGCCGACAGAACCGGAACGGACTGACCGGCGTACTGCGCCATCGAAACGGGGGTTAGACTCGGTGGGCCTTTCGACGAACTGCACCGCTGTGGCGCCACAGTAGCGCGATCTCGTACCAAGAACGACGATCGAGATCGTGCAAATATATATCGCCATGAAAAATACACGCAACCGATCAGTCGAGATACAAATCGGCAGGACGAACAATGAGTGACGGTTCCCTCATCCTGTTAGTCAGCGCAACGATGCTATTCGCATCGGTACTGAAAGGGTTCGACTATGTTCTCCTCACGAACGAAGAGATCGACCGGGTGCCCGTCCTCTCGAGGGTGCTATTCGGGTGCTGGATCGGTATCGGAGTTGGCGGTGTGGCGATGTTCGGTGGATACGTCGCAGTAGGGGCGACTCCGCGAACCGCCGTCCTCGCTGGACAGTTCAGTATCCCGGTCTGTATCGTTCTCGATATAGTCAGAGACCGCAAGATCGGTATCGAGAACGGGCGGAGCCCAACGGCCCGGTGGCTGGCTGAGAACGTCTTCGCGAAACGCTGGTAGGCGTCTCCGGTTTTCGACACTACTCGGCCGGTATCGTGGCTATTCGACTGTTATCGTCGTGAGATCCTCGGCAAATCTGACGTCGCCGTCGTAATGGGCACCGATCGACTCGAGCATCTCCTCGTGGCGACCGTCGGTGTGTGGGTAGAGGTGCGTCAGATAGACCCGGCCGATATCCGTCCCTGCGAGTGCCGTCCCCAGCCGTTCGGGCGTCGGGTGGTTCGAGACGTCGACGTCGTCGGGAAAGGAACAGTCGTGGGCGAGAATCGCCGACTCGTCGGCGAAGTTCGCCAGCCCGGCGAACGCCTCGCTGTCGCCGCTGAACGTAAAGCGGTCGTCGAATCGGTAGGCGAGACAGGGAAGCGAGTGACGCGTCTCGTAGGCCGAGACGTCGAAGCCGGCGACGGAGAACCCGCCGGGATGGACCTCGCGCACCCGCAACTCGAGTTTCTCCTGCATGTACTCGTGAACCTCGAGCAAGCCGTCGATCAGCCCCTTCGTTCCCTGGGGGCCGACGACCTCGAGGTGTTCCTCGCCGGCGAGCCAGCGGGCTTTCATCAACGGGAGCAAGTCAGCCATGTGATCCAGGTGGTGGTGGGTGAGCAAGACACTCGAGACGGACTCGTAGCCGACGCCCGATTGCTGGAGCCGGTGAAGTACGCCGGAGCCACAGTCGACGAGGAGGGTCCGACCGTCTTCCTGTACGAGAATTCCCGTCTGGAAGCGCTCGCCGGTCGCCATCGCGCTGCCGGTTCCGAGAAAGGTGACGCGCATGCGAAAGCGTGGGCCCGGTCCGGGAAAAAGGATTGTGCTGGCCGGCTCGTCGGTGCAAACGACGGAGGGCTGTGGGTAGCGAACCGGTGGAGCAGCGAACGCGCCGGACAGTCACGGTCGCCTTACCACGGGGGTGCACGTCCGGGCTCGAGAGCAACGCAGTGGTCGAGTTCCGTCAGGACGGTCGGGACGATTCCGCCGGAACCGACGCACCCAACTCGGTCTCGATGGTCGCTCCCGCGTTGAGTGCGATCAGTCCGAACCCGACCTTGGTGAGGAGATCGAGGTAGGTGACGAGCATGACGTCGACAGTGAGCGTCAGCAGGTCGAACCCCGGGGGACCGAGCAACCAGACGATCGGGTACACCGACCAGAGGACCACCGTGAGGTTCCGAAGACTCCCAAAGAGCGAACCGACGGCGGGACCTCGTTCGCTCGCCTGCTCGCTCATCGGACCCAACAACAGATACACCAACGCGACGTACGCGGCTGCAGCGAGCCCGAACAGCCAGAACCGGGCTGCCCCGGAGAGAAGCGCCGCCGCGAGCCCACCACCCATCACGACCGTGTTGACGACGACGACGAGGCCGAGTTCCCGCCGACCGATTCCAGAAAGTAGCCCGAGAAACGCGAGCAACAGCGGCGTCGTGAGTATCCAGTCGACGTACCTGGGGACGAAAACGATCCGGTCGCCAACCGGCAGCCAGCCGATTCCGAGAGCCATCAGTGCGTACGCGATCGCCGCGATCAGGCTGACTGCGGCGAGGATCGCGTAGTATCGGCTGTCGCTCGTATCCCCGGATAGGCTGCCCCGAACGAACGCAGCCGTTCCGGCCCCCATCCCGAGCGCACCGAACCAGAACAGCGTGGTCGTGTCGATCACGCGACCTCACTCCCGTTTTTCGCCGTTCGAGTCCGTCCGCTCGTCCCGCCCGCCCCGTTGGAGACGCGAATTCCGTCGAGGAGCTCGAGCAACGTGTACGCGTCCGCCGAGAGAGTGTCGACCCGCTCGAAGGCCGTTCGTGCCGCCGTCGACTGGGTTTCCGCGGCCGTCGAAACCTCGTTCGCCTCCGTCGCGGTCGTCTCGGAGATTTCGGCGACGTCGTCGACCATCTTCACGACCTGTGCGGCGGAGTCGGCCTGGCGGTCGGTCGACGTACTGATCTCCTGGATGCCGGTGTTCGCCTCTTCGACGGCCTCGACGATCCGCTCGAGTGAGTCGACCGTTTCCTCGACGGTTTCGACGCCTCGTGAGAGTCGATCGCTCGTCTCGCGTACGTCCTCGACCGTCGTCTCGGTCCGATCCTGGATGCGGTCGATCGACGCTTCGATCTCGGTGGTGGCCTCTTTCGTCTCTTCGGCGAGCGACTTTACTTCGCTGGCGACGACCGCGAACCCGTCTCCGCCCCGGGATTCGCCGCCGTTGCCCGCGTGAGCGGCTTCGATCGACGCGTTGAGTGCGAGCAGGTTGGTCTGATCGGCAATCTCTGCGATGATGTCGGTCACCTCGCCGATCTGCTGGATCTCCTCGTGTAACGTCTCCATCGCCCCGACGGTTGCGTCGGTCTGTCGCTCGACGTCCGAAATCTCCGCGATCGCGATCTCGGCGGTCTCGAGACCCCTCTCGCTTGCCGCCGATGCCTCCTGGGACGTCTTCGCCACCTCGGCGGCACTGGCGGCCATCTCTTCGGTGGTCGCCGAGATGTCGTCCATCTCCATCGCGATCGTCTGGATCCGCTCTGTCTGGGTGTCTGCCCCCTCGGATATCTCGGTGATCGTCTCGCTGACGTCCTCGCTCGTTTCCATCACCCGCTCGGCGTTCGATCGGACGTCCCGGCTGGCATCCGAGACGTCGTCCGCGAACTGGCTGATCCGTCCGACGAGCGATTCGATCCCGTCCATCATCTCGTCGAACGACGTCGCGACCGAGGCCATCGCTTCGGTGTTGCCCTCCCCGCCCATCCGTGCCGTCAGGTCGCCGTCCGCACACCGGGCCATCACCTCCCCGAACCGCTCGGCGTCGGCCTCGAGTGAGTCGTTCACCTCGGCGAGCCGTTCGCGTTCCCGTTCGACCTCTCGCCTGGCTGTCTCGGCCTCGGCCCGAGCCGTTTCGGCGCTTTCCCGTGCCTCCTCGGCTTCCTCGCGGGCGCGTTCGGTCTCCTCGAGCGACGAGCGAAGCGATCGGCGCATCTCGTCGAAGGAGTCGTAGAGGTCGCCGATTTCGTCGTCCCGGCGGCTCGTCAGATCGACGTCGAGATCGCCGTCGCCCATCCGCGTCGCCGTCGCTGACAGTGACGAGAGCGAGGCTGCGGTGTTTCCGCCGACGGTCGCTGCGACCAACCCCAGGTTGATCACCGTCAACACGATTAGCCCGGTGATTGCGGACGTCGAGCGTTCGGCGACGGCGGATGCGCCCACTTCGGTCGCAGCGACGACCTCGAGATAGGCCACCGCTCCGAATGCGATCGTCACACCGACGACGAGCGCGAAGATCGCCCCGAGTTTCGCCGTGTAACTCCGACGAACTCGGTCGGGAAACCAGGTCTTCCTAACGGTCATGCACCACGGTGAAGATCACTGCATCATAACGGTAGTGGCCACTTAGTTGGGGTTCTGCCCGGCGTTCGTCGGTCCCCTTCGTGGATTGTCACACGCTTCGGTACCGGTTCGCGAAATCGAGAGACGCCGGGACAAAGCGCGACCCCCTGGCGTCTCACTCGAGTTCGCCGCGCAGGCACTCGACTCGCTCGAGGAACCGACGACGTACCTCGCTCGGGACGCAGGGCTCGAGATCGTACGCGAGAGTCGCCGGCTCCGCCGGCTGAAAGCCGTTCAACAGCGACGTCGCCTCGTACCGAAAGAGGCGATCGTCGGCGTCCATCACCGCGGTCCACTCGGCGTCGGTCGGCGGCCGGACGCCGAGGCGTTCCCAGGTCGCCTCGAGGACGCGATCTTCGATCGCGCCGAACTCGTCGACCCGCCGCTTGACCGGGCGGGGTAGGTCGGTAATGTACGCCTCGGCCGCGTCGTGGAGCAGGCCGTATAGCTGAACCCGCGGGCCGTACTCGCCCGCGAGCTCGTCGCTTACGTACAGCGAGTGCGTCCCGACCGTGTAGAAGAACGCGCTCTGTCCCGAGAACCGACAGGTCTGTGAGAGGCCGTGAGCGACGTCCTCGAACCGAATCCGGTCGGGAGCCGGCTCGAGTGGGTCGAACCGAACTCCCGAGTAGGTGGTGATCGCACTCGAGGACTGTTCGTTCGCCATACCAGCCTCTGGGAAAGCGACCGACAAATCGATTCGGGTTCGTGGGATTCCGGAACCGACCCGTCGGAAAGTGGCCTCCGTTCGGGGTATCCTCCCGTGCGGAGTTCGGGGTTTTGTCCGGCAGTACGGGTCGTCCACTCCGTGGTGTACCACTATACGTTCCGGTGTTGAACAGCAGACGCCATGGTCGACGACGCCGATCCCGCGTATTACGTGATCAGCGATCTTCACATCGGCGGTGACGAACAGCTCGGTGAGATCGACTTTCTCGACGAGTTGCTCGCATTTCTCGAGCGTCTCGAGGCGACCGACGAGAACGCCGAGTTGGTGATCAACGGCGATCTGTTCGGCCTGTGGGAGGTTACCGAAATCGATGGCCCTGCGAAGTTCGAGTTCCTGACGGAGCGCTATCCCGACCTGTTCAGGCAGTTGCGCGCGACCGGTGAGTCGATCCCCATCACGCTGTTGCCGGGCAATCACGACAACGAACTCACGGCCTACGAGGAGTACGCCGAGCGGCTGGCAGAGTACAACGTCGATCTCGTCCGATCCCGGTCGATCACTCGCCCGGTGGGCGATCGGACGATCTGGTTCGAACACGGCCACCAGCAGGATCCGAACAATCGATTCGAGGACTTTGCCAACCCGTACGAAACGCCGCTCGGTTACTTTTACAATACACACGTGACGAGCCGAGCGGGCAGGCTCTCCGACCGAGGTCGATATAACTGGCTGAAAGACGTTCAGGCGGTCACGCCAACGGAGCGGGTTCCTCGGTGGCTCTTCTCGAAGTACTTCTACCGCGAGATGAACCCGCTCTTGCGGTACGCGGCGATCCCGTTTCTGTTGGCGTTCAACATCAGCGTCGTGATCGCCGTCCTCGCCGGGTTGGACGTAGCCGGCGTCTGGACGATGCCGGTCGAGACGGCGGACGCTGCTCTCGACCGGCTGGGTCTCGTCGGTGAGGCCGTCCACTTCATCCTCGTCGTTAATTCGGTGATCGCCGGCGTGATCCTCCTCGCGTCGATTCCCGTTTACTTCCTCCTTCGGGACGTCAGAAAGACGGTCGATCGGTTCGGAGCCGTCGAGACGGATCTCACCGTCGATCCCGACGAACCGTACGAAACTGCCGCTCGAGAGGTGTTCGTCGAGCATCCGGAGACGGCGATATTCTGTTACGGTCACACCCATCGCCCGACGATAAACGAAGTCGACGGGCGGCTGCTCGTCAACACCGGAACGTGGCTGAAACGGCTCCACCGCCGGGACGTCGTCACCGGGCTCTTGCCGCCGGTGTTTTACCCGTCGTACCAGCTCTGTGTCGTTCGCATCGCCGCCGAACCCGACGGCATCGCAGTCGAGTACGAAGAGATCGTCAAACCGAGCCCGTACACCGAAGAGGTCACCCTCACCGAGCGACTTCTCACACTCGGACGGAAACCGTCCCCAGCGTTGCCCGATCGAGCGGTCGTCCCCGCCGAAGCCACACCGTTTCCTCCCAACTCGGGCGAGCGAACGGATGAGTGATCGCCGTCCTGGCTCGTCTCGTCCACTTTCACCACGCTGTCCAAACCCTCTTACCCGCCGGGTGCTCAGACGGGGACGATGACGGGGATCGAGGACCTCGAGTTGCCGGATTCGGACGACCTCCCGTTCGATCCGGCCGCCGTCGAGATCGAAGACGGCGACGTCTTCTCCCTGCTCGAACCCGCGGTCCGGGAGTGGTGGCTCGAGGAGTTCGGCGAGTTCGTTCCCGAGAACAGCGGTTTTTTCACGCCGCCACAGCGGGGTGCGATCCCGAAGATCCACGAGGGACAGAACACGCTCATCTGTGCGCCGACTGGCAGCGGGAAGACGCTCGCAAGCTTCAATTCAATTATAAATAATCTGTATCGAAGGGATCGAGCGAACGAGGACGGCCTCGAGAACTCGGTGTACTGCCTCTACGTCTCGCCGCTGAAATCCCTCGCGAACGACATTCATCGGAACCTCGAGATCCCACTCGAAGGGATCGAGTCGATCGTCGCGAACCGGGACGACGACGCACAGATGGGCGAGATCCGCCACGCCATCCGCCACGGCGATACCCCCTCGAGCGAGCGCCAGAAGATGCTCGAGGAGACGCCTCACATCCTGAATACGACGCCCGAGACGCTCGCAATCTTGCTCAACTCTCCCAAATTCCGCGAGAAGCTTCGCACGGTGGAGTACGTCATCGTCGACGAGATTCACTCCCTTGCTGCCGGGAAGCGGGGCACCCACCTGTCGGTGAGTTTAGAGCGACTCGAGGCGATGGCCGACGGCGAGATCACGCGGATCGGCTGTTCAGCGACGATCGAACCCCTCTCGGAGATCGCGGAGTTCCTGGTGGGGCGAACGGAGCCGAGCGGTGAGCCAAGAGAGTACGAGATCGTCGACGCCCGCTTCGCCCGCGAGTTCGATCTCCGACTCGAGTGTCCGACCGACGACCTCGTCAACACGCCCCGTGACGTCGTCCAGGAGCACTTCTATCGGATGCTCCACGACCACGTTCAGGACCACACCAACACCATCGTCTTCACGAACACGCGATCGGGCGCAGAACGCGTGTTACACAACCTGCGCGACCGGTTCGACGCCTACGACGAGACGAACTCGGGCTGTCACCACGGCAGCCTCTCGAAGGACGTCCGCCAGGATATCGAACGCCGGCTCAAGGACGGCGACCTCGACGTCGTCACGACCTCCACGAGCCTCGAGTTGGGGATCGACATGCCCCACGTCGATCTCGTCGTCCAGGTCGGCTCCCCGAAATCGGTCGCCGCGATGCTCCAGCGAGTCGGCCGCGCCGGCCACCGGGTCGGTCAGACGGTGACCGGTCGCGTGATCGCCCTGGATCGGGACGAACTCCTCGAGTGTGCCGTCATGATGAAGAAGGCCGAGGAGGGGTTCGTCGATAGGGTCTCGATTCCCGAGAACGCCCAGGACGTGGCGGCCCAGCACGTCTACGGGATGGCGATCGCCGAGATTCGTCCGGAATCCGAGGTCACGAGTATCCTCCGGCGTGCGCACCCCTACCGCGACTACGGCGAGGCGGAGTGGGAGTCGCTCGCGCGCTATCTCACCGCCGAGTACGCCGGATTGGAGGAGAAAAACGTCTACGCGAAGATCTGGCGGGACGAGAACGACCCGCCCGACGGCGAGTACCACTACGAGGAGTTCCCGGTGGGCGAGCCCCTGATCGGCAAGCGCGGCCGGCTCGCGCGGGTGATATACATGACGAATATCGGAACGATTCCGGACTCGTTCAGCTGCGACGTCTACACCCGGGCGGGCGACGAGTGGGTCGGTCAGCTCGACGAGGAGTACCTCGATACGATCGAGAAGGGAGACGTCTTCGTCCTCGGTGGCGACCACTTCGAGTACCGCTACCGTCGTGGCTCGAAGGTCTACGTCGACCACACGAGCGCCCGGCCGACGGTTCCCTCGTGGTACTCCGAGCGGTTGCCGCTGTCGTCCGATCTGGCGCGTGAAATTCTCGCGTTCCAGGGAGACCTCCTCACCCACTACGAGGACGGTGGCTCGCCACGGGTTCGCGCCTGGCTTCGGGAGTTCCCGCTGGACGACGACAGCGTACGGGCGATTTCCCGCCTCTTCGAGTACCAGCTCCAGTACGCTGGCCCCGAGAGCGTGAGCACGCCGGATCGGCTGGCGATCGAGGTCCAACGGGACCGCGAGGAGTACGAACGCCGCTACTACGTCCACTCGACGTACGGACGCAGGGTCAACGACGGTCTCTCCCGGCTGCTCGCCTACCGGTGTGCACAGGAGGCGACCGCAAACGTCCAGGTCGCCGTCGCCGACAACGGCTTCGTCCTCTCGATGCCACTGAATCGAAAAGTCGATCTCGAGGGCATCCTCGCGGACCTCGAGGCCGACGAGGTCCGCGATCAGCTTCGGGCGGCGCTGTCGGGAACCGACCTCCTCCAGCGGTACTTTCGGATCAACGCGACCCGGTCGCTAATGATCTTGAAACGGTACAAGGGCTACGAGAAATCCGCCAGCGAACAGCAGGTTTCGAGTGAGATGTTACTCGGCTTCGCGGAGGATCTCGAGGAGTTTGCCGTGATCGAGGAGACCTACCGCGAGATTCTCGAGGACAAGCTCAACGTCGCCGAGATAGAGGAAATCGTCGCCGCCCTAGAGACTGGCGACCTCGACCTCGAGCGCCGGCTACTCGACTCGCCGACCCCGCGTGCGTTCGGCCTCGCGACGCTGTCGGCCAGCGACGTGGTGCTCGCCGAGGACGAAAGCGCCGCGTTGCAGGCGCTTCACGATCACGTTCTCGAGGAGATCGGTGAGGATTCGCTACGGGGACTCAGCTCCGAGTCCCTCGAGTGACGGTGGGCCGATCGTTGTCTCTCTCGATTCGGGGCTCTCGGTGAATCGGATTCTGGTTCAGCCGCCGGACCGTCAACCGAACGGACGCCCAGCTCGAGCGGACAGAAAGAGTCGATTCGGAAAAAAGGGGCTAGTCCTCGCTCTCGTACGGCTCGCCGACCGACGAAGGCATCCGGGTCTTCCCCCACGCCGTGAGCACGACGATGACGGCGGCGTACGGCAGGAGGTTGACCAGTCGCGCGGAGACTTCGATGCCGACCGTCTGGAACTGGACGTTCAACATGTCGAGCCCGCCGAACAGCAACGCTGCGGCCGCCGCGCCGATCGGGTTGTAGTTGCCGAACAGGTAGGCGACGATGCCGATCCAGCCCCGTCCGTCGACCATCGTCTCGCCGGTCCCGACGAAGTTGCCGGCGTGGGCGAGCAACACCGCGCCGCCGAGGCCGGCCATCGCGCCGGAAAAGATCACGGTTGCGTACCGGACCCGGTTGACGTCGACGCCCGCGGTATCCAGCGCCTCGGGATTCTCACCGGCGGCCTGGATCCAGTAGCCGTACTTCGTTCGGTAGAGGAACACCCACGACGCCAGGACGACGATCACCGTCAGCACGACCAGCGGCGACTGGCCGAACGCCAGCGAGTTGATGCTCTCGAGGCCCGGACTCGAGCGGCTCCCCCAGATGATCGCCGCGGTAAACGGGGCGAATCCGAGGCCGAGGAACCAGACCGCGAGGCCGGCGACGATCTGATCCGCCTTGAAGTGGATCAGGAGGACGGCGAAAAACACCGTCAGAATCGCCGAGATCAGGACGGCGATCGCGATCGCGAGCCAGACGTCGAGCTGGCTCGGCGAGGTTCCGCCGAGAAGGTACATCGTCGCCGCGGCGCTGAACGCCCCGAAGATCATGAACCCCTCGAGGCCGATGTTGAAGACGCCGCTTTTCTCGGCGTAGAGACCACCGATCGCGGCGAGTGCGATCGGCGTCGCCATCTCGAGCGATCGCGTCAGAAATCCGACCGTGAGCAGTCGCTCGAGGGCGATGTCGAAGACGAAGGTGAACACCGCGGCGGCGATGAGCAGTGCGACGACCGTTGCACCGGCCAGCTGAACGCGCTCCCGCTGGGCGTAGTCGGCGACGCTCATCGCGACTCACCTCCGAGCCCGGTTCGCCGGGCGATCATCCGGAACAGTTCGGGAACGGCGACGAACAGGACTACCAGCCCGACGATACCGTCGATGAGTTGGACGGGAACGTCGCTGTTGATCTGGATGTGTGAACTCGAGGACTCGAGGCCGCCGAACAGCAGGCCCGCCGGAACGACCCCGAGGGGATTGTTCGCCGCGAGCAGGCTGACGGCGATGGCGTCGAAGCCGTAGTTGCCGATGCCGGACGGGTCGGTGAAGTAGCCCTGAATCATGATCGCGAAGATCGCACCGCCGAGTCCGGCGACCATTCCGGAGAACGTCATCGTCGAGACAATCATCCGTTTGGCGTCGACGCCGGAGTACGTCGCGGCCGACTCCTGATAGCCGCTGGTCACCATGTCGTAGCCAAAACTCGTCCGGGTCATCACGGCGGCGACGACGACGACGACGACGACCGTAACGAGGATACCGACGATCGAGAGGTTGGGATCGTCGAAGACGACCGACGGGAAGCCGACGGTATCGGGCATGCGCTCGGTTCTGGTCGCGGTCGCCTCGGGATCGCCGAATCGACCCGCAACGAGCCAGCCGACGAAGCCGATGGCGATGAAGTTCAGCATGATCGTGGTGATGATCTCGTTTGCGCCACCGTAGGCTTTCAACACGCCAGGAAGCGCCGCATACAGGCCACCGGCGACGATGGCGGCGATCGTTCCAATCACCATCAACGCGACCCCACCGATCGTCCCGTCGGGCAGATACGGGGCGAGCGAGACGATCGAGACGACGGTCGCGAAGCCGCCCACGATGAACTGTCCTTGGACGCCGATGTTGAACACGCCCGCACGGAACGCGATGGCAACTGAGACGCCAGCGAGCACGAACAGCGTCGAGTACCGAAGCGTCCGTGCGATCGCTCGCTCGCTGCCGAACGAGCCGACGACGAGCTGGTTGGCGAACTGAATCGGATCGTATCCAGAGGCTGCGACGATGACCAACCCGATGAGCAACGCTAGTGCCGTCGATCCGATCGCGATCCCGATCCGCTCGAGAACGGTCGCATCGAGCATCTTCGCGGCGGCACGGTCGAGTCCTGTGCGGAGTCGGCCGACCCCGCTACTCATGCCTGTGCCTCCGTATCGGTTTCAGTTTCCTCGGTCACGTCGTCCTCGAGGCTCCCGCCGGTCATCAGGAGACCGAGTTCCTCCTCGGTGACGCGTTCGGGGTCGACGACGTCGACGAACTCGCCTTCGTACATGACCGCGATCCGATCGGAGAGCTTCTGAATCTCCTCGAGTTTCGAGGAGACGACGAGGATCGCGAGCCCCTCTTCGCGGAGTTCGATCAACCGATTGTGGATGAACTCGATCGAGCCGATGTCGACGCCTCGAGTCGGATGGGCGGCGATCATCACGTCCGGGTCGTGTCCGATCTCTCGGCCGACGATGAACTTCTGTTGGTTGCCTCCGGAGAGCGATTCCGCGTCGTTTTCGACCGTGGGTGGCTGGACGTCGAACTCCTCGATTATCTCCTCGGCGTGGTCTTTGACTGCCGACCAGTCGATCCGCCCGCCGGTCGCGTACGGTTCGACGGTCTGGTTTCCGAGCAACGCGTTCCGGACGAGCGAGTACTCCTGGACCAGACCCTCCGTCTGGCGATCCTCGGGAATGTAGGCGATTCCGGATTCGATCCGAGCCCGTCGGCTTCGGTCGGTGATCTCCTCGTTGCCGAGTCGGATCGAGCCGTCGTCGACCGATCTGAGGCCAGTAATTCCCTCGACGAGTTCGCTCTGGCCGTTGCCCTGGACGCCGGCGATACCGAGAATCTCGCCCTCGCGGACGGTGAGATCGACGCCCTGAACCTGGTCGCGGCCCCGATCACCGGACATCCACAGCTCCTCGACCTCGAGTGCGGGATCGCCCGGCTCCGCCTCCCGGGAGAGTCGGTCGAACAGCACTTCCCGACCGACCATCATCCGTGCGAGTTCCTGTTCGTCGGTGTCCTCGGCCCGCACCGTGCCGATCGCCTCCCCGTCCCGTAAAACGGTGATATCGTCGGCGATTCCCAGGGCTTCGTCGAGTTTGTGTGAGATGAAGATCAACGAGCGGCCGTCCGCCCGGAGATCGTTCATGACGGCCATCAGGCTCTCGACTTCCTGGGGGGTAAGCACCGCCGTGGGCTCGTCGAGAATGAGGATTTCAGCACCCCGGTAGAGGCTTTTGACGATCTCGACGCGCTGTTGGGCGCCGAGATCGAGCTCCTCGACGCGTGTGTCGAGGAACTCGTCGACGTCGAAGTCGTATCGCGAACAGATCTCTTCGACGTCATCTCTGGCGGCCGATTCGTCGACCAGCCCGTTCTCGGTCGGCTCGTGGCCGAGGACGATGTTCTGGAGCACGGTCATCGTCTCGACGAGCTGGAAGTGCTGGTGGATCATCCCGACCCCCGCCGCCATCGCGTCGCGAGGCGACTCCACCGCTCTCGGTTCGCCGTCGATCACGATCTCGCCCTCGTCCTGATCGTACAGGCCGTAGAGTACGCTCATCAGGGTGGTCTTCCCCGATCCATTCTCGCCCAGGACGGCGTGAATCGACCCCTTCTCGAGGGTGAAGTCGACGTCGTCGTTGGCGACCACGTCGCCGAATCGCTTCGTGATTCCCTCGAGTCTAACCGCTGGCGGTACGTTACTCGTCGTCATTGTCCTCCGTCGGAAGTATACTCATAAATACGAAACTGAAGACGGCGACGCCCTCAGCAGCTGGTCGGGCCGCAGGTGAGTTCGATCTCGTCGTTCTCGAACCCGTCTTTCGCGTCCTCTAAGTTCTGCTCGACCGCGTCGGGTAGTTCGCCGTCGAACGCCTGGCCGACGACGAAGTCGATACTCCCCTGGGCGATGCTCAGGTTCTGTTCACCGACGACGCTCTCGAAGTCGCCGTTGACGACGGCCTCGGAGACGTCGTACGTCGCCTCGTTGAGCGCTTTGACCGCGGAGCCGAGGATGACGTCCTGGTACTGCTCTTCGGTGACCGACTGGTCGACGTCGACCCCGAGTGCGAACCGGTCGTTGTCCTGTGCCGCCGAGAACGCACCGGCACCCGCGGCCGACGCCGCGTGCCAGACGATGTCCGCACCGTCGTCGATCTGGGATTCGGCGACGTCGTTGGCCGCACCGGTGTCGGAGAAGCTTCCACCGTAGCCGGTCAGCACCTCCGCGTCGTCGTTGACCCACTCGACGCCCTCGATGTAGGACTGCTCGAAGGCGTTGATCAGCGGGATGTCCTCGCCGCCGACGAATCCGACGACCGACTCGTCCGGGTTGGTCTCGCTGTCCTCGTGTGCGAACTCCTCCTGAGTCATCACGCCCGCGACGACGCCGGCGAGAAACGACATCTCGTTGTTCATCTCGATCCAGCCCGAGACGTTGTCCGCGCCGTCGATCACGTTGTTGATCAGCATCCAGTTCTGGTCCGGATACTGTTCGGCGTTGGTGTGAAGCGGGTCCGTGTGGTTGTCACCGACACAGACGATGAGATCGTATCCGCTCTGGGCCGCGTCGGCCTGGATCGACTCGTACTGGGCTTCCTCGGTCTCTTCGATCGTCGTGTACTCGAGATCGAAATCGTTCGACGCCTCCGCGAGCCCCTCGACGGCGTTGTCGTTGAACGCGTTGTCGTCGAATCCCGCCGGACTCGAGATGATCGCGACGTTCGTCTCGGCGTCGTCACCGTTGCCGTTGCCGTTGCCGTCACCGTTGCCGTCGCCGTTACCGTCACCGTTGCCGTTGCCGTTGCCAACACAGCCAGCGACCGTCGTCCCAGCGATGACCGTTATGCCGGACGCGAGTACCGTCCGTCGGTTCAGACTCGTCCGTTCCCCACGCGACGACTTCGCACCCTTGTGGTCTGGTGTCATTACGTTCTCATCAGAAGACCTATTACACTATAAATTTACTCATATAATTGCAATCTTTTCTACTATATGACCCAATTCTGTCAGTTGTTGGTTGTGGCTACTCAGTTTAGAACTGTGGAAAAATACAGCTTTTGAACTCTCTACAAATAGAACTCAATTCCTTTCGGTGTTCATTACTCCGTTACATTCTGCTCACGATAGTATTCTCTATTTTTAGTTATCCGCTCGCCACATACTGATTGCAGTATGTGATTAACTAATTACAGGCAGTCTGTCTTCTCCCCCAGGAGCAACACGAGAAACGGAGCGATCAAGTAGCAGTAACAAGAGCATATACTCCGATAATCCGAACGCGCGTCGGGCCGAGTGACGCGCTTTACCCGCATCCGCGGTGGGACGGAGAACTCGTCTTGCCGTTTAGATCGTCGCCGCGAGATTCGTCGTAATCGCGCCCGCGACGACGAGTAACGCGATCGCGACGACTGCGGCCGCCCGGTACAGTCCCAGCACGTCACTCGCTGGTTCACGCAGCTTCTTCCCGTTGAGTCCGGCCTCGAGTCGCTTCGCGCCGATCTCGACGAGCGCCGCGAGAACGAGCCAGAGGACGACCATCGCGATGACGAGCTGGCCGTTCGTGGTATTGAGGAGGCTCTCGCTGGTGTACCTCGTGCCAGCGAGGTGACCCCCAGTGAGCAACGACACGAGCGCGCTCACGCGCGAAATCGTCGTCAGTTTCCTCGAAATACCCTCGAGCGGGCGCGTGGTGTTGAACGCGCCGTCTCGAGCGAGCGGTAACACGACGAACGCCACGTAGAACACGCTACCGGCCCAGATCGCGGCGAACACGAGGTGTGCCGTCTGCGCGAGGAACGTATCGACCATACGGGTTGGCTTGGAGAGGGATGGTATCAGAGTTCCGACTTTCACTCGAGTGAGAACGAGCCACGTTTACGACCGTTCGCGGTCGCCTCGAGTCCCGGTCGAGAGAGTCATACCGACCCCGGTCGTTCGGTATCGGTGATCGTCGATCCCGTCCGGTCGATTACGGGTACAACGCTCCACCGATCCGTGTCAGACGGTTTACTGTCAGTCAGTACCGCCGAAACCGCGATCAGTCTGCGGGTTCGCCGGTTCATCGTGACAGCAATCCGTATCAGTCACTCGAGCCAGTCCGGCGTCCACGCAACCAGACGCCGCCGGAGGAGGGCGTAGACGAGCGAGGCTGCGATCCCGGCGGCGACGAGTGTCCGAGTCCAGCCGTCGAAGACGATCAGCGTCGGAATCGCGAGGGCGACTGCGACGGCGGCGTCTTCGGGTGCGCCGTCGTACCTGATCCAGCGGCGAGGTCGGATCCACCGGTCGCGGACGTGATCGTAGACTGCTCGTTCCGATCGATCGTTCCACGGGTCCATCTCGGGACCGCCGCCAATCGCGTCGGATACGGCGTGGAGCCAGGCTGCGACGACGAACGCCCCGACGCCGACGGCGAGACTCGAGGGAGAGACAGCAGCGATCATAACCGCGGGAACGGCAACGGCGAGGCCGGAAATTGGGAAATGGAAGCTCCGGCGGTGCTCCAGGACAAGGTCGAGATCCGGTGCGAGTCCGCCGAGGATCGCCCCGGCTGCGAGCGCGGTTCCGAGTTCGGGATGGGCGTAGGCGACCGGCGCGACGACTACGAGCGCGGCAAAGACGTGAGTAGTCGCCATCATGGCCAGTCACCGGTCATATCGACTCCTCGTCGCCGGGATACAAAAACGGTCTCACCCGCCGCGATCGGTCAGGAGGGCCGTCACCTCCGAGGTTCGCTCGCGGATCCTCGTCACGAACAGGTTGCAGGCGACTCCGAGACCGACCGTTTAGGAGCGAGAACCGCCTACTCGAGGTTCTCGCCCTGGTAACTCCCGTCGTAGACGTCCTCGTGATTCGCCTCGGCGAACACGAGCTGGGCGATCCGGGCCCCGCGTTCGATCTGGATGTCGTGGTGGACCTGCAGTAAGCCTTCGCCGCGACCCTCGTAGCCGGCGTCCCAGACCGCCGTGTTCAACATACAGGAGTTACGCATCAGCGACGACCGGGGATAGACGAAGCCGACGTGCCCCTCCGGAATCTCGATCCGTTCGCTGTAGCGGGCGATATACGCCCCCTTCGGCAGGTAGTAGGTGTCGGGATCTTTCTGCTCGAGCTCCTCGAGTGGGCGAGCGACGCGGTCGCCGATCTCCTTGCCGTCGCGACCGATTCGTCCCGGCTCGAGTTGCTCGAAAACGACATCGAGGGTGAGGTCGACGCCGTTTGGCTGGAGCTGGTTTTCCTCGATCGGCGAGACGTGATCGACGACGAACGCACCGGAGCGAAACATAATCGTATTCCTCAGACCGGATGGACGGAGAAAAAGCAACCGCTTCGCCGCGAACGCGGGCTGTTTGGTAATCGATAACGAATGCAGTGAATCGCTCGACAACTGTCTGGATCGATGACGAAATTTCCGCGACAATTATCGCCCTCGGCGGAATTAACACGGTTGATCCCCACAGTAACACGCTGGATTTATCAGGACGGACGGCCGAGTCTCGGACGCTATGGGACAGACTCTCACCGAAAAGATTCTCGACGATCACCTCGTCGAAGGAGAACTCGAGACCGGCGAGGAGATCGGAATCGAGATCGACCAGGTGCTCACACAGGACACGACCGGAACGATGGTCTGGCTCCAGTTCGAAGCGATGGGACTGGACGAAGTCCAGACCGAAATCGCAGCTCAGTACTGTGACCACCAAACGTATCAGTTCGACTTTAAGAACACGGACGACCACCGCTTCCTCCGCTCTGCAGCCGGAACGTACGGGGCACATTTCTCTCGCCCCGGAAATGGCATCTGCCACAACGTTCACCGCGAGAACTTTGCAGCTCCCGGCAAGACGCTGCTGGGTTCGGACAGTCACACGCCGACCCCCGGCGGCCTCGGCGAACTCGCCATCGGCGCTGGCGGGATCGACGTCACCGTCGCGATGGGCGGTGCCCCCTACTACATCGAGATGCCCGAGATCGTCGAAGTCCGCCTCGAGGGCGAACTCCCCGAGTGGGCCACCGCGAAGGACGTCATTCTCGAATTGCTCCGACGGCTCTCCGTGAAAGGCGGCGTCGGCAAGATTTTAGAATACACGGGCCCAGGCGTCGAGACGCTCACCGCACCCGAGCGGATGACGATCACCAACATGGGGACCGAACTCGGTGCGACGACCTCGATCTTCCCGACCGACGAGCAGACCGAAGACTACTTAGAACGCGTCGGTCGCGGCGACGAGTACGTCGAGATTCAGCCGGACGACGACGCGGAGTACGACGACGAGATCGTCGTCGACCTCGCCGATCTCGAGCCACTGATCGCCCAGCCGTCGATGCCCGACAACGTCGTCCCCGTCAGCGAGGTCGCAGGCGAGGACGTCCAGCAGGTCATCGTCGGCTCCTGTACCAACGGCGGCTACGAGGACATCCTCCCCGTCGCGAAGATGCTCGAGGGCCGTGAAACCTCGATGGAGACCGAGACGATCGTCGCACCCGGCTCCAAGCAGGCCTCCGAGATGCTCGCCCGCGAGGGCTGGGTCGCGGAGATGATGGCCGCCGGCGTCAACTTCTCCGAAGCTACCTGTGGTGCGTGTATCGGCATCGGTCACGTGCCCGCTTCGGACTCCGTCTCGCTTCGAACCTTCAACCGCAACTTCGAGGGCCGATCGGGTATCGAAGACGACAACGTCTACCTCTGTTCGCCGGAGGTCGCCGCCGCCGCGGCGATCAAAGGCGAAATCGTCGATCCGCGTGACCTCGCCGAGGAACTCGGCGACCTCGAGGACCCCGGCGTCGAACTCCCCGACGAGTACGACGGCTCGAAGACGGACCTCATCAGTCCCGACGAGGCCGTCGACGACGAACTCATCAAGGGCCCGAACATCGGCGACGTCCCGCTGAAAGACCAGCTCGGCGACGACGTCGCGGGCGAGGCGCTGCTCAAGATGGAGGACAACATCACGACCGACCACATCATTCCCGCGACCCAGGACATCCTGATGTACCGGTCGAACGTCCCCAAACTGAGCGAGTTCACCCTCTCTCGCGTCGACGACACGTTCGCCGAGCGCGCACTCGAGGCCGACGGTGGCTTCCTCGTCGCCGGCGAGAACTACGGCCAGGGCTCCTCGCGAGAGCACGCCGCACTCTGTCCGATGTATCTGGGCATCGAGGGCGTCCTCGCCCAGAGCTTCGCCCGGATCCACCGTGCGAACCTCTTTAACTTCGGGATCGTCCCGCTGACGATCGACGAGGACACCTACGAGAACATCGACCAGGGCGACGAGATCGAGATCGTCGACGACGTCTACGACGCCGTCACGAGCGGTCAAGAGGAGTTCACGGTCCGCGTCAACGGCGACGAGTACACCGCAACGCTCGACGCCTCCGAGCGCGAACGCGACATCCTCGCGGCCGGTGGCAAACTCGCCTGGACGAAAGACCAGGCCGAAGAGAGCGGCGCCGCGACCGCCGACGACTGATCGTCGACGAACGCCGATCGGGACGACCCGGTTGACTTCCGATTGCGACTTTTCTGACAGTAGCGCTCTCGATGAGCGGTTCAACTCCCGCAATCGGTTCGTCGTTCTCGCGGTGTCCGCTCCGGTTGAACGGTGTTCAATACACGGCAGCGCGTCTTCCGCGGTCTGTCGAACGTGCCGCGAGCGTAGCGAGCGGTACGCAAATCTCCGTCGTCCCGTTATTCGTCCACCGTCGTATCGATTCCGAACAGTCGATTTCCACCGCAGTACCCCGTGACGGCGTTTTCCAGTAATCCCAGTCCAGCGATCCCCGCGATCGCTGCAGTGGTTCGTCGAGCGTGTCATAGAAACGTTCTCAACGAAGGCAGCAGGGTGTGGAAACTGTGTCCAGCAGCGCCACAACCCTGCAAG
>NZ_VTAW01000022.1 GCF_008245225.1 Natrialba swarupiae
ACTTCGGGGTAGGTACCAGAGGTGACCCTGTTTCCACAGGAGTCAGTTACGACTCTAGACGAGCTTGGGACACGACCGTTATACTGTTCGGTGTCTGACCACGACGGCAGGCGAAACAGAGTCACTCCGTCGATGTCGACGCCCGCGAAGACTCATTCGTCGACGAATACGTTCGCTCGAACGACGAGTCGATTCGAGTACGTGTCTGTTTACCAACCGTATAAAATATATAACTACTCGTAGCAGAGTAAATACAACAATCTTATATGAGTCTCCAACCAACGTGAAATGGAAGCAATACCCATGGGGAAGGACAACCGACTTTCACGACGACGATACCTTCAGGGCACCGCGGCGGCTGGTGCGGTTGCCTTCGCAGGATGTGCAGAGGACGAGGAGATCGACGACGGAAACGGAGACGGGAACGGCGATGTCGATACTGACGATACCGGAAACGGGGACGCCAGCGAAGGCGAACTCGAGATCGTCCACTGGTGGACCGCCGGCGGCGAGGAGCAAGCGTTAAACGCGTTGCTGGACGGCTACCAGGAGGAGTATCCCGACTACGAGATCGAGGACAATCCCGCACCCGGCGGTGCGGGTGCGGCGATCGACGCCGCGATCCAGACCCGCGTCATCGACGAGGATCCGCCGAGTACGTTCCAGATCTGGCCCGGCGAGGCGCTCCGTCCGTACACCGACGCCGATGCGCTCGAGCCTGTCGGCGACCTCTGGGAGGACGAGGCCCACGACGCTTACCTCGATGGCGTCGTCGACGCGGCCAGTCCCGAAGGCGATATCGTCTCGGTCCCGATCAACATCCACCGGCTGAACAACGTCTTCTACAACGTCGACGTCGTCGAGGATGCCGGAATCGACGTCGACGCGATCGATACGCCCGAGGATCTCGTCGACGCCTTCGCAGCCGCCGACGACGCCGGCTACGTCGGTCTCGCACAACAGACCCAGGAGCCGTGGGGTATCCTCCAGTTCTGGGAAGTGATGTTCACCGGCCAGCACGGCGCCGATACGTACCAGGAGTTCCTCGACGGCAACGCCGCCGATCTCGAGGAGGAGATCTACGACTCGCTCGCCCTCGTCGCCGACTCAGAGGAGTACTTCAACGAGGACGCTGGGACGGTCGCCTGGGACGAAGCCAACGCCGACGTCGTCACCGGCGACGCCGCGTTCCACCACAACGGCGACTGGGCCGCCGGCGAGTATCAGGCGGCGGACGACTTCGAGTACGGCGAGGACTGGGAGTACATGGCAGTTCCCGGTACCGAGGACGTCTACACGCTGGTGATGGACTCGTTCGTCATGCCGACGAATAACCCCTCGCCGGCGGCGACGGAGGCGTTTATCAACTACTGTTCGACGATCGACGCCCAGGAGCGATTCAACCCCCACAAGGGGTCGATCCCACCGCGAACCGACGTCCCGACCGACGAGTTCCCGCCGTTCCTGCAGGACCAGATGGCCGACTTCGAGGCGTCCGACGCCCAGATCACGTCGATCTCGCATGGAAGCGGCTTAGAGCCCGCCCTCGCGAGCGAGGTCGAAGAGGAGTTCGCGGTCTTTACGGACAACTGGGACCCCGACGAGACGACGGAAAACCTCGTCGCCATCTTCTAGGCGACGCCTCCCGAATTCGTCATGGTATTCGATATGGATCGGTTACTCGCGCGTGTCCGGCGGCGTGAGAAACAACTATCGAGAAACGACGACTCGAGCGACGGCGACAGCGTGGTGACCGACGGCGGGACGGCGAAGCCGGAGCGACGAGGGTGGCTCGCCCGACTGAGACACAGCGACGCGATCCAGGCGATCCCGTTCTGGCTGCCGCCGGCGCTGTTGATGGGCTGGTTCGTTTACGGCGCGGTCGGCTGGAATCTCCTCATCTCGCTGACCGACTGGAGCGGCCTGGGCCAGCCCAACTACACGAATCTCACGCTCGAGATGTACACCCAGATGCCGGACGACCCGTCGTTCTGGGCGGCGTTTCGCAACACGATCGTCTTGTTGATCGCCTTCACCGTGGTCTCGCTGGTGATCGGGCTCGTCCTCGCAATTCTGGTCGATCAGAACATCCGCTTCGAGAACACGTTCCGGACGATCTACCTGTTGCCGATGGCGCTGTCGTTCGTCGTGACGGCGATTTTCTGGTCGTGGATGTACAATCCGAGTACGGGGACGATCAACGTCGTCCTGAGTGCGATCGGGCTGGACGTTCTCGCGCTGAACTGGATCGGCGATCCGCGGACGAGGCTGGCGGCGATCATCTTCGCGCTCACGTGGCAGTTTAGCGGCTACGCGATGGTCGTCTATCTCGCCGGCTTGCGGGCGATTCCGGACGAACACTACGAGGCGGCGAAAGTCGACGGCGCGGGTTCGCTGCGGATGTACTGGCGCGTGATCGTCCCGCAGTTGAGCGCGTCGACGACCTCCGCGGCGGTCGTGTTGATGGTGTTCGCGCTGAAGGCGTTCGACTTCATCTTCGTCATGTTCGGGGACAACCCCGGTCGCTCTGCGGACATCCTCGCGGTGATGATGTTCCGCGTCGCCTTCTCGCGAACCCAGTGGGCCTACGGAGCTGCCATCGCGACCGTCCTCTTCCTGATGGCACTCGCAGTCGTCGCCCCCTACCTGTACATGCAGTACAAACGAGGTGATCTCTGATGACGACCGCCGAACCGACCGACGCCGGCACAGGCGAGGGCCGTCTCTCGGAGACGATCGAGACCGTCGATACCCAACGGGTCGCGTTGTACGTCGTCCTCGCCGGCCTCATCGGCTTTTATCTCTCGCCGCTGTGGGCCGGGCTGACGACCGCCTTCAAGACGCAAACCGGATTCGTCGAGACCACGCCGGTGACCCCACCAACGCCCGCCTGGTTCACCCTCGAGCCGTGGGAACTCGCGTTCGCCGCGATGCAGGGTGGGCTGATCAACAGCGCGATGTTCGTCGTTCCGGCGACGATCCTCTCGGCGACGCTCGGCAGTCTCGCGGCTTACGGGCTGACGAAGCTGTCCTGGCGCGGCCAGGTCGGTATTCTCGTGATCTTTCTGGCGGGTGTATTCCTGCCGTACCAGTCGGTGCTGGTTCCGCTTCGGCAGTTCTGGTCCGCGGTCGATCTCGCCGGCCTCCTCTCGTTTGCACCGTTTCTCGCGAACCGTGCGGACCTGCTCGAGTTGACGATCACCCACACCGCCTACGGGATCCCGATCTGTACGATCCTCTTTCGGTCGTACTACAAGACGTTAGACGACGAGATGATCGAGGCGGCGAAGATAGACGGTGCCAACGCGTTCGGCATCTACAAACGGATCGTACTCCCGTTATCGTTGCCGATGTTCGCGGTGACGCTGATCTACCAGTTCACGCAGGTCTGGAACGACCTGCTGTTCGCGCTGGTGTTGGTCACGTCCCGATCGAACTACGTCGTCACCCAGTCGCTAAACGAGTTACAGGGATCGATGGCACAGGAGTACAACATCCAGATGGCCGGCGCGTTCATCGCCGCCTTGCCGACGATCATCATCTACGTCATCTTCGGTCGACAGTTCGCGAAAGGAATCACAGGCGCATCATGATCCGACACCAGACGATTTGGCACTCGAGAACGAACGGACAGGCAAACGAACCCGAAGACATCCATGGCTAAACTCACACTCGACGGAGTGACGAAGCGCTTCGACGACGGTGGCGACGTCATCGTCGCGGTCGACGACGTCTCGATCGAGATCGACGACGGCGAGTTTCTCGTCCTCGTCGGACCCTCGGGGTGTGGCAAGTCGACCACGCTCCGGATGATCGCCGGCCTCGAGACGATCTCGGACGGACGGATCGCGATCGACGGCGACGTCGTCAACGACGTGCCGGCCCAACAGCGGGAGATCGCCATGGTGTTCCAGAGCTACGCGTTGTACCCGCATATGACCGTCCGCGAGAACATGCGCTTCGGTCTCGAGGAGTCGACGACCCTCGACACCGACACGATGAACGAACGGGTCGAGGAAACCGCGACGATGCTCGAGATCGACGATCTCCTCGAGCGCAAGCCGAGCGAACTCTCCGGTGGCCAGCAACAGCGCGTCGCGCTGGGACGGGCGATCGTCCGCGATCCGGCCGTCTTCCTGATGGACGAGCCACTCAGCAATCTCGACGCCAAACTCCGCTCGGGTATGCGAATGGAGCTTCAACGCCTCCAGCACGATCTCGGCGTGACGACCGTCTACGTCACCCACGACCAGACCGAAGCGATGACGATGGGCGATCGGATCGCCATCCTCGACGACGGCGAACTCCAGCAGGTCGCAACTCCCCTCGAGTGTTATCACCGGCCGAAAAATCTCTTTGTCGCTGGCTTCATCGGCGAGCCGTCGATGAACTTCTTCGACGTCAGCCTCGAGGACGACCGGCTCGTCGGTTCCGGCTTCGAGTATCCGCTTTCCTCGCCGATCCGGTCGGAACTGGCTGGAGACGAAAAGCTCGTCCTCGGCATTCGACCGGAGGATATCGAGGTCCTCGACGCACGCGAGACGGCACACGACTTCCCCGTTCGCGTCGACGTCGTCGAACCGATGGGCAACGAGAACAACCTTCTGGCGGGCTTTCGAACCGACGAGAACGACTCACAGTTCAACGTGACGACCGACGGGATGCGACGGATCGAGGAAGGAACCCACTACATCGCTCGGTTTCCCGAATCGGCGATTCACGTCTTCGACCGGGAGTCCGGAGTCGCGTTACACAGCCGGGAGATCGACGACGAGGCGACGTTGCTCGAGTCGCGGATCTGAGCGGGTCGAACGGTCGCGGGACGGTTTCGAAGAAGATCCGTTCTGAGATCGTCAGACGGTGTTACTCTTCGGACGGTCGAACGAGGTCGGCGAGTGCGATCGGAATGCCGAGGAACCAGCCGACGGGAAACGAGATGCCGACCCACATCGCGGCGTAGGCTGCGCCCTCGAGCGTGAAGTTGGCCCGTAGCCACTCGTTGAGGCCGGCGACGAACAACACGTTGTCGAGGATCCAGATCGCGAACTCGTAGCTGGGATCGAGTACGTACGGCTGAAGTGCTGGCGTGACGAGCGCGGCGACGACGGGCGGGAGAAACAGCGCCGTCATCGCGAACGGGTAGGCGAGCAGGACCGACGTTCCGCGGCCGCCGACCTTCGAGAACGTGGCCGCGAGTGCGGTCGAGACGACCGCGGCACCACTCGCCGCGGCGATGGCGAGAAACTCGTCCCACGGGAGTTGAAAGTGGGCGACGACGGTCAACGTCCCCCAGGCGAGTACCGCGATTCCGGTGACGCCGACGATGCCGAGTCGCGCCTGTGTCGAGTCGAGTTTCACCGCATAAAAGCGGGTTGCGAATCCGAGAACCGTCAGCGGATACAGAAAGAGCAAGCCCAGCGTCCCGAACGTACTCCAGGCGTAGTAGCCGATCTTCTGTGGGAGCGTTTCGGGCTTCCACTTGCCCATGACGGAGTGGCCACGGCCACGCTGGCGTGGAAAGACGAGTTCCATCCACGCGCCATGTAACCGGGCGAGGTCGGCTTTGATCGCGCCGACGATCCCACCTCCGCCACCTCTCCGAGAGTGGGTTGACATACGCAAGCCAAACTGCCGGTGTACCGTAAACTTTCCTTCTCTTTGTTCACTAACGACAGGTCGGTAACTCGAGAGGGAAACCGGAAGACAGGTCGTGACTGTGCCGGCTATCCGGATACTATGTGAAGCCGATCGTTCTGCTGGGATCGTCACCGTGGCGGCGACCTCGAATTCACGATCGGCTTCGCACTCAGTTCCAGGGAGCGAACCCAGGATCGACTTGTCGGTCGTTCGTCTCGATGGCGTCGATGGCGTCGATCTCGTCGGCCGACAGCTCGAGCGAGAGCGATCCCCAGTTATCGCGGATGTGCGCTTCGGACGTCGCTTTCGGAATCGCGATGACGCCTTTCTCGCGGAGCCACGCCAGGCTCACCCGGGCCTCGCTAACGCCGTGATCGGCGGCGATCTCCTGGAGCACTGGCTCGTCGAAGACCGCGCCGCGGGCGAGCGGGGAGTAGGCGACGACTTCGATGTCGTGGGCCGCACACGCCTCCCGAACGTCGTCCTGTGGGAGCAGCGGATGGAGTTCCACCTGATTGGCGAGGATCGGAACGTCGCTGACCGCGGTGGCCTCCGCTACCTGTTCGGGGAGGAAGTTGCTCACGCCGACGTTCTCGATTTGCCCCTCCTCGTGGAGTTCCGTGAACGCTTCCAGCGTCTCCTCGGGATCGTACGTCCGCGCGGGCCAGTGGACGTACAGCACGTCGACGTACTCCACGCCGAGGCGGTCGAGGCTCTCGCGAGCCGTCTTGAGGACGTCCTCGCGGGCCAGATTCGAGATCCAGATCTTCGTCGCGAGGAAGACGTCCTCGCGATCGACGTCGGCCCGTTCGATCCCCTCGCCGACGGCCGCTTCGTTGTCGTAAATTTGTGCGGTGTCGATGTGACGGTACCCCGTCTCGAGGGCCGTTCGGACGGTCTCGGCACACTGATCGGGGTCTTCGTTCTGCCAGGTTCCGAGTCCGAGCATCGGTATGTCGCTTGCGGTCGGGGACGATTCCGGTTCGTTCCCGTCGGTGTCGTCGGTTACCATGTGGAAGTGAAAGGCGAGGTCGGGAAAATTGGTTTGGGTTGCAAGGACGGAGGCGGGTTTTCGGATTCGCCATCGACAAACGGACGGAGTGGTCGGCGGTTCGACGGCGTTCAGTACTTCGGCTCGGCACCGGTGACCTCGTACACCTGCTCGAGGACACCGTCACGCTCGCTTTGCCATGCGCTGAAGTGGTCGGGCGAGGCGGGATAGCTGTCGTAGACGTCCTTGATCGAGCCGGCGGCGTTTTGAACCTTGTAGAGCTCATAGAGGACGTCCCAATGACCGAACGTCTTGGCGAGGGTCTTGAGTTTGAGCCCGAGTCCCATGTCGGCCGTTCCTTTCTTTCCGATCGCGTCGACGAGTTGCTGGCCGGGTAACGCGGTGATGATCGAGACGAGTTCGTCGAGTTCGTGAGCGGTGCCGAAGATGTTGTAGAGATCCATCGCGGCGAAGCGCTTGCCGAAGTCGGTCTGGACCCGCTGATTGTACTCCCACAGCGCCGCCTCGCTCACGTCGCCGTCCGAAATCGCGTCGATCGCGACCTGTGCCGCCCAGTGGCCGGCTTTCGCCGCACCGGGGATTCCCCCGCCGGTACAGGGGTTGACGTGTCCGGCGGCGTCGCCGACGGCCACGTACCCGGCGTGGACGGCCGAATCATACGGCCGGCGAGTTGGAAGCGCCGCGCCGAGTTTGTTCTTGACCGTCGCGCCCGCGAACTCCGACCGGTTCGCGATGTCGTCTTTGAGCACGTCGACGAGTTCGACCGGTTCCTGGGTCATCTGAAAGCCGAGGCCGGCGTTGATCTCCGTCGACGAGCGTGGGAAATACCAGAGGTAGCCGAGCTCTTTCGTCGGCTTGAACACGAGTGCGTCGTCCCACTCGACTGGATCGGGGACCTCGAGCACCTCACGGTAGGCCGAACAGAACTGGGAGTAGTTGACGTTCGTATCGAACGTCGACGAGGAGAAGTCGGCTTTGTCCTGCAGAACGGAGAGTGACCCAGCGGCGTCGACGACGACGTCGGCCTCGTACTCGAGGGGATCGCCGCCGCGAACAGCGGTGACGCCGGTTACCGTCCCGTTGGGCTGGACGACGTCGTTGACGACCGTCTCGTAGTGAATTTCTGCGCCCGCCCGGTCCGTCTCGTCGAGCAACACCTGTCCGTACGCGAGCCGATCGACGACCGCGCCGGTCTGACCGAAGGGGATCTCGAGGGATTCGCCACTTTTGGGGTTCTCGAAGATTCCGCGGCGAATGCTCCGGTTCGTGAAGGACTCGTCTTTGATCCGCTCTCTGTCGACGACGTCGGGGAACGAACTTTTTCCCTTGATTCCGTCGCCACAGGCGATCTTCCCGGCTTCCGCCGCTGTCTTTCGCTCGAGGAGGGCAACGTCGAGGCCGGCTCGGGCGGCGGTCGCCGCGGCGAAACAGCCGCCGGTGCCGCCGCCGACGACGACCATATCGTACGACGCAGTGGACGCAGGCATCTCTGTTCATCGTGGACGGTTCGGAGAATAAAAAACACGTGGAAGTTGTTCTGATGCCGATACGACGACGGATTTCGTTCGGGACGGCGAATCTCGTCCTCGTCGGGAAGCGGTTTGTGCGTTACTGATACATCCGGAGCGGCTGGGCCTGCGTGCTCTCGTCCTGGCCGATCGCCTGCATCTGCTGGGCGAGCTGTTCGCGTTTCTGTCGGATCTCCTCGGCGCGGTCGACGAGATCCCGGACGTCGATCGAGAGGTCGGCGATCGGTGCGATGGCGTCCTCGAGCAGAACGCTTGCTGCCTCGGGGTCGGGAAACTGCGGGCTGCACTCGACGACGAGGCCGAGACTGTCGGCGTCTCGTTGGGCCGCCCGGTTGATGAGCGCACCCGTCGGACCCGTGATGACGCCGTCTTCGGACGGGACCGGGATTTCGTGGCGCTCGAGCGTCTCCCCGGTTTCGCCGGTCGCGACGCCGTAGATCTCGGGTCGGTCCTCGTCACGTTCGGCCGGCAGGCCGCTCAGATAGATCGGCGTCGCCCCCTGGTCTCCGATCCAGGCGCTTACGCACTCGGCGACGCTTTCGACCGCCTGTGAGGCGATCGGGGCGTCGCTCTGGAGCGCGAGGAGGTTGTGTTCCTCGCTGACGTAGATTCGGACTGGCGGCCGCACGGTTCGATTGCCGCTCCGGTAGACGCCGATTCGGGGAAGTCCCTCACAGTGGACGCTCGCGTGATACGCCATCTCGAGTTCGTCGATCAGGTGGTCGGTCGCGATCTTGCCGACGAGGCCGACACCCGGGAACCCCTCGACCAACATCGGGTCCTCGAGGTCGACGTCCGGTCCCTGTATGCAGATCCGTGCCATACTCGAGGAAAGCGTGGGAACCAGTATAAAGGCGAGGGCGGAACGCGACGGATTCGACACGGCGTCGAGTGCCGTCGACTCGGAGCGCATCGGTACGGCGCTCGTCACGCTGGAGTGGTTCGAAACTCACAAACGCAGGGTGGCCGAATCACGAGTCGATGGAGCCACTCGAGCGGTATCGGCCGATCGTCGACGAGTTCGAGGCGTTTCTCGCGGCCTGCAAGCGCCCCATCGGAAACGTGGTCCGCGTAAACACGATCAAAGCGTCCGTCGATCGGGCGACCACCGCACTCGAGGAGGACGGCGTCGAATTCGAGCAGGCGTCGTGGAACCCCCGCGTGTTGGGCCTCGAGACCGACTCGCCCGGCTCGACGTGGGCGTCCTTCCACGGCTTTACGCACGGACAGGAGGAGGTATCGGCCGTCCCGTCGGTCGTCCTCGACCCCGAGCCAGGCGAACGCGTCTGGGACTGCTGTGCTGCCCCGGGCGGGAAGGCGACCCAGATCGCCGCACTGATGGACGACCGAGGAACCGTCGTCGCCAACGACAACAACCTCGGGCGGATCTCCGCGCTGCGGTTCAACGCTGAGCGACTGGGGGCGACGAGTCTCGCGGTGACGAACGACGACGCCCGCAACTACTCGCTGAAGCGCTTTTCGTTCGACTCGTTCGACCGAGCGCTCGTCGATGCTCCCTGTTCCTGTGAGGGAACGATTCGGAAGAACCCCGACGCGCTGGACAACTGGTCCGAAGACCACATTCACTCAGTTGCGGGAATCCAGAAGGGGATCCTCCGGCGGGCGATCCAGACCACCCGCGAAGGTGGGACCGTCGTCTACTCGACCTGTACGTTCGCCCCCGAAGAGAACGAGGCGGTCGTCCAACACGCTCTCGAGAACGAACCCTGTCGCGTCGTCGACTTCGACCTCGACCTCGAGTACTCGCCTGGAGTGACCGCGTGGAACGGCGACGAGTTCGATCCGGCGCTCGAGCGAACTGCCCGAATCTACCCACACCAGAACGACACCGGCGGCTTCTTCGTCGCGAAACTGGAGGTGACCGGCTGATGGTCGACGACACCGACGCCGACGGAGCGTCCGAAGACGGGAGCGGGGGCCTCGAGTCGAACGACGGCCAGCGCTTCGACCGCCTGCCCGCAACCGACGCGGAGCGGACCGTCGAGGGACGAGTCAGCCGAGCGGCGGTCCTCGAGTACTTCGAGGATCGGTTCGCAATCCCGCCAGAAACCTTCGAGGACTACACGTTCTGGGAGAAGGGAGCCGGAAAGATCTGGATCTACGCCGGGGAGTCCCCGACGCCGCTCGAGATCGAGGCGATCGGGATGACCTGCCTGCGAACCCGCCAGGAACACTGGAAACCGACCACCGACTTCGCCCAGCGCTTCGGACGCCACGCGAGCGCGTGCGTGATCGATCTCGAGCGCGAGGCGGCACAGCGGTTCGCCGCCGGCGAGGACCAGGAACTCGCGTGGGAGGGCGACTGGGGATACCTGATCGCCGCCCACGAGATCGGGGGTTCGCGCGAGCCCCTCGGGATCGGCCTCTACGTCCACGGGGAACTGCGCTCGATGGTACCGAAGGGGCGCCAGCGAGACATCTCTCGCGACTGACAGGGGTTAACGGAGACGTGTTCGTGTTTCTGCGTCGGATCGAGACACAGCCACGATAGACGGTGGCGATACCGTCGGTTGACGACGATACTCCCGATGAGCGTATCGACACGGGCGAAACGGCGACGGCACAGACATATGTGTTCATCGTCCCTAGGAAGTTGCGATGACACCTGGGTCCTCGACCACTCTCTACAAATCCCCGCGCACGGACGTCTCACAGAATCAGGGCTCGTTCAGGATACATTTCAACTTTCCTGGACGGAATCATCCTGATCACGACGATCACGGATACGGCCCGCTCGCGGCCGTCGTCGAGTCGTTTATGGACCCTGACACACTGATCTCGATGCACCCACATCGGAACGACGAGATCGTCTCCTGGGTGCCCGCAGGCGTAATGCGCCACGACGACCGGCAGGGAAACGCGGTGATTACGGATTCGGACCACCTGTTGGTGATGAACTCGGGCCGCGGATTCTGGCACGAAGAACGGACGCTCGCCGACGATCCGCCGTTGCGAATGCTACAGATTTTCGTTCGACCACACAGCCTCGATCTCGAGCCTACCATCCAACACGGTCCCATCCCGGAGCCGACCACAAACGAGTGGCGCTCCCTCTTCGGGCCCGAGGGATCGGACGCACCGTTTTCGGTTCGAAATGAGGTGGAGTTCTACGATATCCGCCTCGAGGACGGAGCGAGCGCCAGGCTTCCCGACATCACAGGCTGGGACGGCTACTTCTACGTCTTCGAGGGGGCACTCGAGGCCGGGGACGTTCGGTTCGATGAAGCGGAAAGCGGGCTAGTCGTCGGAGAAACGGACGTGACGTTCACGGCACTGGAAGAGACGGTGGCGGTCGCGTTCCTCGTCGACCGCGACGCGACGATCACGCGTCAGGGGACCATCGGTAGGTGACCTGTATCGATTGCGATCTCGACTCCAAAAGCCGATCGCTGCCGATCCGGGATCACCGCGGGTGCTGACGAACCTGCGTTTCCTCCCCCTCGAGGAACCGCTTCGTCCAGTTGTCGAACGCGGACTTTCGCTCGAGGAAGACGCCGTGTTTGGCCCCTCGAAACATCGCGAGCTGGGCATCGGGGAGACCGGCGTGGGTTTCACGAAGGATCTCCTCGGGGAAGAACGGGTCGTCGTCGGCGCCGATGACCAGGGTACGGGGATCGATCTCCGCGAGTCGGTCGGAGCCGTCGTACGCGAGGACCGCGTCGATGGAGACGACGACGTCACTGGGGGTAGCGGGTTCGGGCGACCGGAGGCGGCCAAGCGTTCGTGAGTACGCAGGGTAAAGTCGGCGACGTGCACCCGTGAACATCGCCTCGTGGAGCTGACACTGGATATCGATCCACTCGCCGTCGAGTGCGTGCCCGCGCATCTCCCGGCCCATCGGCCGACTGCTCGCCGAGAGACGACAGCCCGAAACCGCGACGACGAGACGCTCGAGTAAGTCGGGACGGATTCGGGCGAGTTCCTGGGCGATCAGTCCGCCCATCGAGATACCCAACACCGACGCGGAGCCGACGTGGGTCTCGAGAACGCGCGCGTAGTCACGGGCCATCGTCTCGATGGTCTGGTCGTCCGACAGTCCGCGGGGTCGGCTCACGACGTACACCGTGTACTCGTCCATGAAGTGGCCAAATCCTCGCCAGGCGAGCACCGCGCCGGTCGAGCCGTACTCGCCGTCGAACATCGCGTCGCCGAGACCCGGAATCACGAGCAGGGTTTTCGGCCCGTTGCCGATTCGGACGTACGGGTACGTCTGATCTAACCACCCGGTTTCGGGAGTGATCGAAGAGAACATCGCTCTCTCGAGACTTTCTACGTGCTGGGACAAAACGATTGCACGTGCCGGTCGCACAGACGATTCATACGGTCTGCTGTAACGATTTACCGCCGAAACCGCAGACGGGTCGCGGTTTCGGCGGTAACGACTTACAGTAAACCGTATCACGCGGCGGTGCCCTCTGAGCCGACGGCAGCGGTTATCGCTCGACGACAGTTCCTCCCGCGAGTCCCTCCCACTCCACGCGATAGCCGAGTTCGGAGAGGATCGCACTCGAGTCGCTCGCGCCGTAGCTCTCGAGGACGGCTTCGGCGTCCGAGAGCGCCACGCCGGCGTCGATCTCCTCGCCGACGGCCTCGAGCGTCGCCGGTCGGAGCAACGTCCGTCCGACCCGCTCGTGTTCCGGAAACGCGACCGCCTCGAGGGCGTCCTCGCTGACGCCGTGTTCGTCGGCGACCGTCTCGAGCGTGACGACGTCCGCGTCGGGACGAATCTCGTCGGGAAGGTCGGCGGCGCTCTCGGCGACGAGTTGCCGTTCGTACTCTCGGAGGACGTCCGCGACGTCTTTTACCCTGACCGTTCCCGAGTAAGGAATCGCCCGGAAGTCCCGCGCGGCGATCTCCTCGCCGACGCCGAGCGATTCGTCGACGGCGACGACCAGCTCGACGTCCTCGAGCCCCTCGAGCTGGGTGAGTTTCTTCTCGACGTACTCGGGCGTCCAAAAGCCCATGATCTCGAGGAAGACCCGGAACCCGCCGTGGCAGTACTCGAACGCGAAGTCCGGGATCATCACCCGCGTTCCCGTCGCGAGGGGTTCGGGTTCGCGAACGAGGTTCCACTCGAGGTCGAGCGCCGAGACGCGGGCGGCGAACTCCGACTCGACGCTGCTATCGAACTCGACGTCGGCGACGGGATCGGCGTCGGGGACCTCGATCGGATCCTCGTGAGAGAGCGAGAGGCGTCTGTCGGTGCCGCGGTCGTCGATCGTCGCCTCGAGGAACCACTCGTCGGCGTTCGCGATCGACCGCAAGAGCCGGGCGAACCGGGTTCCGTACCGCCGTGTGGCCCGAAAGAGGTGTGTGGGTCCAGTGACGACGACCTCGCGGTCGCTCGCCCGGTCGGCGGCCCCACCGTGGAGTGTGTCGGTCGTCTCGCCGTCCGGTACGTGAATGTCGTACATCAGCCGCAACCGTTTGACCGCCGACACCAGCGCCTTCGGATCGCTCGAGCGAACCCGGAGTTCGGTCGCGTCGAACAGCGCGGTCTGTGCGAGCGAGAGATTGTACTGGGCGATCAGGTCGTCGGGATCCCAGCGAGCGTCGACCGCCGTCAGGACCTGCCGTTCCTCGAGGTCTGCGTACAGCGACCGCTCGAGGTCGGCGGCCGAACACGCGAGCGAGTCGGCGGCGTCCGCGAGCGCGGCCGACCTGTCGTCGTCGGTTACGACGCCGACGGCCTCTGCGGCCTCGAACGCGGCCCGGCGCGCTCGCTCCGGCCCGATCGGCGCTTCGGTCTCGAACGTCGCGTCGCGCTCGAGCAGCGCCGCGAACCCGCGAACGAGTTTGAAGTCGGGGGCGTCGGCTTCCAGATCGGCGAGGGCGTCCCCGAGGTCGCCGCGCGTCTCGCCGGCGTGGCCCTGATAGGTCCCGACGACGCGGGCGGCCAGCGGGCGGTGTTCCCGCTTGGCGAACTGGGGGTGGTACCCCCCGCCGGCCCTCGAGACGCGCAACAGGTCCTTGGTCAGCATCCGTCCCGAGTTCGGGACCGGGGCGGCAAAAACGGTCCGTTCCGGTACGAACGAGACCGCCGTCCAGAATCGGGGTACCCGTCGTTCGAACCGTGTATGCCGGCCGAACGCAGTTAAGACTCTTCGTCGTACGTCCCTGCAGGGCCGTTTCGTGAACTAACCGCGACGTGAACCAATCGCGGATCGACTACGCGGCGCGAACGAACCGCGAATCGACTCGTTTCGACACATGTCACTCGGCGGAATCGCTCTCGCGACGGACTTTGCGTTACTGATCGTCGCCGCGACGATTCTGAGCTACGTGGCGAGGCTGCTGAACCAGCCGACGATCGTCGCGTACGTCCTCACCGGCGTGGTCGTCGGCCCGATCGGCCTCGGGATCGTCGCCGAGGACCAACTGATCGAGATCGTCGCCGAACTCGGCCTCGGATTCCTCTTGTTCCTGCTCGGCATCGAGATGCGATTCGAGGACATTCGGGAGATCGTCCGACCCGTCGGTGCGATCGCGGTCGGACAGGCGGTACTCCAGGCGATCGCCTCGACGGCCGTCGCCCTCGTCCTCGGGTTCACGCTCTTTCAGTCGCTGATGATCGCGCTGGCGACGACGTTCGGCGCGACGCCGATCATCGTCAAGGTCCTCGGCGACAAAGACGATCTGAAAACGCTGTACGGCAAGGTCGACGTCGGCATCCTCATCTTTCAGGACATCTACCTCGTGATGGCGCTTGCGATACTGGCAGTCGGGACCGTCGACGGCGTAAGCGAGATCGCCGTCAGCATCGGCCGCGTCTTCTTCCTGATGGGCGTCATCGGCGTCGTCGCGTACCTCGCCAGCCGGTACTTTCTCCCCGCGCTGTTGCGAGCGAGCGCCGCGAACAAGGGCACGCTCTTTACCGTCGGTATCGCCTGGGCGTTCCTCTTTATCTTCGCGGCCGAATCGCTCGAGTTGTCGGTCGAGATCGGCGCGTTTCTGGCGGGACTCGCACTCGCCCAGCTTCCGTACAGCACCGAACTGAAAGAGCGGATGCGCCCGGCGACGAACTTCTTCATCGCCGTCTTCTTCGCGTCGATCGCCCTCCAGATGGAGGTGGACCAATTACTCGCCTACTGGTGGCAAGCGATCGTCGCTGCCGTCTTGCTCATCGTGATCAACTTCTTCATCGTCTTCGGGCTCTTCTACAGCCAGCGATTCGACGTCGAGACGTCGTTTCTCGGCACGGTCTCGATGCTCCAGGTCAGCGAGTTCTCGCTGGTGCTGGGTGCGCTCGCGGTCGATCAGGGGTTCATCGAGGAGGGTATCCTCGGCTTTCTCAGCCTGATGGCGCTGATCACGATGCCGATTTCGACGTACTACGTGCTCTACAACCGGCGGATCTTCCGGTACGTCCGCCCGTGCCTCGAGCGACTGGAACGCGAGGACACCCTCGAGGCCCAGCCGGTCGAGTACGAGAACCACGCGGTGATCGTCGGCTACAGCCGACTAACCGGAGAACTCGCGGACGTCCTCAGAGCCTCCGTCGACGAGGTCGTCTTCGTCGAGGACCGCGCCGAGTACGTCGACGAACTCGCCGAGGCCGACGACGGGTTCATCTTCGGTAACGCCAGACACGGCGACGTCCGACAGGAGGCGAACGTCTCCGGCGCGGACGTGGTCGTGAGCGCGGCCGAACGCGTCGACGTCAACCGCAGGCTAGTCGAAGACGCCCCGGAAGCGGTGTCGGTCGTCGCGGCGAGAACGGAAGACGACGCTGCGCTACTGGCCGACAGCGGCGCGGACTACGTCGTCGTGGGACGCGGACTCGTGGGGGCGGAACTGCTGGCCCTGCTCGAGACGCTCGACGACCCCCAGGTGTTCGATCGTCGAATCGAGGAACTGAACGATCGCGCACGGGACGGCGTACCGCGTCGGACCGACTCCGCTTCACGCGACGGTGAGACCGATGTATGAGATCCTATTCACACTGACGCTGATCTTCGTGCTCGCGGCGGTCTTGTTGCTCGTCGCGGCTCAGAAAGGGCTGCCGGTGATCCCGTTCTACCTGTTCGCCGGGATACTGGCGGGGGCGTTCGTCGACGAGACCGCGTTGCTCGACCTCGCACAGTGGGGGATCGCCTTCCTCGTCTTCCTCTTCGGAATCCACGTCGATCTCGAGGGGGTCCGATCGCAGGGACGAATCGGCGTCGCGGTCGGGACGATTCAGGCGACGCTCGTCGGTGCGATCGGCGTCGGCGCCGGACTCGCGTTCGGACTCGGTCGGCTCGACGCGGTGTACTTCGGGGTCGCCGCCGCGTTGAGTTCCTCGCTCGTCGCGACCAGCTACCTCGACGAGACGGGTCCGTTTCGACCGACCCACGAACGTCTCGCCGAGTCGATCCACTTCACCGAGGACGTCCTCGGAGTCCTCGTCGTTCTCTCGCTGAGCGCGTTCGTCTACGCGGCGACGCCAGCACCCGAGCAGTTCGCGGTTGCAGGGGGGATACTCGCGCTCGCACTCGGGATTCGTCACCTCCTCTTTCACCGGCTGACCGCCAGGCTCCGCGGCGACTCCGAGGTCATGATGCTCGTCGGCGTCTCGTTCGTGATCGGATTCATCGCACTCGCCGAAGCCGCCGGACTCTCGATCGTCGTGGGCGCGTTCGCGGCCGGTATCGCCGTCGCCGACGACTACCCGCACTCGCTCGAGTTGGTCGACACCGTCGACGACCTGGAGGACTTTTTCACGCCGATCTTCTTCGTCACCGTCGGCGCGTTGCTCACGATGCCGGGACTCGAGGCGATCGGCTACACGGTCGCACTCGTAGCGGCGGTCCTCGTCTTGAATCCGCTCATCGTCGCGTTCGTCCTGATCAGAGGAGGGTTCGACGGACGGACGGCGGTCCTCACCGGACTCACGCTCGACCAGGTGAGTGCGTTCACGCTCTTCATCGCGATCGATGCACTCGCCGCTGGGACGATCGCGGAGCCGCTGTTCGATGCGATCGTCCTGTCGGCTGCGATCACGATGCTCGTCGCGACCTACACCACTCGCCACGCAGGCGAGATCAACCGGTGGCTGCGAGCACGCGGCTTCGTCAGCCTCCTCGGCGATCCGGTTGACGACCGAACGCGCGTCTCCGACGACCTCGAGGCGCACGTCATACTCCTCGATTACCAGCACGGTGGTCAGTCCGTTCTCGAGGCCTGCGCCGAGCTCGACCGGCCGGTGCTCGTCGTAGAGGACAACCCCGTGGTGTTCGAGGAAATACGCGGCGAGTGCGACGAGTACGTCTACGGCGACATCTCGAGCGAACGCGTCTGGGAGCAGGCGCGACTCGAGGAGGCGGCCGTAGTCGTCTCGCTCACGCCGGAGCGCGACCGCGCCGAGACGGTCCTCGACCTCGATACCGACGTACCACGGATCGTTCGCGTGAACGAAACCGACGCGGCCGACGCCTTCCTCGAGCGGGGCGCGAGTGGCGTCATCTACCCCGACGCCATCGCGGCCGAACGCGTCGGCGACGACCTCGACGCGCTACTCGCCGGCGAGAGTTCTCTCGAGGAGTTCAGAGCGCGCGGTCGATCACAGTTCGAAGATCCGTCGTCGTGACGCGCATCACAATCGTCGACCGTCTCGCACACCTGCCCGCGAATCAGCGGCCAGCACGACCAGTGTGACCACCCGAGGACGAGCGGTGGGGAACTCGTTTCACCGATTGCTCCGGTTCGCCGTCCGGCGCGTCGGCCGAGATCGTCAGGTCAGTCTCGCATCCGGACGAACGACGAACACGTCCGCGGGAGCTTCGTTGACGACGTACTTCGCCACCGTCCCGTGCAGCTTCTCCGCCACGTCCGACGCGCCGGTCGATCCGATGACGATCACGTCGATGTCGTGGTCGGCGGCGTAGGCCTCGATCGTCGTTCGCGGAACGCCGGACTCGACGCCTGTGACACTCTCGAGTTCCTGCTCGGTTGCCCGCTGTTCGACGTCTTCGATCACGTCTCGCCCCTGGTTCAGTTCCTCGGCGACTTTCTCCTCGAGTCCCTTCTGGGTCGGTTCCGACCGCGTTCGCTCCGCGACGTAGAGTGCGTGCAACTGCGCGTCGTAGCGATCCGCCATATCGACGGCGCGTCGACGGCCAGCGTCGCGGTGTCGCTTCCGTCGGCCGACACGAGGATTCTGTCGTACATGACTGGCCCCCGGAGTGGATACGGGTCGGTATCCGCCGGGTATGAGAATTGTGCCGGAGTATCGAGACAGCTATTCGAGCCGGTGCCACAGCGGAGTCGATTCGAGTTCCTGGAGAGCCGAGTCGAGTTCCGATCGGATCGCGCCGTAAAACCGTTCTCGCCCGACGGGCGTCCGAACGCGGATGAGGGCGGTTTCACTCGTCACCGCGAACAGGGATACTCGCCACTTCCGGCCCTCGTGGGTCCACGTACCGAGAAGCGTCGCTTCCTCGTCCTGTACGGAACGTGACCCCAACTCCCAGCTCAATCGGGTCGAGTACTCCAGGGAAAATGGCACGACACCAGGGAGCGTGCCGACACGATCGCCCTCCTCCCGGCTGTTATGGACTGCCATACCAGGAAATTGCGGTCGGTCAGTAAAAATGCACTCATTCTCGAGAGGACGACCACTTCCCATCCAGTTCACGGAGAAGTGAGTTCCCGTCCAGTGGCGACGGTGACGACGGCGCTGTGAAACGGTGAGTCCTCGGTCACTATCTGGGAAACGCGCCGGAAAGTGTTCGACACCCCCGGCTAATACGGGCTGCTGTCCGTCAGTACCGCCGCATCCGGAGAACGGGTTCCGGGTGCGGCGCCACACAGGTACAGCAATCCGTATGAAACTCGCCACTCTCGGCCGATCGAACGGAAATCTCGGAGCATCGCAACTCGAGGAATCGACCAGCCGTGAGCCCCGGCTACGAAACGGGGCGGCTATCGCACAGTCTACGTTTTTCTTGGTCCGCGTCGAACGTAGTTTACTGCCACTCGACCGGTCCACTGCAGTACTCTCACACCCACGCAGGAACCCGATTCATGGACGACGAATTCCTCCCAATAGACGCGTACGGCATCGTTGGCAACGACGACCGTTGTGCCCTCGTCGGTCGTGACGGATCGATCGACTGGTGTTGTTTCCCCCACCTCGAGTCACCGAGCGTGTTCGCGGCGATCCTCGATCCCGAAGACGGTGGTCGATTCGCCGTCCGTCCCACCGGCCAGTACGACGCGAGCCACGAGTACGTCGATCGAACGAACGTACTCGAGACGACGTTCGAGACGGACGACGGCACGGCGACGGTGACCGATTTCATGCCAGTTACCGGGGCCGAGGCGCTTCGTGATTCGAACGACGACGAACTCGAGCGCGATGGCGACTCCGCCGACGAGCAGGCACAGCAAGCGATCTACCGCAACGTCACCGGCGTCTCCGGCTCCCTCGATCTGGACGTCGTGTTCGAGCCACGGTTTGACTACGCACGGTCTCCGATCGCTCTCGAGTACGACGAGAACGGCGACGTCGTCGCGCTCGAGGAGCGGGACGGGTCGGAAAGCAACCACGGGGAAGTCGTCCCCGGGAACGACCGAACCCACGACCACGAACCGGGGTCGCTCTACCTCCACACCGACGTCGACCTCGAGATCGACGCGGACGAGGACATCGCGTCGACGACGCTGACGATCCACGAGGGCGAATCACGCTGGCTCTGCCTCCAGTACGGCGGGGTGAACCGTCGCTCTGACGACGAGTGTGCCGACATCCTCGACGAGACCGTCGACTACTGGCGAGCGTGGCTCGAAAGCTGTGAGCAAGCGGCGACTGACATCTTCGACTTCGAGGAGGAGTGGCGGGACGCCCTCGTCAGATCGGCGCTCGTGCTCAAGGTGTTGATCCACGACGAGACCGGGTCGATCCCCGCCGCGCCGACGACGTCGCTTCCCGAGGAGATCGGCGGCGAACTCAACTGGGATTACCGGTACAACTGGATTCGCGACGCGAAGTTCACCATTCAGGCGCTTCACAGCGTCGGCCAGTCGACGGAAGCCCGCCGCTACTTCGAGTGGTTCCGGGAGATCGGCCACGAAACGCCCGCGGATATCCAGCCGCTGTACGACCTCCACGGGGGAACGGATCTCGAGGAGGAGTACCTCGAGCATCTCTCCGGCTACCGCGAGTCGACGCCGGTCCGAATCGGTAACGCAGCCGCGGGCCAGGAACAACTCGACATCTACGGAACGATCGTTCAGGGTATCTACGAAACCGTTCGGTACGAGGACGGCCTCTCCGAGTACGACTGGGAGTCGATCCGCGCGCTCGCGAACTACGTCTGTGACCACTGGGACGAGCAAGGCAAGGGGATCTGGGAGTTTCGCGACCTCCACGAACACTTCGTTCACTCGAAGCTGCTGTGCTGGGTGGCACTCGACCGCGCGCTCCGGTTGGCCGACGAGTACGATCGCGAGGGGCCGTCCGACCGGTGGAAACGCGAACGCGAGAACGTCCGGAACGCGATCGAAGAACGCGGATACAACGAGGAACGCGAGAGCTTCGTCCAGTACTTCGACGCCGACGGCGCTCTCGACGCGACCGCCCTCCTGATCCCGCTGTACGACTTCTTGCCGCCAGAGGACGAGCGCGTCCAGAACACGATCGATACGATCCTCGAGGAGTTGACGACCGACGGCGGCCTCGTCTTTCGGTTCGCGGACAGCCCGGCCCGTCCGCGTGAACCCGGCGGGTTCATCATCTGTTCGTGCTGGCTCGTCGACGCGCTGGCGCTCTCCGGCCGCCTCGAGGAGGCGACCGAGATCTTCGAGTCGCTTCTCGAGCACACCTCGTCGCTCGGATTGCTCTCGGAGATGATCCACGAATCGGACGGAACGTTCCTCGGGAACTTCCCGCAGGCGTTCAGCCACATCGGGTTGCTCAACAGCGCGATCTACCTCGCCAGCGCGAGCGACACCGAGAAGTTGCCACCCGAGGAGCTCTCGACCGGTGCCGCGGCGCCGCTGTTTCGGCGACACGGCTCCTGATACGGTTTACTGTAAGTCATTTCCGGCGCAACCGCCGGACGGGTCGCGGTTGCGCCGGTAAATCGTTACAGTAATCCGTATGAGTGGTTTGGCAAGCCTGCACTGCTGGGCGAAACGAGGCCCTCACGTCAACAGCGTGATGACGACGAACAGCGTCACGATCGAGACGAGCGTGGTGGTGAACACGTTCAGGGAGGCGAACTCCTCGTCGCCCTCGAGTTTCGCGGCGAAGACGTACGTCGAGACGGCGGTCGGGGTCGCGAGCATCACGACCGACGCAACGAACGTCGGCGTGTCGACGGCCAACGTCGAGAAGACGATCCACGCGAGCACCGGCATGCAGACGATTTTCAGCCCGACCACGGTGCCGGTCGCGCCGACGTCGACCGCCGGGACGTCGAACTCGAGGGACGCACCGACACAGAGCAGCGCCAGCGGTAACGCCAGCGAGCCGACGGCGTCGAGACCGGTCGCCGCGGCGGTCGGGAGCGCGACGCCGATAGAGCCGACGCCCAGCCCGACGATCAGCGACAGGAGGACGGGGTTCGTCGCAAGCCCTCGGAGTTCGTCGACGAGATTTGCGTCGGCACTGCTGAACGTCGAGAGGACGACGATCGTCATCGGGACCTGAACGAGCGTCACGACGCCGAGGACGACGCTCGCGACCGCGGTCACCTGCGCGTCGAACGTCGCAGCGACCAGGGGCAAGCCGAGATACCCCAGGTTCGAGTGGTACGACTGGACGATCGCGACGCTCCGGCGACCGTTCGTCTCCTGTCCGCGATGGACGAGCCACGCCAGGCTGGCGGTCGTAAACAGGACGAATAACAATCCGCCGACCAGCGTAACCGACAGTAACTCGCCGATCGCCTGATCGTACGTCGAGACGAAGATGAGCGCCGGGAGCGCTACGTAGTAGGCGACGGCGTTGAGCCGCGCAGTCCGTTTCGCATCGAGGACTCCCGACGATCGTAACCCCGCACCGATCAGGAGGACGACCAGCAAAGCGAGCAGCCGAGCGAGAACGCCAACGTCAAATCCGAGGTCCATGCTCGATCTGAATCGGTACGAACGTTTCCGCCACGCGGCTGCCTATGACGGCGTGGGGTCTCTCTCCCGGTTTGGAACCGGCAACGCGGGAACCGCCGCCTCGAAGACCGCCGCCTCGAGAACCGCTCGTTCTCCCCGAGCGCTCTCGAGCCACCGCTGATGATCCCCGGAGATCGTCGACGCACCGCTGATCTGTCCCGAACATGCGATACTCACCGGCGACGGGCCGCGATGCTCACCTCCGACGTATCCGCGGTGACGACCTCGTACAACAACGCTCGATCCGTCTCCGCGCTCGGCCGGAGGATTCGACCGAGACGCTGGGTGAACTCCCGTTCGCTCCCGCTGCCCGAGAGGACGACGGCGACCGAGGCGTCTGGAACGTCGACGCCCTCGTCGAGGACGTTCGAGGTGGCGATCCTGGTGTAGGTCCCGTCACGAAAGCGCTCGAGGATCTCGCGTCGCTCCGCGGCGGCAGTCTGGTGGGTGATCGTCGGAATCAGAAACCGCTCGCTGACGTCGTACGCGAGGTCGTTGTGGGCGGTGAAGACGATCGTCCGCTCGCCGCGGTGGTCGGCGAGGATCCCCTCGAGGGCCTCGAGTTTGGCCGCGCTCCCGAACACGATCTCTCGGGCGCGCTGGCGCGCGAGCAGGGCCTCGCGGGCCGCCGGATCGTTGCCGGATCGCTTGACGAGTTCCTGGTAGTCCGAGCCACTTTGCATCCGGATGTTCGATTTCGCGAGGTAGTTCGTAAACGTCTCCTGATTTCGCTCGTATGCCTCGCGCTCGTCGGCCGTCAGGTCGACCTCGAGGCGTTTGACGTCGTAGGCGGCCAGGTGGTCGCCCGCGAGTTCGTCGGTGCCGACGCGGTGGACCAGCGGGCCGACGATATCCTCGATCACCTCGTGGGCGCCGTCCGGCCGCTCGAACGTCGCGGTGAGACCCAGTCGCGCGGGTGCGGCGAGCAGCCGTCCGATCTCGCGGTACCCTTCCCCGCCGAGGTGATGAACCTCGTCGAAGACGACGAGGCCGAACCGGTCTCCGATCGAATCGGCTTTCAGGTACGCCGAGTCGTACGTCGAGACCGTGATCGCCTCCCGGCGTTGCTCGCCGCCGCCGAAGCGGCCGATCGGCACCCGAAACTCCGTCTCGAGTTCGCGTTCCCACTGCTCGAGGAGGTCGATCGTCGGGACGACGACCAGCGTCGGCACGGAGAGACGCTCGATCGCCGAGAGCGCGATGACGGTCTTTCCGCTCCCCGTCGGCAGTTCGAGGACGCCGGCAGGAGCGCGGCCGACCCCGTCTTCGCTGCCGTCGGAACGATCTGCCCATCGATCCGTCTCGAGCCACGCCGACAGCGCCTCACGCTGGTACGAACGCAGTTCGTACGCCGACTCGAGGGGAGGGACCGACTCGAGTGCGAGCACGCGATCCTCGACTGAAACGGCTCGCTCGGCGAGTGCGTTCCGAAGATCGGCGTAGCGAACCGCTGGAACGCGCCAGCCACCGGATCGGCGATCGCTCGAGAGCGCGGCAACTGTCTCCTCGAGGGACCGAACGAGGGCGGCGTCGCCGCCGATCCGGATCGTTCCGTCTTCGTACCGGAGGTCGATCCCGTCACCGGCGTCGGACGACTGCGACACGGCCGGTACTGAGAACCCGTCGGTCATATACTGTCGGGATTCCCCACCACCCACGACCGGTCGGTTCGGAGCGGACCGAAACCGGTCGTCGGGATCGGGACAGGCCGAATCTCGGCGGGACCTCAACCCTTTTATTTACGCTGTTCGTTGATCCGAACATGAGCGAAGACGAGGGCACGAACTCCGCCCAGGGAGCCCCGTCCGAGGAAGAATCGGACGAGGGCGAGTCGACGGTTACCGAAACCGAGGAGACGTCCGAGGGAGACGAGCACGACTCCGAACCGGCATCGGACGCGGCAGAATCGATTGAAGACGAGCCGTCCAATCCGGTGGAAACGACGGAATCGAGCGCCTCCGACGGAACGCGCGCGCCCGACGAGGACCTACAGGAACTCCTCGACCGCGTCACCGAGTACGACGACGAACTCGCCGAGCGGATCACGTCGGTCCTCGAGGATGTCCAGGAACTCTCCTCGACGGTCGACCACCAACGCGAGGAACTCGAGGATCTCTCCGAGCGCGTCGACGCCCAGGCCGACACGATCGGCGACCTCCAGGACGACCTCGAGAGCCGCGAGCAGGCCCTCGCCGAACGCGAGGACCAACTCGAGGAGTACGAGGCGGAGATCGACGATCTGAAGAGTCGACTCAAGCGCAAGCAGGCCGACTTCCAGAACTACAAGAAGCGGGCGAAAAAGCGCCAACAGCAGATCAAAGACCGGGCGACGGAGGATCTCGTCGAACGCCTCATCGGCGTTCGCGACAACTTAAAACGTGCGCTCGCTGAGGAAAGCGACGACGCCGAGGGGCTTCGCGAGGGCGTCGAGATGACCCTGCGGGAGTTCGATCGGGTGCTCGCCGACGAGAACGTCTCCGAGATCGATCCCGAGCCCGGAACCGAGACCGATCCCCAGCGCCACGAGGTCATGATGACCGTCGACAGCGACCAGCCCGAGGGAACGATCGCGGACGTCTACACGCCGGGGTACGAGATGGGCGAGAAGGTAATCCAGAACGCGCAGGTGACCGTCTCCAACGGAGAGCTCGCCGACGAATCCGCCGGATCGAACCCGGACGCGGCCGAGGCGGATACGGACGCGGCGGATGCGGGGGAGACCGCGGACGCCGAGTCGGCGGACTCGAGCGACGACGCGGGTGAGGCGGCCGAGGACGACTCGAGTGAGACGGCCGACAACGACGGTGAGGACACGATCGAGCTCGGTGGTGAGGTCGATACCGGCGAGGAGGGAAGCGACGACTCGCCCGAGCGGACGGGCGACGCCTGACCTGCCGGCTCGTCCGAGTGGAAACGGGAACGGACACCCCTCCGAACGGGTCGGGGTAGATGAGACCGGTCCCGCCACGATGTCTCGAACGTAACTGTCAGGGGCGCATCCTGTTCCGGAGCTGTGTCGAACTCTGAACGAAACGATGGGTGTTTTACAGCAGCGGCTATACCGACGTTTGGATCGCTTCTGTAACTGGAACTGGTTACGGACACGGCCACAGCTATTTGTACGACGGCTCCCTCGTGGTATCCATGGCGATACAACGACGGGCGTTCGTCGGAGGAATCGGGGCCACGGTCGCAGTCGGTCTTGCCGGGTGCACCGCACTCGGCGGTGACGAGAGCGGTGATCAACCAACGATCAGCGACGAGACGCTGACGCTCACGACGACGACGAGTACCTACGATACTGGTCTGCTCGACGAGGTCAACGGCTCGTTCCAGGATCGCTACGGCGTCACAGTCGACACCGTCTCACAGGGGACGGGCGCCGCGATCGAAACCGGTCGAAGCGGCGACGCCGACGTCGTGATGGTCCACGCCCGTTCCCAGGAAGACGAGTTCATGAACGACGGTTACGCGATCAACCGACGAGATCTTATGTTCAACGACTTCGTCGTCGTCGGGGAACCGGACGATCCTGCCGGGATCGCCGACGGGGACGACGCCGTCGAGGCGTTTACCCAGATTGCCGACTCGGAATCAACGTTCGTCTCGCGCGGGGACAACTCGGGGACCCACACCAAAGAACGCGAGATCTGGGCCGAAGCGGGATTCGACGACGACTTCGGCGAGTGGTACCTCGAGGCGGGGCAAGGGATGGGCGAAGTGCTCGTCCAGACCGCCCAACAGGGCGGATACACGCTCGCAGATCGCGGCACGTACCTCTCGATGATCGACGAAATCGACCTCGAGATCCACGTCGACGGACCGGTAGAAGACGGGCCGGAGATTCTCGCGAACCCCTACGGCATCTTCGCGATCAACCCTGCCGTTCACGAGAACGCGAACTACGACCTCGCGATGGCGTACATCGGGTTCCTCACGAGCGTCGAGGGGCAGGATATCATCGACGAATACACCGTGGAAGGAGAACAACTCTTCTTCCCGAGAGCGCTCGCCGAGGAACCGAACTACCACCAGTACGTTCCCGAAGATTGGGACGGTTCGGACCAGTAACCCGACGACCGATGTCACTCGAGCCAGCGACAGTTGCGCCACTGCTCGCCGAGTTCCCCTTCGAGTGGAACTACATCCGAAGTATCGTCCGGGTGTCGCTCTACGTGAGCATCACGGCCGTCGCGTTGAGTACGGCGTTCAGCTTGCCGGTCGCACTCCTCGTCGGCTTTCGAGAGTTTCCCGGCAAGACGCTGCTCGCGTCGATCATCAACACGGGAATGGGGTTTCCGAGCGTCGTCGTCGGACTCGTCGTGCTGTTTACGGTCTCGAACGAAGGGCCACTCGGCTCGTGGGATCTCGTGTTCACGCCCGAAGCGATGATCCTCTCACAGTTCGTTCTCGCCGCGCCGGTCATCACGGGCGTCAGCCTGGCCGCGGTGAGTAGCGTCGAACAGAACGTCCGCGATGCGGCCTACGCGATGGGCGGGACGAGATTCGACGTCGCCCTCGTGACGATCAAGGAAGCCAGATACGGTATCGCGACGGCGGTGCTCGCGGGATTCGGCCGAGCGATTAGCGAAGTCGGCTCCGTTCTCATCGTCGGCGGGAATATCGCGAACGCGGATGGGACGTCGGTTACCCGCACCCTGACGACGGCGATCCAACTCGAGGCGCGACAGGGCCGGTTCAGGACGGCGATGATACTCGGTGCGATCCTCGTCGCGCTCGTACTGCTCGTCAACGCGCTCGTCGTTCGTCTCGGGAACGGAGGGGGTGGACGCTACGGATGACGCTCGACACGATCGACGTTCACCACGGCTACGGAACCGAGACGGTGTTCGACGGCGTCTCCCTCTCTGTTCGTCGAGGGGAAGTCCTCGCGATCATCGGACCGTCGGGCGTCGGAAAGTCGACGCTGCTTCGCTTGCTCGCGCTGTTCGACGCCCCGGACCAGGGCACAGTCAGATACGGGGGCGAACCCGTCTGGCAGATCCCCGAGTGGCAGCGACTCGAGTACCGCCGGCGAATCGGGATGGTGTTTCAGGAGGCGAGTCTCTTCGACGCGAGCGTTCGGCGCAACGCCGAGTACGGGCTTCGAGTCCGTCAGTCGTGGCCAGACCGGATTCGCCACGAACTCGCGACGCTCGTCGGACGGACGAACGGAACCGGTGATGCGATCGACGCCCTCGACACCGTCGGGCTACGGGAGAAAGCCGATCAGGACGCGTCGTCACTCTCCGGGGGCGAGGCCCAGCGGGTCGCGTTCGCCCGGGCGCTGGCCTACGAACCGGACGTGCTGTTGCTCGACGAGCCGACGTCGGACCTCGATCCGCGAAATACAGCGGTCATCGAAGATGCCGTCCTCGAGGCGAAAAACCGCGGAATCGGCGTCGGAATCGCGACCCACGATATGCACCAGGCCGAGCGCATCGCAGACAGGGTAGCGGTGCTTCTCGAGAACGACGTCATCGAGATCGGGTCGCCCGAAACCGTCTTCGAGAATCCGGCAGACGAACGCACCCGGAAGTTTATCGACGGCGAACTGGTATACTGAGACCGGTAAACCGGTCTGTCGTCACCTCCGTGAGAGAGAACAACCGATGACGATCGAAAAGGAATACAGTACGAAACTGACCGCCGACGGCGTCACGATCGATCGACGCGACGTTGACATGCTCGAGGCGATCGACCAACACGGATCGATGCACAAAGCAGCCGAAGCGCTTGGACGATCCTACGCCCGATTGCAAAACCGGGTCGTCGAGATCGAAGACGCGGTCGGACCGATTACGGAACGACAGCGGGGCGGAAGCGACGGCGGCGGGACAGAACTGACACGGACTGCCCGCGAGTTACTCAATCAGTACGATCGACACGACGCAGAACTCGACGGCGTCGCACGGGTTACGGAGTCCGTGTTCACGGGAACCGTCGCGGATCGAACCGGGGAACTGGCGACCGTCGCGACGGAGGTCGGGCCGATACTCGCACGGACTCCCGAAGCTGCCACCACCGTACAGATTACTGTCCGCTCCGATGCAGTCGTCCTCACAGATCCGGCGGAAACCCCCAGAACGGATCAGACGAGTCTTCGAAATCGATTTACGGGCGAGATTAGCCGGCTGGACACGGGTGAGGCGGTCTCGAGAGTGACGATAACTCTCGCCGACGACGTCACGTTGCAAGCGCTCGTCACGAACGCCAGTTCGGACCGGTTGGGAATCGCTCGAGGGGAACCGATTACCGCCTCGTTCAAGGCGACCGCTGCGAGAGCGATCAGTATCGATTGATCCCATCCGAGAATACGGGTCACAGCAATATCGACCACGACTGGACCACCGCTCGTCACGGCGGAGAACGCGTCTGTTTTTCCCGGCGAGCGTGTGCGAGTTACGGGCCGGTTGACGAACGTGACGGAGGCGAAGATGCGTCCCCTCGACGGAGTGGAAAATCGAACACGAACGTCTCCGCTTTCCTTCCATACTGCAAACCGCCGTTCGAACCGACCGCAGCCTCGAGATGACGGAACGACACTCCGAAACTGTCTGCCACAGCCATCTATTCTATATAGCGATATAGGGTTTGTCTGTCTCGTTTTCTCGCGGAGAACAGCCGCCACGAAGACGCCTCCACGAAGCTGACAGTTCACTAACCCGAATGGTTTTTCACGACGGGCAGCAGAATCGAGGTCGGCGGATGGGTAAAACGTACTACGACGTACTCGAGGTCGACCCGGATGCGACCGAAGACCAGATCCAGGACGCATACCGCGAACGTGTTCTCGAGACCCATCCTGATCACAACGACGCTCCCGACGCCACCGAGCAGTTCCAGCGCGTGTCGACGGCCGAGTCGATTCTCACTGACGAGACGGAACGCGCCCGGTACGACCGACTCGGACACGACGCCTACGTTCGACTCGCCGAACACGCGGGTCAGACGACCGCGGACTCGAGCCATGATCCGGACGACGACAGTGGCCCGTCGGAGACTCGGGGCGGGAAAACGGGACGAACCGGCGCCGAATCGGACTCGAGGGGCCGACACAGTAGCAGGGCTTCGGGCAGCCGCGACACGAGAGATTCCTCGAGCAACCGATACGCTACCAGCGGGACGAGCGGACGACACGCCAGCGGGACGTCGGCTGGTGGACGCGACTCGAGCCACCACGCTCGCAAGCGGCGACGGCGTCAGCACGAGAAAGCACGCCAGACGTCGGCCGACCGGTTTACAACCGGTACGAGCGCGGATACCGGTCGAAAGCGAACGGTGCGAACGAACACCGATCGGGTGGGTTCGACGCGAGCGACCACAGACAAACCGGGTGAGACGGCGGCCGAAAGCGACGGATCGTCCAGCTTTCGGTACACCGTCAAAGACTGGGACGGCGACATCGACCTCGAGTGGGACGGCCGATCGATCGAACACTCGACCGCGGTGACGCTCGTCTGTATCTGGCTGCTGTATCCGGTGCTCGTCTACACGAGCGTGACGCCACTGGTTTCGCCGGTGTTCAATGGAATCCTGGTTCTGTGTACGCTCGGAATCGTCGCCTACCTCCTCACCATGCCACGAATCGCGACCGCGCTGTTTGGATCCTGGGCCGTCGTACTCCCGGTCGGACTCGCCGGATTCTCGCTCGTCGATCCACTCTCACTTCGCGGACTGCTCGCGATCGGATTCGTCTGGATCCCCCTCGGCTACGCGATGGCGCTGTGGTGGGCCCTGCGGCCGTAACCGGTCCGACGAAAATGCCCGCGCTCGATCACTCGGTGTCGAGTTCCTCCCGGACCCGTTCCTCGAGTGCGTCCCGTCGACGGTGGCTCCGTTCGGAGTCGAACGCGACGGAGAGCACCTGTGTTCCGTCGCGCTCGAGCGAGCGGCGGTACGCGTCCGCGAAATCGACGGGGTCGACGTGGTCGAACTCGAGGTCGTAGAGCGCTGTGAGGTCCTCGAACTCGAGGCCGTGGGGCGTCTTGAACTGCTCCGTAAACGGCGGATCGAACGCCTCGATCGGCAGATTGTGGAAAATGCCGCCGCCGTCGTTGTCGAGGAGGACGATCGTGGCGTCGACGCCACAGCGATCGACCGCGAGCAGACCGTTCGCGTCGTGATAGAACGCGAGGTCGCCGGTCACGAGAACGAGCGGTTCGTCGGTCGCGCTTCCGGCGCCCAGAGCAGTGCTCGTGATGCCGTCGATACCGCTTACACCCCGGTTCCCGATGACGGACAACTTCGAATCGTTCGGACGGCCGAACCGGTCTGCGTCCCGGATCGGCATACTGTTCGAGACGAACACGGTCGCCGGCTCCGGTGCGTGCTCGAGAACGGATGCGAGGATCGCTCCCTCGAAGGGATCTTCCGCGAGCGCTTCGTCCGTCGTCGCATCGTCGCGGACCGCCCAGTGTCGACGCTCCGCCTCGGAAACCGTCTCGATCCAGCCGTCTCGATCGGGATCAGCGCTTCCGTCGGGAGAGTCGGCGAGCTCCGCGAGCAATCGCTCGAAGACCGCATCGGGCGAGGCGACGAGGAGATCTGTCGCGGTAAACGTCGCCTCGCGCCACGCGCCTGCGGGATCGATCAGCGTCTGCGCTGCGTCCGCGTCGCGAAGCGCGTGGCGCAGTGACTTCGACGTCGGAGACGCACCGAACCGAACGACGAGGTCGGGTTCGGGAAGCTCCGAGACGTACGCGTCGTAGCCGCCGACGACCGTGGCCGCTCCCGTCGAATCGCCCGAATCAGCCACGTGTGGACCGAACCGAAGGCCCGACAGCGGATCCGCGAGAACCGGTGCACCGACCCGCTCGGCGACGGCGACGATCCGGTCGGGATCGAGGGCGCACAGGTCGGCGGGGTCGGCCGGTCCGGCGACGATCAGCGGTCGGTTAGCTCCCTCGAGCGCCGTCGCGAGCGATCGGATCGCCTCGTCGCTCGGAACCACTCGCCCCTTTTCGGTCTCGACGAACGCCTTCTCGCGTCCCGATCCGGCGAGCGTCTCCGAGAACGCCTCCGGAACCGAACCAGGGACGTCGATCGGCTCGAGTGGCTTCCGAAACGGGCAGTTGAGGTGAACCGGACCCGGGGGGACGCCGACCGTCTGGGCGAGTGCCCGCGCGGCCGTCGTTCTGAGGCTGCGACCCTTCCGCTCGTCCGCTTCGGGTTCGGGCAGGTCGGCGTACCACCGAACGGCGTCGCCGTAGAGTTTGACCTGGTCGGCCGTCTGGTTCGCGCCGCTGTCTCGAAGCTCCGGGGGGCGATCGGCGGTGAGCGCGAGCAACGGCACCCTCGCGCGGTCGGCCTCGAGAATAGCGGGGTGAAAGTTTGCCGCCGCAGTGCCGGACGTACAGACGAGGGCCGTCGGTTCGCCGGTTCGTCGAGCCCGTCCGAGCGCGAAGTACGCCGCCGACCGTTCGTCGAGGTGCGAGTAGACCTCGACGTCGGGATGTTCGGCGAACGCGACGGTCAACGGCGTAGATCGACTCCCGGGCGCGATACAGACCGCCTCGAGGCCGCCGCTGGCCAGTTCGTCGACGAGAATCCGGCCCCAGAGAGTCGATCGGTTCGGTGCGGTCATCGGTCCCGAAGCTCGTCGAGAATCGGTCGGAACTTTAGCTCCACTTCCTCCCACTCCTCGTCGGGGTCGCTGTCGGCGACGATGCCGTTGCCGGCGAACAGCGTAGCGGTGTCGCCGCTCGCAACCGCTGATCGAAGGCCGACCGCGAACTCGCCGTCGCCGTCGCCGTCGAACCAGCCGATCGGTGCGGCGTACCAGCCGCGGTCGAACGTTTCCGTCTCTCGAATCGTCTCCCAGGCCCGGTCGGGCGGGACGCCGCCGACGGCCGGCGTCGGGTGAAGCGCTTCGACGAGTTCGAGGACGTGGCGGTCGCGCTCGAGCGTCGCCGTGATCGGGGTCTGCAGGTGTTGTATCGTCGCCAGCTTTCGAATGCGACGGTCGTCGATCGTCAACTCGCGTGCGAGGGAGTCGAGTTGTTCGCGGATCGCCCGAACAACGAGGTCGTGTTCGTGCTGGAGTTTCTCGTCGTCGAACATTCGATCCGCGTACTCGTCGTCGGATTCGGGTGTCTCGCCCCGGGGTGCCGACCCCGCGAGCGCCTCGGTTTCGACGTCTGCGCCGTGTTTCGAGACCAGCCGTTCCGGAGGTGCCCCAAAGAACGTTCCGCCATCACGCTGACCGACCAGAAACCGATAACAGTTGGGATACCGCCGACGGAGGCGCTCGAGCGTCTCCGGAACGTCGACGGGTGCCTCGAGGTCGACCGATAGCGCTTGTGCGAGCACGACTTTGACCAGCCGGTCGTTTTCGATCCGGTCGAGGGCGTGTTCGATCTGTGAGGCCCACGCCGAGGGTGAGGTCGTTCTGTGCGTCGAGACGACGCCGGGACCGGTGCCGCTCGAACACATCGTCGGTCCCTCGGTCAACCGGTCGTCCCACCGCTCGAGGCGGTCGTCGGCCTCGTCCACCGAGTCCGAGACGACCGTCAACCACACGCCGTCGCGTTCGGTCCGCGTGACGAACGCGCGAGGAACGACGAACGAGGCGGCGGCGAACCCCGTCCACGGTGGCGTCGGTTCGTGGCCGTCGTGGAACGAAAACCCGCCGAACGCTCGTGGACGGGCGACCGTCGATCCGTGGTACTCGAGTGTGTCGAACACCTGCTTCGCCTGCGCCTGGAGCCGGTCGAATCGATCCGGGCCCGTCGCAGTAATGTGGGCCGCAATTCCCTGTCCGGCGATCTCGAGACCGTCGGGTGCGGCCCACAGGATCCGTGGGAGTTCCGCGTCGTCGACGACGGCGGCGAACGAGACGTCACCGACGGCTCGGCTGCGGGCGACCAGGTCGTTCGCCTGCTCGTCCGGATTCGAATCCGCTGGCGATTCGGCCGTCAGTTGCCCCTCCCCCGACGTACGATCCATCGACCGAGACTCAGGACCGGTCCGTCTTCAGCCTAACTATATCGCTCCTCTCGCCACGGGTTCGCCGTCCGGGAGTAGCCCCGTTTCTCCCAGTAGCCAGGTTCGGCCTCCGTCAGGAACTCGATCCCGTCGACCCACTTGGCACCCTTGTACGCGTACTTGTGGGGGGTGACGACCCGGAGTGGACCCCCGTGTCCCGGCGGTAACTTATCGCCGTCGTACGCCCACGCGAACAACACTTCCTCCCGGAGACAGTCCTCGAGTGGGAGATCGGTCGTGTAGCCGTCGAGCGCCGAGAACACGACGTGGGTGGCCCGGCCTGATTCGGTTCGGTTCCCCGTGGAATCGCGATCGTTCGGATCGTCGATCACGCCGGCGCGACTCGCGAGTTCGGGAAACGGAACTCCCGTGAACGCACAGTCGAGTTTGCTCCAGCCGGTGACACAGTGAAAATCCTGCGTCTGCGTTTCGGCTGCCAACTCCCGAAACTCCTCCCACGTAAACGATAACTCCTCCTCGACGGCACCGGTCACGGTAAACTCCCAGCTGTCGGGGTCCCAGGAGGGCGTCTCTCCCATCGAGAGCACCGGAAACGTCGACGTCTCGTGTTGTCCCGGCGGAAGACGCTCCTCGCCGAACTCCTGGTAGAGATCGGTTACGTCGGTTTCGCGCATACTCCCTCATCGTAGCCGAACGGACGTAGGTGTGGCGTTCCCCCGATTCCGAGCCGTCACGACTGGCGTCGGAGACGGCGTCGTGCCGATCGCGAACCGAACGTTCCTGTCCGTCTCTTGGTGGTAATTCGATATTTGGGTGACGGCGTAGCGGTCGAAACGGTTCGAACGGGCCGATCGATCGAACCCAGTCGCGGCCTTTCTCGTGAAACCCTCGCCACCCCTTAGTAGCGTCTCGCCGACTCGAGTAGCGTATGGCGAGTAGACAACAGATGACAGAACGGGACGTATCCGCACAGGCAGCCGAAGAGGTTGGCGAACAAGCGATGGGGCCGGCGTTTCTCGCATCAGTGGCCTCCGTCGGACTCTCGTGGTATTATTTCTTCGTCCGCGGGGACCGCCAACGAGGACTGTTCGTCGGGCTCTGGCCGCCGACTATCCTCGCGTTCGCGAGTTACTTCAATCAGCAAAAGATGAGCCAACAGCTCGAGACGATCACCAAACCGGGGACGTCGATCAAAAACGCGATCGACTCGATGATGGGGAACTCGTAACCGTCGGTCCCAACGTCGACCGGAGCCCTGAACCGCCGGATTTTGCGGGGACTCATACGGACCGTGGTCGTTCGGTACCGGTGATCGATGACCCCGTCCGAGCGATCACCGGTACAACGCGACAACAAGCCGTATCACGTTCACCGTCCGTCTCGATTTTCCGACAGGGGTCCCAATAGCCGTTCTTCTCGGCGGAAACCACCTGAGAGGCACACCCGAGGAAATCCCCGTCAAACCTAAATACCCCCTCGCCGAAAGCCGAATCAGATGCCGAAAGTAGAGATCACTATCCCGGAACACCTCGAGATGCAGATCGCCCAGATGGTCGAGCGCGGCGAGTTCGTCAACCGCGAGGAAGCCATCGAGGATCTGCTCTCGACGGGTATCAAAGCCTACAAGACCAGCGGACCGATGGACGAAGAGGAAGGAACCGGCGGCCCCGGACTCGAGGACGACGGCATGATGGGCCACGACGACGAGTACGTCTTCTGATCTCCTTATAAGCCAAGCGACAGGAGAGGTATCCCGAACGCGATCACCGTACCGACCAGAAAGATAGCGATGCCGACGCCGACGTCCCGCGCGGTGTACTCGCTCATCGGTGCGGTCGTCCGTTCGGCCTCCAGGTCGTGACCGACGTCTGCGGCCGTATCGTCGTCCGTGTGTTCGGTATCGTCTGCCATATTCGGCCCTTGCCGACTCGAGACCTTATACTGTTCGCTGCGCAGTCGGCCCCCCGGGTCTCCATTCGTGCCAGCGACGATCCGAAAACCAGTCGTCGATCCAGAGAGTATTTACTGGCGGACCAACAATTCGCTGTGAATGCCCTCCAGCGAATGCACCCGCCGCCGGCTGATAGCCTGCGGAGTCGGATCCCTCACGGCGCTGGTCGCCGGCTGTACGGGAACCGACGTCGGTGAAACCACGACTGCCGAGCACAACGCGACCGAGGGTGTGGGGACGGATCCGACACCCTCGGACGAGTACGACCTGCTCACGCTTCGGTCGGACGACGCCGAGGCGATCGTCTATCCGAGCGACGATCCGCCGGACGACGACGATCGTCACGCGAAACTCTCGCGACGCGGCCCACAGTTTCTCCTCGACGGCGACGACGCCGCCGACCTCGTGATCAATTCGCCAGACGAACCGGAGGCGCGGGCGTTCATCGAGGAGACTGACTTCGAGACCGAGTCCGTCGTCGTCGTACAGCGGACGATCGAGGACTGTTACGAACGCCGCGTGCTGAGCGTGCAGGCGAGAGACGACAATTTCCGAACGGAGTACTGTCGGACGCTGAAGAGCCCGACGACGCGCTGCAAAGCGGATCGCGAGGTGATGGAGGCGTTGTTCTTCCGGGTCCAGCGTGCGTACGAGGATTCCCCCTCGAGTCGCTCGAGCAGCGAGAGCATGTCGTGTCCACCGACGGTCCGCGACTCGCTGGACGGAGCGTCCGAGACGAACGGATCGGCGGACGAAACCACCGACGGAGCGACCGGAGGCGAGCCATGACGGACCGACCGGTCGCGAGCCGGCGGCGATTCCTCGCCGGAGTCGCCGCCACGTCGATGGCCGCCGTCGCCGGTTGTAACGAGACTTCGATCGGTGGGGACGACGGCCCGACCCGCTTCTCTCCGTCGGAAATCGATCCAATCCTCGAGCAATCCCGGCCGGAAGCCGATCGACCGGTGCCGATCGAACCCGACGACGACGTCATCGGGCGCGGGATCGAGCGCGTCGACGACCTGCTCGCCGACGTTCCCGATCCGGTCCCCGTCGAGACGGTCCCCAACGGCGTCGTTCGCGAGTCGATCGATCGGCGACGGGAGAGCGCGACGGACGACCGTTCGGACGCACTCGAGCCCCCGGAGTCGAGCTACCGTGCGCTCCGGGTCGCCGTCCCCAGGGCACGCGAGTCCGCTCGAGGGGCAGCCGTAACGCTCTCGGCCGTCGACGCGGACCCCGACCTCGACGACCTTGCCGCCGAGTGCGACGAGGCCCAATCGACCGTCGACGACCGCCTCGAGGGGCTCGAGTACCGCGGCGACGATACCGACGACGGACGGCTCCGTGGGGCGCTCGTCGCCGCCGACCGCGAGGACGACCTGGCTTCCGCTCGGCGAACCGTCGATCGCTGGCGGGTGACCGAACACACGAACGTCGTCGACCTCGGTGAGAGTGCGGGCGACGTCGAGTTCGTCGAGGCGACGGTCCACGCCTGGGATCACCTGGCCGACCGATACGACGCGGACGTCGACGGCGTCGACCTCGAGCCAGTCTTTTCGGACGCACTCGCGGTCTCGATCGACGCCGCGGACGGGGTCGATCTCCCCGATCAGGGCGAGCAGGACTGGCTCGACGAACTCGTCGACGGCGAACTCGAGATGGGATTCCCGCAGACGTTGATCTGGGACGCCGTTCGCCCGGTGTACGACGCGCGGGATCGGATGATCGACGCCCGCGAGGACGGCCGCCTGGGGACGGGTCTCGCGGCCGCGATCCGATTCGAACAGGAGTACCGCACCTTCCGAACCGTCCGCGATCGGTTCGAGGACGGCGACCTCGAGACGCCGGAGTCGATCGACGAGGTGCGGGCCGAACGGGAAGCCGCCATCGCCGCGGCGGAGTCCGCAATGGCGGAGTTCACGACGCCCTCGCTCGCCTCGGCCCGACTCGCCGAGACGCTCCAGACATTCGAGTGGACCGACGACCGGATTCAGCGAGACGCCGATCGCGATCCCGACCGGCAGGTGTCGGTAAGCGACGAGTACAGCGAGTACGCCTGCCTGCGGGCCCGGTTCGACGCGCTTTCTGACGCCGCCGCGGCGGTCCGCGAACGGCTGCTCGAGTGACGAAGGCGTCTCACCGATTCGAGTAATAGTCACCGCGTACCGACTCGAGTCATCGTCTTCCGTTTCGCCGTCTGACGGTGTCGACTCTTCCGTTTCGCCGTCTGGCGGTGTCGGTGTCGCCGACTCGAGCCGTCGTTCGCCCCGAGGCGGTCGTCCGCCGCGGCCATGTCTGGGACGGGCCCGCTGATCGATCCGCCGACGATCGTTGCACGATCCACTCGCCTTTACTATCCCCGGTGCGAACGGACGCGTAGGAAATGGTGCTGACCAAACGAATCATCCCGTGTATCGACGTCGATCTCGACGACGACGGGAATCCGGCGGTCTATACGGGCGTTCACTTCGAGGACCTCAAATACACCGGCGACCCGGTCGAGATGGCCAAAGCGTACAACGAGTCCGGGGCCGACGAGTTCGTCTTCCTCGACATCACCGCCTCGGCGGAGGGGCGAGAGACGATGCTCGACGTCGTCCGCGACGTCGCCGACGAGGTGTTCATCCCGCTGACCGTCGGCGGCGGCATCCGCACGACCGACGACATCAAAGAGACTCTCCGGGCCGGCGCGGACAAGGTCTCGATCACGACCGGGGCGCTCGAGCGGCCCGAACTCGTCAACCAGGGAGCTCGCGCGTTCGGTAGCCAGTGTATCGTCATCAGCGTCGACGCCCGACGCCGGTACGACGAGGGCGGCGAACACTACGTCGAGATCGACGGTGAATCCTGCTGGTTCGAGTGCACCAAGAAAGGCGGCCGCGAGGGGACCGGCATCGACGTCCTCGAGTGGGCGGCCGAGGCCGAGTCCCGCGGTGCGGGCGAACTGTTCGTCAACTCCATCGACAAGGACGGGACCAAAGACGGCTACGACCTGCCACTGACGAGTGCGGTCTGTGACGTCGTCGACACGCCGGTCATTGCCTCCTCGGGCTGTGGCAGCCCCGAAGACATGTACGACGTCTTCACCGAAGCGAACGCCGACGCCGGACTCGCGGCTTCGATCTTCCACTTCGACGAGTACTCGATCGAGGAGACGAAGGAGTACTTGGACGAGCGCGGCGTGCCGGTTCGGCTGTAGTACCGCGAGCGAAGAACGAGCGAGCCTCTTTTTGGTCCCTTTGCGAACGTAGTGAGCGAAGATCAGCGAGAGCGGAGCTCTCGCCGGACAGATTTTTGCGCGATGGTGAGCGATGTGCGGTTCGGAGCGAACGGAGTGAGTGAGAACCGCGGATGCGAACGGCGAAGCCGTGAGAAAAGCGAACCCGAGCAGAAAAAGGTGGGAACGGAGTTCGCTCCGATATTCAATACGCTTATACCGTCACGGTCGACCCATTACTCTGTGAAGTGGCGGTGTTCGTGGTGTGGGAAACCACACGAGGAGAACGACCCACCATGCGATAGCTGCGGGCACAACTCCTTCGAGAAGGCGGTCGTCCGAGCGGACGAGAAGCCTGCGAGCTCGTCGGGCAAAACCGTCGACACCGGCACGACCTACGTCTGGCGGTGTACCGACTGTGGCCGCGATCACGTGCGAAACAACCCGCCCTGTTCGCGGTGTCACAACCACGACCTCGAGAAGATCGAACAGACTTACGACGACGTCGACGACGAACTCGAGACGCCGAGCTGGCTCGAGGTCGCAAAGCCGTACATTCCGGCGTTCGCGGTCATCGGCGTCGTCGCGCTCCTGTTCGCGACGGGGATTATTCCGGCGTCGATCCTGCCGGGAATCGGCGCGCCGTCTCCACCAGACGCCCCCGGCGAGGGAGCCGACGCCGCTGGCATTGACCTCGAGGCGACCGAAGGCGAGATCCACGAGCGACTCGAGGCCGAACGGGCGGCGATCGACGCGGACTCGCGAGCGTACGACGACGGACTGGCGGGCTACGCAGAGTACATGAACCGTGCGTTCGTGATGATCGACTACGAGGACGAACGTCCCGACGGCGTCCAGCCCGACGACTTCGGGGCGGAGTGTGCGACGAGACCGACCGGCGGGCAGCTACCGCTCGCCGACGGACCAATTTCGGCGTTCGACGACGAGGGCGCTCTGGCCGAGGCGGTCGCGGACGGACTACTCGAGTCGGAGATCGGCGACGCGGTGAGAACTGGATCCGACTCCGAGGGGGTCGACCTCCACGTCGGGCCGGACGGCGACGTCTACGTCTACTACGTGGCCTGTTAGGCCGCGGCTTCGAACGCGTTGCGGAACGCGACAGCCTTCTCGCCGACGTCGACTGCGGCCTCCTCGAGGGCGTTGAGCGGGTCGACGCCGCCTTCGGTCTTAATCGTCAGAATCGGTTCCGTCTGCCCACCCGACTGTTCCGGGTTCACGTCGTAGGTCGCTGCACTCACGTCGTCGTGCTCGAGGAGCGTCCCTTTGAGGACGTTCATGAACGTGTGATCCTCGCCGGCGATCTCGATCGAGAGTTCGTTCTCGCTGCTCTCGGTGACCCGGAGTTCCATGTTAGACGTTCCGTTCGTCGACCGCTTGTACCTTTCGAAGGCGTCTCTGTGCGGGTTCGGGGCCGGTTCCGTGATCGAAAGCAATCACTATACGACTTCGCTCGACAGTACCGGGTATGCTCTCGGCCGTCCTCACGGTGTTCGTCCTGGCGGTCTTGCTGGGTTCCGTCGCAGTCGTCGCTCGCCTCGAGAGCACGGACCGGCGGTTTTGGGACGTCGCTCGAGCGAGACTCCATTACGGCGTGCCGTGGGGGACACTCGTCGTCCTCGCGGGGGTCGTCTGCGTGTATCTGTTCGTTCAGGACGGGGTTACCGATCTCTACGACCCCGTTACGATCCCCTACCGGGCCTGGTCGTACTTCTATCCGCTCGGGATCGTCACCTCGTCGTTCTCCCACGCCAGTTTCGGCCACCTGCTTGGGAATCTGATCGCGGCGGCCGTCGTCGCCCCCATCGCCGAGTACGCGTGGGGACACTACCCCGACGGCGACGTTCCTTCCTGGCGGGCGAACCCGTGGATTCGCGCAGTGGTGATCTTTCCGCTCGCCGTCGCCGCTATCGGAATCCTCACGAGCCTGTTCGCTCTCGGTCCCGTGATCGGCTTCTCCGGACTCGTCTACGCGTTCGCCGGCTTCGCGATCGCTCGGTACCCGATCCCGACGCTCGTCGCGACGATCGGCCTCCAGGGCGCGCTGGTGACCATCTACAACTCGATCCGGGACCCGATTCTGGTCTACGTCGCCCAGCCGAGTCCCCCCTCGTCGCCCTCGTGGGCCGACGTCGCGATCCAGGGCCACGCCCTCGGCTTTTTCATCGGACTCGTGCTCGCACTCGCCTTGCTCGAGCGCCGTGGCGGTCGTCCCACCGCGTTTCGCGTCTGGATCGCCGTCCTCCTCTATGCGTTCTCGAAGGGGCTCTGGCAGATCTACTGGTTCGGAGAAGGGAACACGTACCTCCTCTTTCGGGGACCGGGCGTGGTGATCGTCGCGACGCTCGCGATCGTGATCACGCTGGCCGTCTCCAACACCGATCGGACCGTCGTTCCGGAACGGCTCGAACGCACGCTCCCAGACGTTCTCTCCTCGAGTGAGCATTCCCACGGTCACGGCTCGACCGACGGTCGAGGCCTTGCCACGCCGCTCGACCGACTTCGAGGGCTCGAGTCGGAGTCGGAGGGAGAGCACGGTTCGACGGTCGATCGCCTCGCTCGAGTGTGCGACATCGCGACCGGCGGCCGCCGTAGCGAGGTCGGTCGGCAGACGGGACCGGGGAGTCGGCAGGTCGGTTTCGTCGCCGTCTTCCTCGTCCTCGCGGTGCTTGCAGGGGTGGCGATCCCGTTTAACGTTCTCGTCCTCGAAGACGATGCCGACGCCGACCGGGCGACCGTCGAGGTCGAAGATTACACCGTCGAGTACGTCGAGGAGGCCGACCACGAACTCGTCTCGGGGATCGGCATCGAGGCGGTCGAAGACGACGCCGGACTCACGGCGAGTGGCGTCGTCGTCTCGAGTACGGAACGACACGCCTGGATCGAGGCGGTGACGAGCCAACGGCTCGCGTTCTCCGGATCGGAGACGATCACGGTCGGCGGCCCTGGGTGGCGGGAAACGGTCCACGTCGAACGGGAGGGGTGGGAACCGGTCGGTAACGACACCGTCTACCAGGTCTGGCTGTGGCAAGACGGCGACCAGCCACGACACGTCTACGAATCGGAGAGCTCCCAGGCCGACGTGTTGATCGACGACAGAACCGTGTCGATCGTTCCCGACGACGGCGCGTTCCGTCTGTCGGTGGAGTCCCTCGAGACGGGCGACGTCTCGACGGCACAGGTTCCGGACGAAAACGAGTCGGTCGACGCGGGGGGACTGACGTTCGACCGCCACAACGAGACGGTGTACGCGGTCTCGAACGGGACGGAAGTCGCGGTCGCGAGCGCGGAAACCTACGAGTGATCGGACAGAACGCGGTCGTTTCTTCTCCTCGTGGTGGAACCGACGGGAAGCGTCTCGAGCCGAGAGTGAAGAAACGCTTCGATCAGGCGGTCGTCGCCGACCCTTACGCCCAGCCCTTTCCTCGCTGGACCGGCACGTCCAACGGACGTACAGCCGGTCGGACCGGTGTGTGACGAACACGGCTTCCGAACGGTCGGTGTACGTGGACGTTTCGGTGAACCGGGGCGAGCGCCGGTGGTAGCGCCAGCACAACGAACCGATCCGGCAACGGTTAACGTTCCGACTACGGTCGGAAGCCGGCCTGAAACAATGGCTCGTCCCCTCGAGGTACCGGCCAGGTCGAGACTGGACGATGATCCAACGAGTACTACGGCGGTCGTCCGCGAGGGATTCGCAGACGGGCGGGGATAGTGATGCGAACACCGCCGTCCGTCTCGACGGGGTCACCCACAGCTACGGGTCGGCCGGCGGGCGTCTGGACGCGGATCGAGATCCGACGGTGATCGCACTCCGGGACGTGGCGCTTACGTGTGACTCGGGTGAGACCGTCGGTCTCGAGGGGCCAAGCGGGAGCGGAAAGTCGACGATCCTTCACGCGATTGCGGGCCTGCTCGTGCCGACGGCGGGGAGCGTCGAGATACTCGGAACCGACATCACTCGGCTGTCGGACCACGAACGAACCCGACTCCGGCGTCGACACGTGGGGATCGTCTTCCAGCGATTTCACCTCCTGCCGTCGCTTTCCGCTCGTGCGAACGTCGCACTTCCGCTCGTCCAGGCCGGCGTTCCGAGATCGACACGGCGTGAACGCGCAACGACGCTGCTCTCTGACGTCGGCCTCTCTGGACGAGCAACCCACTTGCCAAGCGAGTTGAGCGGTGGCGAGTGCCAGCGCGTCGCCATCGCGAGAGCGCTCGCGACTGATCCCGACGTAATCGTCGCCGACGAGCCGACTGGCGAACTGGACACCGAAACCGGCTCGACCGTCCTCGAGTTGTTGACCGACGTCGGCAGCGACCGGGCGGTGGTGGTCGCCTCCCACGACGACGACACGCTCGCGATCACCGATCGCGTGGTGACGCTTCGCGACGGGTCGGTGATGTCGGATGGAGGCTGATCGGGGAGGGAGTCGCCGCGAGCGGTGGCGCGGACTCACCGAACTCTCGCTCGTCCGGCTTCGGAATCGCGCGACGCGAACCGGTCCGCGTCGGACGATCGCGACGGTCACTGCGGTAGCGCTGACGATCGCGCTGCTGGTCGTCCTCACCGGGGTTGCACTCGCACTCGCCGGCGGCGTCGCGGAGGATACCGACGCCGACGTCCGGATCGCGCCCGAAGACGGCGGGACCTTCTCGAGCATCGACGGCGTCGAGGAGCCGCGACTCGGGGAGACCAGCCAGCGATCAGCTACGATCAGAGAGCAAGACGGCGTCGACCACGCCTCGCCCGTCCTCGTCGAGACGGGACGGCTCGAGACGGGCGATGGGAGCGATCACGGACCCGTTCTCCTCGTCGGCGTCGTCCCCGATGGAGAGTCACGGACGGTTGCGGGCGTCCCGACCGACGGCCTCGAGCCAGGAGATCCCCACTACGCCGACGGATCGTACGACGGGGTGCCGACGGGCGACGTCGTCCTCTCCGAGCCAGCGGCGGACCGACTCGACGCCGAGGAGGGCGACGAACTCGGCGTTCCTGGGGCACACCTCGAGGGGGAATCGACGCACCCCCCGCTGACCGTTACCTCCGTCGAGGGCGAGGATGGCGACTCCGAATCCGACGTTCCGGTCGCACTCGTCCACCTGAGCGAGTTGCAGACGTTCGCCGGGAGCGGAGATGACGAACTCGCGGATACGATCCTCGTGTGGGGTGAGCCCGACGCCGCAGCGTCCGCTGCAGCCGACGCCTATCCGAACGCAGCCGTCGGGCCGGTCGGCAACGGCGGCCCGTCCGCGCTGTTCGACGACGGCCTCGCGCTTGCGACCGGGCTGCTCGCGCTCGTCGTCGGCATCGCGATCTGTGCCTCGTTCGTCGCGACTACCGCCGGCATGAACGTCGATCACGATCGTACGGCTCTCGCCGTCCTCGAGTCGGTCGGCGTCCCCGCGAGTGGTCGACTCGGGATCGTCGCGCTCTCGACGGTGACGACCGCGATGTGTGGTGCACTCCTCGGCGCCGCGCTGGGGTTCGTCGGCATCCGCGTGGTGAACGTCGTCGCTGGTAGCGCGGTCGCCACCACTCACCCACTTTTCGTGCCGTACGCCGTCGGAGTTGCACTTCTCGCCACGCTAATCGCCGTTCCGTACCCCCTCGCCGTCGCGAGTCGGACGTCCGTCCTAGAGGAGGTGAGTCGGTGATCCGCGCCAGACCGCTGGTCAGGGCGCGAGCGGTCGCTGGGATCGCACTGGCGCAGTTACGGCGATCTCCGGGACGGACGCTGCTCGCAATTCTCGCGGTCGGGATCGCGGTGTTGTCCGTCACGCTGCTGGGGAGTCTCGGTGCTGGCGTGGTCGGCGCCGGTGAAGAGGGACTCGACACGGCCGGGCGGGACATCTGGATCAGCGGTGATCCCGTCGACGCCTCGACCGGTCCCGCGGAAAACTCGATCGTGGGGTCACACGAGATCGCCAACGAGGTTTCCGAACGCGGCGACGTCACCGGCGCGTCGCCCATCGGGATGCACGAGGTGTATCTCGGCACCGATCCCGACGAACTCGAGCGGACTCCCGCGGTCGGTGTACAACGAACGCACGAGGGGTTCGACTTTCAGGAAGGGGGCGGGTTCCGGACGCCTGAGGAGGCCTTCGAGGGCGGCCGATCCACCGATCCGACGACCGAGGAGATCGTCCTCGATCCGGCGGTCGCGTCGGAACTCGGCGTCTCCCCCGGCGACACGATCTACGTCGGGGCCAGCCAGGAGACGGCACCGGGAGAGGAGTTCACCGTCGTCGGAACGTCGTCGTACTACTCACAGTTTCTCGGCTCCGAGACGGCGGCGCTCCCGCTCGTCGACCTTCAGGCGCTGGCCGGGACGACCGGAACCGACAGGGCGACGTTCATCACGGCGAACGTCACCGCCGACGCCGATCGAGACGCCGTTCGCGACGACATCGCAACGGAGTACCCCGAGTACGACGTTCGCACGAGCGACGAACAGATCGGAGCGATGGCGGCGGAGCGGCCGATCGTGATGGCGAGCGGTGCGACGCTCGTCGGCCTCGCGATCGTCGGCGGCACCGTCCTGACGGTCAACCTCTTCGCGCTCGTCACCTACCACCAGCGGACCGAACTCGCGGCGCTTCGGGCGCTCGGCCTCTCCCGATGGGTGCTCGCGGGGACGATCGGCGCGCAGGGGCTCGCGATCGGCGTGCTGGGCGGCCTCCTGGGACTCGCTGCGACGCCGCCGATCGTCGCGGGGCTCAACCACCTCTCGGCGTCGGTCGTCGGCTTCGAGAACCTGCTGCATACGCCGCCAGCAGTGTACGCCGCCGGGCTCGTCCTCGCGATCGGGCTCGGAACGGTCGTCGCGGTCGTTACCGGCTGGCGGGCCGGCCGATACACGCGGATCGAACACCTCGATGATTAGGCGAGAGTTCGTCTCTGGCTCGTGTCTGTGCGCCGGTAGGTCGGTACAACGGACCGGTCGGTCGACGCGGCCGCCGACGAACGTTCCGACGTAGATGGTCGTCCGTTCGTCCGAATTCGTCCCTCGCCCTCGAATCGCTCGAGGTCGCCAGGTCCCCGTAGAAGCTCATCCCGCATACGGGTTCGTCGTCGAAGAAGACGACTTCGGGGCCGACGAATGCCTCGGATCCGTGGTAGGTATCCCGGTACTGCCAGTTGCCTCGCCCGTCGGTAATGACCTTCCCCTGTCGCTCCTCACCGGCATCCGGATCGGTGGTTGCGTAGCCGTTCTCGTGTGCATCGGCGATGAATTCCGAGAGTTCTCCCATATCTTATCGATCCTCAGATAGTTACAAAAAGGCGATCCGAGCGGGGCGAAAGTGGACTGTGAGTCGTCGAACGAGCGATAGTGGACTACCCGTCCCACTCGATCCGAAAGACCTCCGCCTCGAGCGTCTCTCGATCTGCGGTGTGGAACTCGAACCGGCGGTCGATCGAAAACGACGCCCGGAACGCGTGGGTCACGTCACCACCCTTGTCGGCCGCGAACGACTCGACGAACTCTTGACTTCCCTCGTTGTGAATCGTATAGGAGACGTCCGCGACCGCTCGAGCGGTCTCGAGGAACGCCCGATCTGCGTGGCGGTTCCCCCGCTGTGCGCCGAACGGAGGATTCGAGACCACCGTCGCGTCGGCGATCGAAAACGGGTGTCGTGTAACGTCTCCCCGAAGCCAGTCGATGCCCCGAGCCGAGCGACCTCCGATATCGATGGCTGTGGCATTTCGCCTGGCTAGTGCGAGCGCATCGGCGTCGACGTCGATTCCGATCACGCGTCCGGCGCTCGCAAGCGACGCCGCGATCGCGAGCATCCCCGTCCCGGTGCCGAGATCGATCACCGGCCGCTCGAGGTCACCCTGCAGGCTCGCCAGGTGGGTGAGGTGGGCAGCGAGTTCGGGTGGTGTGAGGTACTGTTCGAGTTCGACCGAAGGATCGGCAAAATCGTCGACCGACTCGAGCGTGCGAGCCAGCTGTCGCCGCGAGAGTCCCGCCATTCCGTTCGCTCAGTTCTCGAGTGAAACCGGTGTTTCTAGGTCCAGCACGACGCCTTCGCGTTCCGCCCGTTCGGCACAGGCGGCGAGCGCCGGCCGGACCTTCTCCGGATTTGTGACGTCGGCGACGGTGACAGAGACCGATCCGACGCCGAGGAACGCTCCCGCGCGAACGTAGCTTCGAATCCGGTCGATCTCCTCTTGAGTGGCGAGCGAACAGTCATCGTCGAAACACGCCTCGACCGACAGGTCCGCGGGAACGAGTCCCTCCGTCGCGAACTCGCGTTTGAGATCACGGAGGTATTCGGGTGCCGTCGACTCGAGGGCCGTCGCCTCGAGTGAGACCGGCGTCGCATCGGCCGGTTGACAGCGGTCGATCGTCGGTGCGAACTCGGAAGACGGGGTCGTACTCATCACCACCACATACATGAGTTGCATACAAAAACCTTTGTAAATGCACAGTGGTAATCACCCAGAAATGTTCGTTGCACTCCGATAGGGCGTGAATAGTATCTTTCACGACACGTTCGAATAGAGTTAAGGGCCGTCCGTGAGACGTTTCGGTATGGACGAGTGTCCTCGGTGCCAGGCACCACTCGAGCGCCTCGCCCTCGGAGACGTGACCACGATCTCCTGTCCGCGCTGTGCGTACGCCGACATTCCAGTCGAACACGAGAGCGCACCGGACGAGCGCGAATCCTGGCAGGACGCGTTCAACCGATTCTACGAGACGTAGTCGGCTCTACCCGTCCAAAGAAACGGAAAGAAGTGACGCGTTACTCGCTCGCAGCGGCCGCTTCCGCCTCGTCTTCGTCCTGGTCGACGTCCTCGTCGGACCGTGCGGCAACGAGTCCACCGCGTGCGACGCTGTACAGCGGTTCGCTCGCGTGAGAGACGCCGCTGATCGAGAACGGGATGTTCGCGTCCTCAAGATGGTCGCGGAACAGCGCCTCGAACCCGTCCGGACTCGAGGTACCGCCGGTGACGACGACCGGAACGTCGAGACCTTCTTCGACGTCCTCCTCGTCGACTTCGGAGACGATGTTCTCGATGACGTAATCGAGCAGGTTCTCGTAGTAGATCGACACTGCGCCTTCGACGCCGCCAACGTCGGTGGTGAAGTCGAGTTCGAAATCGTCCTCTTTGATCGACGTGACTTTGTCGACGGGCGTCCCGGTCGCGCGAGCGGCCTGCTCGTCGACCCAGTCGCCACCGCGGGCGACGGAGAACTTCATGACGGGGACCGCGTAGTAGGCGAGACAAACGTTCGTCATCCCCGCACCGAAGGAGATGCCGAGACCGGTGAAGTTGTTGTCCGCGAGTTCGCTGTAGATGACGGACATCCCCTCGTTGATCGGCTCGGCGTCGTAGCCCATGTCGTTCAGGAAGGACTCGATCGTCTTCTGGTGGTAGAGCGTCGAAAGGTCGGAGTCGATCGGATCAGCGGGCGTCGAGAAGTACAGTTTCTCGTCCGGATAGCCGGGCTCGCCGACGACCTGTTCGATGATGAGTTTCATCATCGGGATCGCGCTCTTCTCGTCGTTCGAGAGGATCCCGTGTTTCATCGGACGCCGCGTCTCCTTGTTGAAGATGTTCGCGAAGTTGAGGGCGTCGTCGCCGACGACGTACACCTTGTCGTCTTTGCGGATGTGAAGGACTTCGCTTCGCGAGAGCATCTGCTCGGCCATATCCGAGTACTCGATCTCTACGAAGGAGTTACGCTGTTGCACGAAAACCGTATCGTTCCCATCCTGCTGTGCTGACAGGATGTTCATCGTTCCAACGTCTAGGCCTTTGGCCATAGTTGGCCAAGGTGGCCGACGGATTATAAATCTATGTGCCTTAATTCTATTTGAAAAGATCCGAGAACAATATAATATTTACCAAGATAATACCGTCTTAATTTCTGGTGAGAAGGGTCCGGATACGATCGAGCAGACTCGAGACGGCGGATTCGGATTCGGTTGCCGACGACGATGCTTCGTTAGCCTGTTGCTCCTCACGGAGCTCTCGCAGCTTTGCGGTCTGGTCGTCGACGGTCGAACTCGAGGTAGTCGTCTTCGTCTCCCCGCCTTTGAGCCCCTTGAGACCGGCGACCTGCGAGTCGACTCCGCTCGAGCGCGTCGTCTTGGCCTGGACGTCCACGTCGATGTCGTCGAACTCGTCTTCGGAGAACGTCAGGCGACTGTGTTCGGTCTTCTCGACGCCACCCCACGAGAGTTCGACGCCGTCCATCGCCTGGTCGATGTCACGGCGGATCTCCTCGTCGGAGTACGACTCATCGTCGGACTCGTCGGATTCGTCGTCCTCGGCGTCGACGCGGTCGGCCGCACGGGCCATATCGAGATAGTGAGCGATCAGCGCCGCGCCGGTCGAGGCGGTGAGCCCGGCCATGCCGACGGCGTAGACGGCGACGACTTCGGCGGTGTAATCGTTTCCGACGCCGTACCAGTCGTAAGGGTACGCGATCAGGAAGCCGACGATGGCGGCGAACGTCACTGCGACAGCACCGACGGACGCATAGCGGACCCGACGCTCGCTGGGAAGCAAGACGACGATACCGAGCATCGTTATCGGGAGAGCAGCCATCACGATCGCGTACGCCGGCTGTGCCCACCTGACGTGCTCCGTGGTGCGCGGCTCTAACGTATTACTCCAGAGGAACAACACCAGTGCGACCGCTGCCAGTGCGATTCCACCGATGAACAGACCGAAGCCGAGGTAGACGTCGGTCCGGTCTTCCGGTTCGCCGATGTATCGACGGTAGAGGTCGAATAGATAACCGTTTTCGGGCGATTCCGCTGCCATTAATCCTCCGTTTACACTCCAGTACTATCACTGTTGGGTTGAAATTATCCCTCGCCAGCCGCTCGAAAACAGTCGATCCCTGCCCCGTCAGATCGATGGACCAACCCCGATATGTCGGTAAAACGCCGCCGTTATACGTCCGTGGCGGTTAGCACGCTCAATGAGCCAGGAGTCTGGGTACACTGAGGGAGACCTCCGCAACACCGGGATGCAGTTGAAACACGACCGCGAGTGGAACTACGAACTCGAGCGGATCGTCGACGCGATCGAAGAACGCGACGCGTCCAAGGTCGGCCTGCAGTTTCCCGAGGGACTCAAGCGTCGCGGCCCGTCGGTCGCCGACGATCTTCGCTCGCTCGTCGGCGAGGACGTGACGTTCATGCTCTCGGGACAACCCTGCTACGGTGCGTGTGACCTCGACACCTACCTGATGAAACGCACCGACGTGTTCGTCCACTTCGGCCACTCGCCGATGAAGAACACGGACAAGGTGATCTACGTGCCGCTGTTCTCGAACGTCGAGGTCCTCCCGATCATGGAAGAGGCACTCGAGACCTTAGAGCCGCCGGAGGAAACCGAGGGCGTCGGCCTCGTGACGACGGCCCAGCACATGAACCGTTACGAGGAGATGACCGAGTTCTTAGAGGAGCGTGGCTACGAGGTTCACAGCCGCCGTGGCGACGACCGACTCACTCACGAAGGGCAAGTACTGGGCTGTAATTACGCGAGCGCGGACGTACCTGCCGACCAGGTCCTCTACGTCGGTGGCGGGAAGTTTCACCCACTCGGGCTGGCGATGGAACACCCCGAGAAACACGTCGTCATCGCCGATCCGGTCAACAACGTCGTCACCGTCGCCGACACGGAGAAGTTCATGAAACAGCGATTCGGCGCGGTCCACCGGGCGATGGACGCCGAGAAGTGGGGCGTCATCTTCTGTACCAAGATCGGACAGGGCCGGTGGGATCAGGCCCAGGAGATCCTCGAGGAGAACGACGACGCCTACCTCATTACGATGGACGAAGTGACGCCCGATCGTCTGCGCAACTTCGATATGGACGCGTTCGTCAACACCGGCTGTCCACGGATCACGACCGACGACGGACCACAGTTCCACAAACCCATGCTCACCCCCGGCGAGTACGAAATCGCCGTCGGAAACGAACCGCTCGAGAACCTCTCGTTTGACACGTTCCACGGCACCTGGTGACGTCGTCACGACGGATCATCCGATCGTCGAAACCAGGATGATCGAAGCCGTCGTCGACGACCTCGAAGACGGGTAAGCCGGAGAAGTCACAACGGTTTCGACCGTGATGGACTCGAAGACAACAACATTTACCCTGGCGGTCCGCGCACCTCCTGTATGCCCAAAATAACAAGCGATTGGGGCGATTGGCTCGTTCGCGACGTTGAAGAGGCCTCCCCGGAAGGGGTGGCGGTCTGGTATCTCGGCTGTAACGGGTTCGTTCTCAAGGGGCGTGAGGGAACCACGATCTACGTCGACCCGTACGTCGGTCTCGGCGACCCACCCCGAACCGTTCGAATGATTCCCGTTCCGTTCGACCCAGAAGACGTCGAGGAGGCCGAGGCCGTTTTCGCGACCCACGAACACACCGATCACGTCCACGGACCGAGTCAGGCACCGATCCTCGAGAACACGGGTGCGACGTTCTACGGTGCCGACGACAGCCTCGCAGTCGCCCGAGAAGACGAACAGTGGCTCGAGGAGTGGGACCTCGACGCCGACCAGTTCGTCGAACTCACAGAGGGAGACTCCCTCGAGGTCGGCGAGTTCACCGTCCACGTCGAGGACGCGTACGATCCGGACGCGACTCACCCCCTCAGCTACGTCTTCGAACACGACGCCGGAACCGTCTTCCACGGCGGCGATACGAAGCCCAGCGAGGAGTTCGAACGTATCGGTGGCGAGTACGACATCGACGTCGGCATCCTCGCGTTCGGAACCGTCGGTCGGATTCCGGACAAGGAGACGGGCGAGCCGAAACGAACCCGCTGGTACAGCGACGAAAACCAGATCGTCGAGGCCGCAAGCGACCTGCAACTGAATCGACTCGTACCGAGTCACTGGGACATGTGGCGTGGGCTCACGTCCGATCCGAAAGTCCTCCACCACCACGCAAAGAGTTTCGAGCACCCGGGTCGAGTCGATGTCGTCGAGATCGGTGATCGGATCGACCTCGAGTAATTCGATTCAACGAGCGGTACTGACTCATATGTGATACTGTCCGTACCATTTATAGTAGTGGTGAGGTAACGTTGTGGCCATGAGTAGCACCGCCGACACGGACGACGTGATCGAGGTCAGTTCGGACGGGTTGACCGTCCAGAAATCGTTCACGGCGGACGAGTTTCCCGTCCCGGCGATCCGCTTCGAGATCGAATCGGATCGCGACGAACAGGTGACGTTTCGACTCTCCGAGGACATTCCCGAATCGTTTCCGATGGACAAAGTCGGCTTTCACCCCGACTACCACAGCGACGAGTGGACCGCGTTCCAGGACAACCACGTCGAGTTCAGTTGCTCGCTCGAGCCAGCGGAACAACTCGTAACCGTCTACGGCATTCGAGTCGACGACGACCAATCTGCGGCGCAGTTTCTGACCGAGCCGGCGATCGTCGAAGTGAGCTCCGAGGAAGACGGCGAGTCCGACGATCGCGAGGAGGTTGACGACAGCGTCATCGACAGCATCGTCTCGGAAGACCGGAATCAGCCAGTAAAGGACATGCTCTCCGGTGACGCGGACTCCGTTCCGGGTCTCGAGAACGAGGAAACCGACGACGACGCCGACGACGAGGATCTCGATCTGGATCTCGACCTCGGCGATGTCGACACCGAACCCGTCGAGACTCCGGACGAGGAAGAAGAGCCCGACGACACGCCCGACATCGATCTCGACTTCGGCGAGGAAGAGATCCCGGAGCCCGAGGAATCGTCCGAACCGGCCGACTCCGAGGACGAACCGGAGATTACGCTCGGTCTGGGCAGCGAGGACGACGAAGACGATGCGGGCGTCGAATCCGATACCGAACCAGACTCGGACGTCGAACTCGAACTCGAGGACGAGACGTCCGACCTTGAGGAAAGCGACGACGAAGATGCGGAACCTGACGTTGGCGTCGAACCCGAAGACGCCGACGTCGAATCCGAAGACGACGGCGCGGACCCGATCGAACTCGAGACCAAACCCGCTGATACCGACGACGAAGAAGCCGAAGACGACGCGGATGCCGAAACCGACGTGGACGCTGAATCAGTGGAAGTCGACACGGATGTCGAACCAGAGGAGGCCGACGCGGATGTCGACGCCGAACCCGACGAGGTCGACGAGACCGAGCCGAGCGAATCCGACGCGGATCCCCTGGAAGAATCGCCCACGGACCCCGGTGAAGCCGACGTTTCGGTCGACGTCCCGACCGCCGAATCGCTCAGCGCACAACTCGCGGCCGAGCTCCGTGACGGATCCGTCGACGACGACGATCTTTCGGTACTCCGGTCCGAACTCGAGATCGAACCGTCGAACCTCGAACAGGTGAAAATCGACCACCTCCAGTCACGGGTCGAGGAGGTCGCCGCCTACGCAGGCGCGCTCGAGGAGTTCATCGGCGAACACGGAACGGGAGCGGAGATCATCGAGAGCCTTCGAAACGAAGTCGCCGAGTTCGACGAGGAACTCCATACGATGGGGAACCGACTCGACCGAACCGAAAGCCAGGTCGGCGACGTCGAATCCGAACTCGAGACGCTCACCGAGTGGACGACCGACCTCGAAGGCGACGTCGAAACGCTCGACGAGCGTGCCGAATCAACCGAATCGGAACTCGAATCGCTCGGAGACGGGCTCGATTCGGTAGAGGCGGACGTACGCTCCGTCGAAGACGACCTCGAATCGGGTCTCGAAGACCTGGAAGGCGCCATCGCCGAACTCGACGCGACGGTCGACGACGTCAAACGCGACGTGACCGACGTCGAAACCGACGTCTCGAGCGTGTCGGGTGAGGTCGACGATCTGGAGGGGACCGTCGAAGCGGTCGAAGAGGACGTCGACGACCTCGAAACCGGGTTGGGATCCGTCGAAGAGGACGTCGACGATCTCGGGGAAACGCTCGAAACCGTCGAAGACGACCTCGAAGACGTTCGCGCGGACGTGACGGCGATCCAGGACTGGCGCGACCAGCTCGGTTCGATGTTCTCGGAGAACTGACCGACGCGGTCGAAACACAACTCGTTTATCCGCCGCCGTCCGAAATTCCCCCGATGGGCGAGACGATTCCGATCGCCGTTCCTCGAAAAGGCCGTCCCCTCGAGTCGGTACTCAATCGGCTCTCTCGTCGACTCGACGTGGCGAAACTCGCCGACGAGATCTCTTCGACGCTCCGACACGAGAAGGCCCTCACGAAGGGGAATCTGACACCAGACGAGGAAGACGTCTACCAGCGTCTCGCCGAGTACAGTACCGTCTCGGATCCGACGGCACCCGAGTACACGCTCGTCCGTGACGACCGCGCGGGGAAACCCCGACGGATCGTCTTCGACAGCGTCACTCTCCCGGTCGACGGTATCGACGGCGTTCCGAACGGAACTGACGTTCAACTTGTCGGCCGCGAGGAACCGTTTCGCGCGCTTCGCACTCACGAGTTTGCACTCGGGTTCGACAGCGCCGACCTCGTTCTCGAGGAGGTCGTTGAACTTCGCCCGGAGCCACTCGATCGGATCGCCGACGTCAACGCCCGGATCGATCCTGCCGAGTCTGACGTTCGCGTCGTAACGGGTCTCGGTGACACCGTCTATCACACGCTGATGGCGACGCCGGCGGTCGCGTCGTCCGGGTCAGCGCTCGATCGTGCGTTTGTCGAATCCTACGACGGTCCCCTGTGTATCGAACCGCGATACGAACGCCTCGTTCGGGCCGTCCTCGGCACGCAAACGCTCGAGGGTATCGACTTCCGATATCCCGAAAACGGCCGAGAGGAGGAGGCGGCGATCGCCGAAACTGGGGTTGGCATCTATCTGACGGTGACGGGTTCGACTGCCCGCGACCACGGACTGTTGCTGGGCGAACAGCTTTTCCCGAGCGAGACGGTGTTACTCGAGACGACACCGGAAGTCACCGAAACCGCCGAGGCAGTCCGTGCCGTCCTGAACGGACCCGATCTCGAGACGAAACTAGCAGTCGAACCGTAAACCCGTGTTCGCCGGTGTGGTCACGGAAACGAGTTCACGGGGTGTTTTCCCCTTCCGAGGTGGTCTCAGTCATCGTATTTTTCGGTGTCGGACCGGGGAGTCGATTCTCGACTGTCGTGAGTCGCGGACTCGAATATCGTTATTCGATCTCGTGGCAGCTCGACCGTGACCGCCTCACCGGATACTGGTGGACGTTCCATCGTCTCCACTACGAACTGGGACCCAGTTTCGGCCTGGATCCTCACGTCGTATCGGCGGCCAACGTCCGCGATAGACACGACTTCGCCGGGGAGTGACAGGGCAGAACCGGTGTCAGTTGCATCGGGATCCGACACGGAGAGCCTGTCCGGACGGACGTGACACGTAACGGCCGTCCCTTCAGACGCGGTAATCGTCCCGCTGGGGAGGCTAAACGTCCGATCACCTACTCGAAGGACGGGTGGAAACTGAGAAACGACTGTCGCCGGGAACGTGTTCGATCGCCCGAGAAACGACGCTACGAACGGGGTCGGCGGTGATTCGTACAACACTCGAGGGGCTCCAGAACCGGAAACACGACCATCGTTCATGACGATGAGTCGATCGGCAAGCGCCATTGCCTCCTCCTGATCGTGGGTGACGAATAGGGTCGTCACGCCTGTTTCAGCCTGAATTCGGGCGATTTCGTCTCGCAGTCGCTCACGTAGCTGTCGATCGAGTGCCGATAGCGGCTCGTCGAGTAACAACACGTCTGGTTGTGGGGCCAGTGCTCGGGCTACTTCGACCCGGCGTCGTTGGCCGCCGCTCAGCTCCGAGGGATGGGCATCCCGTTTCTCGGAGAGAGCAACTAACTCGAGATATTCACGTACTCGTTTATCCCGCTGAGTCGGTTCGATACCACGAGCAGCGAGACCGTAGGCGACGTTCTCGTTGACGGTCATGTGGGGATAGAGCGTCGATTGCTGAAAGACGATCCCGACATGACGATCTTCGGGAGGTTCACCAGTCACGTCTCGGTCACGGAGTACAACCCGTCCCGCCGTCGGCTGGACGTGACCGGCGATTGCCTGGACGAGGGTCGTCTTTCCACAACCACTCGGACCGAGCACGGCGACGAGTTCGCCCTCGTCGAGTCCGAACGAGACGTCGTCGACTGCCAGTTCATCACCGTATCGGTGTGTCAACTGATCGAGTTCGAGGATCATTGATCGATCACCGTCGGTACGCGTCCGAACCGTTGAACTGCTGCAAGGACCGCGAGCGTAATTCCGAGTAATGCGAGTGCAAGCGGCACGATCGAATCGATACCACCTGCGATGAAGTCGACCCATATCCGGGTCGGCATCGTCCGTGGATTGTACGCGACCATCATCGTCGCGCCGAACTCGCCGATTGCTCGTGCGAAGGTGAGGATGATCCCCGCGACGATTGCCCCACGAGCGAGTGGCAGTGAGACGTTCCAGAACGTCGAAAGCGGGCCGTAACCGAGCGAGCGAGAGGCCTGCTCTAACCGTTCGTCGATCGCGCCAAACCCGGCACGGGCGGTGATAATCACGAACGGAGCGGCGACGAACGTCTGTGCGAGAACGACGCCGATCAAACTATCGGTGAGTGAGATGCCAAGGGTTGCCACAGCGGAACCGATCGGAGTAAAGCGTCCGACGGCAGTAAGAATCATTGCACCACCGACGACAGGCGGGACGACGAGCGGTAAGATCACGAGCGCCTCGACGAATCGCTTCCCGACGAACGACGTTCGAGCGAGGACGTAGGCGAGTGGGATGCCGAAAACGGCCGCGATCAGTGTCGAAATTGGGGCGGTTATCAGCGAGTTGTGAATCGCTCGTTGTGCTTCCGGTGAGGACAACCCCGCGACAACGTTTGCTGGCCCACTCCGAGCTAGAAACGCGACGAACGGGATTGCAAAGTAGACGAGAAGGAGCGCGCCCAAGAGCGCGGGAACGAGTAGTTCCGGCAGTCGGTTGGACTTCTGGCTTGGAACAATTTTGGTGAGACTCATACGTCGATCTCCTCCGGAACGTCGCCTTCGGGGCGCGGTAAGCTGTCTCCGACCGCCAGCCCCGCATCAACGAGCAAGTCGGATTCGTCGATGAGAAACTGGACGAGTCTGTGGCCGGCGTCGGGTTCGTCGGCTCCGCCGTTCACCGTTGCGTTGTATATCACTGGACGTCCGTGGGCGGTGTACCCTTCCTCTGCCGTGGTAAACTCGACGGTCGCGTAGTGGTCTGCCAACTCGGGGTTTGCAAAGTTGTACTCGTCGGGAAACTCGAAGAACGGCATGCCGTGATCGATCGCCATATTGCGATAGACGATGGCTCCTGCTCGAGAGCCGGCTTCCACCCCGGCCATCATCTGGGGCTCTTCGGGCTCCTCGTAAACGAGATCCATCATTGTCTCCCGGAACTCCTCGAGACCGTGTTCGGTTTCTGCCAGCTCGAACGCCTGAACGGCACGATATCCAAGCGGATCGAGATCAGGGTCACCGATCGCAATATCACCTTCGTTCGTCTCCAAAGCTAACTGATACCACGGTTTACCGGCATCAAGTCTCTGCCCGAACTCCGTCTCCTCGTTGTATCCGATGCCGACACTGTTCGCTGCAAATTCGACGTCCCAGTCGATAAACTCGCCGTACAGTCGGTCTCGGAGAAGAGTTGCGTCGGCACTCACGATGACGTCGGGATGTTTCGTTCGATCTTCGACCATTCGCATTACCGCGTTAGCTCCATAATATTCTCCATGAACCTCGACACCGGTTTCTTCCTCGAACGCTGGTCCGACGTGATCTTCGAACGTGCGTGCGAGGCTACCGGCTGACAAAACGCTTACTGAGCGAGAATTAGATCCCAAACAGCCCGCGACAGTCGTACCGCCGAGACTGCCTGCTGTGAGGAGGGCCTCGCGACGACTCACTGCACTTCGATTACGAGCGTCACTGAAGGGCATACGATCAGTCTGGCACCGACGCATATAATCTTTACCAGTTATGTTTCGGCACTAGTGAAACCAAATATACTTACAAACACGAGCGGTCGTTGCCCCACTGCTCGACGCATACGCCGTCGGATGGATGGGAGAACAGTGGTCCAAAACGTTCACCCTGCCAGGTTAGTATAGCGAGATAAGATTTATTGGTTGGGTATCGGACGAATAATTTCGACCGGAATCGGGTTATGCGATCGGATATCTCTCACGATTGGCGGGTTCTCATCGAGTAAATACTCTCGAGATACGTCTCCCGCACGCGGTCTCCCCAGTCGTGGGTGTACGTGTCGATCACGTCGCTCGCGACGTCTCCACGAAGATACTGAACGACACCCCGATCACCCGTCCGATCCCGCAAGTGCGTCGTAAAGAAGTGGCGGAAGTAGTGTGGTGTTACGTTCTCGGTCGTGCCGCCACCAGTCCGGTACCAGCCGAACTCACGGGCGTGTTTCTCGACGATATAGCGGACGTCGGCGGTCGTGAGCCGGTGGCCCCACGACGTCTGCGTATCGACGAACAACGGTCGGGCCGACGAGATCGAGTCGGGGCGGATCGCGAGCCACTCGACGAGCGCTCGATCGAGTTCGTTGTCAACGGGAACGACCGTATCCCGTTTGCGTTTGTTCGATGCGGTTCGGTTCTCGCCGTTGACGGTGGTTCCGCGCGTTGGCTCCGAGGAAACGAAGATCGACGATGGCCGTCGATCGAGTTCGGTACGAGCGTCCCACTCGAACGTGAGTTCGTCGACCGCGAGATGGAGGTCCCGAAGATCTAGATTGCAAAGCTCACCGACTCGAATCCCGGTTTTCAAGAGCGTGAGTACCACCGCACGCTCGAGCGGGTGGCCGATCGCACCGACGAACGAGCGCATCTCGGTGATCGAGACGTCGCGTCTGGTCGGATTCGAGTCGATCGACTCGGACAGTTCCTCCATGACCAGCGCCATCGGATTGGACTCGAACACCCCGACCCGGTTCATGTAGTCGAAAAACCGGTTCAGATACGAGGCGTAGGTCGCGATCGTGCTCGGCTCGTACTCGCCACGCAAGGAGTGGACCCACGCCATACACTCCCGGCGAGAACTGCCCTCGAGGGAATCGACCGCGAACTCCTCGCGGGCGAAGGACTCGAACGCCCGGAGAACGCGCTCGTAGGCCTCGAGCGTTCGTTCGCTCTTGCCGTGGTATCGCTGGTCCTCGAGGAAGTACCCGATCGGATCGTCTACGTTCTGTGGGGTCGTCTCAGTCGCCATCGTTACCCTCGACGAGAACGTAGCCGTCGTGGCGTCCGCTGTATCGAATCCGGTTGTCAGCCTGGAGCTCGCCGATGGCGTCGTCGAGTCTGGATTCGATGTCGTCGCTGACCGCGTCCAACAACTCGTCCCACGAATACGTGTCAGTCGACAGCAACTCGAGGACCCGTCTCTCGAGGGCGTTACCCCCAGGGTCTGACCCCTCAGAAGTAGGCTTCTCGCTCGCGGAGTCGAACCCCTTTCGCCCGGCTTGAACCATCGTTCTGACGAACTCGCTTTGACTCATTCCGAGTTCCTCGGCGTGTGATTCCCACTCGACCTTTTGGTACGCAGGCAGATAGGTACTGACGGACGTGCGTTCGGTATCCGGTGATTCCGCCATACAAACCCATCACGCTCGAGGAGTATCAATGTATCCTACTGTTCCGTCTAAGGTATCTTATCCGAATATGCACTTGTAAAATCATCGCCCTTTAGACCTCACCACTCAAGATATAAGATCAATATACGCTACAAGTCCAGATATAACTCTTCGATCTGTAACCTCACTATTCAAGATCTGATTCAGTGTGGACGAGAGTAAAAACCGGTCACGGACGGTTACATCTCTCGTTGGAATGGTCTTTCGAATACTCGAGTTTCTTATACGACCGGGGGAAAGTGACACGATACCGGCAAGTGGCGGATGGCTCGGTGCCGATCAGGCGTCGGTCGACGTGTCGTCCCGGGCTGGGCCAGGTCTCAGTCGATCACACCGACAGCCTCACTGTCTTGTCCAGTAGGCGCTGAATCTGGTTGAACTGTGCTCGGCCCGTCT
>NZ_VTAW01000023.1 GCF_008245225.1 Natrialba swarupiae
AAGATGATCGTCGCCGGCTTCATCGAGCCGATCACGGAGGAGCTGCCCATCGAGTACGCGGTCGAACTGAATCGCTTGATCGAACTCGAGATGGAGGGAAGCCTCGGCTAAGCGGTCGATATGAGTAAACGGAACTCACACCGTAGAAAGCGGCTGAACCGACGGTCGGATAGGAACTCCAGCGGGAAGTTGCTGGGAACACGGATCTCGAGAGCGAGATACACATGAAACACGGAACGGATACCGAATCGCCACGGCTTCGATGCTACGAGTGCGGATGCCAGTACGGGTATCTTGGATCGAATCCACACCCGGGTCGATGCCCGTCGTGCGACTCGAGGTGCGTGTCTCCAGCTGGCGAACTCGTCGTCATTAACGTCGAAAAATGGCAAAATGCCACCGGGCTCTCGAAGATCTGGGTCGAAACGATCGACGAACGGGACCGTCAGTTTCGATTCGAGATTGTAGCGGCTGGAAGTGAGGGCAAGGTGGTTACCGTCACTGTCGGGGATGCTGTCCTCGATCCGGCAATGGACCCTTCTCTGCAACGTCTTCCTCCAGTTATTTCGGAGCTGGTCGCACACATCGGTATCTCCGACCTCGAACCGGGACGGACATCGCCCGCCTGATGCGGATTGCTGTCGTTTGGTGCCGATGATCGGTCGGACGGGGCAGCGGCCGAACGACTCGCGATTTGAACTTGCTTTTTGTTGCGCTCGGCGTACTACTCCGGCCCGATGGACAGTCATTAGTCTGGGGCCGCGAACAATCGCGTATGGAACTGGCAACGACTGACGCGTTCGTTGGCCTCGAGTGCGTCGACTGCGACGCGACGTACGACGCCGACGAAACGAACCGGTGTCCGGACTGCGGGGGGATTCTCGAGCCGAGTTACGACTACGACGCGATCGACCTCGAGCGGGCGGATCTCGAGTCGCGGTCGTTCGACTCGATGTGGCGCTACGAGGAACTGCTCCCCTTCCTCAGGGAAACGGCCGTTACGACCGACGAGGGGGCGACGCCGCTGGTCGAGTGTCCGACCCTCGCCGAGGAACTCGGCGTCGGCCGGCTGCTGATCAAAGACGAAGGGCGGAATCCAACGGGAACGATCCGGGACCGCGGCCAGTCGGTGGCGGTCACGGCCGTCGCCGGACGCGGCGGGACCGACGTCGCACTCGCGTCGACGGGCGACGGCGGGCAGTCCGCGGCGGCCTACGCCGGCCGCGCGGGCCTCGAGTCCCACGTCTACCTCCCCTCGCGCTCTGGCTTCTCGAACAAGGCGATGGTGAACGTCCACGGCGGCGACATGAACGTCGTCGGCGGGCGCTACGACGACGCCGTCGGTGCCTTCGAGGAAGGCCTCGCGGAACACGACGAGTGGCGGTCACTGCAGGCGTTTTCGACGCCGTACCGCCACGAGGGTGAGAAGACGACGCTGTTCGAGATCGTCGAACAACTCGAGTGGGCGGTGCCCGACGCGGTCGTCTACCCGACCGGCGGCGGGGTCGCGCTGGTCGGCGGCGCCAAGGCGGCGACGGAGTTGCAGACGCTCGGACTGGTCGACGACCGGCCGTCGCTGTACGCCGCCCAGGCCGAGGGTTGTGCGCCGATCGTCGACGCGTTCGAGTCGGGGGCCGCCGATACGGAACCGGTCGAGACGCCCGACACGATCTGTGGCGGGATCGAGGTACCCGATCCTGTCGCCGGGGGGAGGGTACTCGAGGCAATCTCCGAGACCGGCGGCGGCGCGGTCGCGACCGACGACCAGGACGTCCTCGAGGCGGGCGTGACGGTGGCCCAACACGAGGGTCTCGAGATGACCCCGAGCGCCGCGGCGGCGGCCGGCGGTGCGTGGGAACTCGCCGAGCGCGGCGAGTTCGACGGCGACGAGACGGTCGTCCTCGTCAACACCGCGACCGGGAACAAGGAGGCGGACGTGTTGCGCAGTTACCTGATGAGCCAGGGCGTCTAGACGATCCGGGACTCGAGTTCGACTGCGATCGGAGCCCACATCCCGCCTCACGGGTGCTATCACCCCCGATTTCGCTCGTTGACGGGTCGGGTTCGAGTCACCTCCGATCTGGATTACATCTTCCTCGAGTCACGCCCCTCGAGGCTTATCCCCTTGCTACACCAGTCTCGGGGCCGACGTATTCGTTGACGTCCATCCCGGACTGGGGTCCCGTGACGATCCCACCAATCAGGTCGTCGAGCGTCCTGGCATTCCTCGTATCGGCCTGCCGGAACCCCCATTCTGATTCGAATCCGCCGTTCTCGGGCAAAAACCTTCGGAAACTGACCTTCGCGCTGTAACGCCGGGTGCACTCGTCGACGACCACGTCCTGAGTGATCACCAGCCGTTCGTTCCCATCCGCCGGCGACAGATCAAGGAATTAGACTAGTCTAAACTATAAATTAGCTTAGTAAAATACATTACGGTGCTCCGGAAAGGGGCGGGTGATGAGTTCGAAATCGGATCGACGCGATTCATCGATCGTTTCACGACGAACCTTCGCTCGCCTCGGTGGGGGGACAGCGATCGGGGCGCTAGCAGGTTGTCTCAGTGATACCGGCGACGCCAGTACCGAAACCGACGGGACGGACGACGCGTACGAAGTCTGTATGGAGCCCGCGAGCTGTGTCGAGTTCGACGAACCGCCCGCGGAGTTCGCGGTGTACCACCAGTCCTGGGTGGATATCGCAATCTCGCTGGGACAGGCCGACGGCGTGGCCGCGGCCGCTTTCCCCGGACGGTTCCCGGTCGGCTATCTCGAGCAGCTGCCGGGCGTCGAGTTCGACCGAGACGGGACGTTCGCTCTCCAGGAAGAGGGTGACGCCGACGTCGAGGTCTTCTACGAACTCGGCCTCGATCTACACCTGATCGATCCCTACACGGCGGAGAACTACTTCGCGCTCGACTGGGACGACGTCGACGAACTCGAAGCGAACGTCGCCCCATTTATCGGGAGCTGGATTCGCCGACCCCAGTTCACTGACGACCACCCACACTACGATCTCTGGGAGGTCTACGACGAGGCGGCCCAAGTGTTTCAGGTCCAGGAGCGAGGTGAAGCGTTCCGGGATCTTCACGCGGAGATGCTCGAGGAGATTCGGGCCGAACTCCCACCCGTCGAAGAGCGTCCCACCGTGGGGTATCTGAACTTCGACGACTTCGACGCTGCCAGCGGTATCGACGTGTTCAACCCGGCGTTGCCGGGGACGCAGACGCAGACGTTGCGCGACCTCGGCGTACCCGACCACGACGCGTTCGCGGGCGTCTACCCCGACGACGACTACCGCCTCACGGCCGACCTCGAGTTGATGCTCGAGTACGACCCCGAGGTGATCGTCTACCACAACGGGCTCGACGGCGTCATCCGTCGGGAGGGGCGTGACTGGGGGGCCGATGTGATCGAACCGCTCGAGAGCGATCCCGTCGCGAGCGAGGTGACGGCCGTCCAGAACGGCCGCGTCTATCCGTGGCACGAGATGGAACAGGGCCCCATCCTCAACACGTTCCAGACCGAGGCGCTCGCGAAGAGCCTCTATCCCGACGTCTTCGGCGAGCCGACGGGGATGGAAGCGCCACCCGAGGACGAACGGCTGTTCGACCGTCAGCGCGTCGCGGACATCATCAACGGGGAGTTCTAGGAATGGGATTCGCTGGTTCCCCACCGACGGACATCTCTGTCGATGAGCTCGGCTTCGCCGCCGTGAATTTCTCGTGAGCGGCGACGAACCCGGCGTCGCTGGATCGGCAGCGACGGGACCGACCGCCGACATCCGCCGGCTCGGCTGGCTGTTCGACCCGGGGCTGGTGACGGTCGTGCTCGCGAGCACGCTCGTCGTCGTCCTTGGCGGGCTGGTTCAGGTGAGCTTTGGCGCGTACTCGATGACTCCCAGCGAGGCCTGGCGGGCGGTGTTGAATCCCGACGTGGTGTTCAACACGCAGGCGTGGAACGCCTTCCTGCTCGGAGGCGAGGTGCCCGACATGCACGAGCGGAGTCTCATCGCCTGGAACGTCCGCTTGCCCCGGGTGTTCGTCGCGGTCATCGTCGGAATGAACCTCGCGGTTTCGGGGGCGATCTTCCAGGCCGTGACCAGAAACGAACTCGCGAGTCCGTTCATTCTCGGCGTCTCCTCCGGGGCGGGTCTGATGATTCTGCTCACGCTCGTGGTGTTCGGCAGTCTGACGGCGTTTCTACCGCTGATCGCCGCGACGGGCGGCGCGGTCGCCTTTCTAATCGTCTACGCGATCGCCTGGAAAGGCGGGACGAACCCGGTCCGGCTGGTGCTCGCGGGCGTCATCGTCGGAACGGTGTTGGGGTCGTTGCAGACCGCACTGTTTTTCTTCGCCGACGATGTCGGAATCGTCCAGTCTGCGATCGCGTGGACGACCGGCTCGCTCACCGGCACCGACTGGCAACAGGTCCGTCTCGCGTTGCCGTGGACAGTTGTCGCCGTGGGGCTGGCACTCGTCGGGTCGCGTCAGTGTAACGTCCTCTTGCTCGGCGAGGAGACGGCGAAGTCCCTCGGAATGTCGATCGAGAAAGTCCGCTTTGCGCTTTCCGGCGTCGCCGTCCTCGCAGCGGCGGCCAGCATCGCAGTGGCGGGCATCGTCAGCTTCGTCGGGCTAATCGTTCCCCACATCGTCCGCAACGTGGTGGGAAGCGATTACAAGCAGCTGATCGTCGGCTGCGTGTTCGTCGGTCCGGCGCTGATGGTCGCCGCCGACGTCGGCGCACGACTCGCACTCAACCCCGTCCAGATCCCCGTCGGCATCGTCACCGGGCTCGTCGGCGGCACGTACTTCCTGTACCTGATGCGCAAGAAATCAAATCTCGGTGAGATATGACCGCGAACGAATCGACGAACGAATCCAGCGGAGCAACTCGAAAGAACGACGCGGGTCAGGCTAGCCGAACGGCCGACACACGTCAGGCCGTCCGCGAGTCCGAGTCGAGTCACGCCGGCCGGGAGTCGGATACGAGTCGCGTTACCCGGTCGTGTCCGCGGTCGGAGCCGATTCTCGTCGGTGAGGACCTCACGTTGGCGTACCCCGGGAGCGACGAGCCGGTGATCGGCGGCGAATCGCTCGCCGTCGAACTCGGGGTCGTGACGGCGCTCGTGGGGCCGAACGGGTCGGGAAAGAGCACGCTGTTGAAAGGGCTGGCCGATCAACTCGCTCCTCGAGACGGGACGGTACTACTCGAGGGCCGAGATGTCCACGAACTAGGGACGAAAGAACTCGCCCGGCGGCTCGGCTTGCTTTCACAGGAGAGCACCTCTCCCGAGAGCATCACCGTCGAGGAACTCGTCTATCACGGGCGATATCCTCATCGCGGGTTTTTCGATCACGTCACCGAGTCGGACCACCGGGCGGTCCACCGTGCGATCGAACTCGCGGGGTGTGGTCATCTCCGCGAGCGCGAACTCGGGAGCTTGAGCGGGGGTCAGAAACAGCTTGCGTGGATTGCGATGGTCCTCGCCCAGGACACTGACGTCTTGCTGTTGGACGAGCCGACGACGTTTCTCGACCTCCATCACCAACTCCAGGTGATGGAGATCGTCGAGACGTTGCGCGACGAGAGCGATATTACGGTCGTCGTCGTACTCCACGACATCGAACAGGCCGCACGTCACGCCGACAGAATCGTCGCCCTCGACGACGGCGAGATCCACGGATACGGAACGCCAACCGAGATCGTCACCGAGGAGTTGCTCGCGACGGTTTTCGAAATCGAGGCAGCGGTCGATGTAGTCGATCAGGGCCCGCGGATCACGCCGCTTTGCCCCATTTCGTCTTCCGATTCGTAGCCCTTTTCGACACGACTGGTCTCTCGTATTGTCGGCCGTCTACCGTTCACGTTTGGATGAGACGGACGGCCCACGTCTCGAGTCGGGCCACCCAGTAGCGGATCGATGGGATTGTTGTAACGATTTACCGGTGAAACCACGATCCGCCTGTGGTTTCGCCGATAACGACTTACAACAGTCCCTATGAAGTGTAGTTGTCGAATATTGAACTGGTTTGGAGTGTGTCAGGTATGATGGGAGGACAATATTGGGCCACAATTAGTGTTCCAGGGACAGGAGTGTGTATCAGTAGTCGTGACGTTCACGATAATATAATACTGGAAACACGTATAAGCGGGCGTGTTTTTAGGATCGTAACAACAGCATGGTCCTCGAAGCTGTCTATCTCGAGTCGACGGAGGAGATCGAATGAGCGCGGCGGATCGGATCGCGAAGTTCGTCACCTCCAACGCGCGCATCGTTCTCGTTGTACTCTTGCTCACGACGGCGCTGGTCGGCGCCGGCGCGTCGATGGTCGACGACGACTCTTCGCTCGAGCAGTTCGAGAGCGACTCTCCCGAGGGCGAAGCGATGGAAGCGATCGACGAGAACTTCGGCGTCGACGACGAGGAGGAGACGACCAGCGTGCAGGTGATCACCCGCGGCGACGGCGAGAACGTTCTGACGCGGGAATCACTGCTCGAGTCCCTCGAGTTCCAGGAGGAGATCAGGGCGAACGAGTCGATAAACGAGACGCTCGTCGAGGACGACGCGATCACCGGCGTCGAGAACGTCATCGCGATGACGGCGATCACCAACGAGCAGGTCGCCGAACTCGAGGAACTCGCCGACGACATCGAGGAACGCGAGACGGAGTTGAACGAGACGAGCGAGGAACTCGAGGAACGCGGCGAAGAACTCGAAGAACGTGGCGCCGAACTCGAAGAGCGTGGTGCGGAACTCGAGGAACGTGGTGTCGAACTCGAAGAGCGGGGCGCGGAACTCGAGGAACGCGAGTCGGAACTCGAGGAGACGAGCGAGCGACTCGAGGACGGTATCGACGCGTCGATCGGCATCCAGCGCGAGTACGAGCAGCTGGCCGCGGCCTACGACGAGACCGATCCGGAGTACCAGCTCGGCGCTTCAGAACTCGAGTCGGAGTTCGAGGAGACGATCGCGGAGGCGACCGTGGGCCTCGACGACGAGCAGGCTGCCGAGTACGAGGAGCTCGCCCAGCAGGCGCGCGCGATCGAGTCCGATCGGTTCGCGATCGAACAGACGACCGACGACCCCGAGGAGGTTCCCGAGTACGAGGAACACTCCGAGGCGCTCGAGGAAGTCTACCTCGGCGCGACGATGGGTATTCTCGAAGAAGAGTACGAACAACTCGAGGAGGCGGCCGACGAACTCGAAGGGGAACGAGATCAACTCGAGGAAGACAGCGAACAACTCGAGGAAGACAGCGAGCAACTCGAGGAGGACTCCGCGGAACTCGAGGAAGATAGCGAGCAACTCGAGGAGGAGTACGAACGGCTCGGTGAGGACGCCGAGGAACTCGAGGAGATGCAAGACGACCTCGAGGACGACGACGGGCCGACGCTCGACGAGCAGATCGAGGCACTCTCCGAGATCGACGACGACGAGTTCGAAGAGGCGCTCGAGGGCGCGCTGTCGGACGACGACGAGAACCAGGGAGCCGCCCTCGGGTTCATGCCCTCCGACTACGATCCGGGATCGACCGAGGCTGACGCGCGGATGACGTTCGTCACTCAGGAGATCGGCGACGCCGACGTCGAGACGGGTGCCGTCGACGAGGACGTCCTCGAGACCCAACTCGATCTCCAAGAACTTGCGGCCGGCCACGAACACGAGCAGATCGTCTTCGGCGTCGGCATCATCACCGACGAGATCGACCGCTCGATGGGCGACAGTCTGGCGATCGTCGGACCGCTCGCGCTCGCGTTCGTCGTCGCCGCACTCCTGATCGCCTACCGTGACCCGCTCGACATCGTCCTCGGGGTCGTCGGCATCGTCACGGTCCTGGTCTGGACGTTCGGCTTCATGGGCTGGACGGGGATCGCGTTCAACCAGATGATGATCGCGATTCCCGTTCTGCTGATCGGGCTCTCGATCGACTACGCGATTCACGTTTTCATGCGGTATCGAGAGCAACGCGAGACGCCACGGGTCTCGGACGAGCAAACGGGGAGTGAACCGACCCGTGAGCAACGCGAGACGCCACGGGTCTCGGACGAGCGAACGGAGGATCCGGACGTCACCGACTCGAGCACCGTCCGCGGATCGATGGCCGTCGCGCTCGCGGGAGTCGGTATCGCGCTCGTCTGGGTCACCGCGACGACCGCGATCGGATTTCTCGCGAACCTGATCAGTCCGATCGGCCCGATCCAGGAGTTCGGCGTCGTGAGCGCGTTCGGTATCCTCGCGGCGCTGGTCGTCTTCGGCGGGCTGATTCCGGCGGCGAAAGTCGAGATCGACTCGGCGCTCGAGGCCCGGGGTTTCGACCGCCGCAAGCGCGCGTTCGGTACCGGGGGCGGACGGCTGGGTGACGTCCTCTCCGTGGGTGCAGTCGCGGCCAGGCGGGCACCGCTCGTGTTGTTGCTCGTCGTCCTCCTCGTGACCGCCGGCGGCGTCTACGGCGCGAGCCAGGTCGACACCAGCTTCGACGAGGAGGATTTCCTCGCGGAGAGTCCGCCGGCGTGGACCGAGTCTCTTCCTGGCGGGATGGCACCTGGCGAGTACCAGGCCGCTGGCGATCTCGACTACGTCAACGAAAACTTCCAGCGCGACGACGTCCAGGCACAGATCCTCGTCGAAGGCGACGTGGCCGACGGGGACGTCCTGGAACGACTCGAGACTGCCCAGAACGACGCCGCGGACAGCGACGTCGCGTACACGCTGGCGAGTGGCGAGGCCGACGTCCAGGGGCCGTTATCCGTGATGGAAGACACCGCTGCACGGAACGAATCGTTCAACGAATCGTTCGAGGCCGCCGATACGACGGGCGACGGCGTCCCCGACGAGAACGTCACGGAGCTGTACGACGAACTCTTCGAGATCGACGAGGACGAAGCGAGCCAGGTCCTCTACCGGAGCGACGACGGGACGTACGACGCCGCCCGCATGATCGTCGCCGTCGAGGGCGACGCGCCGTTCGACCAGACGACGGAAGAGATGCGCACCATCGCGGCGACGATCGACGACGCCGGCGTCGGCGACGACCGCGGACTCGAGGGTGGGGATGGAAGTGGCCAGGGCGACGATAGGGCGGACGGCGAGGGAGATGGGACCGACGAAGACGGCGAGACGGTGATCCTCGCCGATGGGGACGGCGTCAGTGCTATCGCGACCGGCGATCCGATCGTCAGCTACATCGTCGAACAAGATCTGCTCGACACCGTTCTCCAGAGCCTGTTGATCACGCTCGTCGCGGTGTTTACGTTCCTCACGGTAGCCTACCGGTTGACTGGAAACAGCGCGACGCTCGGCGTCGTGACGTTGTTGCCAGTCGCGTTCGCCGTCAGCTGGATTCTCGGGACGATGTACCTCATCGGGATGCCCTTTAACGTCCTGACGGGGATGATCACCAGCCTCACGATCGGCCTCGGGGTCGCATACAGCATTCACGTCAGCTCCCGGTACACCCTCGAACTCGAGCGCCAGGGCAACGTCTGGTCGGCCCTCGAGACGACGGTTACCGGCACCGGCGGCGCGCTCCTCGGAAGCGCGGCGACGACCGTCGGCGGCTTCGGCACACTCGCGTTCGCCATCCTCCCGGTGCTCGAGCAGTTCGGGATCATCACGGCGTTGACGATCACGTACGCGTTCCTCGCGAGCGTCATCGTCCTCCCGACGCTGTTGGTCCTCTGGACCCGGTACTTCGGTCCCGACGTGTCCTTCGACGTCCGGCCGCTGCGTCGGCCAACGCCGACGGCGAGTGATGGCGGGATGCCCGAAGACGTCGATCGCGACGGCGGTGAGGAGAACCCTGCGGACGCGACCGAAACGAACGGAACCGACGGGGCGACGGCAGGCGGAGATGTCGACAGTGGGGGCCGGAGCCGCCCCGACGACGGAGGTGGAGAATGAGCACGGACGAGACCGAAGCCGTCGACGCCTTCGAGCGCCTGGGGCTCACCAGCTACGAAGCGAAGGTGTTCATCGCGCTCCACCGCCTCGGCTCAGGCACCGCACGGGACGTCGCTCGGATCACCGACGTCCCTCGCTCACAGGTCTACAGCGTCGCCGAGAGCCTCGAGGAACGTGGCTTGCTCGAGGTCCAGCAATCGAACCCGATCCGCTACCGGCCGGTCAGCGTCGAGGAAGCCCGAGAAACGCTCGAGAAACGGTTCGAGCACGAACGCGAACGTGCGTTCGACTACGTCGATCGAGTGAGCGAGGAGTCGGTCGGTGAGGAGACCCAGGAGGACATCTGGACGGTCCGAGGCCGCGACCGAGTCGACGACCGGGTCGTCGATCTCCTCTCGAGCGCCGAGGACCGGATCGTCTTCGGGACCCGACTACCGGCGCTCGTCACCGACGAGATCGAGGCGACCCTCCGGAATCGAGCCACGGCGGGCGTTTCGGTTCTCGCCGTCAGCCGGACTGGCGCGGTCAGAGAACGGCTCGAATCGCTCGAGGGCGTCGAGTGTGAACTGCCGCCGGACCACCACGGCGACGACCAGCGGTCCGGTCGGATCGTTATCGTCGACGACGACGGAATCCTGCTCAGCGTCGTCGACGACGATGGCGGCGAGACGGCGATCTGGAGCTCCGGATCACGGTTTGCCTCCGTTCTGATCCAGCTCATCAGAGCTAGCACGCAGACGCCGGCGTGAGGAGGGGTCGCTCACTCGCTGGCGACGGGAGCGACCTGCTTTCGATCCGACCGCTTTAGACGACGGAACGCCTACGTCGTGGTATGACGGCCGACCCGCCGCTGCTTCTCGACATCGACGGCACGTTGACCCGCCCCGACGCCTGGGGGATCGACCCCCGGATCTTCGATCCGCTGCGCGAGTGGGACGCCCCGGTCGTCGTCGCCACCGGGAAGGCGTTTCCGTACCCGATCGCGCTCTGTCACTTCGCCGCGATCCCCGAACTCGTCGTCGCCGAAAACGGCGGCGTCGTCTATACCGGCGACGACATCTTCGTCACCGCCGACCGCGAGGCGCCTCGAGCCGTCGCCGAGGCCTACCGCGCGGCGGGCTACTCGCTGGGCTGGGGCGAAGAGGACACCGTCAACCGCTGGCGTGAGACCGAAATCGCCGTCAACCGCGAACAGCCGCTCGAGCCGCTTCGCGAGATCGCCGCCGAGTTCGGCCTCGAGGTGATCGACACCGGCTACGCCTACCACGTCAAGGATACGACGCCGAACAAGGGCGACGGTGTCGAGCGGATCGCCGACCACATCGGGTTCGACCTCGCCGACGCCGTCGCCGTCGGTGACTCGATCAACGATGTCCCGACGTTCCGGGTCGCCGGCCGAAGTTTTGCCGTCGCGAACGCCGACGAGGACGCGAAAGCGGCCGCCGACGAACTGCTCGAGGAGATCCACGCCGACGGTACGCTTTCGGTTCTCGAGCGGGTTCGTACCGGAGAGTGAGCGTCGTTCGATCGACGGCCGGGGCGATCTTCGAGTGGCCCCCGACAAATCGTCGCTCGACGGGGGTCGAAGGACGGCGGCGTAGGCGACGCCGTGAGCAGTCAGTACAGCTATACGTGACGGCAACAGTGCATCGGTCGTGATCGAGTTCGGTGGCGGTCTCGTCGCGACGTTCGTCGTTCTCGCCACCTTCGCTTTGCTGTTCGTGAGACGAATCGGGCGCTACCCGCTCTCGCGGTCGGTGACCGCGGCCACCGGGACCGTGGTCTTGCTCGCCCTGGGGATCGTCACGCCAGCGCGGGCGCTCGAGGCGATGAGCGTCCAGACGCTGCTCCTGTTGTTCGGCATGCTGGTCCACGTCGTCGCGCTCGCCCGCTCGGGATTCTACGAGTGGACGGCCACACGTCTGGTTGGGCTCGCGCGGACGCCTCGGCGGCTGACCCTCGGCGCGCTCGCCCTCTCGGCGGTACTCAGCGCGTTCGCGCTCAACGACGCGACGGTGTTGTTGCTCACCCCGATTCTCATCGTCGCGGCCGACAGGGGAGACGCGGACCCGGTCGCCCCCGTTCTGGCCGTCATCTTCGGCGCGAATATCGGCAGCGTCGCGACCCCGCTCGGAAACCCACAGAACGCGTTCATCCTGGCCGAGAGCGACCTCACGACGCTCGAGTTCGTCGTCGCACTCGCCCCCGTCGCGGCCGTCTGCCTGGTCGTCGCCGCGCTGTTTCTCCTCCCGATCACGCCGAGCGACGGCGTGCTCGTCGTCCCCGACGCCGCCGAGTTCGACCGCGTCTGGGCCGGGACCAGCATCTGCTTCGTTGCCGGGACCTTTCTCGCGTTGCTCGTCTTCCCCGGCGTCGGCGCGGGAACGATCGCGGCCTCAACCGCCGTCGTCCACCTCGCGTGGCTCCAGGGCTTTCGCCGGGTCGCCGGCGACGAGATCTTCGCGGAGGTCGACTGGAGCGTGCTCGTCCTGTTCGCCGGGCTGTTCGCGCTCGTCGCCGGCCTCGACGGGACTGCCCTGCTCGAGGCAGTCGAGTCGATCGGCGGCGGAACACAGCTCGCCGCCGGTGCGTTCGTCCTCTCGAATCTGGTGAGCAACGTCCCTACCGTGGTCTTGCTCGCCGCCGGCCTCCCCGCCGAGGCGACCGCCGACTGGTTGTTGCTGGCCGCGGTGAGCACGCTCGCCGGGAACGCGACGCCGATCGCCTCCGCCGCGACGCTACTGGCGCTCGAGGCGGCCTCCGACGAGAACGTCCGCGTCCCGGTTCGAACGCTGTTGCTCCTCGGGGTTCCGCTCTCGATCGTCACCTCGGCGCTCGCGGTCGGGGTCCTGTCGCTGACGCTCGGCTGATTGCCGTCAGTACGCCGTCTCGAAGACGTCCACGATATCGTCTTTCGTCATCCGCCGCGGGTTCCGATCGACGTTGTGCCGGGAGTGTTCGAGTGCAATCTCCGCGAAGGCGTCGAACTGCGAGCGGTCGACGTCACCCCCCTCGACGTCGCGAATCCGGTTCGGGATCCCGACGTCGTCGTTGAGGTCGCAGACGGCGTCGACGCTTCGGCGGGCGCGCTCGAGGGTCGATTCGTCCGCACGCTCGGGAACCCCAAGCAGCGTCGCGATATCGGCGAAGCGGTCGGGTTCCGCGGGGACGTTGTACCGTATAACGTGGGGCAGGAGGACGCCGTTCGCGAGCCCGTGGCCGAGTCCGCACTCGGTTCCGAGCGGGTAGGTGAGCGCGTGGACGGCCCCGAGCCCGGAGTTGACGAACGCCTGCCCGGCGAGCATCGCGGCCAGGCTCATCCCGTAGCGGGCCTCGTCGTTGTGCTCGCCCTGATGGACCGCTTCCCGGAAGTTCTCGCCGATCAACTCGATCGCACGACGGGCGAGTGCGTCGGTGTAGGGCGTCCGTAGCGTCGACGTGTAGGCCTCGACGGCGTGGGAGAGTGCGTCCATGCCGGTCGCAGCCGCGACCTGGGGCGGCAGCGAGCGGGTCAGTTCGGGGTCGACCAGCGCCAGGTCGGCGTAGAGGTGCTCGGAGTAGACGACCTTCTTGTTGCCGTCGTCCTCCCCGTCGGCGAAGACGCCGATGTGAGTCACCTCGCTACCGGTGCCGGCCGTCGTCGGAACCAGGACCGTCGGCAAGCCTGGGCCGGGAACGTTCCCCATGCCGAGCAGTTCGCGAACCGGCACGTCGTGGACGGCCAGCGCGGACGCCAGTTTCGCGGTGTCCATACTCGAGCCGCCGCCGACGCCGACCACGACGTCGGCGTCAGCCCGCGTCAGCTCGTCGGCAGCCGCTTCCGCGAGGTGCAGTTTCGGCTCCGGCTGGACGCCGTCGTAGGTCGTCACCTCGACACCAGCCGCCTCGAGCGCGTCGAAGACGGGATCGGCCGCACCAGCCTCGAGGACGCCCTCGTCGGTGACGACGAGCGCCGACTCGAGGTCCTCGTCGGTGACGTAGCCCTCGAGTTTCGCCGTCGCCCCCATCCCGTACTGGATCGCGTTCGGACTGCGAACTGCGTTGACGTCGCCGATCGAACCGATGCCATCGAACATGCTGGACTAGATCCCGATACGGGACAAAAGTATTTACTTTCGAACGATTGGTCGTTCGAAGCGAGTGGTGACTGCCGTCGTCGGATCCGAATCGGACCGCCACTGGCGGAGCCCGCATACGATCGCCTGGAATGATTTACCGCCGAACCCGTGACCTGTCTGCGGGTTCGTCGGTACCGACTGACGGTAAACCGTATCACAGCGGGCGGGCGTCGGTCGCGGAACGCTTTTGTCGCGGTCGCCCCGATTCGCACGTATGGTCGTGGAGTCGCCGGCGATCGTCGTTTTCGGGGCTGTCGCGACGGTTGCCGTCTTCGTCATCGTCCGCTGGGACGCGATCCGAACGGGAATCTCGCGGCCGCAGGTGTGGGCCGCCGTCGCCGCGGTCCCTGTCCTGGTCGGCGTCTCGATGTCCCTGTTCGCGACGGTCCCGACGACGGGCATCATCATGACCGCGAACACGGGGCTGGTCCTCTACACGTTCGAGCGGGAGGTCGTCACCGAGGATGACGAGCCGGCCGAACCCGGACAGCTCCCACATCGCTCGGTCGACGGCACCCACAGCCCGGAGGCGCCGTCGCGCTCCGGATCGTCTCGAGGGGACGACGGCTCCGAGGAGTGATCGAGCCGGCCGAGAGTCGGTCGGCCTTCGGAGCCGGACACCACACGGCTTTTGTCCGCCCCACTCGAACCGACGGTATCATGAGCGACTCCGCCGACACCGGCGACTCCCCGACAGGGGCGGGGACGGACGCCGACGGGGGCGACGACGGCGGCCCGGCCCAGGTCTCGAGTCCGGACTACCACAGCGAGAATCACACGGCGGCCCAGACCTGCGGCTGGACCGCAAACGCCCTGCGCGGGGAGGGCAAGTGCTACAAGAACATCTACTACGGCATCGAGTCACACCGCTGCATCCAGATGACGCCCGTGGTGCGGTGCAACGAGCGCTGTGTCTTCTGCTGGCGCGATCACAACGGTCACGCCTACGAGATGGACGACGTCGAGTGGGACGACCCCGAGGCCGTCGTCGACGCCTCGATTTCCCTCCAGAAGAAACTCCTCTCGGGCTTTGGCGGCAACGAGGAGGTCCCCCGCGAGGTCTTCGAGGAGTCGATGGAGCCACGCCACGTCGCCATCTCGCTCGACGGGGAGCCGACGCTCTACCCCTACCTTCCCGAACTGATCGAGGCCTTCCACGACCGGGGCATCACGACGTTTCTGGTCTCCAACGGTACCCGTCCGGAGGTGTTGCGCGAGTGCGATCCGACCCAGCTCTACGTCAGCGTCGACGCACCCGAACGACACACCTTCGATCAGGTCGTCAAGGCGATGGAGGACGATGCCTGGGATCGCCTGCTCGAGACGATGGACGTCCTCGCCGAGAAAGACGAGACCAGGACGGTTCTCCGAACCACGCTGGTCAAAGGCGAGAACATGCACCATCCCGACTGGTACGCCGGGTTCTACCAGCAGGCCGATCCCGACTTCGTCGAACTGAAAGCGTACATGCACGTCGGTCACTCCCGCGGGCGGCTGGATCGGTCGTCGATGCCCGACCACGACGAGGTCGTCGAGTTCGCGGAATCGATCCAGGAGTACATGCCAGAGTTTACCGAGTGCAAGGAGGTCCCCGCCTCTCGAGTCGCCTTGCTCTCGAAGACAGCCGATACGTGGGTCCCAAAGCTGAAAAAAGACAGCGAGTTCTGGGAACGCGAGGCCGTCACCGGCGACTGATCGTCGACGGCGAGAACAGTTATGCGTCGTGACGACCTACCGCCGAACGTGATCTTGCGTTCGCTGATCGACGAGGTCGGCAACGCCGACCACACGATCGCGGTCGTCGGCGACGATACGGCGGGCCCGCTCACACCGTTGCTCGCTGATGCTTTCGACGACGCTGGCATCTCCGTCGAGACGACCGACGACGCCTCGAACACCAGCGGCGCTGGCGACGGAACCGAATTCGACGTCGATGACCTCGCCGGAGGCGAACTCGACCCTACCGTCGCGACGGGCGTCGAGTCCGACGGGACGACGGCCGTGTTGCTCGAGGAGGGCGTACCGGTCGCGGCGTCGCCGATGATGGATCTCTACGAGTCGATTCTCGCGATCAACTCGGATCTGTTCGCGACCGGCGCACGCGGTCTCGGCGAGGTCGATCTACCCGATGTGTTGAGCGGTCTGGCGGATAGTCGACTCCGCTTGCGGGGGTATCCGCTCGCACACAGGGAGAAGCTCCTGTTGATCCTCATTTCACGGTACATCGAACAGGAAGCCTGGCAGGGCGACTCCGGGACGATCCGGTCGGCGTTCCAACAGCTCTCGCGAATCGACGACGAGATCGGGACCCGACGAGCCTACAGACGACTCGCGGAAACCGACGTCGACGTCCACATCTACGGCGTCGACGACGGCGATCGACCGACCGTCGATTCGGCGACGGTCCACGCCGGGACTGGACCGGCCTATCGGGACTCGTGGTTCGTCGTGTATCGTCCGCCGGATGGTGCCAGCACGGACGGGGCTGCACTGGTTTCGGTGGAGACCGAACCCAGGGTCTGGGACGGGTTTTTCACGTTCGATCCCGATCACGTCGCCCGCATCGACGACGCCATTAGCCGCGAGTTCGGAACCAGCGCCGACGAACCCGAGAGATCCGGGCACCGATGACTTTTTCCCTCGATACTTCGATAGCCGAGATAGCTCGCCGGCCGAACCCCATCACAAAATCGTTATCCATTCCATTTCCAATACGCTTTTGGGAGCTGATCTCAAACGGGTACGTATGTCCGTGTCAACGGGGTCCGACGTCGGCTTCGACGAACTCGCCGTTCTCAAACTTCTTGCCCTCGAGGGTGCACTCGAGGGGGACGTCAAACTCTCGTGTTCCCATCTCGCTGACCGACTCGAGGCATCGAACCAGACCGCCTCGCGTCGACTTCGGCGTCTCGAGAGCGCCGATCTCGTCGTTCGAGAGACGGTCAGCGACGGCCAGTGGGTAGAGATCACCGACGAGGGCGAACGCACACTCCACGCGGAGTACGAGGATTATCGACGACTGTTCGAGACCGACTCGACCGTCGACCTCGATGGATTCGTGACCAGCGGAATGGGGGAAGGACGCCACTACATCTCGCTTCCAGGGTACAAGCGCCAGTTCGCCGAGCGACTCGGCTACGAACCGTTCCCTGGTACACTCAACGTCGACCTCGACGAAGAGAGCGTTCGTCGGCGAGGAGCCGTCACCTCGCTCGAGCCGATTCCGATCGACGGCTGGGAAGACGACGAACGTACGTACGGCCCCGCGGTCTGTCGCCCGGCGACTGTCGAGACGGCCGACGGTGACGTCTACGAGACGGCACACGTCATCTCCCCCGAGCGAACCCACCACGACGACGACCAACTCGAGGTGATCGCACCGGAGAAACTTCGTGAGACGCTCGAACTCGAGGATGGCGATCACGTCACGGTTTCACTTGGTGATCGGTGATGACGGGCAACTGGACCGAACCGCGTCCGAACACGGACGGGCAGCCGGAGGTCTCGACATCGGTCGACAACAGCGCGTTCGAGGAGGCACTCGAGGCGCTTCGAGCGGGCGATCCCGTCCTCGTCCACGACGCCGCAGACCGCGAGGGCGAGACGGACCTCATCTATCACGCGGACGCGGTCACACCCGATGCGGTCGCGCGGATGCGAAACGACGCCGGCGGGCTCATCTGTGCGGCGCTCGACCACGAGACCGCCGAGGCGTTCGATCTCCCGTTTCTGACGGAGGAACTCGACCACCCTGCCGCGAGCGACCACGACCTCGGCTACGACGAACGGTCGTCGTTCTCGCTGACGGTCAACCACCGTGATACGTACACAGGTGTCACGGACAAGGACCGTTCACGAACGATCCAAGCACTGGGGGAGGCCGCCACTTCTCCGACCGATGTCACGTTCGCCGAGGAGTTTCGCGTTCCTGGGCACGTCCATCTACTGAAGGCCGCACCCGAGTTGCTGGCCCAGCGGGAAGGTCACACCGAGCTCGGCATCGCGCTCGCGAAGGCAGCCGATCTCTCGCCCGCTGTCGTCGTCTGTGAGATGCTCGACGGTGAAACTGGCGAAGAACGCTCGCCCGTCGACGCTCGCGCGTACGCTCGCCGTCACGGGTTTACGTACCTCGAGGGCAAGGACGTGCTCGCGAACCTGTCGTGATCGGTACGGCTGCTCTCCGTCAGTTTCGGGACCGGAGAATGGGTGTGGCCCCACCGATACCGACTCACAACAGACCGTATCGTACGGACCGCAGTGTGTCTGTCCCGGTCGATCGGGGACCGGCAATCAGTCATCGCAAACCGTATCAGTCGCCGTCGGTCTCCATCGTGTTCCGTCCCGATCCGGGGCCGCTTCGGTAGACAGCATAGAGGATCAGAACGGCAATCGCGAAGTCGAGTCCGTGTTCGACGAGGTGATGGACGGTCATCGGGACGACACCGAACACCGTTCCGAGGCCGACGAACGAGCGAGCGGCGAGCAAGCCGAGAACGAGCGTGATCAGGAGATATCGCATCGATCCACGCCGGGCGTAGGCGACGACGCCGCAGGCAAACAGAATCGTCGTCCCGAGAGCCGCGAGGATGATCACGACGAGGAGGACGGGGGCGAGCTGTGGATCGAGCCACCCGATCTCGAACGGGCTCGTGTGGTTCATCTCCGCTATGCTACGTCGGTTGGAGAGACATGTATGTGCTTCGGTCATCCCCAGTGCTGTGGCTCTCGGCCACTCTCACGGCAATGCTCGGGCTCCGGAAATGGACGGGTCATATGGCGGTTCTCAGTTCCCTGGAACGATCGAAACCCGTTATCGTCGTCTACCGACTAGATCAGAGTACGCCGCGACGATCAACGGAAAACGCGATCGATACCAATGAACGAGACACGACGACAGATCGAAGCACACGTCCAGGAAAACGTCGGAATCCACTTCAACGAGCTCGTCCGCGAATCCGAGTTCGCGCCGGGTCAGATCCAGTATCACGTCCGGCGGCTGATCAAGGGCGATCACCTCGTCAGAGCCGAGTTCTACGGCCGAACGCACTACTATCCGCCCTCGTACGACGAGTGGGAGCGAGCGGCCCTCGCGTTGTTTCGTCGCGAGACGACCCGCGAAATCGTCGTCCACCTGATCGAACACGAGCCCGCAGATCCGGATTCGGTCGCCGACGCACTCGACATCGCCAGGAGTACCCTCGAGTACCACCTCTCCCGACTCGTCGAGCACGAGATCGTCGAGAAGCGCTACGACGACCGAAAACGAGTTACACTCCGGCTCGCGAACCCCGACCGGACCGGTCGACTGCTGTCGGTGGTCGAGCCGACGGTCCCCGACCGACTCGTCGACCGATTCACTCGACTCGTCGACAACCTGCTCGAGCCTCCGGCTAACTCGCCCTGACGCCGCTGGGCGCGACCGGACAGGTTGTATCGGCCCGATCGCCCTCCCGTATCTCGGTCACTCTCGGTCGAACCGTCCTCCGCGGAGCCGTAACGACTCGAGCGTGATTGCGACGACTCCGCCGACCACCGTGACGACGGCACCGAACTGGAGGAGCGTCTGGAAAGCTGTCGCTTCCTCTGGGCCTCCGTGATCCGCGTGGTCTTTCGCGTGAGTGTCGTGACCCGCTGCGTGGTCGTCGTGACCACCACCGTCGGCGTCCGCGTGGGTGTCGTGGTCATGCTCGTCAGCTGGAACCACCTCCGCATCGATCCACTCGCTCACGTACGACCCGTCAGGCGCTCCCGTAATCCGAAACTCCCACCTGCCTTCGTCGGCGAGCGGTTGGACGACAGCGTACGTGCCGTCGTCGGTCTCCTCGAGTTCGACCTCGAACTCAGTTCCATCGTCGCTACTCGCGAGCAGACGGACCGGCTGGTCGGAGGCAACCGCCTCGCCACCGTCCTCGAGAAACGCCACCTTGAAGACGATCGGTTCGTCCGCCTCGAGGACGAGCGCGTCGCCCGCCGTCTCCTCGGTGGCGGGAAACGCCGACAGTTCGACGAGATGGTCGTCGTACTCGTACTCGATGGTCGACTCGACGAGGTCGTCGCCGCTGGCGACCGCGGCTGTCGGCGCGGACGTGAGCACGCCCGAGAGCACCACGACGACGACCAGCAGGGCGACCTCGAGGCGGATGGACCGGACGACCGTCGAGACCGACCGGTCACGACTCGAGCGCTCGGTGCCGCCGTCCGTACTCGCAGGTCGGAGGCCGTCGGCGGTTTCGGGGCCCTGGTCGGCCGCCAGCCGGGGGAGGAGTACGAACCGCGAGAGTCCGCCGAGCCCGAGAGCCAGAGCAGCGAGGACGAGTTTCGCCACGAGCGTGAGACCGTAGATCGTTCCCGTGAGACCGTCGGCGGTCGGGACGTGCCACGATGCGAGGACGAATCCCGACGCGACCACGAGCGTGACGCCGACGAACGCGAGGATCGAAAACCGGCCGATCGTTCGCGCGAGCAGGTCCGCTCTGTCGTCCGATTCCGCGTTTCGAACCACGGGGACGACGACCAGTGCGAGGACGACGAGCCCTCCCGCCCAGAGGCCAGCGCCGAGCAGGTGGACGAAGTCGACGACAGCTCCCTCGAGTTGGTCGATTGCCGTCGCTGAGTGACTCGTCCAGGCGATCGTCCCCGCGACGGCAAGTGCACCCCCGAACACGACGACGTGGACCGCTCGTTTCACGAGGGGTCCTCGAGCCGCCGCCGTGACGAGGCCCGCCAGGACGGCGGCGAGCGTGACCTGTACGATCCAGGCCTCACCGAGAGGCGTCTCGACGAACTGAGAGATCGTCTCGAGCGAGAGTGGCCCGAGTGCTGTACTTCTGGTGAGTCCGAGGACGACCGCGCCCACGAGCGTGAGGCCGGCGGCTCCGGCGAGGAGCCGGCCAATCCGTTCGTCGACGGACGATCGGGCGGCGGCGTCCGCTCGAGCGAAGGCCGGTCGGACTGCGAGCATCGCGACCGCCGGGATGCCGAGCAGCCCGACGACGCCGACGAGCAACAGCGCTTTCGCCCCGGCTTCGATCGCTGGGATCGTCTCGTCGGTCTCGTCTTCCTCGTAGGCCTCGAGGACGGCGTCTCGATCGAGCGGTTCGTCGCCGACGGCGAAGAAGAACGAGCCGGCAGTGGTGTGGCCGTCGTCGGCGAGCACCTCCCACTCGACGGTGTACATTCCATCGTCACCGGCCGCGTCGTCGATCGGCACGCGAACGATTTGCGTGTCGTCGGGATCGATCTCCGACTCCTCGGAGACGACCTCGCCGTCGGGATTCTCGAGGGTGATATCGGCGTTGACGACGCCGTCACCGGAGAAGTAAAGCGTCAGTTCATCGGGCAATGGGTCGACGTGCTCGCCGTTTGCGGGGTCGCTCTCGCTCAGGTAAGCGTGAGCTGCGACCGGTGTCACGAGACTCGTCAGTAGCACCGACCCGACGATGAGGATAACTATGAGAAGCGTTGCGTTCGAACGGGTATGTCGATCGCTGTCAGTCATCGGTATCCGCAACCGGCAGTCATCGGTACCGGCCTGTGTATCCAGTTCCGGAGTCGCCGACATACTGGAGCGTGTCGACGGAAACACCGACGTCGATCAGTTCGGCTTCCTGGGCAGCCATATCGACGACGGCGACCGACTCGTCGGCGTCAGCTGGCGTGATGAAGTACTCGTCTCCGACGACAGCCATCCGATTCCGGCCGTCGAACTCACCCGCCTCGAGCCGGTCGATCTCTTCGAGTGTGGCGACGTCGATGACGGCGACATCGCCCGATTCGGCGTTCGCGACGAAGGCGGTCTCACCCTCGGGCCCGAAGCGGACCGTTGAGGGATCGCCGTCGATTGCGAGGCTCCCGAGCACGTCACTGTCTTCACTGGTCACATCGACAATGTAGACCTCATCGTCGACGATCGCGAGTCGATCCTCCTCGGGTGAGAGGAACATGCCGCCGGTGAACTCGAGTTCGTCGACGATTTCGTCGGTCTCGGTGTTGACGACAGTCGTCCCGCCGCGGTACTCGACGTACGCGAGACCGTTTCGTGGGCCGTAGGCCTTGTAGTGGGTGCTGCCGCCCTCGCCGAACTCGACGAATCCCGTCCGCTCGTAGGTCTCGAGGTCGATCACCGGCACGCCGGGATCGTTGACGTTCGTTGCATAGCCAGTGTCGCCCATCGCCTCGTGATAGAGGAGTTTGCCGTGGCCTTCGCCCTCGAGGCCGGCCTCGACGATTTCGCTCACCTCGAGGGCGTCGACGTCGATCACGTAGAACGCCCCATCGTCGTCGGCGTGGACCCAGATTTCGTCGTCCACCGGGTGGTAGATGTGATTGACGCCCGGACCGACGTCGATCGCGGTCTCGTGCGTACGCGTTTCGGTGTCGATGACGTGGACCTGACTGAGCGACTGCTCGACGACGAATAGCAGTCCGTAATCATGGGTGATCTGTGGGTCCGCCCACGCCTCGTCGTCGAACTCGTCGGTGATCTCGTCGACGACGTCACCGTCGGCGGGGTCAAGAATCGAGATGCGATCCGGCGCAAACGCGTAGACGAGTCCGTCGCTGCCGACGGCCTCGGGTTCGGATTCGCCTCCATCGCTGTCGCCGTTGCCGTCGTCGGCACTAGCATCGTCTGTGTCGTCTGCGGCTCCGTCCGTCCCATCGCCAAGACAGCCAGCGAGAGACGCGATTGCGAGTCCGCCGACAGCCCCGATAACCGACCGTCGTTTGACGGAGTGATCCATATCTGCTCTTTCGATGCTGTGGGTTATTCCATTTTGGTACAGCAGTCGAAAACGTCGTTCGTGTGTCCGGAATCGGAGTGTGCCACTCCGTCGATCCGTCACCTGAGTTTGCCGCTGTAGCCGACGCCGGAGTCGCCGACGTACTGTACCGTGTCGACGCCTTCCTCGACCTCGACGTGATCGACGACTCTGCGACGACTCGAGAACCGGGATTCGGTGATGACTCGGGCCTCGCCGACTCGCGGCGTCGATACAATCGCGAACACTTAGTACAGTGGCTTTCGACAGACACGGGTATGGGATTCGACGAGATGGACGTCGACACGATCTGGATGGACGGGGAGTACGTCGACTGGGACGAGGCGCAGGTCCACGTCCTCACGCACGGACTCCACTACGGAAGCGGCGTCTTCGAGGGCGCACGCTGTTATGACACCGAGCAGGGGCCGGCCATCTTCCGCTGGGAGGAACACTTAGAACGACTCTTCCAGTCGGCAAAGCCCTACGAGATGGAGATCGACCACTCGATCGAGGAACTCACCGAGGCGACGATCGAACTCATCCAGCGCCAGGAACTGCCCTCCTGTTACATCCGCCCGATCGCCTTCTACGGCTACAACTCGCTGGGCGTCAGTCCCAAGGACTGTCCCACCCGCACCGCCATCGCCGTCTGGCCGTGGGGTGCCTACCTCGGCGAGGAAGCCTTAGAGAACGGCATCGACGTGATGATCTCCTCGTGGCGCAAACACGCCTCGAGCCAGATTCCGACGAATGCGAAGACGACGGGACTGTACGTCAACAGCATGCTCGCCGGTGAGGAAGCCCGTCGCAACGGCTACGCCGAGGCGATCGTTCTGAACAAGGAGGGCAACGTCGCCGAAGGTCCCGGCGAGAACGTCTTTCTCGTTCGCGACGGCGAGATCTACACGCCCGGTCTCTCGGAGTCGATCTTGGACGGCATCACGCGCGAGACCGTGATCACCCTCGCGGAGGATCTCGGCTATACGGTCCACGACAACGTCTCGATCTCCCGAGGTGAACTCAACACGGCCGACGAACTGTTCTTTACTGGCTCGGCAGCCGAGGTTACGCCGATCCGCAAGGTCGACAACGTCGTCATCGGCGACGGCTCGCGCGGACCCGTCACCGAGGACATCCAGTCGCGCTTTTTCGACGTCGTCGAGCGCAAGACAGACGAGTACGACGAGTGGTTCACGTACGTCTAACCGACTCGAGCGGGTGCTGACGTCGCACCGAAACCGATTTCGCCTCTTCTCGTGCGGTTTGGGACGACTGACGGCCGAGAGATCGTACGAGGCGTACGCGATCTCGAGTCCCGTGCTCAGTCCGACCCTTCGGGGCCGCTCCGAAGGTCTGGGTCCGGTTCTGGCTCCGACGCCGGGGCGAAGACGCGATCCGAGTAGAGCAACGCGACGAAGACGGCCGCCAGTACCGTCCCGAACGAGACGACGAGATAGCCCGAACGCATCCCGAGATGCTCGAGCAGATACCCGATGAGGGTGGGAAATGCCGCGCCAGTCAGCGTTCCAGCCGTGAAGATGTAGCCAAACACTCGGCCTTCGAACTCGGGGGGCGTGAGATCGCTGATCAGCGCGTCTCGAGCCGGATTGACCCCGTAGAGGCCGCCGCCGAGGACGAACAGTACGGCGACGAGCGCCGCCGGGTGGAGGTCGAAGACGGCCAGCGCAACCATGCCGACGGTCGCGAGCAGCATACAACCGATCAACACGAGCCGCGAGTCGTACTCGTCGGTTACTCCGCCCAGGTACAGCTGCATCGCGGCGCCGGCGAGCAACACGAGCGCGAAGTAGACGCTGGCAACCGACTCGGCGCCGACGTGGACGCCGACGGCCTCGAACGAGTGGGCGTACACCGCGACCAGAAACGCCGGGAGAAAGGCGGTGATGGCGTGGCTCGTGACGCTGCTCGAGACGAAGAAGAAGTAGATTACAGCCATCGGATAGAAGAAGGTTCGAGGCTCCGTTCGGGCTAACTCCGCCGTCGTTTCCGCGCCCGTATCGTCGTCCGTTCGCTGCCCGGACGGGACGGTCTCGAACTCGTCGCTGCGCAACGCCAGAAAGAGCGCGATCCCGTAGAGGATCCCTACCACGCCGAAGACGAGGATGATCTGCTCCCAGGACAAAAGGAGGATCAGCGCGGCGATGGTGGCAGGCGTCGCGGCGTCGCCGAGTTTCGACGAGGCGCCAAAAAAGCCGAGGACCTTCCCTTTGTTTCGGTCGTCGACGTTGTCCGTAATCATCGGGTAACCGGCCGGGTGGACGACGGCCAGTCCGACCCCGACGATCACCATCGCGACGGCCATGACGAGAAATCCTCCCTCGAAGGTGGGTCCGAACACCGTCACGGCGGGGAGTGGCCCACCGAGCGTCGGCGCGAACGCGAAGAGAACGTACGCGCCACCGGCAACCGCGAGTCCGACCGGGAGGAGGTAGCGCCGATCGACCCGATCCGCGAGGACGCCAAGCGGCGCCTGGACGATACCCATGCCGATCGAGTACAGTGTAATCAACAGCCCCAGTTGCCACAGCGGATACTCGAGTGCAACCGCGAGGACAGGGACGAGCGGTGGAAGCACCCGGTAGAAGACGTGCTGAACGAAGTGTGACGAACTGATCAGAACTGCGAACTCGAGTTCGCGCCGAGAGAGACCATACATCGATCTGACGTCGCCCACCACGGCCCTTGACCGTCTGCGTCTCGGCAAAACAGGTCAGTTCTCACTGCGCGAACAGAATCGGAACCGAGTGGGATGGACCCCGCTGCCAGCAGTCTCTCTCGGACGAGTTACTCTCCGTCACTGCCGGCCCACCCGCGACCTGTCTGCGGGTTCGCCGGGAGATCGGAACAGCAATCCGTCCCAGTCATCGCAAACCATATCAATCGTCGTCGGTCGCATCCGCGTTCTTACTCGTGGTCGCCTCGTCGACGACGTCGATCGAGACGCCGGCGTCCATGCCGCGCTGACGGTCCGCATCGCCGAACCCGGCGCTCAAGACCCGCGTGAGCGCATCCTCGACGTCCTCGTCTAGTTCCTCGATTCGGTCCGAGTGAACCTCGATGACGAATCCCGTGGTAATGTTCGGCGACGTCGGCAGAAACAGTACTTCCCTCCCGTCTTCAGTCACTTTCCCCGTCTTGAACGCTGTCATCCGGAGCCCCTCCCAGACCTCGAGTTTGACCGGGGTCTGAAGGGATTCCTGCTCGCCGAAGGCGGTTTCCGCCGCCATCTTCGAGGCGTTGTAGACGACGCGCATGACGGGGACGCGGTTCGCGACGTTGTCGACGAGACGTTCGACGAGCCCGCCGACGGTCGTCCGCATGAGATACCCCACCGAGAGCGTGAGAATAACGAAGACGGTTAACGTGACGAGGACCCGGAGAAACTGGGCGAGCTGTCGTCGGGTCTGGGCGGCCTGGTCGCTCTCGCCCGGAATGAGGGGCTCGAGGGCATCCGGTCGGAGAATGAGTTCAGGAGAGAACCCGGCGACGAGCCCGTAGATCCAGTAGATAACGTAGAGAGTGATGAGAATTGGGCCGAGGACGATCAGCCCGCTCGCAAAGTCCCGCTTCCACGAAGCCATGGTGTGAACCACTCACCAGGGACTAATGAGCCCTTCCCTTTAGCGCCCGAGGATCGCCCGGAGGGCGAATCGTCGGTTTTCATTCCGTTCCAGCACTCGGCGTAGAAGTGCGAATTCCGCCGATCGCCGTCGGGGTCTACAGATGAGCAAGGCGAGTGCCTCGAGGTCAAGTCCCGAGGCAGTTCACTGATATAGATTATCGTCGACGTGCAGCGAGTCGAAAACCCGGTCCTTCTTAGCCTCGCCGCGGTAACCGTTGTACATGGACCGTCGCACACCACCGCAGACCGAAGAGGGCTGGTACGTGCTCCACGACTTCCGGTCGATCGACTGGGATGCCTGGCGCGACGCACCCGAGCGCCGACGTTCACAGGCGATCGACGAAGGAATCGAATATCTCGCCGCGGCCGAACGACTCGAGGACGCCGACGCGGGCGACTCGGCGACGTTCTCCGTGCTCGGCCACAAGGCCGACCTGCTGATCCTCCACCTCCGGCCGACGCTCGCGGATATCGACGCCTTAGAGCGCCAGTTCGAACACACCGCATTCGCCGAGTTCACCGAGCGCGCCGACTCGTACGTCTCCGTGACCGAAGTGTCGGGGTATCTGTCCCAGGAGTACTTCGAAGAGGACAGCGAAGTCGAGGAGACGGGTATCAAGCGCTACATCGAGTCCCGCCTCGAGCCCGAGATTCCGGACGCCGAGTTCTGTAGCTTCTACCCGATGGACAAGCGCCGCGGCCCGGATCACAACTGGTACGAACTCCCGTTCGACGAGCGTGCCGAGTTCCTCTCGAATCACGGCGAGATCGGCAAAGAGTACGCCGGACGAGTCACCCAGATCATCTCCGGGAGCATCGGCCTCGACGACTTCGAGTGGGGCGTAACGCTGTTCAGCGACGATCCGACCGACGTCAAGGAACTGCTCTACGAGATGCGTTTCGACCCCTCGAGTTCGCGTTTCGCCGAGTTCGGCCGGTTCCTCTCCGCTCGCCGGTTCCCCGCCGAGAACCTCGGTGCGTACCTCGCGGGCGAACCGGTTCCCCAGAACGGGGCAGCCGACGCGCACGGTCACCCACACGGCAGGTCGGAGGGGGGCCAGGGCCACGGCTCGAGTGGCCACTCACACGGGGACGGAGACTCCCACGGCTCCGACGGCGACTCCGACGGCGGCCCGCATAGTGGCGATTCGGACGTCCGGAGCGAACTCGAGGAGGCGGGCATCTACGCGGGCAAGCCCCACGGTGAGGACGTCCACGCGGTCGTCCTCTACTCGGCGGCCGATCCCGACGAGCTGTTCGAGGAGGTAGAGGGCCTCCGGGCGAACTTCGACCACTACGATACGCACGTCAAGACCGCAGTGTACGAACCGAGCGAGGCGGGCTCGAGCGGGGGCGACGGCGAAACCGGGGTCGTCAGCCTCTGGGAGACCGACCGCGCGGCGAATACGGCCGCCGGCTTCCTCGCGGATCTGCCGGAGGTCGTACGCCAGGCCGGAGACGATACCGAGGATTCCTGGGGGACGATGGGGATGTTCTACACCGTCAAATCCGAGCACAGAGACGACTTCACGGACACGTTCGGCGACGTCGCCGCGTTGCTCGCCGACATGGACGGCCACCGGAAGACCGACCTGCTGGTCAACCGCGAGAACGAAGACGACATGTTCATCGCCAGCCGCTGGGACTCCCGTGGCGACGCGATGGAGTTCTTCCGGAGCGACGCGTTCTCCGAGACCGTCGAGTTCGGCCGTGACGTCCTCGCCGATCGACCGCGACACGTCTTCCTGGCCTGACCGCCGCGATCGGCGTTCGATTCGTTCGGTCCTCGATTCGGAAACCGACCGCAGTCTGCGGACGACGATGTGTCGATGACGTCACCTGCACTCGCTACCGTACAGTTGCTCGGCGCAGTGGTCGCGATCGCACTCGCGAGCTACGCCTATCGGCACCGTGATCGGCCGGGCGTCATCTGGCTCGTCGCGGTTCTGTTCGGAAACACGGTCTGGATGGTCGCGGCAGGTATCAACTACGCGACTGGGTCAACCACGGTCTCGACGGCGATGTTGCAGGTGCGCTACGTCGGGATCACCGTCATCCCCGTCGCGCTGTTGTTCTTCGCCCTGTCGTACACCGGCACCGACGAGTGGCTGGGGCGGCGACGGCAGCTCCTGATCGCGTCGCCGGCCGCCGGAGCGCTCGCCCTCGCGCTCACCGACCACGTCCACGGGCTGTTCTACGCGGGCGTCACCCCGGCGTCGAACCCCCAACAGATCGCCTACGAGTACGGAATGGTCGCGGTGCCGTGGATCGCCTACGCGTTCGTGCTCGTGGTGGCCGCCGCGGCCGTCTTCGTTCGGTACGCGACGATCACCGACGGTGTCTACCGCTGGCAGGCGCTCGCGCTGGCCGGCGTCGTGTTAATGGGGACCGCCGCCGACGTGCTGTACTTCCTGCCGGTTCCGCCGACCGGGTTCGCGATTACCCCCCTGGCTATCCTCCTCTCGAGTGCGATCGCCGTCGGCCTCGTCGTCCGGTACGACTTCGTCCGTCTCGTCCCTGCGACTCGCGAACTCGGGCGGCGGGAACTCATCGAGCGGATGGAGCTGGGTATGGTGGTACTGGATGCCGACGGCAGGGTCATCGACGTCAATCCCGCCGCGGCCAAACTCCTGGAGTGTGACCTCGAGGCGGTGATCGGCGAGCAGGCACCGGACTCGCTTCCCGGTCCGAACGGCCCCGCTATCGCCGAACGTACGTTCAACGTCGACGGTATCGACCGCGACGTCGAGATTCGGACTCACCGGGTCGACGTCGGCTCGGGGATCACGTTGCTTACCCTCCGGCAACTCGACGATCTAACGGACGTCGTCTCCCACGACCTGCAGGGCCCGCTCATGGAGATCCGCGGGAGCGCAGACATGGCGATCGCGACGGGCGACATCACCCACGTCGATCGCGTCCTCGCCGCCGCCAACCGGATCGACGACCTCGCGACCGACCTGTTAGAGCTCGCACACACGGGCCGAGGACTCGAGGCGCGTGAGTCAGTCGAGCTTGCCGAAATCGCCGAAACGGCGTGGAGACATCTCTGGACGCCGGAAACCGAACTCGTCGTCGAGACTGACCGGTCGGTCATCGGCGACCCAGATCGGATCCAGCAGCTGTTCGAAAACCTCCTTCGGAACAGCGTCGAACACGCCTCGAGCGACCACGAACGAGGTGATGACGGTATCGACACGATCGCGTACAGCGAAGCGACGGGAGACGACGTCACCCAGGCACAGCGGACGACTCGTAAGTCCACTCGAGAATCGAACTTCGATCCGGTCGACGAGCGCGAGACCGCTCCCGCAGACGGGGGTCGTATCGTCGTCGGCTCGCTTCCCACCGGATTTTACCTCGAGGACGACGGACCGGGTATCCCGCCCGAGAAGCGAGAGCGAATCTTCGAGAAGGGGTACACCACGTCACAGACCGGAACCGGACTCGGACTGAGCATCGTCGGCCGGATCGTCGCTGCCCACGGCTGGTCCGTCCGCGCGACCGAGGGTTCGCTCGGGGGAGCGCGAATCGAGATCACTGACGTCGATTTCGTCGACGAGTCCGAGCGGACGGGGTGACGGTGTGATCGGATCCGCCCGTCGGTCGGTCAGATCCGCCGGCTTCGCCATCTGAGCGATCGCCTCGGAGTTCGAGGCGGATCCGCTCTCGGTTCGATCGGCTCCGAGACAAATCTGCTCTCGGTTCGGCTGGTCCCGGTTACGTCGCGGTAGGTCTCCGGTGAGTTCCTGGTTAGCTAACGTACTAACGGGTCATGGACAGACGTGTGGCATGCACGTTTCGACGGGGCGACGCCGATTGCTCGCCTCCTGTGGGGCCGGAGTCGCGTTCGCGTTCGCCGGATGTATCGAAACCACGATCGACGACTCGAGTTCCGAAGCGATCGGTGACGACGCTGGAGACGGAACGACGGCTGGAGCCGACGGCGACGATCCCGCGGCGTCGTCCGACGGCGGGCACAATCCCGAGACAGATACCGAAAACGCCCAATCCGAGGACGGGGAGGACGCGCTTTCCGTGGATGGTGCCGAGTACGAGTCGATCGACGGCGGGCCGCCGATCGGAGAGCTCGTCGAGTGGGCTGACTCCTACGTCATCGACATCGAGATGCGCAGAGCCAGTGCGGGGGATTTCGAGGGGACCGGCAGGCAGGTCGTTCACCAGGGGGAGTTTCACTACGAACTCTCGATGGACGACGGAAAACTCGAGATCTATCAGTTCGATTCGACCGAGTACTACGTCTTCGGCGGCCACTGTCGCGAACGGGAGCCGACCGAGCCCGACCTCCACGTGCTCGAGCCCGAGAGACGACCCGGTGAGGTGTTTCCGGAGACGGAGCCGATCGCGAGGACGACGATCGACGGCTCGGACGTCTACGTCTACGAGATGCCGGCGTCACCCGAGAACGAGTACTGGTATCTCAGCACGTCGACGGGCTATCCGGTTCGGTTCAGATCCCAGCGAGTCACCGCAGAGTTTCGCTCCTGGGACGAGACTGAGTCGATTTCGCCGCCGGAGATGGAGTGTGAGAGCTGAGACGGATTGCCGTCCCGATATACCGGTGCAACCGCCACACGGGTCGCGGGTGCGCCGGAACTGACTGACAGGAAACCGTATCAGTCGTCGCGATAGACGCCGACTCGGTCGAGACCGACGGTGACGACGGTTCCCCGTGGCCGGTTGTCCTCGACGCGAAACTCGGCGTCGATGCTCTCGAGGACGGTCGCAACGAAGTACAGTCCCGCGCCGATTCCGGCACGCCGATCCGCGTCGTCGCCGACGTTCGTGAGGCGACGTTTCTGCGCGTCGGGGATGCCGACGCCGTCGTCGGCGATCGAAACGATGACTCGCTCGTCGGTCACCTCGAGGTCCACCTCGACGGTCGATCGGTCGCGGTCGGTGTGGGTTATCGCGTTCGTGAGCAGTTGTTCGAAGACGGCCCCGAGCGTCGGCGTTCCCACGACCGAAAGCGGCTCGTCGTCCGCCGTCGCCCAGTCGACGGTGAGGTCGACGTCGGTCTCGCGCCGACAGCGCTCGAGTTCCGCGGAGAGAATCGCACGGAGGTCGCAGGGTTCGGATTCCGTTACTCGTTCCTCGGAAAGGACGTCGATCAGTTTGGCGGCGGTGTCGGTGAGTTCGAGGGCGTGTTGGCTCGCCTCGAGTATCGACTCGACGGACTCCCGGTCGTCCGGACCGACCCGGTCTCGAAGCTGATCGCCCCAGCCGACGATCATACTGACGTCGTTTCGGAGATCGGTCCGAAGAATCTCGTTAACCAGCGCGAGTCGATGGTTTCGGTCGCGGAGTTCGCGCGTGATGCGGACGCGCTCGATCGCGTACTGGATCGTCCGAACGAGAATGTCGACGCTGATCCGGCCTTTGACGAGATAATCCTGTGCGCCCCGTCGGATCGCTTCGACCCCGACGCCGCTTTGGCCCGTCAGCACGACCACCGGAACGGAGGGTGCGCGCTCGACCATCGCGTCGACCGTCTCGAGGCCGTTGCTGTCCGGAAGACCGAGATCGAGAAGGACGATGTCGATGCGATCGTCGGTAACCCGTTCGAGTCCGTCCCCGAGCCGTTCGACGTGCTCGATCTCGGTGACCTCGACCGATCGATCCTCGCCCTGTGTCCCACGTTCACTTCCGTGTTCGACGAGCAACCGCTCGACGAACTGCGCGTCGTTGGGATTATCCTCGACGAGCAGAAGAGTCGTTCCCTCTGACGAGTCCATACGCGTCTCTGTGCACAGTCCCTCCTAACCGTTACGTTCACTCGATTCGTCATCGGCTTCGGAGGACAAAACGAATATGGCGGTCCACTCGGTACTGGACCCATGACCTATCGTGACGCTGATATCCCGGCGGAAAATCATCGAGCGCTCGAGGCGTTGACGCTGCTCTCGAAGAAGTGGTCGCCGATCATCCTGCTCATGTTACAACATCACGGCTCGCAGGGCTTTAACGAGCTTCTCGAGGGAGTCCCGGACATCTCGTCGAAGGTGCTCTCGGATACGCTCGATACGCTTCAGGAGGCGGGACTGATCGAGCGACGAGTGGTCAGCGAGTCGCCGCTTCGCGTCGAATACGACCTGACCGAGGCCGGACGGGACATGGAGCCCATCTTCGAATCGTTGGCCGACTGGGTCGAGGCACATCTCGAGACGACGACACGAACGGTCTTGCTCGCCGACGGCGACCGACGGATCACGGAGATGTACCGACAGTGGCTGTCGGACCGGTACACCGTCGTCCGGGCACACGATAGTAAGGAGTTCTACGAGCGGTTCGACGATCGAATCGACGTCGTCCTCCTCGACGCCGGCCTACCCGGAATCGATCCACGACGCTTCGTCGACGACGCGAAAGAGCTCTGTCGAACGGCCCTCATCGTCGGTGACCGACCAGATCCCGAACTGCTGTCCGTCGACTGCGACGATATCTTGCGAAAGCCGTTCGTCCGTGAAACGGCCCTCAAAACGGTCGCCGATCAGCTCTCGCGTCTCGAGGAGTCCGAAGACCAGCGCGCCCGGACGGCGCTCGAGGCAAAGCGATCGCTGTTCGAGTCGATCTATTCGACCGAACAACTCGAGGAGGAACAAGCCTATCGAGACGCGCTCGCGCGTCTCACCGAGCTCGAGCGACAGGAGTCGGAGTGAGCTCGAGAAACGGAAATCGGAGCAAGGCGACCGCGAGTCATACGGATCGCAGACCGTATCAAATGTTGCCGTCGGAACTCGTTTCGTCGTAGAAAAAGTAGGCAGCGACGCCAGCGAGGCCCAACGCGAGGGTGACGTACGGCCAACGTCCGGCGTTCCGTTCAGTAAACGATGCGTGTGCCGCGACGAAAATCGCAAAGCCAACGTGGGCGAGCGCCGTCGCGAGCAGAAACGAGGCCAGATCCATCGTATCCGACGTTTCTATTTCGTATCGATAGCCGTTTCGAACTCGACCGATCCGCTCGAGGTGAAGCCACGAGCAGCCGCGATTTCACCGCTGGCCGACGAGAGACCCGACCATACGTGAGGAGTCGTATCACTCCATACGGAATTCAGCCCGACAGATCGGGCGTAAAACGCGACTATAAGTCGTGATCCGGATCGTCCTCGACTGTGCGTTTCATCGAGTCCCGGCGCGATTTGGCGTCACGGCCGGTCGCCTCGAGCAGGAAATCGTTTTTCGCGTCGACGGCATCACCGGCGGCCTCGAGTTCGTCCGGTCCGAGTTCCGTCGGGTCGCGCTCGTGGAACTCGACGCCGAGTTTGTCCTTCTTGCCGGAGTATTCGACTGCACCGACGATGATCTTCTCGAAGACGGGGTTGTCGGGTTCTCCGACGACGTGGAGGTCGCTTCCCTTGTACTCCTCGGTGGTGGTTATCGGGCCGAAATAGTCCTCGACCGTCGACTCCATATCGGGAATTCGTTCCTCGAGATATTCACCGCGACGCATCTTGTACTCCTTCATGGATTGGAGATACACGGCGGGGTGTTTACCTCTTTTCATAGGGGATGTTTTGGATAGCCAACAAAATTCGGCGGCCACCCGCCCAGCGTTCGAAGACGCGGTCTCGGCGAACAATCCGAGAACGAACTGCAACCGGCGGGCGTTACTGGACGGGGCGTTCCCCGAGATACCCCTTTCGACACTCGGGGCAGATGTCGCCGGCGCGCAACGAACCGCGGTCGTCGACGTCGACGTAGTCACAGCGTGGACAGTAAAACTCCGTCGGGACGTCCTCTGACTGCCGATCGGGCGTATCGCCCGGGTTCGGAGCGGGTTCGGCCCGTTGGATACCCGATCCGGAGTCAGTAGCCGGATCGGTATCGACGTCGGCGGCGTCGAGGATCTCCGACTCTGTCGCGATCGCTTCGGCACCGCTCGAGGAGTCGACCGTCGACTCGTCGTGTTCGAGGACGATCGCGTCGTCTTCGATCGGTTCGTCCTCGAGGCTGGTCTCGGACGACGATTCCGGCTCGTCGTCTGCCCGTTCGGGCCAGGACGTGGCGTCGTCAGGCTCCGCGTCGACCGGCGGGCCAACGTCGTCCGACTCCGGCCACTCGCCGCGCTCGCGGTCGTCGGCCGGCCGATTGGCTGCCTCTTCGTCGAGGATCTCGCCGTCGTCCGTGATCGGCTCGCCGCTCTCGTCGGTCGGGACGTCGAGATCGTCCGATACCTCGCGTTCGTCAGTATCGCTCGAAGCGGGCGCGGGATCGGCGTCAGCCGGTTCGTCGGTCGACACGTCCTCGTCGATTTCGGCGTCAGCCGGTTCGTCGGTCGACACGTCCTCGTCGGCTTCGGCGTCGACGATAACCGCGTCGGAGGTCGTTTCATCCGGCGGGGGTGCCGTCTCGGCCACGTCCGGCTCCCCGTCAGCAGTTTCCGTGACGTCTGCGTCGGGAGTGGGGCGTTGAGCGGTCGGTTCTGGCTCGGAATCAGTGGGCGAACGATCGTTCGAGTCGGCGGCGAGACTCGTCACTTCGGTGTTCTCACTGATGACGTTGCGCTCGCCACAGCGGACACACTCTTCGAACTCCTGTACGGTGACGACGACCTCACTGCCCCGTTCTTCGCGCTCGCGTTGAACTTCCGGCTCACCGTAGGCATGCCCGAGCAGCGAACATCGCAGGACCATTGTCCCATCGTACCGATCGAGGGCATAAAAAACGTACTGGCTACGTCGGACGCTCACCTGGTGGCGACTTTCACGTGTGCGATCCGGGAACGACAAACGTCAAATCCCGGGTGGTCGAATACGGTACTGGATGAGAGTCAAGCGGGAGTACCGAGACCGTGCGGGGACCGAGGTGGCGGTACTCGACGCCCTCGTCGACCGCGCGGACGACGGGATGACCGTCTTCGAGCTTCGAGCCGCCGTCGAAGCCGAGATCGACGACCTTGAGGAGGCGCTCTCGACGCTCAAAGCCGACGGGTTGATCGTCGTCGACTCCGACGGAAGCGAGACGGTTATCAAACCGGACGATCAAGTCGTTCCCGACGAACCGCTCGACGTCGACGACGAGGAGACGATCGGCGACTGGATCCGCGACCGATTCCCGTTTTGACACCGACACGGTTCGTCGCCCTCGAGTAGACTCGAGCGACCGAATCGAAACCCCTGAGAGGCCCACGCCCCTCTGGATAGACATGACCGTCATCGAGTCCGTCCACGCGGACCACGGGGCGACCTTCGGCGAGCGCGGCGGCCGGAAAATCGTCGAGCACTTCGGCCGACCCGAACGAGCACACCGCGCGGTTCGAAACGGCGTTGGCCTCATCGAGGCCGTCTACGGCGTGATCGTCGTCGAAGGCGACGACCGCCGCGAGTACGTTGACAACGTCGTTTCCAACCGCGTGCCAGCCGAGGACGGCCAGGGCTGTTATGCGCTCGTGTTAGGCCCACAGGGAGGGATCGAGGTCGAACTCTACATCTACAACGCCGGCGAGCGACTTCTATTGTTCGTCCCGCCCGAGACGGCCCAACCGCTCGCCGAAGACTGGTCCGAGAAGGTGTTCATCCAGGACGTCGAGATCACCGTCGCGACCGACGAGTACGCGATCTTCGGCGTTCACGGCCCCAAGGCAACGGAGAAGATCGCGAGCGTCTTAAACGGAGCCGCCTCCCCCGACGAGCGGCTCTCGTTCGTCCGCGGGACGATGGGCGACGCCGGCGTCAGCGTCGTCCGCACGGACGCGATCACCGGCGAGGAGAGCTACGAGGTGATCTGTGGCGTCGACGAAGCCACGGACGTCTACGACGTCCTCCTGAATCAGGGACTGAACGCCGCTCCGTTCGGCTATCGCACCCTCGAGAGCCTCGCACTCGAGGCTGGCTCGCCGCTTTTCGACACCGAACTCGAGGGACGGATTCCGAACGTGCTCGGACTCCGAACCGCACTTGACTTCGAGAAGGGCTGTTACGTCGGCCAGGAGGTGGTCTCCCGCGTCGAGAACCGCGGCCGTCCGAGCAAACGACTCGTCGGGCTCACGCTCGACACCGACGCGACGCTCGAAGCCAGTGAGAGACCGACGGACCAACCGGTTCCGGAGGCGGGTGCGGCCGTCTTCGACGGCGACTCGAGCGTCGGCGAGGTCACGCGAGCGGGGGTAAGCGAACTGCTCGAGGTGCCGGTCGCGCTCGCCGTGGTCGCCTACGACGTAGAGAACGATCAGTTGTCGGTTCGCGTCGACGGCGAGGAACTCCCGGCGGTCCGAACGGACCTGCCGTTCGTCGACGGCTCGGATCGGTCCGGTCGGCTCCCGACTTACGAGTGAGCCGGGTTGCTGTCCCGATCTCCCGGCGCAATCGCCCTAGTGGTTTGGCAAGCCTGCACTGCAGGGTCGACTCGAACCACACCACCGAATTCGACCCTGCGGTCGACGCTTGTCGGAGTACTAGGGGTCGCAGGTGCGCTGGAACTGACTGACAGTAAACCGTACGAGACGGTCCGGTGTCCGTCAGTTTGAGCGCGACAGTGCAAAACGGCGTCCCAGAACGGTGGGACGAAAGGTGTCCCGATGCGATCGGAGCACGGTCACTCGACGCCGTCGTCGGTCGCGTCGTCGTCCACGTCGGATTCGTCCTCCGACGGTACCTCGAACTTGTGGAGACGGGCCTTCATGATTCGCGTGTTCTCGACGCTCTCGACGGTGATTCGGACGCCATCGTAGGTAATCTCCTCGCCTTCCTCTACGAGGCGGCCGGCGCGGTTGAAGATGAAGCCGGCGATCGTCTCGAACTCCTCGCCCTCGGGGAGGTCGATCTCGAGGGCCTCGTTGACGTCCTCGATGTTGACCTCGCCGCGGACGAGGACGGTCCGCTCGTCGAGTTCCTCGACGGGCTCGTCCTCGCCGGTTTTCAGGATCTCGCCGACGATCTCCTCGATCATGTCCTCGACGGTCACCAGCCCCTCGGTCGTGCCGAACTCGTCGATGACGATCGCCATGTGCATTCGATTCTCCCGCATCTCGGTCAGCAGTTCGTCGATGTTCTTCGACTCGGGGACGTGCAGCGTCGGCTGGATGAGGTCGGCGAGTTCGAGGTCTTCGGTTTCTGTCTCGCCATAGTTCAGATCGCGAACGAGATCCCGGATGTGGACGACGCCCTGGACGTTGTCGAGACTCCCCTCGTACACCGGGATCCGGGCGTGGCCGCTCTGGATACAGGTCTCGATGGCTTCGTCGATCCCCGCGTCTTTCGGCACCGCCGTCATATCGAGTCGGGGCGTCATCACCTCCTTGACGATGGTGTTGTTGAAACGGAAGATGCGGGTCAGCATCTCGTGTTCTTCCTCCTCGAGAACGCCCTCGCGCTCGCCGGATTCGATCATCTCCTGGATCTCGTCTCGGGTGACGTACGGCGACTCGATCGCGCCCGTCGAGCCGGTGAGTTTGTTCACCTGGCGGGTGAGGTAGTCGAAGAGGACGATCAGCGGGAACAGCAGGTACTCGGTGCCTTTCAGCGGCTTCGAGATGCGGATCGCCCACGACTCGGTGTTCTCGACCGCGTAGGACTTCGGGACGCTCTCGCCGAACAGCAGGACGATCGCGGTGATGCCGAACGTCGCGAGGATCACCCCGAGCAGGCCGCCGAAGTGAATCGAGAGGACGGCGGTCGCGATCGAGGACATCGCGATGTTGACGATGTTGTTTCCGACGAGAATCGTCACGAGCAGCCGGTGTGGGTCGTCTTTCAACTTCTTTACGAGTTCAGCGCCCGCGATATCGTCCTCGACCATCCCCTCGAGGCGGTGTTTCGGGAGGTTGAACATGGCGATCTCCGAAGAGGAGAAAAAGCCGGAGAGCGCGATGAGGACGGCGACTGCGACCGCGCCGAAAATCGTCACCGTCGACTCGGCGACCTCGAGTCCGACGACGGGGACCTCGTAGACGAGCACGATCTCGAGCGGGAGAGAGAACGCCATCGATGGTGGGGCTTGTCGCCGAATCGGTTAACCGTTTACCATTCTTTCGTCCGCTCGATCGTCGACGATACGTTTACCGGGCTGTTTCCCCAACGAGCGTGTATGAGCGACCGCACCGACGTGCCGATCACGTTCTACCGGCTCCAGGGCTGTCCGTACTGCGAGCGTGTCACTCGCCTCCTGCAGGCGTACGATCTCGACTACCGCTCGCGGTTCGTCGAACCGATGCACTCCGACCGGGACGTCGTCAAACGCGTCGCCGGCGTCCGGACCGTCCCGGTCATCGTCGACGAACGAACCGGCGTAACCATGGCCGAGAGCGCAAACATCGTCGACTATCTCGAGTCGACCTACGGCGACGAGAGCGCGAGTGGCGAGATCGGAGGTGTCGCCTGATGCCCGAGTTCGACGTCGTCGACCTCGAGCCGACGGACCACCCCGAACCCGGCGAGTGGGGTCCCGACTTCACTCGGCCGCTGGTCAACCACGAGTACTGGGAGGATCGATCGCTGTCGGAACTCGTCGACGCCGGCGATACCGAAAGCGAATCCGGCGGTGCGGAACCGACGATCGTCGTCTTCACGCCGATGGTCGGCTCGTTTCTCGCCACGTACGTCTGGGACGAGCTCGCGGAGCGGGAGTGGGACGAGCGAGCCGGTCGCGTCGTCGGGATCACGGCCGCGAACCCCTACGCAGTCAAGCGCTTCCTCGAGGAGAACGACCTCCCGTTTTCCCTCTTTGCCGATCCGGCCAACGGCGTCGCAAAATCGTACGACGTCGTCCACGATCTGGACGGAATGGCCGGCATCACCGAGCCGAGGCTCGCTTTCCTCGCGCTCGAGTCGGACCTGTCCGTCGCCGACGCCTGGGTCGCCACCGAGTGGCCGGAGTTTCCCGACTACGACGCCCTCGAGGAACGGTTCGGCCTCGAGTAGTCGACGGGCCCGAGTCCTCGGAGTAGTCGAATCAGAAGCCGCCGACTGGCTCGAACGTTCCGTCTGAGTCGAACGTCTCGGTGCTGTCCTGGCCGTTCGTGAACGTCACGCGAACCGCCTCGGGTTCCCACGCCGAGTCGACGCGAACCAGCCGCGGCTGGGGTGCCCAGTCGTCGGTCATCCCCCGCCTGCGGATACAGATGTAGCAGTGGGCCCGGTCGTCCTCGCGGACGACGTGCGTGACGCGTGCGTCGGTCGACTGCCCCGACGAACCGACGACGATCCCGACGACGAACGCCTCGTCGAAGTCCGTCTCCGCGAGAAACGTGCGGTCCTCGTCGGCTAGCTCGGCGTCGGTTTCGGCGGCGAACTCCGACGGCGGCTCGAACCGTTCGACGTGGTCCGGCCGCGTCGCCAGCGCGGCGTCTTCCTGTTGGACCCACCTGCTGATCGAGCGAAGCCGCTGTGTCTCGAACTCGAGACGGTCGGCGCGAAACGACGGCCGCGAACACACCGTGGGGAGGCCCGTGGTACAGCCGGCGAGCGTCGTCGTTCCGACCGCCGCGAGGAGCGTACGACGGCGGACCGTAGCCGTCGAGGGGAGGGCAGGACGGCGCATAGTGGTGACGTAGCCCCGGACTGGTAAGTAGCTTGTCTCGGTACGTTTTTGCCTGCCACGACGAGACGCGTGAGTATGGATTCGAAGGACCTCGAGCGCGCCGCACGGACGATTCGCGAGGGCGGACTCGTCGTCTACCCGACCGAGACGGTCTACGGCCTCGGCGCGGACGCGCTCGATTCCGACGCCGTCGACCGCGTCTTCGCCGTCAAGGGCCGCGACCGGTCGAAACCGATCTCGCTCGGCGTCCCGCGATTCGGGACCGCACTCGAGGAGGGGTACGTCGAGGCGAACGAGCGCGAGCGGCGCTTCGCGGAGGCGTTTCTCCCCGGTCCCGTCACGCTCCTCTGTCGGCGCGGCGACGTCGTCCCCGACGCCCTCACCGCGGGCCGGGACCGCGTCGGGATCAGAGTGCCCGACTGCGAGCCCGCGCTGGCGTTGCTCGAGCGCGCCGAGCGCCCGATCACGGCGACCAGCGCGAACCTAAGCGGGGAGCCGAGCGCCCGTCGCGTCGAGGACGTCGCCCGGCAGGTTCGCGACGAGGCGGTCGTTCTCGACGGTGGTGAGACGCCGGGAGCCGAGAGCACCGTCGTCGACCTCTCGACCGGGACGATCCACCGCCGGGGCGCGCTCGCCTCGAAGATCGACGCGTGGCTGGTGGAAAACTGACCCGCGACCGCCGGCGTGCTCACGGTTCCGTTTGATATTGGCGCGCGTAGAACCGTCGGCAATGACGGCTCGAACTCTCGTCTGTTACGGCTCGAGCGAGGGCCAGACCGCGTCGATCGCCGAGCGGATAGGTGACGCCCTCGAAGCCGACGGATACGACGCGACGCTCGTCCACCTGAAACACCCGCCCGCCGATCTCGACCTCGAGGCGTACGACGGCGTGATCGTCGGCGCGTCGATCCACATGGGTCACCACCAGCAGTACGTGACCGCGTTCGTCCGCGATAACGTCGAAGCGTTGAATCGGCTCCCGTCGGCGTTTTTCTCCGTGAGTCTGACGGCGGCGGGCAACGACACCGACTCGCAGGAGACGGCTCGAGAGCTGCTCGCCGAGCTACCGACGGAGACGGGCTGGGAGCCCGACCGGACGCTTACCGTTGCGGGCGCGCTCAAGTACCGGCAGTACGGCCTCCTCAAACGGTTCGCGATGCGCGGAATCGCCGGCAGAGCCGGCGGGGATACCGACACGTCCCGGAACCACGAGTACACCGACTGGGACGACGTCGAGTCGTTCGCCCTCGAGTTCGCCGACGAACTGGTCGCACTTCAGGAGGGATAGCGCGACGGCGCTCGCGGCGTACTACAGCCCGACGGCAGCCGCCAGGAGCACCAGCAGGAACACCGCCACGAGAACGCTTCCGACCGCGAGCGGGACGTTCTCCATCGCCTTTTCGTGAAACGCCATCGACTCGTACTCCTCGCGGAACGCCTCGAGGTTCTCCTCGTCGTAGAAGTACTTCCGGCTCAGCGCGAAGCGTTCGGTGACCGCACAGCCCGTACAGACCGGTTCGTCCTCGAGTCGTTCCGTCCGAACGTGGTCGTCACAGTTGATGCTCCCACAGTTCGAACAGTAGGTGACGGGTCCGTCGCCTCGAGCGCCGCCAGTGTCACAGTGAACACACCGGTGTAAGTCGTTCGTCGTCTCCGTCCACGAGGGGCCGGCGGCGTAGTACTCGTAACGGTAGTTATACTCGCCGAGTGAGAGCCGAGAGCGGACGCACGGGAGGTAAACCGGCTCGATCGACTGGATCGAGACGTCCGACTGGGTGGGCGTACAGGTCTTCTCGTAGTCGACGTTGTTGTCGCCGGTGTAGTGGACCGTCGTCGTGTGGATCGCCTGGAACTTGTCGATCGCCCACTCCTTGTACCCCGTCTCGGTCCGGCCAAAGCGCGACTGCTCGAGGTCGTCGAACCCGTTCTCGAGGTTTCGCTCGTACTCGTCGAGATCGTCGAACCCGTTCTCGAGGTTTCGCTCGTACTCGTCGAGATCGATCCGAGGTGCGGTTCGACCGGCCACGAGCGACCGGAGTTTCGACCGGACGACTCGCGGCGGTTCGCGATCGGCGCGGATCACGAGGTCGGTCGTCTCGTCCAGGCTGTGGACGACGCCGACGGATGTCTCGAAGGTGGCGCTCGTCCTGCCCGAGACCCGGACCGTCGGCTCGAGTTCGAGCGTCGTCTCCGGGTCGGGAACCGACGCGGACTCGAGGTTCTCGATCGCGTCGACGACCTCCAGAAGCGGCGCGTAATCCCCCGCAGTCGGGTGGGTGGGCCACAGGGCCACCTCACAAAGGATCTCGATACGGCCGTTGTAGAGATCCATCCCGATCTCCTCGCCGATCTCTCGGAGATCCGCCCCGTCGAGCAGTTCGACGCTGCCGTCACCGTCGCCGAGTTCGTGTGCGTACTCCCTCGCGGGGCCGGTGAACCGGCCGGTCGTGGCAACCATCCCGCGTCTCGGCCCGTCGTACTCGTACGTCGCGACCGCCGAGTGGAGCTTCTGGACGACGGGGCGGCTGACGGTATCCGTGTGCTTGCACTCGACGACCACTGCGCGCCGCCGGCCGTCGACGACCTCCTCCATCAGCACGTCCCGACCCTCGTCGGCCGTCCGCGCCGACTGGCGGACGTTCTCGTAGCCGAGGTGACGGAAGACGTCCACCATCAGATCCTCAAACTCGTAGCCCGAGAGTTCGTCGAGTAGCGCCATCGCGTTCACCGGGTCTTACCTGTCGGGAAGACGATAATCTTTCGGCCTCGCTCAAGCGGCACTGCGTCCTTCGAGTCACCTGTGGCCCCCGAACCGGCCGACAGTAAGGGGCACGTTTTTCCACGCCGGTCGACAAGAGCCGTCAATGAGTTCGTTCGAGACCCCACACGAGACCGAGCGCGGATTCGGTCTCTCGAGTCGCGAGGTCCAGGTGATCGGCGGCGCGAGCGCGTTGATGACGATCACCGTTGCCCTGATGTACGTCTTCGCGATGACGCCCCTCGCGGTCGTCAACGACTACCTGTTCGCGGCTCCGATCCTCGGCGTCATCGTCTACGGGGCGGCGATCATGGGCGGCGAGCTGATCGCCGAACGCGGCGTCAAAGGCGGCGACATGGGCATCGCGTTCATCGGCATGGTCGTCTTGCAACTCGCGTTCGGCATCTTCGGAGCGGGCATCATCTCCTTTGCGCCCGCCGACGCCCGCGTGACGATCCTCGGGATCACCGCCGTCGTAACCGCAATCGTGACCGCGATCATCACGGGCTACGTCTACGCCCGCTCGAGCACGTTCGAACACTGGGGTCGGTTCGCTAACTTCGCCTTTCTCGGCGGCGTCGTCGTCATCGCCATCGGGACGTTCGTTCTACCGGTGTTGTTGCTCGTCGGCTTCGTCTTCATCTTCCTCGGCTTTCTGCTCCGACTCGGATACGAGATCTGGCAGGTCCGAGATAAACGTGACGCGTCGACCGCACTCCAGACGATCGGCGTCTACATCGCCGTCGCCGGTGTCTTCGTCCACGTCCTCCAGCTCGTAATGCGGTACGTTCTCTCACAGGAGTGAGGAGATAACTCCTCGAGTCTAACTCGAGTAGGCTCCACGTCGCCGTCGCTTACGCGTCCGATTCGCCGTCGGTTTCGTTTTCCTCGGGCGCTTCCGCGACGACCTCTTTGAACGCCTCGAGGATGACCTGTTTGGTCACCGCGCCACGGGAGGTCCAGTGGTGGGCATAGTCGAGCATGTCGTCGTAGATGTCGGGCTTGCAGCCCGCCGCCTTGGGGTGGCCGCCGCCGTTGACTCGCCCCGCGACCTCGTGGCAGCGGTCGAACGCATCGGTCCCGCGGATCGACGCCGAGCCGGCGGGTTTGACGATCACCGAGGCGTCGGCACCCTGCTCGCGCATCGCCTCCGCGACCTCGTTTTGCGAACAGCGCCCGTAGGTGATCCCCACCGTGTAGCCGCCGATCTCGCTTAGCTCCGAACGGCCGACCGCGCGGTCGATCAGCGCCTCCTTCTCGACGCGACGCTCGGTGATGAACTCCTGGACCCACTCGGGGAGATCGACGCCGTACTCGCGGACGACCTCGACGTACTCCGCGGGCTCGGTCCAGTAGGCGTAATCCGCCAGGTCGTCGCTTCGAGAGTCCTCCCGGAGCCAGAGGTCGTGATCGCGCGTCACGGCGGCGAGTTCCTCGTACACCGGGTTGAACTCGTACTCGAGCGAGCGGAAGACGACGTCGGCGCTACACTCCTCCTCGGAGTCGCCGACGACCAGATCGGCTCCCGCCTCACGGACGGCTTCGGCGACCTCGTCGTCCCACTGGTGATGGTCGTACCACGCGACGCGCTCGGCCGTCTCGAGGGCGGCGTCGAGTTCCGCCTCGACGTACTCGTAGCGATCCGGCGCGAGATCGCAGACGTAGAGATCGATCCCGTCGTCGGCGTGTTCGGCCACTCGAGCCAGCGCGTCCTCGACGTCGTGGGGACTGGCCGGGACGAGCGCGACGGAGTGGGGCGTCGGCTCGGGTGTCTCGAGCGGATCCTCGTCGGCACCGAGAACGGCCGCGTCGCTCCCGGTTTCGTCGGCCGAATCGTCGGAACCGGCGTCGGGGTCGGGGACGTTTCTGACGTCGCCGTAGGCCTCCCGGATCAGCGCGACGCAGGCCAGCCCGTCGGCGTCGGGGTCGGCGACGACGGCGACATCCGCGCCCTCGAGCGCGGCCTCGGTTCGTTCCGCCTCTAAATCGTCCTCGAGCGTGTCGGGGAGAAAAAAGCCGGTACCCGGCAAGACGGATTTGCGGGCGATCGACAAGTCGCTGCTGTCGATGAGATCGTCGTACATACCCCCGAATGCGGGCCGACGGCGGAAGTACCCCCCGGTCCCGGTTACGCGCTCGCGCTCGCGTCGTCGTCGGCCGTCTCGAGTTGGCGAACGGTGAGGATGGGAACCGGCGAGACTCGGACGATCCGTTCGGCGACGCTCCCGAGCAGGAGTCGGTTCTCGCCGTGACGGCCGCGGGTCCCCGTCGCGATCAGGTCGGCGTCGATCTCGCGAGCGTACTCACAGATTTCGGCACCCGGACGCCCCTCGCGAACGGCGGTCGTCACCGCTCTGTTGGCCCGGTTTTCGACGGTCGCGAGCGCGGCGTCGGCGTGGGTCTCGAGAGCGGTTCGCAGTTCCTCCCGGAGCTGTTCGGGAGAGGCGTCGACCTCTCCGGCGTCGACGACGGAGAGTGCGTGGACGTCGGCGTCGAACCGATCGGCGAGGTCGAGTGCGACGTCGACCGCGCGCTCGACGCTGTCGGAGCCGTCCGTAGCGACAACGACCGTATCGAACATGGACGGGGATTTCTTCCGGAGCGGCTTAAATACCCCCGGTACCGCCGTCGAACCCCCGCAATTCGCCGACGGGGGAGCATTTTTTGTACCGGGCAACAGACTGGCGGGTATGGACGATAGCGAGCAGTTTTCGGTCGACACGGTTCTCGCGCCGGTCGACGGGAGCGACGAGTCCGCCACCGCCGTCGAGTACGCCATCGCAATCGCCGATCGGTACGATGCCTCCGTCCACTCACTGTACGTTCTCGGCCACGGAGTCGTTCGCGGGATAGACGTCGGAACCGTCGAGGAGACGGTCGTCGCGGAGAACACCCAAGGGTTTTTCGACGACATCAGCAGCGTCGCCGAGAACGCAGGCGTCCCGCTGTCGACGTCGGTCGACGACGGCTTCTCACAGAGTCGAAAAACCCGCCACCCCGGCAACGTCGTCCTCGATACCGCCGACGAGATCGATGCCGATTTCATCGTCCTTCCACGCGAGCCGGTAACCGACGCCGCCTCGGCAGAGGTTCTCGAGAAGGTCGCCGAATACGTCCTCTCGTACGCGAGCCAGCCCGTCCTTTCGGTCTAGTACTTCGACAAGCGTCGACTGCAGAGTCGACTCGAACCACACCACCGAATTCGACCCTCCAGTGCAGGCTTGCCGAAGCACTGGTGGCGTCCCGGACCAGCTACGGATTGTTTCGGCCCGATACGGTTTCCTGTCCGTCAGTGCCGGCGCAGCCGCGACCCCCATGGCGGGTGGACCGGGAGGCCGGGACAGCAATCCGTTCGAGTCGATGAAAACGCCTTGCAACGGGGATCGGTTCAGCTGTTACTATCGCCCTCCAGTCGAATCGCCATCTCCTGTTCGAAGCTCTGTGAGCCGGTCGTCTCGAAGCCGACGCGTTCGTAGAGGGCGATCGCCGGGTGATTCCAGCGCTCGACGGTCAGCCACACCCACTCGATACCGAGGTCGATCGCCCGCCCGAGTAGATGCTCGAGAAGCATCGTCCCGATCCCGGCCCGCTGATAGTCTTGAACGACGAATATCGCGAGTTCCCACTCTCCCCCGGCTGGATCGGCGATTCCCTCGTGCTCGCCGTCAGGATCGTCGATGTCGGGAACGAGCATCGCGTGTCCAACGACGTCGCCGTCGTGGGTCGCGACCACGTTGACGCTTTCCTCACCGATCCCCTCGAGCCAGCTTCGGATCCGTTCCTCGCCGGTCGGCGGGATGCCCTGTGCCCGGTCGGCCGGATCGAACCGAACGTACATCTCGACGACGTCCGCGAGCAGGTCACCGGAGAGCGCGCCGGCCGCCTCGAGCGTAATCTCTCGATCGTCACGATCCGGCACAGTCGTCGGTGGCGACGGGAACGAACCGGCCGGCTCGTCCGGATACATTTTCGTTTCTGGCATCGTTATCGGACCAGCTTGACGGTCGTCGGTGCGTTCAACAGCACGAACTCGGTGATCGGCCCGAGTTGTATCTTCCCCATCGGACTCAACGTTCCGCCGCCGATCACCAGCTGATCGTACTCACCCTGTTCGGCGTAGTCGACGAGCGAACTCCCCGGATCCCCCTCGAGCCTGACGATCTCGCTGTCGACGCCGGCGTCATCGAGTAGTTTCGCGGTGTCGTCGTACATCTCGTCTTGGGATCGCGGTGACTCGGGTTTATCGAGGACGGCGACGGTCAGATCGTCGCCAACCTCCTGGGTGCGTTCGATCGTCCGTCGGAGCGTCTTTATCGATTCGTCGCTTCCTCCGAGGCCGACTAAGACGTTCATATCACCGATTGCGAGATGGGGGACGAAAGTCGTTGTGCCGTGGCCCACGGCGGAGTTCCTGGGTACGTCTCGCACACCTTCCCCAGGACGACGCCGTTAAGAGCGTGTGGACGGTACGATTATCGAATGAGTGATGCGGCGCTCGATGTCGTCGAGTTTCTGCTCACGACGAGCGTGTATTCCGACGACAGGACGTTAGACGAGAACGACTTGCCCCCATCGTTTCGCCGGGTGTTCTGGACCGGCGGAGCCGACGGGGACGACGGTGACGGCGAGCGAGGACGGACGGGTATCAGCCGCCCGCTCTCCGCGACAAACGGGACCACGCGCGAGGCGACCGGGGTCGACCAGCCCTGGGATGCCGTCTCGGAGCTGATGTTCACCGAGCGCGACGAGTTCTCCGGTACCGTCACTCTCGCCGAACAGGAGATGGCCGAACGCTGGTTCGCCGAGCGAGTCGACGACGATCGACTTCGCGAGAACCCGACGCTCGCGAAACGGTTCGAAGACGACGGGGAGTTCGACGTCACCCACGAGGAGGCTCGCGACGCAAACCGGCCGATCCAGGCCGACCGCGTCTGGATCGACGGTCTGCTCGAGGAGTACTTCGACGACGAGGACGACGAGGAGATGCTCGATCTGGTCGACGTCCGCGCGCCGGAGGAGGTCGACATCACGCTCGACGATCTCGTTCTGACGGAGGGTCAGGAAGCCGAGATCGACAAGATTGCGAAGGCGATCGAACACCGCGATTACCTCGCCAACATCGGGCTGCGCGAGATCGGTAAGCTGCTGTTCGTCGGGCCCCCCGGAACCGGGAAGACATCGACCGCACAGGCGCTTGCTCGCGATATGGACCTGCCGTTCGTCGAGGTAAAACTCTCGATGATCACCTCCCAGTATCTGGGCGAGACGGCCAAAAACGTCGACAAGACCTTCGAGGTCGCAAAGCGACTCTCACCGTGTATCCTCTTTATCGACGAGTTCGACTTCGTCGCAAAGACCCGTCGCAGCGACGAACACGCCGCGCTGAAACGCGCCGTCAACACCCTGCTCAAGGCCGTCGACAACATCTCGCTCATCGACGACGACGTCCTGCTGATCGGCGCGACGAACCACCCCGACCAGCTCGACAACGCCGCCTGGCGGCGCTTCGACGAGATCATCAACTTCCCAAAACCCGACTACGGGATGCGCGCAGACATCCTCCGAGTCATCACCCGGACGATGGATATCGAGGAGTTCGATCCCCAGCTGATCGCCGAGATCACCGAGGGACTGACCGGCAGCGACCTGCGGATGGTGCTTCGCGAGGCCGTCCTCGAGGCGCTGACCAAGGATCGGACGACGCTGACCCAGGAGGACCTGCTGAACGCCGTCGAGGAGTTCGAGGAGCGTGACAGCCTGAAGAACATGGACATGATCGAGGGCGATCACGACGCGCTCGTCGCCGGCGGAGACATCGGCAAGGCGGGTGACGGCGGTCACGATCACGACGGTCACGACCACAGCCACGACCACGAGTAAACGGTTCACCGGTGCTGATTCTCGCGATCACGACGAGTTGAGCGGCCACAATCTCGACTGGGAGGTGCCCTCGAGTGATACGGTCTGCGATGACTGATACGGTTTCCTGTCCGTCAGTGCCGCCACAGCCGCGACCCGTAGCGGGTGCGCCGAGATATCGGGACGGCAATCCGCATGAATCACTCGAGTACGCCCTGGACGTAGAGATGACAGAACACCGCCGCGGAAACGGCCGAGGAGAGATACGTCAGGGCGGTGCTCCCGCCGAAGACGACAGTCGCCGTCATCTCGGCACCGACGATGGGGTACGGCTCGAGTGTGGCGCTGATCTCGGTCATCGCGAACGCCGTGGCGATCGCGACCACCATACTGACGAGCACGATGGTGGTCCGGCGTCGAAAGGAGACGAGTCCCCAGCTCACACGGAGAGCGGCGATCGGACCGTAACCGCCCACGACGACGGCCTCCGCCGCGAGAATGAACTTGACGAGTACGACGATGAGGAGGACGAACAACACGAGGAGCGCGACGATCCCGGCCCCGGTCAGGAGCGCGCTGTCGCTCAGAACAACGACGATCCCGAGGATCGTGCCGACGAAGACCAGTCCCATCGTCGCGACACCCACAAACACCATCGTCGCGATCACCGCGGGCGTGCGACGGAGCGCGTGTCCGGCTGCACGCCTCGGCGTGTATCGGTGCCCGGTTAGTTCTCCCGAGACGATCGTCACCGCGTATCCCCGAGCCAGGGGAGCGGCGAAAAACACGAGACCGGAGGTAGCGAGTTCCAGGCCAAGCGGCCCGACGTATCCGGCGAACTGGACGACGCCGAGTGCGAGAAACACAAGCGGGATAGACGGACGATCGCGGAGGAAACCGACGGACCAGAGAAGGACGTCACCGATACCACGTCGCGTCGCGATCGACCGAACACCTCGACACTCGAGGCATGCACAGCCGTCGACGTCGTCTCCGTGTTTGACCCGTTCGACCATTCATTCGAAATATATCCGCCAACTGGCATAAATTCAGCTATCCGACCGTAGCTCCCGTTACGCCGCGTCGGAGGCGCCGACGTATCGGGCCAGCGTCTCCCAGACGGCGATGAGAATCGACACCGGACCGACGGCGACGGCGAGGTTCTTGAACGCCACTCGGAGCCTTGGCTGGTCGTCCTCGGTACCGAGAAAGAGGACCAGCGGTTCGTCGGAGACCGCGTAGACGTCCATCTCGCGTCCCTTCTCGGAGTAGCAGGTGTCGGCGACGTCGATGAGACCTGTCTCCGAGAGGTTCTCGAGGTGGTAGCTCACGCTCTGGATGGACATATCCAGTCTGTCGGCGAGCGCCGCGGCGGTCAGTGGCCGCTCGTTCAGTTCTCGGAAGATGTCGCGGGCGGTTTCCGAAGAGAGCGCCGCGAGGACCTCACTCGTTCGGTCGTCGTCGATACACAGGAGAGACGGATCGCCCGTCCGCTCCGTCGAGGCGTTCGTCGTCGTCGGGAGGAGCCGTGACATGGATCGATATCGGGCGGTGATTGTGACCGTTCGGGCGGACAGTACCTAACTACTTCCATAACTCAAAATCGGTTTTGACTCATCGCACGTGCCGCAATCGTTTCCGTCACGTCGCGATCGAGCGGTGATCGGGAGGTGCCGCGCCGAGAATGCGTATTCCACTGACGGCACGGGGAACACCCTTATGTACTGCCTTCGAATGAGGGGGCGATGAGCGACGAATCGCCACACGAGATCGCTGTCGGTGAGGATCTCGAATAGCGATGCGTGTGACACTGCTCGGAACCGGCGATACGACCGGGACGCCGACCGTCGGCTGTGACTGTGAAACCTGCGAACTCGCGCGCAAACGAGACCTCGAGCGCACGCGGTTCTCGGTCCACGTGGAGAACGAACGGGTCGGAACGTCCCTGCTGGTCGATTTCAGCCCCGACTTCCGGAGGCAGTTTCTCCGCGAGGAGGTCCCGCTCCCGGACGCCGCCGTCGTCACACACATTCACTTCGACCACCTCGACGGGCTCGGCAACACCTTTCGACTGTTGGACTCGCTGTCGGTGTACGCGGCAGACGAGACCGACCCGATGACCGGCGAAAGCGTCGCCGAGACGGTCGCCTCGAAGTACGACTATCTCGGATTGCTCTCGGTGGAGCCGACGACGCCGTTCGAGCCGGTTCGGATCTGTGGCCTCGAGGTGACACTGGTCCCGGTCGAACATCCGCCTCAGGTCTGTTACGGGCTCGCGATCGAAGATCCCGAAACCGGTGCGAAGCTGTCGATCACGGGAGATACGAACTACGCGATTTCTGAGCGCTCGCGTGAGGTCCTCACCGACCCCGACCTGTTGCTCGCCGACGCCATCGTTCCAGCACACCTCTGTGAGTACCACCCCGCCGGGGGAAAACACGACGATCCCGACGGCGTCCCCCGGACGTTCGGCGGGAAACACATGACGCGTGAGGGAGCGATCGCACTCGCGGACGAGCTGAACGCGGACCGAACGCGGCTCGTCCACGTCGCCCACTACTATCCGGCCGACGAGGCCTTCGAAGAGCCGCTGGCGGTCGACGGCGAGACGTACACGATATAGTAGCCTCCCACGCGTCGATTACAGGGTCGAACTCGGTGGCATGGGTCGAATTCGGTGGTGTGGTCCGAGTCGACTCTGCAGTCGACGCTTGTCGAAGTACGAGCCAGTCCCGACGAATCCACTGATCAGGTCCAGTTTCGGTATCGCTATCCAAACCGATCCAGTCCGGACTGACGTCTCCGGCGACCGTCCGGGTTCGCCTGCCACGGCGTCCGTCGGTCGCGCTCGGCCTCGAGGTCGACGGTCGGCGCGTCGGCGGGGTCGTAGCCCGGGCACGCGGGACCGCACTCGGCGGCCACGTCGACGATCCGGTCGTTCCAGTCACAGTGTGGGAGCGTCGCGCCCCGGTCGTCGACGTCGGTCGGAAAGCAGGCCGCACAAGCAGGAAATTCGTACGTTCGCCATCCCTTTCCGTAGGCTCGTTCGGCGAGACGACGCCGAGTGCGGGCCTTCTTTGCGGGGGAGACGACGGCAACCTCGGTTCGGCCGGGGTGGGACTCGAGCGGTTCGATCCCCGGCTCGTCGACGGGAAGCGGCGTCGGCTCGCGGACGACCTCGATTCGGATCGCGGATTCGTCGTCCGGATCGGCGCTTCCCTCGTGGTGGACCCGCCAGATGCCGACCTCCTTCGGAATACGATTCAGGTGTGCGCGGGTGACGTAGCTCTCGGTCGCGAGAATCGCCTCGTCGACCAGCGCGAGGCAGACGTCCGTCCGGAGCTGAGACTCGAGGTTGCCGGGTCGGCCGAGGTCGGGTTTGTTCTCGATGCCGACGATGCGATCGACCCACTCCGGGTAGCGGGCGACCTGCCGGACGTACTCGCGGCCGTTTCGACGTTCGGACTCGAAAAAACCGATCTCGCAGGCCCGCTCGGTCGCCCGACGGGCGTGGTCCGGGTGACAGTCGTCGCCGAACGCCTCCTTCCAGTAGCGCGTCCGGCCCGTGCCGACGTCGGACTCGATTGCCGCATCCGGGATGGCCTCGCACGTGATCGCCGCCCGCTCCTCGAAACTCGAGGTTGGCTCGATCCGGACGACGTCGAGAATGCGCCCGCCGGGATCCGCGACGCTCGCGCCGAGTTGGCGGGCGAGGATCCCCTCGTTGCGGGACTCGAGGTGCGCACAGAGCTCGAGTTCGAACGCGAACTCGGACACGGTTCGACGAAGGAAGGGTGGCGACAAAAGACGACCGGTTACCGCGTCGAGGATGCTACCGCGCGAGAACGAAACCGTCACCGGTCTAGCCACCGTCGACGGCGACTGTCTCGTGGCGACCGACCGTGGTACGGGGTTCGTACAACGAGTGGACGGCTGGGAGAAAGCGAGCGAATTCCCCGTCCGAGGTCCCCTCACGGGACGGTATACGCCGATCGCGCTCGCGGATTACCCCGTCGGATCGAGGGACACAGACACACGATTCGGACGCCGTATCGGACGTTGAGCGTCGAGATAGCTCGCAACCTTTATCAAGCGCACGGCGGAACTCCTATCTAAGATTACTCACCGTCTTATGGCAGGAAATCAACAACCGGAGGTGAACATCGGGCTCGTCGGTCACGTCGACCACGGCAAGACGACGCTGGTACAGGCGTTGAGCGGGTCGTGGACTGACCAGCACAGCGAAGAGATGAAACGCGGCATCTCCATCCGGCTGGGCTACGCCGACGCGACGTTCCGTCACTGTCCAGACGTGGACGAACCCGAGTGTTACACCGTAACAGAGGAGTGTCCGGACGGCTCGGAGAGCGAGCCACTTCGGACCGTGTCGTTCGTCGACGCCCCGGGTCACGAGACCCTGATGGCGACGATGCTTTCTGGTGCGTCGCTGATGGACGGAGCGGTGTTGGTAATCAGCGCCAGCGAGCCGGTTCCCCAGCCCCAGACCGAAGAACACCTGATGGCACTCGACATCATCGGGATCGACAACATCGTCATCGCCCAGAACAAGGTCGACCTCGTGAGCTCCGACCAGGCCCGACAGAACTACGAGGAGATCCAGGAGTTCGTCGAGGGGACCGTCGCCGAAGACGCGCCCGTCGTCCCCGTCTCCGCGGGCCAGGAGGTCAACATGGATCTGCTGATCCAGGCGATCGAAGCGGAGATCCCGACGCCGGATCGCGACCCTGACACCGATCCCCGGATGCACGTCGCCCGCAGTTTCGACATCAACAAACCCGGGACGAGCGCCGCCGACCTCACCGGCGGCGTTCTCGGTGGAAGCCTGATCCGAGGCGAACTCGCGGTCGACGACGAGATCGAGATCCGCCCCGGCCGCGAGGTCGAGGAAGGCGGTCAGTCGGAGTACGTTCCAATCGAGACGACCGTCCGGTCGCTGCAGGCCGGCGGCGAAACCGTCGACACGGTCACGCCCGGCGGGTTGCTCGGCGTCGGCACGGGACTCGATCCGTCGCTGACGAAAGGCGATGCGCTTGCGGGCCGGATCGCCGGTCCGCCGGGGTCGCTTCCGCCTACCTGGGACAGCTTTACGATGGACGTCGATCTGTTAGAGCGCGTCGTCGGACTCGACGGCGGCGAAGCCGTCGACGAGATCAGCACCGGCGAACCCCTGATGATGACCGTCGGGACGGCGACGACCGTCGGTGCGGTCACGAGCGCCCGCGAAGGAGAGTGTGAGGTCAACCTCAAACGTCCCGTCGCGGCCGAGCCCGGTGCGAAGATCGCGATCAACCGCCGGATCGGCGCACGATGGCGGCTGATCGGCCTCGGAACGTTGCAAGGCTAGATCGGATATCCGAGAAGACTGAAATGAGTACGCGGGTCGCCCTCGATACGAGCGCGTTGATGATGCCGGTCGAACTCGACGTTCGGCTGTTCGACGAACTCGAGCGACTCCTCGAGGGGTTCGAACTCACGACGCCGCAGTCGGTTATCGAGGAGCTTCGGCGGCTGTCGGAGAAAGGAGGAACGGAGGGGACGGCGGCGAACGTCGGCCACGATCTGGCGACCGAGCGCTGTCTCGTCGTCGATACCGAAGCATCGTACGCCGACGACGCGCTCGTCGAACTCGCCCGCGAGGGAAACGTCGACTACGTCGTCACGAACGACCGCCCGCTTCGCGACCGGATCCTCGAGACAGGTGTACCGGTAATTGCATTACGCGGGAGAAACAAGCTAGCGATCACTCGACCATAGATGTACAAACGGGTCAGATTGAAGGATACGGTGGAAGTACCGCCCGAGGAGCTCGGTGACGTCTCGCCGAACCTCGTGAAGCGACTGCTACAGGACAAACTCGAAGGCCGCATGGACGAGGAGGTGGGAAGCGTCGTCTCCGTCACCGAGGTACACGACATCGGCGAGGGGACGGTCCTGCCGAACCACCCGGGGGTCTACTACGAGGCCGACTTCGACGCCGTCACGTTCGACCCCCAGATGCAGGAGGTCGTCGACGGCACCGTCGTCGAGGTCGTCGAGTTCGGTGCCTTCGTCGGGATCGGTCCCGTCGACGGCTTGCTCCACGTCTCCCAGATCTCGGACGAGTATCTGGCGTTCGACAGGGAGAACCAACAGCTCGCATCGAACGAATCGAACCGCACGCTCGGCGTCGAAGACGCCGTCAGAGCTCGGATCGTCACCAAGAGCATCGACGAGCGCAACCCGCGTGACTCGAAGATCGGCCTGACGGCGAAACAACCGGGGCTGGGCAAACACGGCTGGCTCGAGGAAGAACACGAAAAGCAAGAAGCGGCCGCAGGTGAGTAACCATGGCGTCGAACCGTCTCGTCTGTCGTGAGTGTCACCGGGTCAACGACCCGGATAACGAGACCTGTGACGCCTGTAACTCGTCGTCGCTGACCGAAGACTGGGCCGGCTACGTCGTCATCGCCCACCCCGAGGAGAGCCAGATCGCGACGGAGATGCAGGTCACCGAACCCGGCGCGTACGCGCTCAAAGTCCGATAGCCGTGGCCCGCGAGGACCGGCCGCCGTCGAACGGTCGCGATTCGACGGACGACAGCGACCCCAACGGAGAGTACGAGTCACTTCTGTTCCTTCCCGACGAGCTTCGTGACGAGTTCAAAGAGCCGATGGGGCCAGTCGAAACCGACGCTGCAACCCTTCTCGAGTCGGTCGACGGGACGCTGATCGCCGTCGGCGACGTCGTCACCGACCACCTTCTGCGCGCCGGCCGCGACCCGGACGTCGCGCTCGTCGACGAACGCACCAAGCGACGCGACGTCGACGAGGCGATCCGCGAGCGCGTCGCCGCGGACCCGGACCTCGAGGCGACGAACCCACCCGCCGAGATCTCCGCGGACGCCGTCCGGACGCTGCTCGAGGCGCTCGCACGCGAGGAGCCGACGACGGTGCTCGTCGACGGCGAGGAGGACCTCCTCGCGCTCCCCGCGATCGTCGCCGCGCCCGAAGGTGCGAGCGTCGTCTACGGCCAGCCCGACGAGGGGATGGTCCACGTCCGCGTTACGGCGGAGGCAAAAGCGGAGATGCGAACGTTACTCGATCGATTCGACGGCGACACCGAGCGGTTCTGGCGATTACTCGAGGGGACATCGGGATCCGACTGAGGCGGGAAAGCGACGGCGGACTCGGTCTGAAAAACGAGTCATACGGTTTGTGATGACCGATCGCCGACCGTTCTGCTCTGTTGAAGAGCGACCTAATCGGCTGATACCGTGGGTTAGAAAGACTACGTCGTCGAAACCGAGGTTTGGATGGAGATCGATATCCTCGACTTCGTTGAGCAGTGTCGAGACCGAGCCAACCAAGCGTTGGGGAAGCACGCGGGCGAGCCCGCCAACGGCGGGTTCGCCCGCTGGGTAGACGTCGTTTTTCACTGTTTTTGGATTTAAGAGGGCCATAGCTACCGTGAAACGCCGAACCGGCTGAAGTACCAGTCTGAGGTTCGTGATGTACTTGGTCTCGGTCGAGACGAGTTGCCGGATTACATCACGATCTACAAGCCGTTCGAGCGGCTCAAAATGTGGGTATAGCGGGCGTTACTGCGCGTTTCAGCGCAGCAACACCCTCAGTCTGGGCACGTCGTTCTCGACAGTACGTTCTTCGACCGACGCGCTGCTTCGTCGTACTACCGGCAGCGATCCGGGAATATCGTGCAGACGTTGCAAGTGGCGACACTGACCGATATAGAGTCTCTTGCAGTTCTTGACGTCCATATCTCGGCCCGGTGGAAATACGATACGAAGACAGGACCGCAGGTCGTCCGCGTTCGACGGACGACCTGCGTTCCGTCGCTGCTGACAACGCCTTCCACCACTGGTACACCACATACGAGTTCTATGCCCTCAGTGTCGAACCACTGATCTTACAGCGGGGACCGAGACCACTCACGGAGGGGAACAACGCGGGTATCCGGGCAAAAGGCTACGCTCAGCGCTGGATGGCCGAAACGTCGTACTCGACGACGAAGCGCTAGCTCGGCGATACCGTGCGAGCGCTCGGCTGGTATCGCCAGTTCCGTGAAATTATCCTCATGTTCGCCATCTCGAACATAGAACCACTCTGTGATCTTCTGTAATCGTGACTCAGCATCTATTCAACACGGCACATTCAGGTGGAATTCAACAAAGGATTTGAACCTGACGTGAAACATACGGAGGATACCTCTAGCGGTAGAAACATATATATATGATTTGTACGTCGTGGTGTTTATGTGTCAGGTATCGAGACGACCAGGGGGGTCATAAGCGTGGATCGTCGGAGTTTTCTCTCCATCGTTGTGGTTGGTGGTTCGGGCATTATTATCGTCGTTGTCGGATTTCTGGCCGATCAAGGTATGATTGATCTGCCGGGAGATCAGGCGATTTCCAAAGAATTCCGCAACAATCCAGGTTCACTTTCGTTCGATGCGGACGCTGGCGCAGATATAATGATCCGGGTCGACCCCGAATCGGAAGGCAATCGACGAGGAGAAATGACACTCAGTGACCCGAATGGAACGGAGGTAATCGACACGCGCTTTGATAGCGCTGGTAATACGCACGAGTCCCACACCGCCGAGCAGAGTGGTTCATATCAGCTCTCTGTTGATCCACATGGTGGAACGTATCGCGTCACTGTGAGCGTCAATGACCCAGAGGAGTGACTCGGTAAACTTCCAGTTGGTGACTTTTCGAGAGGAATATTGACATAGCTGTGGAAAGTCGTCTGCAGGGCAATGTCTAGATGAGGGTTTGAGGAACGAGCAGGTGGTGGCGAAAAGTGTTCATGCAACTCGCCAACCTGCTCAGAGAGATCGTAGACGTGGGTTGTGATGAGGTTTGGGAGAACGAGCGCACCCCGACACCCGCTCCGCATCCGGGTAGTCGTCGGCAATCGCTTGCATACAGCCGATCCATTCACTGGTTCGCCGTCGTTCCGTCACATG
>NZ_VTAW01000024.1 GCF_008245225.1 Natrialba swarupiae
CGAACGAAGCTCCACCGCCTCTATCCGACTCTCGAAGAGGTCGAGAACTAGTCACTCGACGCTTGGGAAGGTACTAGATCCGTCACTGACCGATTCGCGCTGTGCATTCATCACGACTCTTCAAACAGATGCGCTGATTGTCAGGAATTCGAGTGGTCAATAAGCACGTGTAGTGTCCGCCAGTTCCAATGTACTCACTCTACTGAACCAACTGGACAGCAACCGGAAGATTTCTGTTCGTTGATCGGGCAGTACACGCACTCAGAGGCCCCGCTTAACGCTATCTACTATTCCTTTGTTCAACCTTGTTCAACTCGATCAGCAGTCGGAAAATCGCTTTCACGAGATTGGCGTCGACATCGAACTGATCAGCATTGTCGCCCGCGCGATCCATCACCTGCTGTTCTTGGGATTCGTCCGTTGTCGGCAGGCCCTGTTCCTCTTTGACCTGGGCGATCGCGTCCGCCACGTACGTTCGCTGTGCGATCAGTTCGACGATCTCGCGGTCGATCGTCTCGATCTCTTCGCGGAGTTCGTCCAGGCTCATCTCCTCCGGGGTTCGACCCCTCGTCTCCTCTCCCGTGGCTGTGGATTCTCGAGTCATATCGTTCGTGTTCCGTCGGTCCGCGTTTGCAATAGTCGCATCGTTCCATCGCGTTCGTTCCACCGCTCCGACACCGCCTCGAGCGTTTCGCGGTCGCCGACTGCGACGTAGCTTGGCCCCGTTCCGGACAGCGAGACGCCCGTCACGTCGGGCAAGGCGTCGATCATCGGCCCGGTCGAAAAGCCAAGCGCCCCGCAGAACGCGAAGCCGTTGACGGTCATCGCCTCGCCGTATCGTCCCTCGAGGGCGAGTTCGGCGACGAGGTCGGCCATCGGCGCGATTCGCTCGCAGGCGGAGACGTCGGCGTCGGCGCTGTAGGCCCGTTCGGGCGGTGTGAAGACGAGCGCGTGCCAGTCGAGTTCGTCGCGAGCGAGCAACTCGTCGGTCTCGTTGTCGGTGACTGTGACGCCGCCGAGCATGCTCGCGCTGGCGTCGTCGAACGCACCGGTCACGGTAACGCCGGCCTCGCGGGCCGCGCGGACACCGAGACGGCAGGCGTCGATTCGCTCGACGGCGTCGGCGACGGCGAGCGCGTCGAGAGTCGCGAGCACCGTCGCGTTTGCTGCGGCGCTCGAACTCTTCAGCCCGCCGGCCATCGGGACCTCGCTTTCGGTTCTGACGCTGGCACCGACGGTCGACGGATCGAGCCCGGCGGTCTCGGCGTACTCGTCGACTGTCACCTCGACGCAGCGCTCGATGAGTGTCGTATCCGCGTCGGGCTGTTCGTCGACGTCGCCGACGACCTCGCCGTCGTCGGTGAGTTCGACCGTGGCTGTCGTCTCGAGGTCGATCGCGAACGCGGATCCGGTTCCGGTGGCGAGTGCGTTGAGAACCGTTCCGGCTGCGGGTGCGACGGCGCGGCCGTCCATACGAAATCACTCACAGAGGGCGTATTTACGGCTGACGGTCTCGACAGATCGTGTCCCCTCCCGGATAGCGATCGGTTTCGCCGACGAGCGGACGAAGCCGCGAGAACACACCGCTTTTCCCCCGTCCGATCGAACATCGGGGCGATGAGCACACGGAACAACGTCGCACCCAGTACGATCGGCGTCGACTTCGTCGAGGGCGGCGTCGTCGTCCAGTATCTCGACGGGCGGGAAGTCTTCTACCATGGTCCGCCCGAACCCGTCACGGGGTGGATCAAAACGCCCCCCGGCAAGGATGTCCACGTCCTCGTCACCGATCCCGACGGCGTCGAGGGCGTCATGACCTACGTCAACGACCGCGACACCCACGACGGCATCCTCGAGACGACCGGGGTCGGGCGGGTGATGCTCGAGGGAGACGACGAGGAGGTCCTCTTTCCGGGCGTGACGGTGTCTACGGAGGCGTACTCGATCCGCGTCGAGGCGGACCTCTCGGCCGTCGATGGCCGGGTGTTCGTCTTCGCCGAGGACGAGATGAGCGAACACGCTTACGAACTGGTCGACGAGGACCACGACGCCTGACCAATGCCACTCCAAAAACCCTGGCGCGACCTCGATCGATCGACGGTCTCGAGCGCACCCGACCGCCCCGGCGTCTACGAACTGGGGGATTCGTCGGGGACCGTACTCGCCGTCGAGAGCGGCGTCCTCCGCGACGAACTCAAGACGGCCCTGGCTTACGGCGACGGCGACCAGGTTCGCTGGACGGAGACACACACCCTCGAGCGAGCCCGCGAGATCGCAAGCGAACACCGCGACCGCCTCGAGTGACGAATCGTCTTCGACGACGGCGGCCGTCGACTCGAGTACGGAAACCCCGAACGAACTGGCGTCGCTTGCGCGTCGTCGACTTCTCTTTTCATCGATCGTGCAACAACCTCTCGACCTGTAATTCGTCCAATCGGTCTGGTACACGAATAACTGAATCTTTTTTACCCCGGTCACTCTCGAGACGGGTATGCGGGAGACGCTTGCCGAGTGGCGGCCGGCCGTAGACGAGGCGATCGACGACCTCGTCCCACGGGAGATCGACGCCGAATACCTCGAGTCGTTTTTCGGCGAGCCGACCTACGAGTACGATCCCGAGGGGATCCAGCGGGCGCTGTCGGATCCCCTCTGGGATCTGCTCAATCGGGGCGGCAAACGCTGGCGTGCAGTGCTCTTTCTCGTTTTCGTTGACGGGTTCGGACACGATCCGTCCGAGTATTTGCCGTACGCGTGTATTCCGGAGATCCTCCACAACGGGACGATCATCGTCGACGACGTCGAAGACGAGGCATCGATGCGCCGGGGAGAACCGGCGTTACATCACATCTACGGAGAGGACGTCGCGTTGAACGCCGGCAACGCGATGTACTTCCTACCGCTCAAGATCCTGACCGAGAATCCGGCGGATCTCCCGGCCGACAGACGGCTCGCTGCCTACGAGATGCTGATGTACGAACTCAACCGCACCCACCTCGGCCAGGGGATGGACATCTGCTGGCACAACGAACGTGAAGTGCGGATCACGCCCGAACAGTACCTCGAGATGTGTGCGTGCAAGACCGGCTGTCTCGGCCGCATCGTCGCCCGGCTCGCGGCGATCATCACCGACCAGCCCCTGGAGGTCGAGGAAGCCGTTGCCAGCTATGCCGAGCTGACGTCCGTCGCGTTCCAGATCGGCGACGACATCTTAGACGTCGAGAACTCGCTCGGACGGGCCGGCGAGTTCGGCAAGGAGTTCGGCAACGATGTCCGCGAGGGAAAAAAGACGTTGCTCGTGATCGATGCTATCGAGGGGAGTCCACCCGAGCAGGCCGACCGACTGCAGGAGATCCTCGAGGCCGACACTAACACGGACGAGGAGGTACTCGAGGCGCTCTCGATCATCGAGGAGGCCGGAAGTATCGACGACGCTCGCGAACGCGCACTGGAACTCGCGGCACAGGCTCGCGCGGAGATCGACGGGCTCGACTTCGACGAGGAGACGTCGGAATCGCTTCGCGAGTTTACTCGGTTCGTCGTCGACCGCGACGTGTAGATACGGTCTGCGATGACTGATTACCGGTCGATCGCCCGCCGGTGTGCGATCGGCCGGGCCACGTCGCAGTCCGTATGATACGCACTGCTGTCTCGATTCCTTACTTGGATCGCCGTCTGGCACTCTCCGGAAGACGGACAGAAGGGGTGTCAGGAGTGCAATGAATCGAGGATGAACTCGTCGATAGCTCGGCGGGTTTCCTCGGGGGCGTCTTCGTGACCGAGTGAGATCCGCCGTCCGCGGGCAGCGTGGATGACGTCGGTGATCAACTGTCCCATTCGTTCGGCGTCGACCGATCGGAACTGGCCCTGCTCGATTCCGTCTTCGACGACCTCGACGATGCTTCCGCGGATACGTTCGTAGTGGTCGTCGAAAATCTCTCTGTGTTCGCCGTCGTTCTGGGCGTACGTGTACAGTTCGTGATACACTTTCATCCGATCCCAGTGGGTGAACTCCTCGAACTCCGGTCCGAACAGACACTGGTCGATCCGGGCGTCGAGTTCGGACCGTGGATCGGTCTCTTCGTCGACCTGAACGCTCCCTTCGTACTGTTCGATGACGTACTCGAGAAACGACGACATCAGATCGTACTTCCCGTCGAAGTGGTAGTGGATGACCTGTCGGGTGAGGTCCATCTCTTCGCCGATGTCGCGCATCCGGAGGTCGGTGTAGCCGTGCTTGCTCAACGCACGAAACGTCGCTTCCATGATCACCTCCTCGGTGTCTTTCGCGGAGACCGTCTCGCTGGAGTCGCTCATACGATCACTCGGGGCGAGAGGTACATAATACGACTGTTCCGATCGGCGAACCAGTCTTTTACCGAGCGGTAAACTTTTACCCTCTTGGTCAGATCCTTTAACTGAGCATGACACGAACAATCATACGGAACGGAACGGTCGTCTCCCTCGATCCGGACGTCGGACAACACGACGAGGCGGACATCCTCATCGAGGACGGCGAAATCGTCGAGATCGGCCACGGGCTCTCGACGTCTAACGCGGAGGTCATCGACGCGGAGAACCACATCGTCCTCCCTGGATTCGTCGACTCACACATCCACCTCGCACAGACCCAGGTACGGGGCATCGCCGGTGACTGGTCGCTCATGGGCGAATACTTCGAGCACATGCTCGGCAACATCACCGGGCTCTACCAGCCCGAAGACATGTATCTCGGCGGCCTCTTCGGGGCCTTCGAGAAGCTCTATACGGGGACGACGACGGCACTGGACTGGTCGTACCCCAACACGCTCGAGCACGGCGAACGGGCCGTCGACGCGTTGCAGGATGCTGGACTGCGCGCAGTCTATACCTACGGGCCGCCGGGTGACGACGCGGCGAAGTGGTGGTTCGACAGCGACGTCGGCCTCCCCGAAGCGAAGATCCGCGACCTCTACACCGAACAGATCCGCGACGACGACCTGCTCAGCCTCGCACTCGGGCTCCGAGGGCCGGATTTCTGTACCGACGAAACCGCCCGCAGCGATCTGGAACTAGCACGAGACGTGGGGGCGCTCGCAACCGTCCACATGGGGGCGACGGTGTGGCCGTCCTCGGTCTATGGCGAGGACTACCAGGGCTTTGGCTGTCTCCACGACATGCTCGGCCCGGACGTCAACGTCGCCCACGGGAACCACTTCGCCCAGGAGGACATCGACCACGCCGTCGAGCAGGGCGTCTCCTTCTCGGCGACGCCGGAGGTCGAGATGCAGATGGGCCACGGCATTCCCGTGACGGGGAAGGTCCTGGAAGCCGGCGGTCGACCGGCCTGGGGCGTCGACGTCTGTTCGAACATCAGCGGGGACATGGGTACCCAGATGCGGGTCGGGCTGCAGGTCCAGCGGATGTTCGAGAATCAGGCGATCCTCGAGAGCGACGAGGAAGTCACCGGCGTCCAGACGACGGCCAGGGACACCCTCGAGATGGCGACCATCGAAGGCGCGAAGGCGCTCGGTCTGGAAGACGAGATCGGGACGCTCACGCCCGGCAAGCGCGCGGACATCGTCATGGTGCGTGCCGACGACTTCATGACGGCACCGTGTCACTCACCGATTCAGACCGTCGTCTTCCAGTCCGATCCGTCCCACATCGACACCGTGCTCGTAGATGGCGAACCGGTCAAACGCGACGGCGAACTCCAGAACCCTCTCGTCCACGAGGAGTTCGATCGGTTCGTCGAGTCCGGTTGCCGACTGATCGACGAAGCCGGTATCGACCGCTAACCATGCGACTCGGACAGTATCAGACCCAAACGGGGACGACGGACGAACCGTGGTGTGGCGTCGCGGCCGACGACGAAACGGTCGTCAACCTCTCGGAAGCGGGAGCAGCGATCGACGTTGCCCTTCCCGAGCGCAGTGTCGCCCTCCTCGAGACGTGGGAGTGGGAACGAAAGGCCGAACTCGCCCTCGAGTACGCCGCAGCGACTGGGGTCGGCGTCTACGACCGCGACGAAGTGACGGCGCTCGCGCCGATCACGGAGCCGGAGAAGATCGTCTGCGTCGGCCTCAACTATCGGGACCACGCGGAGGAAGGAGACAATCCGATTCCCGACGAACCCGTCCTCTTCTCGAAGTTCCCGACAGCGGTGACCGGCCCCGGCGAGACGATCTCGTGGGACCCAGACTACACTGAGAAGGTCGACTACGAGGCGGAACTGGTCGTCGTGATCGGCGAGGAGGCACGGCGAGTCAGCGAGGACGAGGCGATGGACCACGTCGCCGGTTTCCTCGTCGGCAACGACGTCTCGGCGCGTGACCTCCAGCACGGCGACGGCCAGTGGGTTCGGGGCAAGAGCCTCGACACCTTCGCACCGATCGGCCCGGAACTCGTCACGCCCGAGGAGGTCTCCGACCCGCACGACCTCGAGATCTGGACGGAAGTAAACGGCGAGCGCCTCCAGGAGTCGACGACGTCGAACCTGATCTTCGGGATCGACGAACTCGTCTCGTTCTGTAGTCAGGCGTTTACGCTGCGCCCCGGCGATCTGCTCTTCACCGGGACGCCACCCGGCGTCGGTGTCTACCGCGAGCCGCCGACGCTGCTCGAGGACGGCGACAGCGTGACGGTCGGTATCGAGGAACTCGGGACGTTGACGAACGACTGCGCGTTCGAGTAGCAGCGAACTGGCGAGCGGACAGAACGGTCCGTCGTCTGCCTGTTCGTGGTTCGTCTGGTTACGCCGAACCGCCGTCGGCAAGTCCGAAGACCTCGCGCGGGTTCTCGTAGACGACCTGTCGAATCGCGTCGACATCGATTCCGTACCGGTACAGCTCGAAGATCGCCCGTTTCAGCGCGTATGGGTCCGTTCTGAGGACGTTGGCGCAGTCGGTATCGACCATGATCCGCTCCGGGCCGTAGGCGTCGATCGCGTCCGCGACGTCGGCGGCGTCGACGCCGATCAGCCACGAGTGGCCGATCGTATAGCTCAGGTAGCAGTCGGTTTCTACCATCAGGTACTCGGTGTTGTTGCCGTCGGCGTGGGAGGCGACGACCCGCTCCTCGTCGAGTCCCGCCGAATGCGCCGCCTCGAGGTCCAGTTTCACCGCCTCGAGGGCGGGATTCTCGCCCTCCAGCACCGGCTCCTGACCGAGGGTGGTGTTCTTCTCGTAGCCCGGCGTCCCGAGTTCAGGCCGGTAGGAGCGACTCGAGTCGCTCGACTGGTTCGGCGTGTGCAGGATGGCCGGGAGGTCGTGGCGTGCCGCGAGTTCCAGCTGGGCCTCGACGACGGCCTGCTGGTGGTCGACGCCCCAGCGTTCGACGTGCTGGGCGGGCGTGACGCCGGTTTCGCCGACCGCGACGACTTCCTCGAGTTGGCAGTAGTCGTCCATCGCCTCGAGCAGTTCGTCGGGGTTCTCGATTCGGACGCCGGTGTGGGCGCCAAGGCCGAGTTTGGCCTCGAAGAAGTGGTTGCGCTCGATCGCTGCGCGGCGGTTGATCGCGTCGCCCCAGAGATAGCGGATGTCCGCGGCACGGACGGGTTTGTACGGCGTCCAGTGGTAACCCGAGGCGACCATCACCATCGATCGACAGCCCGAGAGGGCGTAGCGCTCGCGGTCGTCCCACGAGAGGGTGTGGGCGTGGTTGTGGCAGTCGATCCACGGCAGGTTCAGGAGTTCTCTCGGGAGGTCGGGTTCGTCCTCGAGATGCGCTGCGTCCGTCGGGCGTCGGGTCGGCTGTGTCGAAGTCATGGCTTGTGTGGGTGCGTCGGCGTCATCGCTGATGTGAAGACCGGGATATCGCCGCTCGCGGACGGTCCGCCGCGATCGTCCCGTTCGACTCGGTCTAACGTAGCGTTTTACAGCTTGGTAAAACTTTATTATGTGAGCAGGGCTCACACGTAGTATGTCACTGTTGATCGGTACAGACGACGGACTGTATCGGGTCGGGGAGGTGCCGTTCGACCGCGACGAGGCCGAACAGGTACTCGACTGCGGCGTGGTAACTGCCGTCGAGTCGTGGGACCACACCGAGGGCGCGTTCGTCGCCTCTTCGACCGGCGCGTACCGCTCTAGAGACGGAGGTCAGTCGTGGGAGGATCTGGGGGTACCGCTCGGCGATCGCTTCTGGCACGCCGGCGAGAGCGAGGTCTGGTCGATTCTGGCAACCGCCGAGGGCGCGCTCTACGCCGGCACGAACGACCCCTATCTGTTCCGCTCGACCGACGACGGGGAGACGTGGGCCGAACTGAAGGGGTTTCGCGAACTGCCCTCGAGAGGCCACTGGGAGTCACCGATCGACCCCCACTACGCGCGCTTGCGGGCGCTCGAGACCGTGCCGGGGCGACCGGACCAGTTGATCGCCGGCGTCGAGGCCGGTGGGATCCACCTGAGCAGGGACGGCGGGCAGACGTGGATCGACCGGCGCGACACGATCGTCGACGACGTCCATCAGGTGCTCCCCATTTCGGAAGATGTCTGGCTGGCGTCGACCGGCTACCTGGATCTGGATCTCGAGAATCTCGGTCTCGGCCACGCAGTCGGCGAGGGCGGGCTGTACCGGACGACCGACGCCGGCGAGTCGTGGACCCGGCTCGATCGGGGCAACGACTTTTCCTACATCCGGTGTGCGTTCGTTCACGACGGGACGCTCTTTTTCTGTGGCGGCGAGGAGGCGCCGCCGGCGTGGGTCAACGACGACCACGACGTGGCGCTGTTCGAATCGACGAACTTCGGTCGCGACTTCGAACGGGTCCCGTTCCCGGGCGAGCCACACGAGATCGTCGAGGCGTGGGTCGTCCACGACGGCGACGTCGTCTGTGGCTCGGGGCTGTTCGACGTCCCCGACCAGCGCGACGACGTCGAGGGACGAATCATGCGCCGCACCGACGACGGCGAGTACGAAACTGTCGGCCATCTCCCCGCAAACGTCAGCCGCCTCGAGGTGGTCTGATCGATGACGAAGACACGATCGCGATCATCGTCGGCATCGGCGTCCTCGAGCGAGAGTGGGGCCGGAAGCGAACGTCAGCCCCCGTCACGTCTCGGCCGCACGCTGTACAGCGGGATCCTCATGTACATGGCCATCGATGGCTTCCAGAACAACGACAAACGAGTCGCGGTCGCCGAAGAGAAGGGCGTCCCGATGGCGGACGTGCTCGTCCCCTTTGTCACCGGGATGCTCTTCGTCGCCAACCTCGGCGTCCTGTGCTGGAAGTTCCCGCGAGCGTCCGCCGGCGCGCTCATCGTCTTCTTCCTCGGGACGACGCCTGGAATCCACGATTTCTGGACGATGGAAGGCGAGAAGCGACAGGCCAACAAGATCAACTTCTGTAAGAACGTCGCGTTGCTCGGCGGCGCACTCGTCTTCCTCGAGGAGGCGAACCGCCACGAGTAGGCTCGACCTCCGTGGCGACGTCACGGATCGGCCCCCGAGATCCCGTACGCACACGAACGGTTGCTGGCGACAGTCGATTTCGGGCTCAGCCGTCCGACTGGAGGCGTTTCGTCGTCTGCACCAGCGGGTGTCGGGCGTAGTCGACGATATCGATATCCTGTATACCCTCGAGTCCCTCCTTCTCTGCCGTTTCGGCCATGCCGAGTTCGATCTCGTAATCGATGACGATCACGTAGGCGTCCATCTCGTCGATGCCCAGTTGGTCCGCTGCGAGCACGCGGTGGTGGCCGTCCGCGAGCAACAGCGTGCCGTCGTTGTCGATCACCACCAGCGGTTCGGCCAGTCCACGCTCGAGTTCGTAGCGCCGCCCCTCGAGTTCGTCGGCGTACACCCGGCCCTGCGTCGGTGTGAGCTCGGCAAGCGCGACCGTTCGCCGATCTTCTTCGAGGTCGACACCGTGGATCTGCTCGAGTGTTCGAGTGAGTTTACCGACTTTTTCTGGGGTTGCGCGTTCGATCTGGCTCCGGATCACATCGGCGTTCGAGATGATCCCGACGAGGTTCCCGGCGTCGTCGACGACGGGTAGCTTCTGGATGCCCGACCGGAGGATGACGCGAGCCGCGTCGGTGACCTTCATTTCGGGATGGGCGACCAGGAGGTCGGTCGTCATCACTTTGAAGATCGGTTCGTCGTCGTCTGCCAGCAACAGGTCGCGGGCGCTGACGAACCCCTCGACGCGACGGCGCTCACAGACGGGGAAGCCGCTGTGTTTCTCGCTCTCTGCGATCTGCGTTGCGACCGTCCCGACGGTGGTGTCGGGCGAAACCGTCACCACGTCCTGGGTCATGTACTCTTCGACCTGGGGTTTTCTCCTTTCCGACACGACGTCCATACGTGGATCGTAAGCGGTCCGTGCGCAAAAGCGCTGTCACCGAGTTGCGGGGACGATCGGTGTCGACGTCGACTACGCTGACTCGCCGTCTTCGGGATCGCCGGTTCGAGTGAACAGCCACTCGCTCGTCTGCGTGTAGGCACCGACGGGGACGCCGGGACGCGTCTCGATCGCCTCGAAAAACCGGTTCGTGATGACCTCCTCGACGACGCTGACGATCGACTCGACCTCGTCGGCGTCGTCGACGTCGCCGAGAATGCCGATCTCGAGTTGGGCACCCGCCATGTCGGCGTGTCCGCCCGCGCTGCCGATCCTGTCGAAGGCATCCCGGAGCGTCTCGCCGAGGTCGATCTCGCTGGCTCTCGAGCGCGCGGAGAGAAACGCCATCTCGTCTCTGAACCCGAACACGAGCGTCGTGTCGACGCCGTTCATCGCGAGTAACTGATCCGCCGCCTGCGGTAAGGCGTCCCGGTTCGTGATCCGGCCGGCGCTCGCCACGACGATCGATCCGTCCTGTGTTCGGTTCTTGATCGCTCGAGCGATCGTCTCGAGCGTGTCGCCCTCGATCGTTGGCTGTTCGACCCGCTCAAGGACGGAGGTGTCGACGTGGGGCCAGAGGATCGATGCCGCACGAAAGTCCGCCGGAGAGACTTCGCGTGTGAAGTCGTTCGTATCGACGCGGATCCCATAGAGTAACGCGGTCGCCGTCGTCGGGTCGAATCCGACGCCGAACTGATCGATGTACTCCGTCAGCACGGTACTCGTCGCGCCGGCGTGTTCGCGCAGGTCGACGAACGCGGCTGAAACCGGGGCGCGCGGTGGGTGGTGGTCGATGACGATCTCGATCGGCAGCGTCTCCGGCAACTGGTCGTTTACCCCTGGTCGGGAGTGATCGACCAGCGCGAACGCGTCGTACCGTTCGAGGGAGTCACCGGCGACGAGGTTTCGAAGGTCGAGCGAGAGCAAGTTGATCATCGCCCGGTTCTCCTGGTGGGAGATCTCCCCGAAGTAACAGGCTTCAGCCTCGATACCGACGGATTCGGCGAGATCGACGAGTGCAACGGCGCTCGCGATCGCGTCCGGATCTGGATTGTCGTGCATGACGACGCCCAGACGGCCGTCGATCGACTCGAGGTGGGAACGTAACTCGATCGCGGCCTCGGTCGTCGGTCGGGCGACCTCGTCTAAGACGCCGTCGACGAGGGCGTCGTTCGGATCGACGACGTGGTCTGCGAGGTCGTCGAAGCTCCGTCGGTCGGCCGTGGTCGGGTTCCCGCCGATGTGTGCGACGATCGAGGCCGCAGGGAATCGATCACTGGCTGCCTCGAGCGTCGCGCGGTTGACGTCGGTTCGATCGCCGCCGACGAAGATCACGTCCGGCTGCTCGATGTTCTCGAGAACTGTCGGATCGGTTGGATCGGCGTGTCGTGCTGGAACGCTCTCGTCTCGAAGCGCACCGACGACGCTCTCGTCGTCCGTCACGACCAGCAACCGTCCAGCGCTGTCGCGCTCGGCGAGCTGTTCGACGACGTGGCGGCCAACGGTCCCACAGCCGAGCACGAGCCGGAAAACCATCTGTCGCGGGTTGGAACGCCGCCGGGTAAAAAGTACCGGGTCTGCGCGCAGATCAAGCGATCATGGCCGCCGCCGCGTCGAGGGCGGTCTCGACGACCGGTCCGAAGCCGGGGAGCAAGACGACCGTCATCACGGCGGCGAAGACGATCGCCGCGTACAGCCCCGTCGGCTGTCCGAGCGAGTCGCGGGCGGCGGGTGGCTCCTCGAACCAGACCGCCTTCACCAGGCGCGAGTAGTAGTACAGCGAGAGCGCGCTGTTGACGATCAGCGCGGCCGCGACCACCAGCAAGCCGGCCTCGATCGCGCCGGTAAATAGGAAGTACTTGCTCCAGAAGCCACCGAGTGGCGGGATGCCCGCCAGACTGAACATGAAGATGACGAGCGCGAAACAAGCGACCGGTGCTCGCTGACCCAGGCCGTTGTAATCCTCGAAGGTCCGTCCGACGCCCCAGTGTTCTGCGAGCGCGACGAAGAGGAACGCGCCGGTGTTCATGAAGCCATAGACCAGCAGGTGCATCATCGCCGCACCCATCACGAGCTCGCTTCCCGCGCCGAGTCCGGCGAGGCCGATCAGCGCGTAGCCGGCGTGGCCGATCGAGGAGTACGCGAGCATCCGCTTGACGTTTTGCTGGGTCGCCGCGGCGAAGTTACCGACCGTCATCGTGACGATCGCCAGGATGACGAACGCGAGCGTCCAGTCGACGCCGATCAACGCCGAGGTCGCATCGAGTGGGAACGCCGTCGTGAACACGCGAAACGCGATGACGAAGCCGGCGGCCTTCGAGGCCGAGGAGAGAAACGCCGCGATCGGCGCGGGCGCGCCCTCGTAGGCCTCGGGCGCCCAGAAGTGAAACGGGACGCTGGCGGTCTTGAACGCGAAGCCGCCGATCAGCATGAGGATCCCGAGTCCGAGCAGCCCGCCGTAGGCGAACTCGCCGTCGGCGGCACCCGTCTCGAGTTGGGTCGCGATCGCGTCGAGTTGCAGGTAGCCGGTCGCACCGTAGACCAGCGAGATGCCGTAGACGAAGATGGCCGACGACAGCGCGCCGATCAGGAAGTACTTCAGCCCTGCCTCGATGCTTCCGCGATTGTCCTTCAAGATTGCGACGAGCGCGTACGACGGCAGGCTCGCTAACTCGAGGGCGATGAGAATGGTGACGAGGCTGTTGGCCGCGGCCATCGTCGCCATTCCGGTCGCCGCAAGCATAACCAGCGAGTAGTACTCGGCCTGGTAGGTGTGGCCCTCCATGTAGTCGTAGCTCGCGACCGAGACGAGCGCCGTCACGACGGCGACGATGATCATGAAGTAAAGCGCCATCTGATCGACGACGAGCTGGCCGTCGAACAGCTCGATGGCGCCGAAGCCCTCGAGACCGGACGCACCGACGCCGGCGACGGTGAACCAGACGGCGACGCCGAGGGCGACCAACGAGCCGATGGCTGCGGTGCCGGCGAGTACCGTCCGGTTGGTCGATCGCGGGTTGATGCTGTCGAAGACGAACAGCGCCAGGGCCGTCCCGGCGAGGATCAACACCGGTGCGAGCGCGGCCCACTCGGGGAGTTCGACGACCGCCATTACAGCTCACCTCCGTCGAGGATCGGATCGACTGCGTCGGTTATCATCTCGAATATCAGTTCGGGGGCCACGCCCAGGGCGATGATCAGCCCGAGCAACACGAACATCGGCGCGACGTCGTGAAGCGGCGCTCGACCCACCTCGTAGTCAGTTTCTAAGTTGTACGGTCCGAAGACGGCTCGTTGCATCGCAAACAGCAGGTAGCCGGCGACGACGACGATGCCGAACATCGCCAGTGCCGTGAATATCGGCGCGTACTCGAGGAACGTCGATTCGAACGCGCCGAAGAAGATGTAGAACTCCGCGGCGAAGCCGCTCATCAGCGGCAGCCCCATGTAGCCGAACGCGCCGGCGATCAGGATGCCGACGGCGACGGGCATTCGGTCGGCCATCCCGGACATGTCGGTGACCATCCGGGTGTGGGTGGCGTTGTAGATGACGCCGACGGCCATGAACATCAGCCCGGATATGAGTCCGTGGCTAACCATCTGGAAGGTTGCGCCGCCGATCCCGAACTGGGTGAACGCGATCAGTCCGAGGATGACGTACCCCATCGAGGAGACCGACGAGTAGGCGACGATCCGCTTTAGGTCCGTCTGTGCGAGTGCGAGCATCGCGCCGTAGATGACGCTGATCACGGCGATGGCCGCGATCGGAAGCACGAACGGTTCGATAATCTCCGTCGGGAACATCGTGAAGTTGAACCGGAGTAAGGCGTACGTCCCCATCTTCAGGAGGACGCCGGCCAGCAACACCGAGGCCGGCGTCGGCGCCTCGACGTGAGCGTCGGGAAGCCACGTGTGGAACGGCACTATCGGTACCTTGACCGCGAATCCGACGAACATCGCGACGAAGACGGCCGAGGCGAGCGTCGTCGGGCCGAGACCGTAGAAACTCCCGAGTTCGCCCGCCGCCATGGCGGCCGTGATCTCGGGTAAGGCGAAACTCGTCACGGAGTCACCGAGACCGAAGACGAGCGCGATGAACGCACCGAACATCAGAAGCGACGCCACGTTCGTGTAGACGAAGAACTTGATCGCGGCGTACTTCCGGCGCGGGCCGCCCCAGATCCCGATCAGCAGGTACATCGGGATCAACACGGCCTCCCAGAAGACGAACCAGAGGAAGAAATCCAGCGCCGCGAAGACGCCGATCAGGTTCGCCTCGATGAACAACACGAGCCCGTAGAACTGTGACTCGCGGTCGTCGATCGGCGTCCACGAGCTAACGATCGCCAGCGTGACGAGGATCGTCGTCAACACGACCAACGGCAGGCTGCTCCCGTCGAGACCGACGAACCACGTGATGTCGTATGCGCCGAGCGTGATCCACGCCGCCTGTGATTCGAAGGCGAGATCACCGCCGAGCAAGGCGTTTCCGCTGCCGTCGAACGCCGAGAACATCCATATCGACAGCCCCGCGGGAATCAGACTGATCGCGAACGCCAGCTTGCCAGCGATGCGATTCGGCGCGAGGAACGTCGCGAACGCGCCGATCAGTGCGACCCCGATCAGTATCTCGATCATCATAGGAACCACCCTCCAGCGTAGCCGAGGACGAGTAAGAGGACGATGAAGCCGGTCACGAGGAGTGCCGCGTAGTTCGTCACGATACCCGTCTGGATTCGTTTCAGCCGATCACTGCCGAACAGACTCGCAGTCGAAACGCCGTCGACAGCGCCGTCGATCGCCGTCTGGTCGAACCGGTCGGCCGCTCGAGCCAGCGGAAGCGTCACGCCTTCGGCGAGCCAGACCTGGTACTCGTCCTGGTAGTAGTTGGCCTCGATGACGTCGCCCACGCGGCCGAGTCGGTCGCGGTAGACGACCGGCTCCGGGACGTTGTACAGTTTCCAGGCGACTCCGGCACCGGAGAACGCGAGCAACAGCGAGAGCCCGGCGGCAATCATGACTGTCAGCTGTTCCGTGCCGACGACGCCGGTCTCGTAGGCGAGTAACTCGCCGTAGGCGCCGTACGTCAGTCCCTCGATTGCGCCGTACTCGCCGTCGAGCCAGGACTCGAGGAACGTCAACTCGAGGCCGGTGAGTTTGTACACCGGCGCGAGGTTAGCCGCTCCTGCGACGACCGCGAGGACGCCGAGGACGATCAGCGGCGCCTTGATCGACCAGCCGACCGGGTGTGGGTCTTCGGCCGCTTCGGACCGTGGCTCGCCGTGGAACGTCAGGAAGACCATCCGGAACGTGTAGAAGCCGGTGAAGAAGACGGCCGCGAGCCCCATCGCGTAGGCGGCCATGATCACCGGCTCCTCCAGGCCCACGATGAACGCGTCGTAGAGGATCTCGTCTTTGGACCAAAAGCCCGAGAACGGGATGATTCCCGCGAGTGCGAGCGCGCCGGCGAGGAACGTGTAGTAGGTAACGGGCGCTTTGTCCTTCAAGCCGCCCATCTTCCACATGTCCTGTTCGTGGTGCATGAGGACGATGACGGAGCCGGCACCGAGGAACAGCAGGGCCTTGAAGAAGGCGTGGTTCATGAGGTGGAAGACTCCGGCGACGTAGCCGCCGACGCCGAGTCCGAGCATCATGTAGCCGTACTGGCTGATCGTCGAGTACGCCAGCACCTGCTTGATGTCGTCTTTGACGACGCCCATCGTCGCGGCAAAGAGCGCGGTGAAACCGCCGACGAACGCGATGATCGCGAGCGTCGTCGGGGAGAGCGCGTAGTAACCGAACATCCGGGCGACGAGGTAGACGCCCGCGGCGACCATCGTCGCCGCGTGGATGAGCGCGGAGACGGTCGTCGGGCCCTCCATCGCGTCGGGGAGCCAGGTGTGAAGCGGGAACTGTGCGGACTTGCCGAGCACGCCGCCCAGCACCAGCAGTCCCGTGATCGTCACCCACGTCTGTGCGTCGAAGCCGAACAGCGTCCCACCGTCGTCGATGGCCGTCTGTGCGGCCGCGACGAACGACTCGTCGCCGGCGAACTGGAGCGTACCGAACGTCGCCGCGATGGCGACGACCCCGATCAGGAAGAAGTAGTCCCCGAATCGGGTGACCAGGAACGCCTTCTTCGCCGCCGAGGGGGCAGATTTCGTGCGGAACCAGAAGCCGATCAGCAGGAACGAACACAGCCCCACGAGTTCGAAGAACATAAAGGCCATCAGCAGATTGTCCGCGTAGACGAACGCGAGCATGCTGAACGTAAAGAGGCCGAGACCGGCGTAATATCGGGGCAGCCCGGTCTCTCCCTCGGCGTTCATGTAGCCGAGGCTGAAGACGTGGACGAGGAACGCGACGAGCGAGACGATAACCAGCATCAACGCAGCGAGCGGATCGATCAGGATCCCGAACGTGAACGCGATCCCCTCGACACCGGTTGCACTCGTCGCGTCGCCAGCCGCCCACTCGTACAACGTTTCGTGATACACTTCGCCACTCGAGACGGCCACGAGCATCAACGCAGAGAGGAGCAACGAGCCCCCCGTCGCGAGGATACCCGGTATCGCCCCCTTCTTCGGCAGATGTTTGCCGAAGGCGAGCGCGATGACGAACGCCACGAGCGGGAACACCGCGATCGCCGGCGCGAAGTCGAATACACCTTCCATCTTACCACCTCATCGTCGTCGGAACCGTGACGTCGACGTCACGGAAGTTGCGGTACAACACCAGGATGATCCCGAGTCCGATCGCGACCTCCGCGGCGGCAAGTGCCATCACGAACAGCGCGAGCACCTGCCCGGTGAGATTGCCGTGGTAGAACGCAAAGGCGATCAGATTGATGTTCGCCGCGTTCACCATGAGCTCGACGGACATCAGGAACATCAGTGCGTTTCGGCGCGTCAGAATACCGAACAGCCCGATGCAGAACAACAGCATCGAGAGAAGCACGTAGTACTCGATCCCGACCGTCATCGGGACTCACCTCCCTCGCTCGAGTCGGCGGTCGCCGTCGACGCGTCGGAGTCACGACCGCCGTCGGTGGCAGTCGATCGGTCGTCCGCGGCCGCGGCTCCGGTGGCGGCGCTCGTGGAATCCCCACTCCGGCTGATGAGTGCCGTGACGGACTCACCGCTTTCCTCGCGTTTCGCGAGGACGAGCGAGGCGTCGAGCGCCGCGTCGAGCGTGATCGCGATCAGCAAGAACGCCGCGAGAAACGCTTCGGTCTCGCCGATCGCGCCCTCCTCGGATTGCAGCGGCTCGAGGTCGAACATGGCGTAACCGATCTCGGAGGTGATCGAGATCCCATCTGGAAAGCCGGCCATCCCGCCGAACTGTGTGTTCCACGCGATCAGTCCCATCATGCCGAAGAGGACGACCGCGAGGATGCCTGGGGCGAGCGTGGTGCCGAGCCTGAGTTCCGGTCGTCTCGTCATGGCTGTACCACCTCGTCGGAGTCCGCGGCTGTCTCGGGTTCGTCACGCTGGGTCAACATCACGGCGAACGTGATGAGGATGAGCACCCCGCCGACGTAGACGAGGATCTGCATCATGGCGACGAACTCCGCCGCCAGCATCACGTAGTGGACGGCGACGCTGAGTAGTGCGACGCCGAGCATCAGCGCCGAGTGCCAGGGGTCCTTCAGGAGGACCACGCCCAGCGCGCTGGCGACCGTCAGGAACGCAAACAGCGCGAACGCGATCGTTTCCATCATTGTTACTGGTAGTCGACCTCCCCTTCACCTTCGCCGATCCACGCGCCCCGGTCGGGTTCGCGCGACTCGAGCGGGTCGATGTCCTTGTACCACGGGACGGCCTTGAGCTGTTCTTTGTTGTAGACGAACTCGTGTTTCGTGTCGGCGGTGAACTCGAAGTTCTGCGTGAGCAAGATGGCGTCGACGGGACAGACCTCCTCACAGAGCCGACAGTAGATACACTGTCCGATGTGGAGGTTGTACTGTTCGCCGTTTCGCTGGTCGTCCATCACGATCTGGATCGTGTCGTTCGGACAGACATTCTCACACTGACGACACCAGATACAGCGCTCCTGGCTGAACTTGTGGACGCCTCGGAACCGGGGTGAGACGTCCGGTGCGGTCTCGGGGTACTCGACGGTGAACGTCGAGCCGCTCAGTGCGTGTTTCATCGTCGTCGCCATGGATTTGAGTAGTCCGATCATGCGATCACCCCCACGATTGCCGCGGTGAGTGCAAGGTTCGCAAAGGAGAGGACCAGGAGGCCCTTCCAGCCGATTTCGATCAGTTGGTCGATACGTACGCGCGGGATCGCCGAGCGGAGCCACTGCGTGAGCAAGAAGACGGCCCAGATCTTCAGTAGGAACCAGACGATGCCCAGTTCGGCCGGACCGGGTCCAGCGGGTCCGCCGAGGAAGATCGTCGCGATGATCGCCCCGCCGAGGAAGATGTGGAGGAACTCGCCTAAGTAGACGAGCACGAAGTAGACCGAGGAGTACTCAGTCTGGTAGCCAGCGATCAGCTCCGCAGGTGCTTCGGGCATGTCGAACGGGTTCCGTCCGACCTCGGCGAAGTTCGCGATCAGGAAGAGGACGAACGCGAACGGGTTGACCAGCGCGTACCACGACGGGATCGAGACCACGCCGAGGTCGACGAGCGGTTGTGCCTGCGCTTCGACGATCGTCCCCATCTGAAGCGAGCCGGCAAAGAGGACGACCGACATCCCGGTCACCACGAGCGGAATCTCGTAGGCAACGTTCTGTGCGACCGCCCGCAACCCGCCGAGCATCGAGTACTTGTTGCCCGACGCGTAGCCGGCCATCACCAGTCCGATCGATGCGATACCGGCGACAGCGAAGACGAACACGAGTCCGACTTCGGGATCCGCGAGGTGGATACCGCTTCCCATCGGAATTACCGCAAAGCCGAGCAACGCCGAGCCCGCGATGACGATCGGCGCGAGATCGTACGCCGGGCGGTCCGCGTTCTCCGGGATAATGTTCTCTTTCGAGAGGAGTCGGACCGCGTCGGCGACGATAATGAAGATACCGGCCGGGCCGAGGTGGTTGACCGCGATCCGGTCGGTGAACGCGGCAGTAATCTTTCGTTTCGCCCACGGGCCGGCAACGCCGGTCATCGCCATCATCAGGTTAGCGATGACGAACGCGCCCAGAAAGGCCGCGAGTAACTCGCCGGCGACACCGAATTCGCCGAGCCCGGTCAGGTCGGCGATCCGCTCGGGCAACAACACCGTGTCGCCGTTTTGAAGGGGAGTCACCGCGCTCATCGATCCACCTCTCCGAGTACGATGTCCAGGCTGCCAAGCGATGCGATCAGGTCAGGGATGTACTCTCCCTGTGACATCTCCTCTAGGGCTTGCAGGTTCGAAAAGCAGGGGCTGCGAATCTTGAACCGTCCCGGCTTGTCCGTCCCGTCCGAGCGGATGTAGATGCCGAGTTCGCCCTTCGCGGCCTCGACCGCCCGGTAGACTTCCGCGTCCGCATCCGGTTTCAACGTTCGCGGCACGTTCGCCTGCACCTCACGGTCGTCCTCGGGCCACCCCTCGAGTACGTCGAGACACTGTTCGACGATCTTCGCCGACTCCTCGACTTCCTCCATCCGACAGAGCACCCGGGCGTAGTTGTCACAGCCGTCGCGGGTGACGACGTCCCACTCCAAGTTCTCGTAGTAGCCGTAGGGATCGTCGCGCCGAAGGTCGTAGTCGACGCCGGAGCCGCGGGCGACCGGTCCCGTACAGCCGTAGTCCTTCGCGACGTCGGGCTCTAGGACCCCGGTGTCGATACACCGCGTCTGGAAGATCTCGTTCGTGGTGATCAGGTCGTTGTACTCGGCGACTTTCGCGGGCAGTTCGTCGAGGAAGTCCCGCGTCTGCTCGAAAAACTCCTCGCGGGGTTCGGGCAGGTCCCAGGCGACGCCGCCGACGCGGAAGTAGTTGAACATCATCCGCTGACCCGTCAGGTCCTCTAAGATGTCCTGGACGAGTTCGCGGTCGCGGAACGTGTACATGAACGTCGCGGTGAACTCGCCGTAGACGTCGAGTGCGAACGTCCCGAGTGCGAGCATGTGCGAGGCGATTCGACACAGTTCGGAGCCGAGCGTCCTGATGATCTGTGCGTACTCCGGAACCTCGATCTCCGCGAGATCCTCGATCGCTCGGGCGTACGCCCACTCGTTCAACAGGCCGGAGGAGACGTAGTCCCAGCGGTCGGGATACGGCATGATCTGATGGCGGTAGGTCCCCTGTTGGCACATCTGCTCCTCACAGCGGTGGAGGTAGCCGATGTCCGGCTCGATGTGGGCGATCGTCTCGCCGTCGAGAACCGTCTTGACGTGGAGGACGCCGTGGGTCGCCGGGTGGTGTGGCCCGACGTTCAGGAACATCGTATCCGACTCGGGGTCCTCGTGGTCCGGCTCGAGCGGGTTCGCGTGTTCCGAGAGGGTGACGACCTGTGGTTTCTCCTGGTCATAGCTCGCGGAGAGCGGGTGGCCCTGCCAGGTCTCCGGAAGCAGGATTCGACGGAGATCCGGATGGTCCTCGTACTCAATGCCGACGAGGTCGTAGGCTTCGCGCTCGTGCCAGTCCGCCGTCCGGTAGACCGGTTCGGCACTCTGGCTGACCGGCTCGTCGAGTGGCGTCGGGACGACGATACTCACCTCGTCGGTCGGATCGGCGTACTTCTTCAAGTGATAGATCGTCTCGAAGCGGTCCTCGTATTGCTGTGCGGTGACACACGAGCAGTGGTCGTAGCCGGCTTTCTCGCGCAGATCGAAGAGGACGTCCTGTACGTCTCCCGGGTTGACGACGAATCCGGGTGCGTTAACGTGATCTTCGCGCGTGAGTGCGCGAGAGCCAAGCAGGTCGGCCAGTTCGTCGACCCTGTCCGTCGCGTCCTCCGGCATCGACTCCGTTCCCGTGCTCATGGCGAATCAGCCCAGTTATAGCGCATGACCAGGTCGTCTTCGTCGATCTCGCTTGCGAGTTTCTGGACGAGTTCGTCCTCCGGAAGGTCGCCAAACTCCTCAAGTTCGTAGGGCTTGACGACGACGGGAGAGGACTCGCCGTTCTGGATCCGCTCTTGGAGTTTGAGGATGCCGTAGATCAGCGCCTCGGGCCGTGGTGGACAGCCCGGGACGTGGATGTCGATCGGGATGATCTCCTCGGCACCTTTCACGACGTTGTACCCTTCCTGGAACGGACCGCCGGAGATCGTACACGATCCCATCCCGACGACGAACTTGGGTTCGGGCATCTGGTCGTAGACGCGTTTCATGCGCGGCCCGAACTTCGAGACGATCGTCCCGGGGACGATCATGACGTCGGCCTGCCGCGGCGAGGCGCGGGGGACGCCAGCGCCGTAGCGGTCGACGTCGTGTTTGATCGCGTAGGTGTGGATCATCTCGATGCTACAGCAGGCGATCCCGAACTGTAGCATGAACATCGAGTTGCCGCGAACCCAGTTCATGAACTGGTCGAACTTCGTGAGGATAAACGGCGACGTGCCGAACGCCTCCCGAAGCTTCGAGTTGAAGCGGTCGTCGGCCCCTTCACCCATCCGCGCCTCGCGGGTATCCGTCGACGGTGCGGTGCTCCCGTGGATCGTCTGTCGTGGTTCGTCGCTACTCATGATCGATTACCTTCCGCGTCCACCTGACGAGTCGTCTGTGCCCACTCTACCGCGCCGTTTCGCCACGCCCACGCGAGACCAATGAGCAAGATGACGACGAACGCGACCATCGGCGCGAGGATCTCGAACAGCGAGACGGCATCGGATTCGACGGCATCCAGATACACGACCGCCCACGGAAACAGGAGGACGGTCTCGATATCGAAGACGAGGAACAGAAGCGCAACCATGTAGTACTGGATGTTGAATCGGATGCGCGTCCCGCCCGTCGGGACCTCGCCACTCTCGTAGGTGGCACGTTTACTCGTTTCCGGAACGCTCGGCCGCAGGAGATACGATACCGCCATCATACCGAGCGGTATCAGAAGTCCCACGAGCGCCAGCGCCCCAATAGCTATCCAGTCGTTCATCTCCGTAACGTCCGGACGTTAAAACCGCACCCACATAAGGGTTGATTGTTCGTTTTTCCGGCCAAAACGGGCCAAGCAGTGGCTTCTGTCGAAGCGAAATTTCCCAGACGTTCACTCCAAACGACCAGCAGGTATCGAACGGTCGACCGCGTCGGTATCGTTCTGTTACTCTTGAACGTCAGATCGAGTGACGTTCCAGTCGAATCGCCGACGGGAATTAAATCGACGACGCACTCCGTCCGCCGAGTTCGACGCCTGGGCACCAACAACGTCAGGCTCCTGATAGGTCTGCCGAATCGGTCGGCCACCGTTCGTTCGGAAAAGGGAATGTTACCGGTGAAACCGATCTCCGGAAGGGACGCTCACGACGCCAGACCGGCCGAACCGGTTACTCGGTAGTGTTCGAGAAGCGCTTCGTTCCGGCGTCGTGCAGTTCTCTCGAGACGTCGCCAACGCCGCCTCGAAGCCCCTCGTGATAGGCGACGAGCCGTTCACGAACGTCGTCGTGCTGGCGGGCGAGAATCTGGGCTGCCGACAGCGCGGCGTTGAACGACTTGCCCGCGTCGACGGCGACCAGCGGTGCACCGGTCGGCATCCCGATGACGCTGTCGACTGACTTCTCCTGGACCGGCACGCCGATCACCGGCAGCGGGTACGCGATCGACGCCGTCATGTTCGGCAGATCGGCCGACTTCCCACCTGCTCCCGCGATGATGACCTCGAGTCCCCGTTCTTCGGCCGTCTCCGCGTACGCCGTCATCAGGTCGGGCGTGCGGTGGGCGGAAGTGACGTACGTCTCGAAGGTAAAGCGTTCGTCCGGCGGAGACTCGAAGTCGGTCTGCTCGGCGAAGTCGAGTTCGTCGACGAACGCGTCGTAGGCCCCCCGACGCTTCCCGCCGGTCATCATCGTCTCGAGATCCGAGTCACTGCCCATCACGATGCCGACGTCGGGCGTCTCCTCGTCCGGACGGTCCTGGTCGGCCTCGCGGTGCAACCGATCGATCAGGCCGCGAACGCTGTCGCTCATGTCCGACACTGCTCGGGGCGAGAACTTCAATTGGCAGCAATCGGATCGATGGCGGACGTCGAGTCGCTACGAACGGAACGTCACGTCTTCCTCGAGGCTTCGTGCCGTCTCGAGTAACTCCTCGACGCCGGTTTCGTCGTCGCGAGCGCACACGGTGACGTGTCCCATCTTTCGGAGGGGGCGGGCCTCGCGCTTGCCGTACCAGTGGAGGTGTGCGGCGGGCGTCTCGTGGATCCGCTCGACGTTGTGAAGCGCCGCCGCCCGTTCTTGGTCGACGTCGGCGAGGAGGTTCGCCGTGACGGTCGGATTCCGGAGGTCTGTCGCGGCCAGCGGCCACCCGAGCACCGCCCGGACGTGTTGTTCGAACTGCGAACTGTGTGCGCCTTCGATCGTCCAGTGTCCCGAATTGTGCGGACGGGGGGCGATCTCGTTGAGGAGCATCTCGCTCTCCGCGTCGTCGCCAGCCACCTCGAACAGTTCGATCCCGTAGACACCTCGCCCCTCCATCACCTCGAGAACGTCCGTGGCAACCTCTCGGGCGCGCTCCGCGGCGGCGTCGCTCGAGCGCGCGGGCACGATCGTCTCCCGGAGGATCTCCTCCTCGTGGACGTTCTCCCCGATGGGGAACGTCGCGGTCTCGCCGTACCCCTTGGTGGCGATCACCGACACCTCGCGTTCGAACTCCACGAACGCCTCGACCATCGCGGGGCCGGCGACCGACTCGAGAGCCTCTTCGGTCTCGTCTTTCGACTCCACGGGGACGTTTCCGCGGCCGTCGTAGCCGCCGGTCCGTGCTTTGAGCATCACCGGCGCGCCGTAGTCGTCGATCGCCGCCCGGACGTCGTCGGCGTCGGAGACCTCGCGAAACGGCGGGACCGGAACGCCGGCGGCCTCGAGTTCGCGCTTCTGGACGAGTTTGTCGTGGATCGTCTCGAGCGTCGACGGCTTCGGGTGAACCAGCGTTCCGGTGTCGTTGCTCACGCGCTCGAGGACGGTCTGGTCGGCCAGTTCGATCTCGAACGTGAGGACGTCGGCCCGCTCGGCGAGTTCGCGGATCCCCGCCTCGTCGTCGAAGTCGGCGACGATCTGGTCGCGGGCGACCAGCGAGGCAGGACACTCGGGCGTCGGATCGAGCACGACGATCTCGACGCCGAGCGGCGCGGCCGCCTCGGCGAGCATCCGACCGAGCTGTCCCCCACCGACGACGCCGACCGTCGGTCCCGGCGTCTCGAGCGTAGTCATTGCGCGGCGGTTGACGACGGCCGCGCTTAAGCATTCGCAAAGAGTACGGTGGGGATGGGTAGGGACGAGCTACGATACTCCTTTATACACGTCTTACCTCCGTTGGGGAATGCGAACCGTGGCCGACGTAATTGATGCCGTCTCAACCGAACGCCGATCCCCATCAGGTGACGTTTACAGGCACCTCGCTCCGGTGTACGACGTTTTCGCACGAACGATTGATTACGATGCGTATGCATCGTTCATCAGGACGCACGAGCCCGAAGATACGACCGCTATTGGACTGTTCGCCTGCGGGACGGGCCGGCTCCTTGCGACCGTCGCGGATCGTTACGAGATCGCTGTAGGGTTCGACAGAAGTTCCGCGATGCTTTCGCAGGCGACCGCGCGGACCGACGCGCCGACCGTCGTCGCTGACCTCCGCACGTGCGTCGTTCCCGGGCGCTTCGACGTCGTCACGATCCTCGGCAATTCGCTCGTTCACCTCGCCCCCCAGGACAATGGCCCCGACCCGTTCCAGATCGTGCTTTCAAACGCGTTCGAGTCACTCCGACCAGGCGGCGTGTTGCTCTGTGACTTCATCCCACCATCATCCGTAATCGACGGGCACGTCATGGAGGCAGTCGCGACAGATGATCCATACCAGATTACACGTACGATCGTGACCCGAGTGACCAACCCGGACGCAGGCGGGCTCGGGCCGGCCGGTCGGTATACGTACGCCTACAAGATCGAGGATCGCCGAACCAACCGAACCGCCCGCGTGAGTGCGACCGCCCCAATCCGTGGGTACCGACCGGCCAGCGTGTTGCGGACGGCGCTCGATGTCGGCTTCACGGAAGCGGCACTGGTCGAGTCGTCACCTGAAAGTGATGAAGCGCTCGCCGCGAGAAAACCAACGTAATCAAAAGCCCTCGCCGGTGGTTCCGAGATCGGTCTCGGATTATCGTAGCCACTGCAGGTCTTGCACACCTGATCGCCAGACGAAAAGCGCGGTTCGGAGTGTGCGCGGTTCGGAGCGAACGAAGTGAGCGAGAACCGCGGGAATGCGAACGGGGAACCCAGTGACCCGTGAGCGAACGAAGTGAGCGAGAACCGCGGGAATGCGAACGGGGAACCCAGTGACCCGTGAGCTCGTCGATCAGTGTGTACATCGTTGCAGTTGTTACTATGGCTGGTATAGAGGGCGCTAAGCCCCTGTCCCAAGGAACGGACGGCGGTAGCCACAGTGAGTAGCCAGGGGGAGTTTACCGGTCGCCGCCAGCTTTACGGAGCGTCACCATCGTCGCAGTAGTCAGTTCACGTGCTCGAGTGAGTGTCTCCCCGTCGAGCACACCGGTCGCATCTGTATCGGCGACGGGTCGGCGGTTGATGCCCGTGGCAAGTACGATATCGTCGTCAACTAGTCGTGCGGCGTGGATAGCGATCGCCCAGGGGCCGACTTGCCCGTTCAACACGCCAACAAATGTTCGGAGGTCGACCTCGTCGTCGAGCAGTGTCGTGGCGGGATCGGCCTCGAGGATCGGATCCGGATTCGCCACGAGCGGCGGGACGCGGTCACCATCGACGGCGTCGGGCCCGACGAGCCACTCGACTGTTCGCGCGTCGGTAACTCCGGCCCGGCGCAGCACGTCGCGAACCTCCTCGTGGGCGAAAATTTCCTCGAACTCGAGCCCGGCAAGGGGGTTGAGGTTCTGTCCGGCGACGCTCGCGTTTGGCGTAGCGAGAACGCTGAAGCCGAACGTCGCTCCCGACAACGGGGCGGATATGCCCGCATTGAACAACTGCCCGATATCGATCCGGTCGGGCGACGTCAGCGGTGTTGATGGGAATGTGCGGTCGTCCGTGAACGCAGCGATCAACAACTCGTCGGTTCGAAGCTCCTCGTCCGCTTCGACTGTCCGATACGGGCCAAATCGGTCGCGGAGTTCACGCGTCTCGACACCCAGCCGAGAGGCGAACGTAGCCTCATCGGTCGGAATAAACGTGGAGACTGATTTGGATTCGTTGGGATCCCAAGTGCTGCCAGGGATCCACGCGGTGCTTGGGCTCCACCCCTCGCCAGTCTCGTCGTCGTATTCCTCGGTCCAGGACTCGTTTGGAAACACGCGCCACGGCTGCTCGATGAGGAGTCCCTCACCGCCGGTGTTCTGGAACGCGTCGACGCCAGTCGACGTCGCGCTCGCGAACAGCATACCCGGCAGCGGCTCGCCGTCCATTGCGCGTGCTTCCGTCGGGACGAGAAACGACGCCTCCGTGCCGAGGAGATCAACTGCGCCGCCGTCGGCGAAACCGAGTTCGATCGTTTCAGCGCCGACATCCGCTGGCGTGACGATGAGGCCGCCGTCGCTGAGGCCACCCGCGTTGGTTTCGTGGGTGAAACTACCGATGACGTTTTTCCAAATGCCCTTTTGTTTTCTCGCCGCCATCAGTCGTCCTCATCGAAGTCGGGTGCGTACACTGCCCCGTGGCTCGTAATTGTGACGGAAATACCGGCTTGCTCGCGCTCGAGCGTGGTCGACTCGTCGGCTAGTGTGGCGTATCCAAACGCCTCGCGGTCGGCCTCCGGAATAACCACGGGTGTCGCTTCGAATCGTTGATCCCTGAGATCTGAACACCCCGCCAACCCAGTTGCGACAATAAGACCGGCTCCCGCCAGCAAGCGTCGTCTCGTCGGTTTCGCACCCTCATCAACTGTCTTCCCACCCCTGTCAATCATTTCCACGTTCTAATCGAAACACATTCTTCATTTTATATAAGTATTCCCATAATTATGTTGGATCGATTAGAGGCATGTTTCCCAGGGCATCCGAATTTTCGGACGAGGGAACGGCGAACGCTTCCGAGGGGTGAGAGACAACCCACGCTAAAATCGGTCACTCCTTCACCCGGAGATCCACTGGTGAGAGGCTTATACGTGTTCGGTGACCACCTACGCTGTCCCGTCTACCTTCAGCCTCGGTGCGAATCTCGAGTGTGATAGAACGACGGAACTAATGCCAATATATTTGATACGAGAACCATGTGCCGATGTTCTGTTCTCTCGACAGGGGCGATCCTGGTGGGAGGTGCGATAGCTGGCTGTAGCGCCAACTCGAGTCGTGCAGAGATAGCGGTCGTAGACGGGTACGTCGAACGCGAGAACGACGTTTCCGAGGACGTCAGAAGATGGACCGAGTCCGCACAGACGACACCTCCCGACGAGATGGGGGCTGTCGACGAGGAGTACGATGCAACCGCGACGATCTTCGAAGAGTCCACCCCATCGAAGAGTTCGACCTCGAGACGCGGTGAAACACCGCAACTCGAGGCGAGGAGTCGACCCAACCAACCGCGTCGAGCGATCCGGCGAGTTCGACGGAGAACGGTACCTCTTTTACCCGCCCTCTCTACCGCTCGCGTATGACCACGCTCGGACTGGTAGTCGCGCAGTTCAACCGGCCGATCACCGAGCAGATGGAGCAGGAGGCGCTCGATGCTGCACACGCCGCTGGTGTGGAGGTCTTCGAGACCGTCCGCGTGCCGGGCGTCTACGACGCGCCGCTTGCCGCCGACCGACTCGCGCGCAGGGAGGCGGTCGACGCCGTCGCCGTCGTCGGGAGCGTCATCACCGGCGACACCGACCACGATCAGGTGATCACCGATGCCGCCGCACAGCGACTCGCAGACGTCAGTCTCGAGCGTGATACTCCCGTTACCCTCGGCGTGACGGGCCCCGGAATGTCAGCCGCCGAAGCACGGGAACGCGTCGAGAACGCGGCGAAAGCCGTCGACGGCGCGCTCGATCTCGTGTCCGAACTACCCGACCCACAGTGATACGATGACGATGGAATTCACCGACCGCGTAACCCGAGTCGAACCGTCCGCAACCCTCGCGATCTCAGCACTCGCCACCGAACTCGAGGCCGACGGCGCAGACGTCGTCGACCTCTCCGTCGGCGAACCCGACTTCCCGACGCCGCAAAACATCGTCGACGCCGGACAAGACGCGATGGACGCCGGCCACACCGGCTACACCACGTCGGCCGGCATCCTCGACCTGCGAGAGGCGATTTCGGAGAAGCTCGCAGCCGACGGCCTCGATCACAGCACGGACGAGATCATCGTCACACCCGGCGCGAAGCAGGCACTGTACGAAATCGTCCAGGCACTCATTCAGGACGGCGACGAGGTCGCACTGCTCGACCCCGCGTGGGTCTCCTACGAGGCGATGGTGAAGATGGCCGGCGGCTCGCTTTCGCGGGTCAATCTCTCCGATTCCGGCTTCCAACTCGAGCCAGCACTCGAGGACCTCGCCGACGCAGTATCGGACGAGACGGAACTGCTGATCGTCAACTCGCCGTCGAACCCCACCGGTGCGGTCTACTCCGACGAGGCGCTCGAGGGCGTCCGTGATCTTGCCGTCGAGCATGATATTACGGTGATCTCGGACGAGATCTACAAGGAGATTACCTACGGCGTTTCCCCGACGAGTCTCGGCACGCTCGAGGGAATGGCCGACCGGACGGTCACGGTCAACGGCTTCTCGAAGGCCTACTCGATGACCGGCTGGCGACTCGGCTACTTCGCCGGTCCCGAGGAGCTGATCGACCAGGCTGGCAAACTCCACAGCCACTCCGTCTCCTCCGCGGTGAACTTCGTCCAGCACGCCGGTATCGAAGCACTCGAGAACACCGACGACGCCGTCGAAGAGATGACCGACGCCTTCGAAGACCGGCGCGACCTCGTCATCGACCTGCTCGAAGACCACGGCGTCGACGTCGCCGAACCCGAGGGCGCGTTCTACATGATGTTGCCCGTCGACGACGACGATCAGGCCTGGTGTGAAGGTGCCATCGAGGACGCCCACGTCGCGACGGTTCCGGGCAGCGCCTTTGGGACGCCCGGCTACGCGCGAATCTCCTACGCCGCGAGCGAAGAGCGACTCGAGGAGGGTATCGAGCGGCTGGCTGAGGAAGGCTATCTGTAGTTCGGTTTCCACGGCTTTTCGTGTCGTCTTTTGTGGCTGGGTAGCCTCGCGGCTTCGCCCTCGAGTTTGAGAGTTCGAGTATCGCAGACTCGGTTCGCCTCGAGTTTATACGCGATGGCGCAACCAACGTCCGCATGGATTGCCCGACCTGTGGCACGTCGCTCAGTTCCGAACGGGGAATGCGCCAACACCACACGAAGGTCTACGGCGAGCCGCTGCCGAATCGAACCTGTAACGGCTGTGGGATCGAGTTCTACGACCCGAAGGCGCGCCTCGAGTATTATGACGACTGCAATCCGAACGCGGGCGAACACAACGGCAACTGCAGCGACGCGAGAGAAACCACGACGTGTGAGTGTTGCGGCGACTCGTTCTCCTACTATCCATCCGACAAGGACGGCGTGTACTGTTCGGTGTGTGTTGCAGAGGCGATCGGACTGCTTCCCGAAAACCCGTCGGAGAAAGGCGAACGGGTTATCATCGAGTGTGAATGCTTTGGGTCCGATCTCGAGGTCCGCCCCGCGAAAGCCGACAAACGGGAGCGTGGTTGTTTCTGCACCCTCGAGTGTTACGGCGAGTGGCTCTCGGAGAACGTCGTCGGCCCTGATCACCACCAGTGGGAGGGAGGTGCGATCGACTACGGACAGGAATGGTGGCAGATTCGACGACAGGCGCTCGAGCGCGACGGATACGAGTGCCAGCACTGTAGCGCGGACGCGGACGACCTCGGCCGGAATCCGGATGTCCACCATCTCGAGCCTGTACGGTCGTTCGATCAGCCTGCGGATGCACACACGATGAACAACGTCGTCACCCTCTGTCGGAGCTGCCACCGACGTGCCGATGAGGGTGAAATAGAGGTTTCGCCCCGAAGCGAAAAGTAACACTATTGTGCGACGGCGGTCTATCCGAGAAGTGAAGTCCGAAGGAGTCCCGTGGTGGTGAGCAGTTCCACAGGAACTGCGAGCTACACGGGGCTTCGAACGGAGTGAGAAGTCCCGTGGTGTAGTGGCCAATCATCTGAGCCTTTGGACGTGTCCGGTTCCGGCCGTCACGGAAGTGAGCTCAGGACGGCGGTTCGAATCCGCCCGGGACTACTTTTGCGCCGAACAAACCCGTGAGGCGCAAGTATCCTCGGCGGTTCGAGCCCAGCAGACGAGAGGATTCGAGTCTGCGCGGTTCGAATCCGCCCGGGAATATATAATATTTTTGATGTATTTCGGATCGTGAGCGGATACGATACCGATCCGATGAGCCTCGAGTCGACCTGCCGCTACACGGGACGCATCGTCCGCGATACCCCCAGCGATGACCCGCACCCGGGTAGCCGATCTCAGGGCTCGCCGAGGTGTCTGTGCCGATGAAGGACGTAGACGATGGGCGGAACGAGGGGGCTCACCAGGACGGAGCCGACCGCGTAAGCGAGCACGGAGGGCTGCCAGTTTCCGCCGGCCTCGCGGATGGCCGTCGCGTCCAGGTATATCGCCAGCACCGAGGCGTAACCAGCGACCGCGAGAACGAGCATTACTGGGACGAAAAACAGGAGCACAAGCACGGCGGAGACATTCGTTGCAACGACGACGCCGACGGTCCCGATTCCGACGAGAGCGGAGGCCACGGTCACTCCAGCCGTAATCGCTGGCACGTACCACCAGTTGGAGTCGACGTCCGCAGCGGTGACTGGCTGGTCGTCGTTCGTACTCCGATCGTTACCCGCCGTTCGGTCGGCTTTCATCCGACGATCACCGCTCGAGGGGCCCGCTTTCGGCTCCGTCGGAGCGCGAGTCGAGGCGGTCAGTTCGCCGTCCGTCGAATCGGAGTTCTCGTCGTCGAGGACCGAAAACGGTGCGTCGGGATTCCGTTTTGCGACGTACGCGGGGACCACGACGACGTTGAGAAGCGGGATCGCCCCACCGGCGACCCACAGCCACGTTTCGGGCTCCCACTCGTACCGATCCGTGACGTACGCAATGTCGTATCTTACGGCCACGGGCACCAGAAACACCGTGAGAAGGAAGACGAGAAAGCTGAGCTCGGCGAGTACGACGTCGACGAGTGCGGACTCGAGTGCGAGCACGTCGACGATTAGAATGTCGACGAGGATCAACACGAGAAACAGGGCCACCCCAGCGCCCGCGAGTCGCCACCAGAAATCCCACGCTTCCCGTCGATTCAGCCGTTCGTACCGTCTGAGCAGGTACGGAATCGTGACGCTTACGTTGAACAGCGGGAGGAGAGACCCGAGGACCCAAAGCGGTGCTGTCGGCTGCCAGTCGACGCTCCGGCGTACGATTCGGATGTCGAGGTAGACCGCGATGGGCAACGTGATCCAGGAGAGGAAAAACAGGGAGTCGAGTGTGGTGACTACCTCGTCAGGAACCCACGTAACCGGAACGAACAACCACGTCGTGATCACAGCTCCGAGCAGTAGTATCACGAACGCGGTCAGATTCGAACTTCGGGTGGCCTGTGGCGGATCTTCTACGGCCTGTGACATTCACGGGTAGTTTACACCGAGAATACTTCAAATTTGATGCAATATCTGTATCAGCAAAAATCCTCGTCTACATCTGTATCGAGCGCCGTTTCACACTCACACCGCCGTTGTCACCTCACACGTTCAAACCGGTCTCTCTCTCTCCAAGTTGGACGAACGGTCGGTCGAGCTGCCGCCCACAGGAATAACGCGTACTGAAGAAGACACTCCGACTCGAGTCACCTTTCGCTCGAGCGTAGACGGTCGGGACCGAGTCCGCACGAATCTCGTCCGGAGTCGGGCCATCGACCGAGTCGTATCGCGTCGCCGCATTCGGGGCACGATCGTCCAGACGGAGAGCGTCGCGTGTCAGTAACCGATCGTTACCGGCCGAAGTAACCCGATCTTAGCGATGCCAACCTCGAGTCGATCGATCGGAACAGATCACCGCGTGAGCGGGTTTCGAGGGCGTTGCTGGAAACAGTCACCGCGCTTTTTGAGCGACGATGGGCTATCGCCGGCCTGGCGATCGATCATGAGTGAATCCACGACGAGCGACCCGGAAACAGGGGATGCACAGATGCGAGACCAGGGCGAACCGGAGGGACAGAAGTGGTTGAGCGGGGTCGTCTCCCTCGTCGGTCTGTGGATCGCGATCTCACCGTTCGTCTACGAGGCGGCCGCGGAGTTCGCGTGGAACAACGTCGCAGTCGGCGGAGCGATCTTCCTCTTAGCTGGCTACAACTTCTACCGGATCATCACGGCACACCCGACCAGTACGAGCGTGATGTCACTCGTCGCCTTACTGGCGCTGTGGATACTGGTCTCTCCGTTTGCACTCGAGGGCCAGTTCGCGATGGAAGGACTCGAGGTGGCCGCGGAGGCGCTCGTCTGGAGTAACGTCGTCTCGGGACTCGTCGGCGCTGTGTTGGCGGCGTACGTCGCGTACGCTGCCGGACGCAGGGCACCGGCCGGAACGCCCGCTGGGGCGCGGTGAACGGTCGGCGGTCTCTCACGAACTCTCCCATCCGGCCCGCTCGTTCGTGCCTCGAGTGGCCAACAATGATATAGCCGGCACTCCGAGTGGTGGACAACGGGGTCCCAATGCCGAGTCATTACGATCACGCGCAGGTACAGGAGTTTTGGCAGTACGTTTGGGAGCGCGACGACGTCTACGAGCTTCCGGACGACGCGACGGACCCGACGTACGTCCTGGGGATGTTTCCGTACACCTCCGGGACGCTTCACATGGGCCACGTTCGCAACTACGCGATCACCGACGCCTACGCCCGATATCGGCGGATGTGTGGCGACGACGTCCTCCATCCGATGGGGTGGGACGCGTTCGGTCTCCCCGCGGAGAACGCCGCCTACGAGCGTGCGAGCGATCCGGAGTCGTGGACCAAAGCGTGTATCCGCCGGATGCGAGAGGAACTCGAGACGCTGGGCTTTGGCTACGACTGGTCCCGAGAAATCACGACCTGTGAGCCGGAGTACTACCGGTGGAACCAGTGGCTGTTCAAACGCCTCTACGAGGCGGGGCTCGTCGAGTACGAGGCGGCGACGGTCAACTGGTGTCCCGACTGCGAGACGGTACTCGCCGACGCACAGGTCGACGAACGGGACGATGATCGGATCTGCTGGCGGTGTGATACGCCTGTCGAGCAACGCGAACTCGACCAGTGGTTTTTCACGATCACGGAGTACGCCGAGGAGCTCCACGACGGTCTCGAGGACCTCGAGGGGTGGCCCGAGGGCGTCCGCGAGATTCAGCGAAACTGGATCGGCCGCCAGGAAGGCGCGAAAATCGACTTCGAACTGTCGGCACCTGTCACGGGCGACGAATCGAACGGGGCGATCGACGCTGTCGACGTCTTCAGCACCCGGCCGGAGACGATCTACGGGGCGACGTACCTCGCCGTCTCGCCCGGACACGACCTCGCCCGAGCGCTCGCCGACCGAGACGACGACATCGCCGACTACGTGGAGACGGTCCGCGAGCGCGGGCCCGACGAGGTCGGCTTCTCCGGCGTCGAGACCGACGTGACGGCGGTCCATCCCCTGACGGGAGCGAAACTGCCGGTGTACGTCGCCGGCTACGTGCTGGAGGACGTCGGGACGGGTGCCGTCATGGGCGTTCCCGGCCACAACGAGCGCGATCACGGGTTCGCACTCGAGCACGACCTGCCGATCGAACGCGTGGTCGTCACCGGGACCGAAGACGACACTGCTGGTGACGAGACGTTCGAGGACGGACCGTACACGGGCGAGGGCATCCTCGAGGGAAGCGGCGAGTACGACGGCCTCGAGACCGAACGTGTGCGAGACCGGCTGATCGCGGACCACGACGCGATTCAGGCAGACGTCACCTATCGGCTCCGGGACTGGCTGATCTCGCGACAGCGCTACTGGGGGACGCCGATCCCGGTCGTCCACTGTGACGACTGTGGACACGTGCTCGTCCCCGACGAGGAGCTTCCGGTCGAACTCCCGGAGTTCGTCCGCACGACGGGGAACCCACTCGAGGAACACGACTCGTTCCGGCACACGACCTGTCCCGAGTGTGGCGGCCCCGCTCGCCGGGAGACCGACACGATGGACACGTTCGTCGACTCCTCGTGGTACTTCCTGCGATTTCTCTCCCCCGATCTCGCGGAGGCACCGTTCGACGCCGAACGTGCAGACGAGTGGCTCCCGATCGACGTCTACGTTGGCGGCGACGAGCACGCGATCCTCCACCTGCTGTACATCCGGTTTATGACCCGTGCACTCGCCGATATCGGCCTGATCGAGAAGCGAGAGCCGGTCGAGCGACTCGTCAGTCAGGGGACGGTGCTCTACGACGGCGAGAAGATGTCCACGTCGAAGGGCAACGTGGTCGCGCCCCTCGAGTACGGTGCGGAGACGACGCGGCTGTTCGTCCTCTCTGCGGCCCATCCCGAACAGGACTTCGAGTGGACCGCGAACAACGTTCGCGGTGCGTACGACCTCCAGCAGGACCTCTACCGGATGGCGACCGAGTTCGTCGAGGCGGCGGATACCCGCGTCGAACGACGCGACCACGACGAGTACATCGCACGCGAAATCGATCGAACCATCGTCGCGGTCACCGAGGAGTACGAACGGTTCCGGTTCCACCGTGTTGCGACCGAGATTCGAGAACTCGCGCGACTCCTTCGCCGGTATCTGGCGTACGATCGTCCACACGACGAGGTCTATCGTCGCGGTCTGTTGACCCTCGCGGCGTTGATATCACCGATGGCTCCTCACCTCGGCGAGGAACTGTGGAACAAGCTTCGGGGGGAAGGGCTGGTCGTGGAAGCCGACTGGCCGGAGCCGCAAACGGAGCCGTCGAACTACGCGAGCGAGCGTCGACTCGTCGAGCGAACCCTCGAGGACGTCCGCGACATCGTCGACGTGGCCGACATCGACGAACCCCAGCGGATCGAACTCATCGTCGCTCCGGCGTGGACTTACCGCGTCGCGGCGGTGCTCACAGAAGAGACCGACGGAGACGTGGACGTCCCAGGCGTGGTCGATCGCGTATCCGCCACCGATCTCGAGACACCGCCTCGAGAGACCGTCGCGACGGTCGTCGGGACGCTACTCGATCGTGCGTCCAAAGGCGGCATCGATCAACCCTTGACGTTCGACGACGAGCGAACGCTGCTCGAGCGTGCCCGGTGGCTGGTCGCCGACGAGTTCGGTGCGGACGTCGTCGTTCGCTGTGCGGAGGGCTCGGAGACGACGAAAGCCCGCCCGGGGAAGCCGGCGATCCGAATCGATTGAGGACGGTCGCCGGTTCGTTTCTCTCGAGGGATGAACCGATCGTTCAGACGGGTTGCCATCACGATGGACCGACACACCTGCCCCAGGGGTCGCAGGTGCGCCGGCACTGACCGACAGGAAACCGTATCAGGCCGACCTCGTCACCGTCGATTCGGGATGGGCCGGAAGCGAAAACGAGAACGTCGATCCCTCGCCTGGCTCGGATTCCACCCAGATGTCGCCGCCGTGACGTTCGACGATGCGTTCACAGAGCGCGAGGCCGATCCCGCTCCCGGAGCGCTCGTCGACCGAGTGGAGTCGTTCGAAAACACCGAATATCCGGTCCGTGTCGGCGGGATCGATACCGATCCCGTCGTCGCTAACCGAGAGGATCCACTCGTCGCCGTCGCGTTTCGCGGAGACGTGAACCGTGGGCGGTTCGTCGTCTGCGTACTCGATCGCGTTCGAGAGCAGGTTCTGGAAGACCTGCCGTAACTGGTTGCCGTCGCCCTGAACGCGTGGAAGTGATTCGGCGGTGATCTCCGCATCGCTCTCCTCGATCTGAAACCACAGATCCTGCCGGACGTCTGTGAGCACGTCGTCCAGGTCGACCGGCTCGAACGGTCTACCCGCGCTCTCGACCCGTGAAAACGCCAGCAAGCCATCGATCATCTCGCGCATGCGGTCGGCACCGTCGACGGCGTACTCGATGAACTCCTCGCCGTCCTCGTCTAACTCGTCGCCGTAGCGGTCCTCGATCAACCGGAGGTAGCTCGAGACCATCCGCAACGGCTCCTGGAGATCGTGAGAGGCCGCGTACGCGAACTGCTCGAGTCGTTCGTTCGACTCCTCGAGGCGTCGGCGATACTCCTTTCGCTCGGTAACGTCCCGGAAGTAGACCGACGCTCCCGTCTCGGAGGGATAGATCGTCACCTCGAGCCAGCGGTCGGCCAGATCGAAGTAGTGGACGTAGCTGGTCGGCTCCTGGGTGTCCATCGCCGTCTCGAAGCTCTCACGGACGATCTCCTGGTTCGCCGCCTCCGGAAACTGCTCCCAGAGCTGCTCTCCCAGGAGTTCGGACTCCGAGCGCTGGAGAAGTTCCTCCGCGCGGTCGTTGACGTGCGTATACCGAAACTCCTCGTCGAACGCACAGACAGCGTCGTCTATCCGTCCGAGAATCTCCTCCAGTCTGGTCTCGAGGTGCTTTCGTTCGGTGATATCCTGAAGGGCGTACACCGCGCCGTCGAACGAGCCGTCGGCGTCGAACAGTGGACGACAGTGTGTAGAGAGCCAGACGCGGGTTCCGTCGGGTTGGTCGAAGCCGATGACTTCGCCGTACACTGGCTCTTCCGTCTCTTCGACGATCGAAAACGGAAGCGCTTCACTGGCCAGCGGATCGCCCGATTCGTCGACGAGATTCCACCGATCGTCGTCGTGTGTGTACGTCCGCAACTCCTCGATCGGTCGGCCGAGCAGCTCTTCGGCTCGCTCGTTTGCAAACACGTTCGTCCCGTCCGAATCGACGAGCGTGATTCCGATCGGAGTCGTTTCGACGATTTCGTCCGTTAGTTCCATCTCCTCGTGATGTCGTCGGTTCGCTCGTTCGTGCTCGATCGCAGAAGCGAGAACGTTCGCAACGGTCCTGACGAAGATCACGTCAGGGTCCGTGTACTCGGTATACGCCTCGTTGCGCACGTCGAGAACACCCCAGGGATCGTCCTCCGGTCCGACAACCACACTGATGCCACTTTGTACGTTGCGTTCGTATCCGCGATCGAGATCGGCGACGCGTTCGTCCGTTCGGACGTCTTCGACGACGACGGGGGCGTCGACCGTCAACGCCTGTCGGATGCGAGTGTTCGGATCCGGCACGACGACCGTCGACGTGGTGTCTTCGTCGACCGCGCCGCTGACACCCTGTACGTGAAACCGGCCGTCCGACAGCGACTCGAGGGCTACACACGAATCCACCGACAGCGTCTCGGCGATCGCGTCGGTGGCTCGCTCGAGCAGCTCCTCGAGTGGCCCCTCCGACAGCGCGAGATCGGAGAGGTCCGCGACCAGTTGCTGTTGGCGGTCCCGACGCTCGAGTTCCGAGCCGGTTCCGTTGGGCGACGCCATTTTGACTGGACTAGTCGTGAGCCACGCGTAAAGAGGCTCCGCTGGACAGTCACACCACGAGCATCGAACTGAACTCGTAGCTGTAGATGTGGTTGAGCATCAGGTATGTAACGATTCCGAGAAAGAGACTCAGAATCCACGAGCCGGCGGCGATGCGCCCGACTCGAGCGTGAGAGGTCTCCCGAAGCTCCGAGGGAGTATGTGTGAGCCCGAGGATCAACGCGTAGAGGACGACCGGAACGGCGACGATCGAGAGGACGATGTGGATCCCCAGCATGATCAGGTAGGCGTAGTAGACGGCATCCGGCCCGACGAAGAGTTTCTCGCCGCCCCCGCCGACGCGAATCAGATAGACGACCAGAAAGAAGATGATGAGTACGAACCCACCGACCATCGCGAACCGATGTTTCTCGATTTCGTTCGTTCGGATCCAGTACCACCCGAGTACGAGGAGAACCAGCGTCACCGAGTTGATGGCTGCGATCGCGTGGGTAAGTGCGTTTATCTGTGCGTTCGTGAGATCCGGATAGATCGGAATATCAAGGACGAACGTCCCGATAACCAACGCGTATCCGACGATCGTCAACAGGATCGTAACTCCGATCGGGCGCTCCCGAAGTCGCCGTCTCGCACCCGCAGTTGCCATTGGTCTCGATTGGACGGGACGTCGTATCTGTCTTGCTGTTTCCGAACGCGATCAGTCGGAGTCCCCGTCGGTGGTGTTCGCTGTGAGCGCGACCGTCCCGTCCTCGCCGACGGTGACCTCGTATCCACAGAACTGAAACGAGACTTCACAGTCCGTCGTGGGCCGATTGGCGCACAACGAATCGAGTGCATCCGGGTCGACGACCGCGTGGAGCGGTTCGTACTCCGGCGGTTGCAACTCGTCCGGTGAAATCCCCTCCGCCTCCGCGACTGCCTCGACGACCGCACGGCTCGGTGGTTTTCGAACGGTTTCGCCAGCATTGTCGCCACCACCATCCATCGTAATGCTCGCTTTCGAACCCCATCGAATAAAACTGTCCTTCTCCGTTTCGATTCGGGTGTCCGCCGACGTGAGAGCCTTCGATATCGAAGGATAAATCGTCCGATCCGATTCGGCCCGGAGTGCGATGGTCCGTCGATCCACGGGGAGAGACAGCGTTACCTCAGCAATATATCAACTTTCGGTGGCGACGGCGTCGAATCAATCCGTCCGCGGAATCGAGCGCGCGCCGAGGGCGAAGGCGACGATTGCGATCGTTGCGAGGACGGCGAGGTTTGCAAGTACGGGGTCGACACCGGCGACGCCGGCCGGGTCTGCCTCCGGGAAGGTCGCCGCCCGCACCCCTCGAGCGAAGTAGGTCAGCGGTGAGAGTTCGACGAGCGGTCCGAACCAGCCGGGCAGTTGCTCGAGTGGAACGAACGTCTCGGAGAGAAAGAGCAACGGGAGCCCGATGGCGTTACTCGCGGCGACCGCGCCGTCCTGGGAGTCAGTGTAACTGCCGAGCATCGCACCGACGCCACAGAAACAGACGACGCCGACGAGGACGTAGGGAACGAGTACCGGAGAGAGAACGATGTCGGCGCCGGTCAGTACGACCACGAGAACAAGGATGAGGACGCTCGCGAGCCCGATGATGATCGCGTTCACGAGCGTCTGAGAGAGCAACCACTCGCCGCGAGTCAACGGCGTCGTCGCGAGCTTCTCGAATCGGTTCCCCTCTCGGTGGCGGGCGACCTCGCTTCCCATCCGCGAGAGCGGCGTAAAGAGGACGACGACGGCCAGATACCCCGGCACGTAGTAGGCTGCGGGCTCGGCGAAGAGTCCGCCGCCGGTCGGGTCGGTCTGGACCAACGCACCGAAGATGACGATCAGGATCACCGGGAAGAAAAACGTAAAGAAGACGGCGGTTCGCCGACGGACGAACGAGCGCCAGCCGGCGTTCGTCTCCGCACGCACCCGATCGATCCGGCTCACGCGGTCTCACCCGCCGACGTCTGTTCGTCGTCCCGCGTTTCGGTTTCGGTCCCGCCAGCGCGGTTTCGATCCGCCGCGTCCGTCCGGCCGAGTTCGGCCCGGGACGCGAGTTCGAGATAGACCTCCTCGAGTCCGGGTTCTGTCCACTCGAGTCCCGAGTACGCGATTTCCCGTTCCTCGAGGTAGTCGACGACGTCGCCGATCTCTGGAGGGGTGACGGCCCGGACGACGATCGAGTCCGTCGTGGGCGAGCGGCTCTCGCCCCCTCTCGAGTCGCTCGGCTGTTCCACCGGATACGCTAGCTCGTCGAACGCCGCCGGTTTCGCAGCCGTCTCGATCGTCAGCCGACTCGAGCCGCCGTGTTCGTCCACGAGATCGGTCGGCGTTCCGTCGGCGACGAGCGCGCCGTCGGCCAGCAAGCCGACGCGGTCGGCGAGACGTTCGGCTTCCGCCATGTCGTGTGTCGTGAGGACGACGGTCGTCCCGCCCGCGGAGAGCGACTCGATCAGACGCCAGACCGTCCGCCGACCCGCGGGGTCGATACCGGTCGTCGGCTCGTCCAGAAAGAGGACGTCGGGATCGTTGACGAGCGTCGCCCCGACGCAGACCCGCCGCTGTTGCCCGCCGGAGAGGGCCTCGTACCACGTGTCGCCGGCGTCGGCGAGGCCCACGTCTGCGAGTACCTCCTCGGGATCGCGAGCGTCGTCGTACAGCCCCGCGTAGTAGCTGAGCAACTCGTGGGCGGTGAGCCGATCTGGCGGCGAGAACGCTTGCGGGAGGACCGCAAGCCGGTTTCGGTCGGTCGCCGGCGGTGGGTCACCCAGTACTCGTGCGGTTCCCGAATCTGGCTCCGTCGTCCCCGTCAGCGCCCGGACCAGCGTCGTCTTTCCGGCTCCGTTCGGTCCGATCAACCCGAAGATTTCACCGCGTTCGATCGCCACGGAAACGCCCGCCAGGGCGACCGTCTCGCCGTAGGATTTCCGAAGCTCACTCGCCTCGACGACGGCTTCCATGCGCGTCGATACCCATCCGGAGCGGGTAAGGGGTTCGATTCTCGCTGGAACACACCCGGTTGCGACTCGAGGTGCGTTCTTGCCGTCGCAGGCTCAACTGTTACCGACGGGTTCGTCGTAGGCGTGTCGCATGGTCGAACTGGGATACACGCTCTCGAGCGAGGAGCACGGACCGATGGAGCTCGTCGAATACGCCCGCCGCGCGGAGGAGATCGGCTTCGATTTCGTCTCGATCTCGGATCACTTCCACCCCTGGATCTCGGCGCAGGGCGAGTCGCCGTTCGTCTGGTCGACTCTCGGCGCGATCGCGGTGGCGACCGACGAGATCGAGGTCGGCGTCGGCGTCACCTGTCCGACGATGCGCATCCACCCCGTCAACGTCGCCCACGCCGTCGCCACCGTCGCCGAGATGTTCGACGGTCGTTTCACCTTCGGCGTCGGGACCGGTGAAAATCTGAACGAACACGTCACCGGCCACCGCTGGCCCGAACACGACGTCCGCCTCGAGATGCTCGAGGAGGCGATGGCGGTCATGCGTAACCTCTGGTCCGGTGAGACGACGAGTCACCGCGGCGAACACTACACCGTCGAGAACGCCCGCCTCTATACGATTCCCGACGAGGAGCCGGAGACGATCGCGAGCGCCTTCGGGCCACAGACGGCTCGGTGGGCCGCCGAACACGCCGACGGTCTCTGGTGTTCGGGGCCGAACGGAGACGTCGTCGAGGCGTACCGGGACGCTGGCGGGGACGGGCCCGCGTACACACAGCTTCACACGTGTTACGCCGAAACCGAAGACGAGGCGATCGACACCGTCCTCGAGTACTGGCCCAACGGCTCCCTGCCGGGCGAACTCGCCCAGGAACTCCCGACCCCCGCTCACTTCGCGCAGGCGGCACGACTGGTCGACCGTGAGGACGTCGCCGAGTCGGGCACGACCACCGATCCAGATCCGCAAGCACACGTCGAGAGCATCGAGCAGGCGATCGACGCCGGCTACGATCACGTCTACGTCCACCAGATCGGCCCCGACCAGGAGCACGCCCTCGAGTTCTACCAGGAAGACGTGTTGCCGTCGGTTCGGTAGCGGTTCCCGTGGACCAGGGAGACGATTGTGTACGGAACCACCCGGCGTTCGCCCCTCTCGAAAATATACTACATTTGTACTCACTTTCACGACGAATTCACCGGTTCCCGACCCGTTTTATTTCCCGCGGAGAGACCGTCGTGTATGGAGTACACCACGCTCGGAAACACCGGCACGACAGTCTCACAGATCTGTTTCGGCACCTGGCGCTTCGGGATGCAATCCGGCGGCGTCGTCGAAACCGACCGCGGGGAAGCCCACGACCTCCTCGATACTGCCTGGGACAACGGGATCAACTTCATCGACACCGCGAACGTCTACGGCAACCCGAACGGCCTCAGCGAGGAGTGGATCGGCGAGTGGCTCGCCGACCACGACCGGGAGGACGTCGTTCTCGCCTCGAAGGTGTACTTCCCTTTCGACGGCTGGGGCGAACCTGGGCCCAACGACTCCGGGCTCGGTCGCAAGCACATCCGTGCACAGATCGAGGGCACCCTGGATCGTCTCGACACGGACTACCTCGACCTCTACTACATCCACCGCTGGGACGAGAACACGCCCATCCGCGAGACGCTCCGAACGTTGACCACGCTCGTCGAGGAGGGGAAGGTCCACTACCTCGGCGCGAGTACGATGGCTGCCTGGCAGCTGACGAAGGCGCTGTGGACCGCCGACGTCGAGGGACTCGAGCGCTTCGACGTCACCCAGCCGATGGTCAACGCGGCCCAGTACGACGAGGTGGCCGACTACCTCGACGTCTGTGCCGACCAGGATCTCGCGGTCTGTCCGTACTCGCCGCTCGCGGGTGGCTTCCTCACTGGCAAGTACGACCGCGCCGAGGACGGCACGGTCGAGGCACCTGACGGTTCCCGCGGGAGCCTAGACGAGATGTTCGACGAGTGGTACACGACCGAGCAGGCCTGGGACGTCCTCGAGGCCGTCGAAGCGGTCGCCGACGAGGTCGACGCGACGCCTGCCCAAGTTTCGGTCCGCTGGCTCGTCGAACAGGACCGGTTCACGTGCGTCCCGATCGTCGGCGCTCGAACGCCCGACCAACTCGAGGAGAACGTCGGCGCGGTCGAGATCGAGCTCACCGACGACCAGTTCGAGCGGATCGACGAGGCGCGCCAGCTCGAGCAGTAAGTGGTTCGTTCGTCACCGACTCGTCGTTTCTCGGCGAATCGAACCGTCTCAGTACCGAATCGTCACCAATACCGTCAGGATGCGTCGTCGATCGCGGCCGCAATTTCGTCGAACTCGAGCGGTTCGTCGACGATCTCGCCGTCGACGACGACCGTCGGCGTGCGTTCGACGCCCCCTTCCGCGCCACGCTCCCAGTCTGCGGCGAGCGTCGGATAGTACGTGTCGTCTGCGAGCGCACTCGAGACCGACGCCGGATCGACGCCGACCGGTTCGGCGAGTTCTGCAAGCGCCTCGTCGTTCCAGTCGTCGTGTTCCATGACGGCGGATTTGTACTCGAAGAACTGGCCGTTCGAGTCGTCGTCGGTTCCCGTCTCGGCCTGGACGGCACGAGCGGCGTTGGCCATCGCGACGGACTCGTCGGCGGCCTCGACGGGAAAGTCGAAGTGGCGGTAGGTGATCCCGCCAGTTTCGAGATACGAGTCCTCGAGATCGGGGAAGACGTCGGCCTGAAACTCGTGGCAGTACCGACAGCCCAGGTCCTCGTAGACGTCGACGGTCACGTCGCCAGATCCGAGCGTCGGCGTCGGAAGCTGACTCTCTGGGTCGGTGCCCTCGAGTTCGTCCGGTCGAGAGGCCTCGAGCAGCGAGCTACAGCCGGCCACCGCGGTGACTCCACAGCCGACGGCGGAGACGAGAAACGCGCGGCGATTCATGTCTCGAACTACGAAATCGGATCGGTTAGAGGTGTCGTCTTCGACGTCCGAAATCGACGGCGTTCGGGGTTACAGGACGAGCGCGTCGACGACGATGACGACGAGTGCAGCGCCGAGGAAGGCGTTGGAGGCGTGAAACGCCCGGAACGCCGCTGACTCGGTCTGCTCGAAGTGTAAGCTGACGGCAGCCCAGAGGAAGATCCCGCCGAAGATTGCGACCGTCGCGGCGTACAGCGCCCCGAGGTCGGTGATCCAGGCGAGTCCGACCGTCGCGACGAGCGTCGCCGCGATGTAGTAGACGATGTGCTTTCGCGTCTCCGTCTCGCCGCGGACGACGGGCATCATCGGGAACCCCCCGCGGGCGTAATCGTCCCGGTAGGCGAGCGCGAGGTTGTAGAAGTGCGCCGGCGTCCAGAGGAAGATGACACCCGCGAGTGCAAGCGCGGGGAGACCGATCTCGTTGGTGACGGCGGCCCAACCGATAAGTGCGGGTAACGCACCCGCAGCACCGCCGATGACCGTGTTCTGGACGGTGTTGGGTTTGAGCAACAGCGTGTAGACGACGCTGTAAAAGAGGATCGCCGCCAGCCCGAGTGCCGCGGCGAGGGCGTTGATCGTCAGGAAGACGGCGATCGAGGCGACGGTCAGCGCCAGCCCGAAGACCATCGCGTTCCTGACGGGGATCAGGTCGGTCGCGAGCGGTCGATCGGCCGTCCGCGACATCTGTTGGTCGACGTCGCGCTCTAAGACGTGGTTGAACGTCCCCGACGCGCCGATCGCGAGCACGCCGCCGCCGAGGGTCGCGACGATCGTCGCGGCGTCGAGGGCTGGTCCGGCGGCGAGGGCCATCCCAGCTGCGGCGACGAGACAGAGCAACCACATCAGCCGCGGCTTCATCATCTTGAAGTACGCAAACGCGGTGAGTTTCGCTCTCGCGAGCCCCCCCGCGGGGAGTGACCGTTCGCCAGCCACTGCGTCGGGTTCGACCGGTTCCGGCTCCGGGGACGCGATCGCGTCGTCGTCACTACCGGTTGAGATCTCGAGATCCCAGGCAAGCGCGAGGACGATGGCGGTGAAGACGACGACGCCGAGTCCGAGGTGTAAGCCGGGTGTGATCGCGGCCGGGCCGAGCGTCGCGGTCGCGGCACCGATGGCGACCTGAACTGCGTACAGAATCGCACCGGCGACGATGGCCACGCGGACTCGCGTCGCCGCGTCGCCGAAGACGGCGGCGACGGCGGTCGTCGCGACGAGTATGCCGACGACGAAGGCGGTGAGTCGGTGGCCCCAGGCGATCGCCAGCTCGGTCTGATTCAACGGATCTGCTGGGGGATGGCAGGTCGGCCAGGTCGAACACGCCGAGGCGGCGTCCGTCAGCGACGTCGTCGCGCCGACGATCAACAGCAGATAGACGCCGAGTGCGGTCGCTGCCAGCAGTCCGGAGAACCGCCGACGCGTGTGGATCGGTCGGGGGAACGAATCTGGGGCCACGACTATTCTCGTCTGAACCTTCGCCTCCGCGTATTTATGATTCCCGCTTTTGACGACCTTCTGGGAGTCAACTCGAGTGGATCCGGTTTTCGATCGGCGAACCGGTTCGGTCGAGTGCGACTGGCGATTCGCTGGTGGTCACGGCTACGGAGCCGCGGGGACGGACACGGCCAAAGCCGTCGGAACGGAACGTCCCCCAACCCGTGAGATCGGGGGACGTCTCCAGTCCGGCGGCGAGCCTCGCTGCTCGCCTGACCCGGTCGTCCTCGACGGACGTCAGACAGCTTACATTCCCATGTCGCTCGCCGCCTCCGGTACCGGGAGGTCGTGGGGGGAGACGCCGAGTAGGTCGGCGACGTGGTCGAGCGCCATGTCGAATCCGTAGTAGCGCTCGAGTTCGTCGCCCTCGGCCGTCGGCCTGACCTTCAACATGGCGTACCCGTCGCGGTTCTGGGCGATCGCTGCCGTCGACCCTGGCGGGGCATCGGTTCGCTGACTCGAGTCGTCTGGGTTTCTCTCGCCTGCCGCCCGAAACTCGAGCACTCGCTCCGTCTCGGTCTCGTCGTAGCTCGCCACAATCCCGTTTTCTTCGGCCGTTCGCTCCTCGGTCATACGCGACCGTCGGTGGGCAACCACCGGGAATCTGTCGGTCTTCGTCGACGGCGATCGATACCGATACCGATTTTTCGCCCGCCTCTGGAGTCGGGTGCGTGGACCGATCGCCCGGCAACAGGACCGCCCGCCCGCTCGCGACGATTCGTCTCACGTCAAGGGTCGCCATCGCGTGGCTCGCAGTCTCGGTGGTCGGCTTCTTCGTCTCCGCCTACGCGTTCGGGCACGTTCTCGCGGTGGCACGCGGACGGCCACTCGAGCCGATCGTGATCGCGCCGCCGTCGCCCACGGGCACGGTCCTCTGGCTTCTCGCGTCGGGCGTCCTCGTCGCGCTCGTCGTCGTCCTCCACGAGACGATCCACGGATTCGCGATGGCACGGTTCGGGAACGCGCCGCGATTCGGAATCGGCGTGTCGCACTTCCTGTTGCCGTACGCCTACGCCGAAACCGAGGGCACGAACTACACCCGAACGCAACTGATCGTCGTCTTGCTCGCGCCGCTCGCGCTGATTACGGCGGGCGGAGTGGCCCTCGTGGCGATCTATCCAACGCCGCTTCTCCTCGTTGTCCTCGCGGCCAACGTCGCCGGTTCGGTGGGAGACGTCTGGATCGCCGCCGCGCTGTGTCGGTACCCCGCCGACGTTCGCGTGTCGGGGCTTCCCGACGGCGAGCAAGGGTTCGGGGTGTATCCCCCACCGGATCGGCCAATCGAATTCGATCCCGGTTCGTCGCTTCTCTCCTCGGTGACCGCGGGCGCAGTCGGGACGCTCACCCTGCTCGTGACGGCTCTCTTCGGGATCGTCATCCTCTCGCTCGCGTTCGGCTCGGGAACCGTCGTGATCGGTGACCCGGACGGACGCTGGTTTCTCGTCCGCCACGAGCTTCGAACCCACGGCCGCGGTGCCCTCCTCGAGGTCGGCACCCCACTCGTCCTCGCGATCACGCTCGCTGGCGCTATCTTCTGGGCGATCGTCACCGAACTCCGACGACGGGCGGCGTGATCCGCCGCTGTGGCCCCGCAGACCATCGGTTCGGGTGAAAACCGATCTCGAGCAAAACCGTAACGTTCGACTCGATCGCCGCCCGTCAAGCGGTATGAGCAAGTGGCTCCAGAGCGGACGTCGCCGGGACGTCTGTTTTCTTCTCGTGGCCGACGGGCCGTTGCGCGGACAGCAACTCAAATCTCGACTCGAGGCCCACTACGACGACCGCCTCGAGCCGAAGTCGTTCTACGGCTCGCTGTCGGCACTCGTGGACGCGGGGTTCGTCGAGAAGCGGACGGAGGGCATCCACGACGTCTACGCGCTCACCGACCCGGGTGAACGTCGGATGCGAGAACACGTCGCGTGGGTTCGTGAGTGCGTCGACGCCGAGGATCCAAATCGGTAGCCGACGGGAGGGGGCCGAACGCCAACTCGAAGCCGACGAGAGGCGTCCGAACCTCGAGTCGGTCGTGCGCTCGGAGAGAGACCCGACCGAATCGAGAAAACATATATGATTTTACGATCATTCTTCTCTCACAACCGTGCTCCCGTTTCCACCCCTGATCTCCCGCGAATCGATGCTCTCCGAGGACGACCTCCCGTTCACGTCGGCGTACCAGGAGGCAGTCGTCTACGACGAGGCCACCTCCCAGGACCCGCTCTACGAGGGGCCGATCATCGTCCACGCCAACGGCTGGATCGAACTGGAGGGCAACCGACTGCTCTCACCGAGTGCGATCCACCACATCGACGTCTTCGACGACGACCGTCTGGGCGGCGACGCAGACGACGCCGGAACCGGACGGCGACCCGACGACGGACACGGCCCAGGAGGCGAGCGAACGGGTCGGTACAGCCCCCGATAGTTCGATCGGCTGTTCGTTCCTCGAGGACCCGACGCCATACCTGATGATCGATGCCAGATTCCTCGAGCGACCGACGGCACGCCTCGAACCGGTCGGCTACGTTTCGAGCAACTGATCGCCGATCGTGTTCCGTAACACTTCGCTCGTGCCCTCGTAGATCTCGTTGAGTTTGGCGTCCCGGTAGAACCGCTCTGCGGGGAAGTCCTTCGTATAGCCGTAGCCGCCGTGGATCTGGATTCCCTCGTTGGCGACCTCGCGGCTGACCTCCGAGGCGTAGAGTTTGGCCTGGGCGGCATCTTTGATGTACTCTTCGCCGCGGATCTTCTTGTCTGCGGCCTTGTGCATGAGCAGTGTGGCGGCCTGAATCTTCGTGTCCATATCCGCGAGCTTGTGCTTGATCGACTGGAACTCGCCGATCGGCTGGCCGAACTGCTCGCGTTCGTTCGCGTAGTCCCGGGCCTCCTCGAAAGCCGCGCGGGCGATGCCGACGCCGCGTGCGGCGATGGTGATCCGGCCGCCGTTGAGCGTTTTCAGCGCCTGCACGAAGCCCTCACCCTCCTCGCCGATGAGCCGGTCTTCGGGGAGTCGCATGTCGTCGAACCGCAACTCGGCTGTGGGACAGCCCTTGTCACCGAGTTTCTCCTCCGTGCCCTCGACGATGAAGCCGTCGTCCTCCTCGGGGCGGACGATAAACGAGGAGATGCCCTTGTTGCCCGCTTCGGGATCGGTTTTCGCGAACAGCGTGATCGTGTCCGCGACGGAGCCGTTCGAGATCCAGAGTTTGCCACCGTTGACGACGTACTCGTCTCCGTCTTTTTCCGCCGTAGTCGCCATCGCGGGCACGTCACTCCCTGCGCCCGCTTCGGAGAGCGCGAACGCGCCGATATCTCGGCCTTCCGCGAGCGGGACGAGGTACTCCTGTTTCTGGTCTTCGTCCCCGAACTCGTAGAGCATGTTCCCCGCGAGCGAGATGTGGGCTGCGACCACCGTTCCGAGGCCACCAGAGCCACGAGAGATCTCCTCGAGGCCGATCGCGTAGGAGTGGTAGTCCAGTCCCGCGCCGCCGTACTTCTCGGGGAACGGCATCCCCATGAGCCCGAGTTCGGCCATCTCGCTCACGAGATCGCGGGGAAACTCGTCGTCGTGGTCGATCTCGCTTGCGACGGGAACGACCTCCTCGTCGACGAACTCGGCGACCATATCCCGAATCTGTGCCTGTTCGGCCGAGAGTGTAAAGTCCATACATGGGCCAACGGGCGGGTCATCCTTTACTGTTAGCGCCCGAAAACGACCACCTCGAGCGGGTTTATTTCGGTTTCCGGCCACCATCCCGATCGTACGGAGAGGGAAGAATCGAGGGGACGGTCGGCATCGAAGAGACGATACGATCGGAGCCGGCAACATCTATCGACCGCACGAGGACCGATACCACCGTTTCACCCGGTTTCAAAACTATTAGGCTCGGCCTCGAACAAGGGGCGGGTATGAAAGAACGGTTCATCGAGGCAGCCCGAGGCGGGCGGACCGACCGGCCACCGGTATGGATGATGCGACAGGCCGGCCGGTACCTCCCCGAATATCGCGAGCTGCGGGCGGAGTACTCCTTTCTCGAGGCGATTTCGACGCCCGAGCTCGCCGCCGAGATCTCGCTCCAGCCCTGGGAGCGGTTCCAGCCCGACGGCATCGTCATGTACTCCGACATTCTGACCGTCCTCGAGCCGCTGGACTTCGCCTATCACCTCGAGTCGGGCGTCGGCCCGGTCGTCGAGAACCCCGTCGAGTCGCCGGCCGACACCGACCGACCGCGCGGCGACGTCCGCGAGGAACTGTGGTACGTCGGCGACCTCCTCGAGCGACTCTCGTCGGAGTTGGGCGAGGAGGCGGCCGTGCTCGGTTTCGCCGGTGGGCCGTTTACGCTCGGGGCCTACGCGTGTGAGGGGACGCCCTCGCGGACGTTCATGGAAATCCGGCGGCTCCGTGCGGAACACCCCGACGCGTTCCGACGGCTGCTGCGGGCCTTTACGGACGTGCTCGTCGACTACGTCACCTACCAGGTCGAGGCTGGTGCGGACGCGCTCCAGCTGTTCGATACCTACGCTGGACTGCTCTCGCCGGCGGACTACCGCGAGTTCCTCCTGCCGCTCCATCAGGAAATCCTCGAGGCCGTCGACGTCCCGACGATCGTCTTCGCCCGGAACATGGGGGCCAATCTCGAGTTGCTGGCCGAGAGCGGCGCCGATGTGGTCGCGCTGGACTGGACGGTCGACATCGCCGAGGCTCGCGAGACGCTCGCGGCGGTCGGCGACGTCGCGATTCAGGGGAACCTCGATCCGGCGCTGCTGTACGGCGATCCCGAGGACGTTCGCGAGCGCACCCGCGAGGTCATCGACGCCGCCGGCGAGGAGGGACACATCCTCAATCTCGGTCACGGAGTCGATCGAAACACGCCGGTCGAGAACGTCGCTGCCTTCTTCGAGACGGCGAAAAACGCGTCGCAGTAATACGATTTCCTACTGCTGGGGCGGTAGCCCCGCGTTCAGACAGTACGTCCCCGGCTCGTCGCGACACTGACACTGCCGGAGGTTGTAGTACGACGGCTCGAGCCCCGACACGAACGGTTCGGCGAGATCCGAAAGCAGTTCCCCAAAGCGCGGATCGTCGTGTGGCACCGGGACGCGGTGAAGCTCGAGACCGACTTCTTCGGCGTCCTCGCGGAGGTCGACGTCGAGTTCGACCAGCGTCTCGGACTGTTCGTGCATGAAGCTCATCGGTTCCACGATGACGCGCTCGGCCGCGTCGGCACGGCCCAGTTCTTCGACGACGTCTTCGGTCTCGGGTTCGGTCCAGTCGATATCCCGATTCGAGTGGTTCTGATACCCGATCTCGTACTCGTCGAGACCGAGGAGCCGGCCGATCGCCTCGGCGTGTTCCTCGACGTACTGGTCGTACCGGCTGCCTTCCTCGAGGTACTTCGTCGGCGTGCCGTGAGCGGAGAAGACGAACGCGGTATCGGGATCGTTCGGATCGAGTCCCTCTTCGTCGAGGAACTCCCTGATTCCGTCGGCTCTGAGCCGGTTGTAGATCGGCGAGCGGTGCCAGCCGGTCAGCGACTGGAACTCGGGCTCGTAGCCGTCGACGTCGTCGATCGACGACTCGAGCGAGTCGATCGACGAGACCGTCGTCGACGGCCCACAGAGCGGGTAGATCGGAACCGCGAGCACCCTGCCGATATCGTCGCCAGCGAGCTCCGCGGCGACGTCGGGAATCAACGGCTCCATGAACTGCATCGCGCGGTAGACGGTCACGTCGTCGTGACCACGCGTCGCCAGTTCCTCCTCGAGAGCGGCCGCCTGGGCGTCGGCTTGCTCTTGCAGCGGCGAGCCGCCGATCTCCTCGTACTCTTCCATCAGGCTTGGCAGTCGGCGCTTGGCGAGTTCGCGAGAGCGCTCCCACGCCGCCTCGTCCGACTCGACGTCCTCGAGCGAGGCGTTGTCGTAGAAGATGCGCGTGAGGTACTCGAGGACGACCTCGCGGTCGGGCGTCGCTGGTTCGCCGAAGTTCAGCAGGACGATCCCTGTTTCCATACGAGGGGCTGAGGACGCGACTGGTATAGATACTTCGGAGCCGGAACGAAACCGGGGTTCGACCGAATCGGTTCCCCTCCTCCGTACCCATTACTTGCCGCCCGCGAGCGTGTCTGCGAGACGGGTGCCGTTTCGAATCCGACCGGGAATCCCCGCGCGGCCGACGTAATTCGCACAGAGGTGGATTCCGTCAGGTAACTCGAGGTCGTCCATCGCCGTCCACGAGCGGTCGTACGCTGGCATACCGGGCGTCCAGACGTGGACGTCGAGGGGCGTCGCGTCCGCGCCGGTGATGCGCTCGAACTCAGTCGTTGCGACAGCGGCGAGTTCGTCGTCGCTGGCGTCGATCAGGTCGGGATACCGTCCAGGATCGATGTAGCAGGTGAACACCCGATCGCGATCGAGGAAACTCGCGTTCCAGGTGAGACCGCTGATCTGACTCGGCTCCGTCGACGGCACGAGTGTCCCGATCCCCTCGCGGTCGAACGCCGATTCGAGGAACACAATCGCGATCGGGTTGTAATTGAATCGGTCGAGCGTCGCTGCGAGCCCCGAGTCGACCGACTCGAGGAGGTCGGCACTCGTTCCGGCGGGCGTGGTCAGGACGACGTCGTCGACGACAGCGGCGTCGTTCTCGGTGACGAGTTCGAAGCCCTCCTCGTGCTCACAGTTCCGTATTTGCGTGACCGGCGTCTCGAGGGCGATCGAATCGGCGTGGGCCTCGTACAGTCGTCTGGGGAGTTCGCCCAGCCCGTCGTCGAACGTACACACCGGCGGCGTCTCGCTGCCGGAGAGTAGCTTTCGAACGATCCAGAGGAGGATGCTGCCGTCGATCCCCCGCTTCTCGAGAACGCGGCCGAGCGAGTACTGCATCGGCATCTCCTGGGTTTCGGTGCCGTACAGGCCGCTGTACAGCGGGCCGAAGAAGCGACGCGCGGCCTGCGGGCCGAACTTGCGAACGAGAAACTCGTCGACAGTTTCCCCCGGCCGTGCTGGGTCGGTAAACGGCTCCTTCAGGATCCGGAGTTTCCCGCGCAGGCTGAGCAGGTTCGTGGTCAGCGCCTCGCGGACGGACAGCGGGACGACGCGCAACTCGCCGTCGTAGTAGAGATAGAGCGGCTGGTCGTCGTCGCCGAACCGAAGCTGGTCGCGAAGCCCGAGGTCGTCGATAAGGGAGTCGATGCCAGGGGTCAGCCGAAGCCGCTGTGGCCCCAGTTCGACGACGCGACCGTCGACGTGGCGGCTTCGCATGACCCCACCTGGCTCGTCGCGGGCTTCGTACGCGAGGACGTCCGCGCCTCGGTTCTCGAGTTCGTGAACGACCGTTAGTCCGGAGATCCCGGCACCGACGACGCCGACGGTCATCTCGGATCACCGTTCGGTCGACGAAAACCAACAGAAGCGACAGCGACGACACCGGATGGGTGGATCCCGTTTACGGTCATTCGTAGTGTCGCGAGTCTTTGCCCTACTGGTTCCTAAAGGAGTCGAATTACGTATCGGGACGCTCGAGTCGTACCGCTCGGTACTGGGTCCCTTCGTCTTCCCCTGTCCGTCAGTGCCGGTGTAGCCGCCCCAGAGGTCGTGGTCGCGCCAGCAGATCGGGATAGCAATCCGTGTAAGTCGTCTCACACGAGCGCATAATTTTAGCGATCAATTCAGCGAGCGGAACATTACGCCGCGACCACGATATTTTTCTGGGAAGCCCCCAAAGTAGCATCGAGTAGATGACCACCGGCCAGCCCGAATTCACAACCGACGCCGACCTAGAGTGGTGTTACGACGCGGTACACGGCGTTTCGCGGACCTTCTCGATTACGATCGATCGGCTCGAGGAGCCGATGGCGAGACACATCTGTATCGGATATCTTCTCTGTCGTGTCGCGGACACTATCGAGGACGCGGGACACATCCCCCCGGGGGACCAGACCGACCTGCTCGAGACGTACGACCGACTGCTCGATCCCGACGCGGATCAGTCGGTCGAGACGTTCATGGACGACGTCGAGCCCTGGATCCCCGGGGGCGAGGCACGCACCGACGACTGGGAGGTCGTCGCTCACACGCCGCGGGTCCTTCGCACGTTCGAATCCCTCGAGGAGGAGCCCCGCGAGATCATGCGCAAACCGGTTCGCGAACTCGTCGACGGGATGGCCATGTTTACCGATCGCTACGCCGACGAGGGCGGACTGCGTCTACAGACTCTCGACGAACTCGAGGAGTACTGTTGGTACGCCGCCGGCACCGTCGGAACGCTCATCACTGGCCTCGTCGCTCGCGGGGCCTCTCCCGAGCGTGCCGAGGAGATGCGTGCGAACGCCCGCTCGTTCGCGTTGCTCTTGCAACTCGTGAACATCGCCAAAGACGTCGACTCCGATTACCACGAGGAGAACAACGTCTATCTCCCCGCCGAGTGGCTCGCAGAGGAGGATGTCGACATCGAACGCGTCACCCACGAGGAAAACCACAGCGGCGTCACGAACGTCATCCGCCGCGTGACCGGACGCGCCGAGACCTATCTCGACGACGCACAGCGCTATCTCGAGGTCGTCCCGGAGCAACACGGGAACCGCCTCTCCGCGTGGGCGATTCCCTACCTGCTCGCGGTCGGAACGATGCGCGAACTCCGGGAGCGACCGGAGGACGTCGTCCGCGAAGGTGACGTGAAAGTCCCTCGAGCGGAGGTGTACGCGCTCCTCCAGCAGTTCGAGGAGGGAGTCTCACGCCACCGACTTGCCGACCTTCGAAACGAGATGGCAGAGGAACCGCTCCATCAGTGAGTCCGGAGTCTCGTCACGTCGGTGGCTATTATCCGTCTTCCAGGTCAGTCGCTATCACTCGTACTCGTAGAACCCGCGTCCGGTCTTTTTCCCGAGATCACCGGCCTCGACCTTCCGTTTGAGGAGGTAGGCGGGTTTGTACCGGTCCCCGAGTTCTTCGTACAGGGTCTCGGAGGCGTGCAAGCAGACGTCGAGTCCGATGTGATCGGCGAGCGTAAGCGGCCCCATCGGGACGTTCGTCCCGAGTTCCATGCCGGCGTCGATATCCGCCTTCGAGGCGACGCCCTCGTCGTAGACGCGGATCCCCTCGTTGATCCACGGCATCAGAATTCGGTTTGTGACGAAGCCGGGTTTGTCGTCCGACTCCCAGGTCGTCTTCTCGAGGTCGGCGGCGATCTCGTGGGCGAGGTCGATCGTCGCGTCGGTCGTCCGCTCGCCGACGACGACCTCGACGCCCTCCATTAGCGGGACGGGATTCATGAAGTGGAGTCCGATCACCCGCTCGGGCCGGTCGAGGTCGGATGCGATCGACGTGATCGAGAGCGTACTCGTGTTCGTCGCGAGCACGACGTCCGAATCGCAGACTCGTTCGAGGTCGGCGAAGACGTCTTTTTTGACCTCGAGGTCCTCCAGTACGGCTTCGATCGCCAGGTCACACTCTGAGAACGCGTCGACGTCGGTCGTGCCGTCGATTCGCTCGCGAATCGTCTCCGGTTTCTCCTCGAGTACGCCCTTCGAAGCGAGGCGCTCGAGGCTGTCCTCGATGGTCTCGAAACCACTCTCGACGAGTTCGGATTCGACGTCGCACAGGACGACGTCGAAGTCGTGAGTGGCGGCGACCTGTGCGATTCCGCTGCCCATCGTTCCCGCGCCGACGACGCCGATCCGATCGATTCGCTCTCGAACCATACGGTCGAGTTCCGCAGTCACGACCGTAAACGTGCTGGAGACTGTCGGATTCCGAACTCGGAACGACTCGCGATCGATGGGGCCGATCCGAATTCGTCGGGCAATTTCATCGGCGGTCGAGGCGGATACCCCGACCCTTGGGGTCGGGGAGGAAGCCGACACTCGATGACACAAACCACGCC
>NZ_VTAW01000025.1 GCF_008245225.1 Natrialba swarupiae
ACTTCGGGGTAGGTACCAGAGGTGACCCTGTTTCCACAGGAGTCAGTTACGACTCTAGACGAGCTTGGGACACGACCAAACCATTGCCAGTGTACTCGCAGACGGTACATAGTGGACGGGTGAGCCCCCTCGAAGCAAAGTGGTTCAAAGGTCCCCGGGCTTTCGTCACTACGTAGAATCGAATACCGTGGTATCTGCTGTCATACTAACTTTCGACGCCTCTGAGGGTGGCCAGAACACTGATCAACTCTGGTATCATCAGATGCCGTATGAGCGACGGAGAAGCTGCTAGAGTACAGATCGGCGACTCGGAGCGAACGGGCTGTTACTCTCTTCCCGTCGAAACACTCCGTGTCGAGAATGGAGACGAACCGGACGAAGTCGTCCTTTTCACTGACGACCTCACCCGCTGTACCGAATGGATCGCGGCCAGCGGGTCCGAATCGTTCGTCGATCTTCGAGCGTGGCGCTAACTAGATCATCTCAGGCGGTCTGCTGTCTGTCATTTCCGGCGAAACCGCCGGACTGATCACGTCGCATCTGATCTGTCAAGGTAGCATTCCGTAGCAGTCTAGCTGCCATCGAACTCGAGACCATGAAATTCGAACCGGGCACCGCCATCCATTTCATCAGTGAAGAATCCTCACAGTATGAGATCTCTTCGATGATACGCGCTACCGAAGACGGAGTTCTCGGATACGGACCTCGTACGATCGATGTCTCGAGGACCAGGCAGCCGAGACAGCTCTCGAACAGCCCGCTCGGGCATGACTGAGCAGAAACAGCTACCGACGCAAAACTCCAGGGTCGGTGGGTGACCCACCCCAATACGTGTTCGAACGGAGCGTTGCCTATCAGGGGGGTGATGAACCTGATGGGCAACGACGATAACCCCTGGATGGGTGTTCGGAAGGGGTGGTAGGCAGGGATGACGTGTCAACGGGCTATTGACGAGTCCCCCATCCCCACCTGTCTGTTCATTGGCAGTACTGCACAATATACTTATTGTAAAAATCTGATTACTAACAACCCACAACTAATCTTCTGCACACCTCGGGCATGGTTTCTCGTTTCTCCCAGGATTTGCGAAGGTCTGTGGAAAATACTCATAAGTTATTTTCAACGGTAACACAGTCAGCGTGGCCAGTATCCGGAGGTTGTCGGGACGTATCTCGAGGGGTCGTCAGTCGTCACACAGACCGCCGAGAGCGGTTTCAACACCGGATCGGAGTACGACCGCGACGACTTGACTCCTCCCCCGCGTGAACGTGAAGTACCGCGGGGGCAAGCCCCGCGGCTTCACCGTTTTGACCGCACGTCCCAAAACGGGCCGTGCTGTCGCAGGCGAATTTAATTCCCCTCGTCCTCCCCGCGATGGGTCGGTTGGAATTAACACCCGAACGCCCGGCGCGTCCGTGAGGGTCGACGGCTCCACCCCGCCCGACAACACCCGTCTCACCGCCATAGCGGGTTTTGAGAGGTGTCGCATTCCTCGCAACTGCCAGCAGTTGCTTCGGATTGAGGTCTTCAATCCCCGTCGCAACTGTATCCTTCAGTACGGTTGGATGAGTAGTAAAGCTTACGCGATTCACCCTCGGGGTCAAGCCCCGAGGCACTCTCGCTGTCTCTCTGTAGAGGAGGGAGTCAATGAACGGCGGGATTGTCTGTCACGTGGGGCACCAGTGTATGGCAGATGCGTCCACTCCCGCCAGTTCGGGGATACGGTCTGTAGAACTGAAAATACTATGGTTGATCGTTGTCATCTCCATACGATCGAGGAACTCACCACTCTTTGTCTCCAAGTGCTGAGTTTATATAATAGTTCAAATGGATACTCCCTGATTAGATTGGTGATCTGGATAGGGAAGCGGTGTATCGTCACCGTCGGCAGTGAACCAACCCAACGAAGACCGGTCGTGAGAGTACCACCGTTTCGTGGGACACGACGTTGTCCAGTCCGAGATATCCCACACGGTTTTGGCACCTGACCACCTCACTCTAGATATGCCGTTCAGTGTGAGTTGGCAGACGCTCCTCGACGAACTCGAGGAGCTCCCCGACGGAGCGACGCTCGTTACACCCTTATCGCACAATCGGTTCCGAATCACCGATGTCCAGGAGCAACGTGTTATCATTAGCTTCGAAGATAACGAGCAAAAGCGACCACTCCAGCGCGATCAGTTCGAGACGCTGTACCGGCGGATCACTGATGCGCCGACTGGGTTCCAACTCGATCGGCTCCCGCCTGATGCCGACCCGTATCCGGCGGTATGGAGCCTGCATCCGCGCTTTGAGATCAACGGGGATGCTGGTGTGATCGTCGAGCAGGATGGGCCGACGTCAACGTCGACACAGCTGCTCGAGGGCGAGACTGCGCCGGAGACAGGTGACCGGACGGAGCCCGATCTTGCCGTGTACGCCGACGCGCTCTTGCTCGTAGATGCACTCGAACGCCACAACGTCACCACGCTAGAGGAGATGGACACGGATGCGCTGGTCAATCTGTACACGCTGCTCTCGGACGTCCAGCGCAACGCCAACGAATTGCGCCAGGACGTCGCCGACGTCCTCCTCAATCGTCTCCACCACGATCGGCCGGTCAATGGCCCGTTTGGCTCTGTCCAACGGACGACTCGACGCAACCGTACGCTCAAGGATGACGAGGAGGTGCTGGCGGCGCTCGAGGACGCTGGCATCGAGCGCAAGCGTGTCATGGGTGTCGACCGCACAAAGGTCGATGACGCGCTCGAGGTGACGGAACTGGCTGAGAGTGACGTATACGAAATCGACGAACGCGAGTACGTTCGCAAGGCCGAGGTAGACGAGGAACGCAAGCAGACGCGCCTGCAAGGTCTCAAGGAACAACTCGCTGCCACCGAAAGCGAGGAAGCCGAAGAGCTTCGTCAGGAGATAGAAGAACTCGAAGGTCGAATCGGGGAGTTAACCGAGTTCAAATCAGGGCAAGCATTTCATGCCCGTACTGGGGGTGAGCCATGACAACGAGAGATCGAGATGAAGAACGAGACGAACGAATCAATATGGAGATCATCGTCGATGCGTACACGCCCGAAGAGCAAGCGATGGGATGGCACATCTATCTGGAGGAAACGATGGATTTTCCCTTCAAAGCGCGTTGTATCGACGAACAAGAAGTTTCTCCGCTGGAGGAAAGCGAAACAGTTCGTGTAGTCGGTAAGCCCTCGTCTGAACCATCTCTCCGTCAACAGTTCGTCACCATCGAGTGGATGGATCGGGAGTTCGGCGTACCGCTGAGCCAACTGGAACCCGTAGAGGCCAGCAGTGATACCGAGCAAGCCATTGAGGACTGGCACTACTGGCTCGAACGCTGACCAGAAAGAATTACCGCTGCGAGTTCCGATCTCGCGAATGTTTTGTCTCGATATTAGTACAGGAACGTGACAACCTGTTCGGGGACGCTCGGCCCTCGTAGGAGATTATTATTAACAACAAAAAATATAGTGAAAGATATTATGATTACCGAAGATATTAATAACACCGTAAGAAAGTTATTCTCGATGACTGAACGCATCCTTCCTGAAATCGACAGACGTGATGCCCTGAAGATAGCGGGTGCTGGTGCAGTAGGCTTTACTAGTTTTGGAACGCCGACGGCCGCCCAAGAACAGTCAGTACCCGATTCAGCCCAGTACGACGAGCTCCTCGAGGACATGGGAGGTGAGGGAACGGTCGACAATCCATACATTGTGACCAATATTGTGGAGTTACAAGCGGCAAACGGTGATCTCACTGCCTCCTATGCGTTGGGGGATGATATTGATGCATCCGAAACTGCGAGCTGGAACGAAACGAGCGAGATCGCGACGGACGATCTAGGCCCGGCAACTGATGAGTCATACGAACTCTCACTCTCTCCGATAGTAGCTGATTCAGAAAACGTGTTTGTTGATGGAGACGCTGTAAGTGAATCCGCATACTCCATCGACTATGAGACTGGAGAACTTACGTTCGAATCTCCACCTGGAGATCATGGAGAAACGCTATCAGCAGCATACGAACTATCGGAAGCTGTAACACTTGGGTTCACCCCAATCGGGCTCGGGAGTGGTTTTGCGGGAGAGATCGACGCAGCCGGCCATTTCATCCATGGGCTGGAGATTTATCGACCCCACCAAACTGGCGTCGGACTAGTTGGTACGTTAGATGGTGGAGAACTGACAGGCATCTCCGTCTCACAGGCAACTGTCACCGGAAGCTCACAAACAGGCGGTCTGGTTGGTATCAATCAGGGGACGATCACTGATTCATCCGTCACTGGTATCATCACTGGACGAAACGACGTTGGTGGGGTTGTCGGATTGAATCTCGGAGACAGTGTCGTAAAGACATCTGCCGCAACGGGGTCCATTGCAGGGGATAGTTTTCTGGGAGGACTTCTGGGAAAGAACAGAGGTTCAATCGTCGAGTCTACAGCCACTGCCGACGTTAGTGGGACAGGTGGCGTAATCGGCGGTCTCGTTGGCTTCAATAGTGGAGGTACAATTCAGCAGTCCTATGCCACTGGGACCGCCTCTGCCGGCGGTGATTTCGTCGGTGGGCTCGTGGGAGACAACTTCGAAGGGACACTCGAATACGTGTATGCAACCGGTGATGTGATTGGCCGTGATTACGTCGGTGGGCTTGTTGGTCTTCACGCCAACGGGGAGCTCTCCGAGTCGTTTGCAGCTGGGACGGTAACTGGCGATGAATCCCCCGGTGGAGTTGTCGCGCTCAATATGGACAGTGATGTCGAACGATCGTATTGGGACATTCCCAGCACCGAACAGACGGAGAGCAACGGTGGGGAAGGTCTTGGGTCAATCGAGGAAGCGCCACCTGCAGCGCCGATGGTCGGTACGACTGCAGAGACTGCCATGGACGAATTCGACTTCGATGGGACGTGGCAAACGTCCAGTGATGGATATCCAGACCTCCGTGACGGACAGGAGCCAGCAGCGGCAGATACTGTTCTCGTCACGATTCAGCACCCAGTTGCAGATGCCGAAGTCGACGAGAGCGACCCGCTCCAGGTTCTCGTTGATGTGATAAATGTTGGAACCGAGGAAACAACCCAGGAAATCGAGCTCAGCCAGCCGGTTACGGATACTGCGACCGTCGAGTTAGCGCCTGGTGAACGCGACCGCCTCGAGTTTCACGTCCCAGAAAATGTGCTTGCGGGCACTGTAACGGTCGCTGCTGAAAGTGAAAGCGATGCCGATTCGATATCTGTAACCGCTACTGATCCATGTTTCATCGCGACGGCAGCGTACAATACGCCTCACGCCGAGGAAATTGACGTGCTCCGCGAGTTCCGCGATAGCGTCCTTGATCGACACAGTGTGGGTCGTCTCTTCATCGATCTGTACTACAGGTGTAGTCCACCGATTGCTGACTGGCTCCGGCAGAGCCCACGACGACGATATCTCGTTCGGGAGATTGTCGTCGGGCCACTCGTAGCAGCTGTAGAACGATTCGGACAGACTGGCCTCTCACCGAACGACAATCGGGGTTCGAACTGAGAGAAAGACACAATCAGTAAGCAGAAAATACGGGACGCACTCCAACGAACAGCTTTCGAGGACCGTATCGAACGCGATCCGAACTCGGGTCGCTACGGTGCTGACTGCTATCGATGGGTTGGGGATTCCAATCTTCGGGAGACGGTTGGAGTCGTTGCATCTGCTGATCACCTTCTTGTGACTAATCCCCGTGCTGTGTTTTTGGAACTCTAATGGCGGTGATAGAGTTACGAGCGTATACCCCCGCCTTCCCGTGAGTGAGGTGTGTTCGGACGCTCTGTCGGAACTGAGGAGCGAACAGGCGGGGGTCGAGCGGACAGCATAGTGTAACTTCTATTGCAGTGCTGGATTTCCCACCACAATTATTTTACTTGTGGGCCGGATATGACAAATTGCTACGGGATCGGTGAGATGCTGGCCCCGAACCACAAGGGACGGTGGACCTGCGGTGGTTTACACAGCAATGACACGGATTCCGATGGGGCCTCATTGACCGGGCCACAGCCCTACAGCGAGGGAGAAAACGAGAGTTTCGCCGGTATCAAGCGAGAGCCAAGCTCTCGCGGACCGTCGGAAGACTGTGTCTTCCGAGATGCTGCCGGTTCCCTCTGAGTGCGGGTTGGAACCGTGAACGCTGCACTCGGCGGAAATCCGATGGTCGGATTCCTCCGCGTGAACGCGGAGGAGGAGGTCAATCAGCAGGCTAACTCGTCGTAGATTCGCTTACGAACCGCGACGTCCTCGTCGGCGAGCGTCTGCAACAGCGCGCGCAACTCCCTCGCGGACGCCGACGCGAGTACGTCCTCCAGCGACTGGTCGCCGCCGGCGGTCTCGATGTCGCCGCTTGCCAGCACGGTTGCGACGATGTGCTTGCAGGGAACCGCGTCGTCGGGACAGCTACACCGCCCTTCGACGTACCGTCCGTCCGAAAGGGTGACCCGGACGTCGTAGGGCCGGCTGCCCTGGACCGTCGCCTGGACCACGTCGTCGACGTGCTCGAGGTCGGTCACGGCCCCGCGCTCGTAGTAGCTCCGTCCCCGGTCGTACCGTCCGGGTTCGGTTATCGATCGAAGGGCGTCCGTATCGACCGACGACGACGGCTCCCGCGTGTCGAGCCGGGGGAACTCCGCGACGACCGGATCGTCGCCCGGAATCTCGGGATCGGTCCCCCGGCGATGGATGTACCCCTGCTGTGGCCACCCGAGCGGAACCCAGTAGGCCGGATCGCTCGCGACCTCCCAGCACCGTTCGATCACGTCGACCCGGTCGTCCGGGCGGATCCCCTCGAGCGTCACCGTCCGTGGCGTTCTCCCGACGTCGATCGCGACGTCGGTCTGGTGTGTCCCATCGTCGGCGACCCGCTCGGCGTAGTCGGCACGAATATCGCCGAACGCCTCGATGCCCGCCGCGGCGAAGCCGTGGCCCGTGCGCTCGAGTTCGAACACTAAGTCCGCATACTTGTGCTTCTCGCGGTACTTGATCAGCGGCCGGTTGCTCCCGACCAGATCGGTCGGATCGTACTCCGGGAGCGTCGTTCCGAAGACGATCGGCGTGATCGGCTGGTCGGGCGTCTCGGGGAGACGATCGGTCTCGGGAGCGCGGTCGTCGGCCGGTTCGCCGAGTGGCGTCTCGAACAGCCGTCGACAGGCCGGACACACCCTCGCCCCGAGCCCGCGATAGGTCGTTGACTCGTGGGACCGACACCAGTCACAGCTGCGGCGGGAGTCGTGGTCCGCCCGGTCCCAGTCGACGTCGCGGCGGGTCGTCACGAGCTTGAGCCCCGCGATGATCCGGGACCGGCGGCGCTGGTGGCGATCCAGGACGGACCGACACGACCCACAGAGGCCGGCGTCGCCGTCCTCGATGAGGGCGGGGAGGACGAGGCGCTGGTCGTCGGTGCGCCCGCGAGGGAACGAACTCCCACCCATCGACAGCGAGACCGACACCGACCCGGACCGGCCGTCGTCCGGCGTCTCCGGCGGCTCGTAGGCGACGATGTCGGTTGCCGTGACGGTTTCGTCGGGCGCGGTGTCGTCGGCGAACCGCTTGCCATACCGGCAGCCGTCGGGACCGACGACGTGCCACTTTCCCGAGCCGGTGCGTGCGAAGGTCGGCACGGGCGAACGGACGCGGGGGAGTTGGAACAGCGTTTCGGTCGTCGACAGCGTGTTAGGGAAAATTCGAGGCGAAAGCCTCGTCCTTCTGGGTGGGATGGAGCCGACCAACAGTATTCACCCGACGACGGTGGCATAGAGATTCGAGGAGGAAGCCGACCAGTGATCTCAGTCCGGCCACCCATCGGTTTATTATGCATGAGATAATATTATCGCGTGTATAATGATCGACCGCGCCAAAGAGGTAGAGTGGCTTAGGTCACATCTCACTCGAGACGAGCGCCAACTGCTCGTTGTGTATGGACGGCGTCGCGTTGGAAAAACTACGCTGGTGACAGAGGTCTTAGAAACTCTTCAGACAGAGTGTATATACTATCTATGCGATCAGCGTGGCCCAGCACATAATGCTAGACAGTTCGCTACCCAATGTGCAGAGGCGTTCGATGACATCCCACCCGATGTCGATGGATTTGTTGATGCATTTCAGTATCTCAAAAACCGAGTTGATGGACCATATATTGTTGCTCTGGATGAATTCTCGTATCTGGTTGAGGCTGATGAGACGATCCCCTCTGTGTTTCAAACGATCGTCGATGAGGTGCTCGCAGACACAGAAATTTCCCTTGTTCTTCTCGGATCTTCGATCTCGATGATGGAAGAAGGCGTATTGAGTTACGAAAGCCCATTGTACGGTCGACGAACCGGACAATGGGAGTTAGCCCCGCTCTCATTCGCGGACATGCGAGGGTTTTTTCCAGACAAAGATATCAACACACAAATCCAGACGTACAGTGTGCTCGGTGGAATTCCGGCATACCTAGAGCAGTTCGATCCTGAGCAATCACTGCTATCGAATATCGAGACACACATCCTCTCAAAAGGAGCGTTCCTGTATGAAGAGCCAGAATTTCTCCTTCGGCAGGAGCTTCGGGAACCAGCAACGTACATGGCTATCCTCGAGGCAATTGCTGCGGGTTCGACCCGTGTGACAGATATCGCGAACACGATCGGAAAAGATGCCAGCGGTATTTCTCGATATCTCAAAAACCTCTCGAAGTTAGCGCTTGTCGAACGGGAGACACCGGTGACTGATCCAGACGGACGTGGTGTATACCGGATCGCAGATGATTTTCTCCGGTTCTGGTTTCGGTTCGTCGCCCCGAATAAGGGAACACTCGAGCAGGGCCGAACAGCGGCAGTTCGAGACTCGCTTGCAGATTCGCTCTCAGATCATACCAGCCAGACATTTGAACACGTATGTCAGCAAGCAGTTCAGTCAGCGGCCGTTCCGGTCGATTGCTCACGTGTCGGTCGGTGGTGGTACAAGGAAGCAGAAATCGACGTCGTCGGACTCAATCCACAAACGAACACACTGCTACTCGGCGAGTGCAAGTGGACCAATACTCCTGTCGGAACCAGTTTGCTAACTGATCTCGAGGAACTTGAGGAAAACGTTCGATGGCAGGGAGATGATCGTACCGTTGAGTATGCACTGTTTTCACGTTCTGGGTTTACTGACGAGTTAGAAACGCTTGTGTCCGAACGTTCGGACCTCTATTTGTATACTCCCGAGGAACTCGCCACTATCTTTGTATCCAGTTGATGACATTAGCGAGAGAATCCCGCCGTTCACGCCGGGCGAGGATGTCACCCCTCCCCTACTTGTGAAGCAACGTGTTTCGTCTTCCTAGTTCGCGTGCTGATTGCGATACCACTCGATAGTCTGCTCGAGGCCCTCACGAATCGATACAGTTGGTTCGTAGTCGAGGTGCTCGGTGGCTTTCGAGATATCGGCTTCGGAGTGGTCGATGTCGCCAGCTCGAGCCTCCGTGTGGACGATGTCCGAGTTCGTATCAGTAATGTCCTGAATGAGTTCGGCTAATTTACGGATGGTGATCGACTCGCCAGTGCCGATATTGTACGCTTCGCCGACTGCGTCAGTGGTTGCGGCGTTGCGGTTGGCCTGGACAACATCGTCGATGAAGACGAAATCCCGGGTCTGTTGACCATCGCCGTAGACCGTGATATCCTCACCCGAGAGGGCCTGGTCGACGAAGACGCTGATCACGCCGCTGTAGTCGCCGGCTACCTGTCCCGGCCCGTAGACGTTGAAATAGCGGAGCGCAATCGTCTCGAGGTCGTAGAGCTCGTTGTACAGGCGTGCGTAGTGATCGATGGTGAGTTTGTCGAGGCCGTACGGTGAGGTCGGCTCTTTCGAGTGGCTCTCGGAGATGGGAGTTTCGTTGGGGTGACCATAGATCGCCGCACTTGAGGCGAGCACGACGCGAGTCTCCTGGGTCCGTGCCTGCTCAAGCAAGGAGAGCGTCGCGTCGACGTTGATCTCGTGGCTTGTGGTCGGGTTCTCGGTGGATTCGGCGACGCTGACGAGGGCCGCCTCGTGGAAGATCAGATCCAGCGACTGGGGCCAAGCGGCATCGTCACGGATATCGGCCTCGTGAAGCGTCGCCCCAGACGGGACGTTCTTCCGGCGACCGGTCGTGAGATTGTCGAGAATGTGGACGGTACTGTCGCCGGTTACGGCTCGAGCGAGATGGCTGCCGATGAAGCCAGCGCCCCCAGTGACGAGGATCGACTGATCGGTGGGAGTGCATGCGGGCATAGTAGAGAGTATCACGACCGATGTATTTCTGTTCCGGTCCATCGACGGACACTCCGTCAACGTGTCGAACGTCTGAACCAGAGACTATTAGTACGTTCACTCGAGACTGAATACCAGTTTCAGTCCACCGCGTGAGGGCGCTGCACAATGGTCGATTCAACGGGAGATAACAAACCGAAATGGGGGGCCGACGGGGCGACCGTTGGCTACGAGTACGCCGACGACTCGAGTCCACCAGTGATCGGGAGAGATGCGGCCCTCCTGTCCGAGGGTGCTGTGGGCCGCACGTCGTTCATCGTTGCAAGGGGCCGTCGTGACCACGAAGTGCCAGAAGAATCAATAGCTATCGGTACACCCACACAACATACGGAACGAGCTGAATATCTCCAGGGGGAGAACAGTATCTAATGAGATCTATCGCGAACCCGGAACGCGGAAAAAGAGTGAACGATCGTGCCGAACCGGGTATCCCAGCAGGATACTCGCGAACCGACCGGAGGGGCGCGAGCTCGAGTCGACGTTCGTCAGTGGGTGTGGCCTCGAGTTCGGTTGGGGTGAGAGCCGATGAGTGAAAGGAAACGCTCGACGGGCGACAGAATCCAGGCGATTTCCAGGAGCGACACCGCCAGTATCTGCGTCGTCGGCCTCGGCTACGTGGGTCTTCCACTCGCTTCTGGGTTCGACCAGGCCGGCCACGACGTCAGCGGCTACGACATCGACCCAGAAACGGTCACGGCGCTCGAAAACGGCGTCGACCCGACTGGCGACGTCGGCGACGAAGCGATCCGTGACGGGACCATCGAGTTTACGACCGACCCGACTGCGATCGGCGACGCCGAGTACGTGATCGTCGCGGTTCCCACGCCAGTCGACGATCTCGAGAAGCCCAACCTCGAGCTCGTCGAGAGTGCCGGGCGAACAGTTGGCGAGCACCTACAGGAGGGTGCCACCGCGATTCTGGAGTCGACCGTCTATCCCGGTGCGACTCGCGAGGAGTTCGTCCCCGCCATCGAGGAAGCCTCCGGGATGACCGCTGGCGAGGAGTTCGGCGTCGGCTACTCCCCCGAACGGATGGTTCCCGGCGACGACGACCACGGCCTGCGAAACGTCGTCAAGATCGTCAGCGGGATGACCGACGAGACACTCGATGAGGTCGCCACCCTCTACGGGTCGGTGGTCGACGCGGGCGTCCACCGCGCGCCGACGATCGAGACCGCCGAAGCCGCGAAATGCGTCGAAAACACCCAGCGGGATCTCAACATCGCGCTGGTCAACGAGCTCGCGGTGGCCTGTGACCACCTCGGGCTGGATACCCAGGCCGTCCTCGAGGCGGCGGGCACGAAGTGGAACTTCCACGACTACCGGCCCGGCCTCGTCGGCGGCCACTGCATCCCCGTCGATCCCTTTTACCTGATCTACGAGTCCGAACAGAACGGGTTCGCGCCCGAGCTGATCCGGAAGGCCCGCGAGGTCAACGAGTACGTCCCCGAGCACGTCGCGAAGATGACGATCAAGGCGTTGAACGACGCCGGGAAGGTGTTGCGGGACAGCCGCGTGCTGGTGCTCGGGCTGGCGTACAAACCCAACGTCGGCGACATCCGGACGTCGGCGATCGACGGCACGATCGACGAACTCCGCGAGTACGACGTCGAGGTCGTCGGCTTCGATCCGCACGCGGAAAACGAGGCGATTACTGACGAGTTCGGCATCGACGTCCAGAAGGAACTCGACGTCGAGGGATTCGACGGCCTCATCGCTGGAACCCCACACAGCGAGTTCTACGGGCTGCCGTTCGGCGACCTGGCCTACGAGATGGCCGAGGAACCGGTACTGGTCGACGTCGACGGGACGTTCGAGGAACAGGCACACGAACACGGCTTTCGGTACCGCAAACTCTGATGTACCGGGACCACTCGATCGGCGTCGTCATCCCGGCGTACAACGAGGAAGGGTTCGTCGGCGACGTCATCCGCGAGATGCCCGACTACGTCGACCGGATGTACCTGATCGACGACTGCTCGACCGACGGCACCTGGGAGGAGATCCACGAGGCCGCCCGCGAGGACGCTTCGGCCGTGGAACTCGAGTACACCGGCGGGCTCGACGGCGCGGACGGCGAAGCCGAGGGCGACGACGCGGGCGAGCGGGAAGTCGCCGTCGACGGCGGATCAGCGCCTCGAGACGGCGAGGCCGGTGACAGTCGGGTACCGCCCGACCCCGTTCCCGACGGCGGTGAGAGCCTCCTCGCCCAGCGGGCGATCGTCGAACCGTCGATCGGGCGCGTCGTGCCGATCCAGCACCGCGAGAACCTGGGGGCCGGCGGCGCGATCAAGACCGGGTATCTCGCGGCGCTCGAGGACGCGGTGGACATCGTGCCCACCGTGGACGGCGACGGCCAGATGGATCTGTCGCAGCTGCCGAAGTTACTGGATCCGATCGTGGAGGACGAGGCCGACTACGCGAAGGGCAATCGGCTGCTGTACAGGGAGTACCGCGCGGACATGCCGCCGTTTCGCTTCTTCGGGAACTCGATCCTGACGTTCCTGACGAAGATCGCGTCGGGCTACTGGAAGACGATGGATCCCCAGAACGGGTACACGGCGATCTCCCACTACGCGCTGGCGAACGTCGGCCTCGAGAACATGTACGAGTACTACGGCTACTGTAACGATCTCCTGGTGAAGCTAAACGCCAAGGGGATGCGGGTGGCCGACGTGGCGATGCCCGCCGTCTACGGCGACGAGGAGTCCTCGATCGACTACACGACGTACATCCGGAAGGTGTCGTGGATGCTGCTGAAGAACTTCTTCTGGCGGCTCAAGGTGAAGTACCTCGTGCTGGACTTCCACCCGCTCGCGCTGTTTTACCTGTTCGGGGCAGCGACGGCGGCGCTGGGGATGGCTGGCGGGGCGTGGTCGCTGTACGCGAAGTTCGTGATCGGGGATTCGCTGTTCGTACGGGCGTCCGCGAGCCTGCTGTTGTTCTCGGTCGGCAGCATGTTCGTCATGTTCGCGATGCTGTTCGATATGCAAGCGAACGAGAACAAGGAGGTGCAGGTGCGTGAGTAACGACCTCTCGAGAAGATCACAGGACGGGTCCACCGACGAGTCCGTCACTCTCGAATACGATGAGGTCGAACAATTCGATTCGATCTCACCGACCCGGGAGACGGAACCCGAGTTTTCGTTCGGCGATAAGATCGTCTGTATAACTTTGGACCTCGAAAACGACTGGGAGTTCGACGATCCTCAGTATGATCATCTTACGCTCAAGTATCTCGACGATTTCATAGAACTGATCGCCGGTTTGGACGTTCCGCTAACTGTGTTCGTGGTCGGTCAAACCCTCGAGCGATACCCAGAGGCTGTCGACCGACTTGACGAACACTTGAACTGCGAGTTCCATCTCCACTCGTATCAACACGATACCTCGAAGAGCTACGACTTCCGGACGGAAATCCAACGAGGGGTCGAAGTGTTTCGCGATCACTTCGGAGAACCACCGAAGGGATACAGAGCACCCCAGGGAAACATCGAGCCGGCAGAATTGCCGATACTAGAGGAAGAAGGGTTTGTCTTCGACTCCAGCGTCTTCCCATCGTATCGACCCGGCGTTTACAACAATCTTCGCGCGCCGTTATGCCCATACGTTCCCGAGACGGCGACGGAACTGCTCGAAATACCCGTCGCATCGACTCCGGGAACGCGCATCCCGATCGTACACAGCTATCTCAAACTGTTTGGACGACCATACCTGTATTACCTGAAACACGCGCCTCTCCCAGACGTTCTCGTTTATAACGTTCACTTACAGGATCTGTATCGAACAGCATCGTACAATCGCCTCCCGACGGTGAAGCGGCACATCTACGAACGGAATATCGACCGGACCGAGTCGCTGTTCGTCCGGGTCATCAACCTCTTTCGAGACCGCGGTTATCGACCGGCGACGGCGACCGATTTACTCGAAATCGAATGGACCGATCAACGTCTCAACCATGGGGAGCGTGGCGGAAAGAACCCATCGATCGAGAAGTAACTAATATGTCTAAAACTGTCGTATTGCTGATTGAAGCAACCGGTCTAAAGGGCCGTAAGGTAATTCGCCATCTCGCCACGGATAGTCGGTTTTCCGAAAAGTTCGACCTCAGGGTAGTACTGGACGATACCGGTGAGGCGACCGATACACTCGATCGGTGGAACGTTCCGTGGGATGTGACGAACAACCGATCCAATCCCAAAACAGCGCTTGAACGTGTTTCACCGGAGAGCGGTATCGATTATCTCGTCGCCTGTGGGTGGGGGTATCTCCTTCCCGATGACGTGCTGTCAATTCCGGAACAGGCCGCGCTTAACTGCCACAGTTCATACCTCCCTGATTACAAAGGACTGTCAGTATATCGCCCACAGTGGGCCCACGCCGAACGATATGGTGGAGCGACGATTCACGTCATGAACGAAGAGATTGACGAAGGACCAATTATCACGCAAGGGCGGTTCACGATTACACTATGGGATACACCGTTGGATATCGCTCACAAGTACAGCGATCTCACGGCCCCGCTGCTCCGCGAAGCGATCGCGCTGATCGAACAAGGGTACGAAGGAACGGCTCACTCGGGCGGTCGATACTTCTCGAAAGTTCCATGGACCACCACGCTCACTCACGGCATTGTAAATCACGTGTGTCGCGCGTTCGGGTTCTCGTACAGATGGGAAATCGAACCAACCAAGGAAGCAAAGTTCGGCAGTGTCAGGGGGGAGTGTGAATGAAACGAGCGCTCGTTCTCGACGGACGATCGCTTTCGAGCCTTGCAGTCGTCCGCTCGCTCGGTTCGAACGGGTATCGGATTCACGGTGGAGATTCGTTCAAATGGAATCTCACGTCCTTCTCGAAACACGTCGATAAACGTCTCGTGTATCCCGATCCAGAAGATTCCCCTCATCATTTCACTGAGGCGATTATTGATCACATCAAACACGAGAATTACGACGTAGTCCTTCCAACTCGGGACGTGACGACGAGCCTCCTCTCCGCCAATCAAGACCGGATCAACGAATATACGAACACGTATCTCGCCAGCAGCGACGTCATGGACGTGTTCATGGACAAAGGTGAGACGATCAAACTCGCCAACGATGCTCAGGTTCCTACCCCCAAGACGTACTTTCCCGAACGGAAGAGCATAGAACAGATTGCAGACGAGATCTCCTATCCTGCACTCGTTCGCCCCAGACGAAGTGCGGGCTCGAGAGGCATTACTCGAGTCGAATCCGACCGAGAGCTGAAATCTGCGTTTCTCGAGGTGAAAGAGGAGTACGGGATCCCGATGATTCAGGAGTACGTCGAAAAAACGGGGTATACAACTGCCTGTGTTCTTTTGGACGGAGAACAGAATGAGGTTGCATCCTTTTCGTACGAACGGATCAAGGAGTATCCACTTAGCGGGGGACCGACGGTCGTCGGGAAGAGTACTGATGATTCCGAAGCAAAAGAGTACGCGAAACGTCTTCTCACTGCAGGGAACTGGAAAGGAGTTGCCGAGGTTGAGTTTATCGTTGATCAACAAGGTACACCCAGACTTTTAGAAGTGAATCCACGTTTCTGGATGCCTGTCCAGTTACCAATCGAGGCAGGTGTAGACTTCCCGATGTTAGTCACAAAACTAGCGGAAGGTGAATCGGTCACTCGCCCAATCGAGTACAAGACCAACGTTACGTACAGGTGGGTACTCCCAAATGAGATACTTCATTTCCTTAAATCCGGCATCGAAATATCGGACATGATAGAGTTGTTCCAATCACCGTTCAAAAACACGTGCTATGGAACTCTCTCATTTGATGATCCAATGGCCATGATTGGTACTGGTGCCCAGAGTATCAATTTCCTATTGGATAAAGAAAAGCGACAGTCAGTACTTGATCGAGAATGGTGATTTGATGAAAGTACTAGTCCAAATCACTCATCCCGCACATGTACACTTCTTTCGCCCCTACATTGAAGAGGCGGCTGATCTCGGTCACAATGTTCGCGTGATTGCAATCAGAAAGGAGATGTCTCTTGATTTACTGGATTCATATGGAATTAGCTACGATATCGTCTGTCAGCCTGCAAAACGGGATATTAACCAGATCCGCACACAAATGCGACTTACGCGGGGCACTTACCGGGCTGCAAAATCCTTTAACCCTGACGTTTTGACCGCCATTGGCGGCACCTCGGTTTCACATGTGTCAAAGTTAGTAGATGGAAAATCGTTGGTGTTCTACGACACCGAACACGCTACGTTGCAAAATAGCATCACATATCCGTTTGCAGAACGAATTTGTACTCCGGATTGTTATCAAGATAATATTGGACCTAAACAAGTTCGTTATCCTGGGTATCATGAATTAGCATATCTTCACCCAGATCGTTTTGAAGCGGATCCGTCTGTGCTTGAAACAGTTGGTGTAAGTGAATCAGACTCAATAGTCATCTTACGTATCGTCTCGTGGGAGGCTGCTCATGACGTTGGAGAGGATGGGTTTGACGATATTCGAGATGTTGTTCAACAATTAGAAAGCACAGGTGCCAAAGTTTTGATCACGTCTGAAGCACCGCTTCCACGTGAACTTGAAACAAATCGTGCATCAGTACCTCCGCATAAGATGCATGATCTAATGAGTTTTGCAGATCTATTTATCGGTGAAGGATCAACAATGGCCGCTGAATCTGCTGTTTTAGGTACCCCTGCTATCTATGTTTCATCAATTGAACTGGGATACACAAATGAATTAGAAGAAAAGTATGACCTCGTGTACAACTGCTCTGGGGAAAATAAGCAAAAGAAGGCTATTGAGAAGGCAATATCTATCCTAAGCGACAATGACCACCAAATTTGGCAACACAGACGTGAAAAGTTATTTGAAGATAAAATTGACACCACTCAATTCATAATAGAGCAAATATCGGATATGGCAGGCCATTCTTCTAAGACATGAGCGACAATTCAAGGAATGGTGTGCAGTCATTCAGAAATCTCATAAATAATCCACTATTATTGTCTATTGCTGTAGTTCTCATAGGGGTGATTGGACTCATTACTTATGCCATCATACCAAATCCATATACACTTATATACCCAATCGCACTTATTTGTGGGGGATTAGTATTTCTAACATATTTCATAACTGCAGGCGATAGTAACGTTTGGCATAAACGCGCAAATATTAATTTGGATTATAGAATTGTAATTATTCTATATTTCTTCATCGTCTCTGTTTTACTTGCCACCTATTATGTTAACTCTCCCGGAAGATCACTTAGTGTTCATGCTGCAACACTTCTGCTTTATGTATTCACGATCATGGTAATATTGGCTACTAAATCGAAATTGTCCATAATATTTGTGATCATCTCTGGATTAGTGCATCGAGCAACAATTTATTATTCTAGCTCACTATATATCGGAAATGATGTCTTCCTCCATAATCAGACTGCCAAGTTAATTTCATCTAGTGGACACCTTCAACCACATATCACTAACCGATATTTCACATCGCCTCTGTACCATATTTCTGTTGCGGCTGGTGACCAAGTCTTAGGGACCTCAATTAGGCACAGTTCTTTCTTACTTAATGTAGTACCATATATTGTTGTATCTGCATTAGTAGTTTATTTAGTAACTCTGTTAATTATCAATCATCAGATTGCGCAAATAGCATCACTTCTATTTTTGAGTGCTGACTTTGCGATTGAGCGTTCGATTCAACCTGCGAGTACAACGATGGGTGCAATATTCTTCACTACCACAATACTTTTCCTCATAATATATATAAGTGAGAAGGATAATAGATACCTATTACTATTGATATTTTCATATTTTGCTACGTTGCTTTCTCATCAATTGTCTGCATTTATATTATTTGTATTTGTAATTTCGTACTGGGTCTCTACCTATTTCCATGAATATAGGTCTACTAAAGGATTGAAGATGGTATGCAGTATCTTATTCGTGACATCAATCCTCCATTTACTAATTAGTTCTGTTGAGAGTGGAATGAGCTTCTTTGACATTTTATTTTTACGATGGATAAGTCATTTCTCAAGAGCTACTTCAAGTGATGGGTTTACTGTTCCTGCTGATGCAGATGCATTTATATTAGGATCCTCTAGCTTAAATAACATTCATGTGATCGGATCTGGAATTCTACTTGCAGGTGCAATCTTTGGAGCGTTGCTTATACTTACGACTATCGATGACAATCGAGAAACATTCGCAGTTGGTGGAGCAACGGCAATAATGTTGGCATTAGCGATGTCCGGTCCCCTAGTCGGTCTAAGAATATTAATACCGTGGCGCTGGTTTCCATTTATCTACGTACCACTTGCAATCTTGGCAGCCCCAGCATTTTTCTACCTAATTAAATCGACTATTGAATATGGAAAATTGGGAACTATGGTGAAGGTATGCCTTCTCATAGGACTGATAGGTCCGTACATAATGCTTATGGGTGGAAATTTTGCAGGAGCATATGATGACCCAGTGTTTGACTCAGCACCAGCTGCGGAGAGTTATGGAATTAGTGACAGAGAAGAATACATATTCTCACATATCGGTGAGTTTGGTGAAACACAGCATCCTATTTTAGCAGATGCTCGAGCTAGCCGAGTGTTACATCATTACTATGGTGTTGACGCAGAGACCGTCCGGATGACTCATTCAAACCCAAATAGCATTTCTGACCGAAATCAACACGATCTGTTCTTAAACAGGGAATATACGCAGTCAAAACAAGCCATTTATCAATTGAGAACGGACAAAGGTACAAATCGTGTACACGGGGTTATCCCCATTGGTGAGGTTAATGAAAACAGAAAGTCGTTGGTCTATTCGGATGGGCACAATGAGGTAGTCGGCATTAGATAGTACATCTACTGATACCTATGGATAATTCTAGATCCAAAACAAGCGATAGTAGCTGTGAATTAGAAAATAAAAATCTACTAGTTGTATCACACCAATACAACCAATTTGTCAAAAGCCAAGTCGATGAATTATCGAAATATTTTAACTCGATTACCGTTCTTGCAAGGTATAATCAAGTTGCAGATTTCATCGCACGATTTGGGGTTGATCGGATTAAACCATATTCATCTTCCATGAAGATCAACTTGGATGGGAAACCTAGTAATGTAGAGGTGATCGGTGTACCCCTAACATATTTACCACTCTCTTTCGGACGGATTAAACTAGGTGACCGACATGCGAAGAAATGTGATTCAATGATCCAAAATCACGATATCGATTTTGATATCGTCCATAGTCATCTTACGTGGACCGCAGGATATGCAGGCCACCACATAAGTAAAAAGTATGATAGTCCGCATGTGATAACTGTCCATGAAAATAAAGACTGGTTTTTTGAAGAGGTTGAATCCAATAATGAGAAAGTGCACAGTGCCTGGAGAAATGCTGATCACTTGATTCGTGTGAACCGTTCGGATTGTGAATTACTCGAGCAGTTTAACCAGAATGTGTCGTATATTCCTAATGGCTTTGATGTTCGACGTTTTGAACGCCTACGAAAACAGGAAGCAAGGGATCATCTTGGATTAGAAAAAGACTCTGTATTATTATTCTCCCTTGGAATACTAACTGAAAGAAAAGGATTTCAAAACGTAATAGAGGTTCTTCCTAATCTGATAGAAAATAATAATGTGAAATATGTTATTGGTGGTCAGGGACCATTTGAATCACAGCTGAAGAAGCAAGTGGAATTAGTCAATATGGATGATTATATCCAATTCACTGGTTATCTACCAAACTCAGAATTGAAGTACTGGATGAGTGCTTCTGATCTGTTCGTCCATCCAAGTTATAGTGAGAGTTTTGGGTTAGTCCAATTAGAAGCATTGGCATGTGGAACTCCTGTTGTTGCTGCTAAAAATGGGGGGAGTGAAGAGGTAATTTCATCTGAAAAATACGGTTTGTTGTTTGACGACCCTGATGATCATAGCGCTTTACTTGCAACAATTAATGAAGCTCTCGAAAAGCAATGGGTAGAAGAAGAATTGGTAGATTATGCAGAACAGTTTACAATCCCCAAAGTGTGTGAAGAAATTGCGACTCTATTCCAAACTCTCCTCGATGAGTCTAATTAATTGACATGTGGTCATTCAATCCAGAACGGGCGAAGATCACAATACTATCCTATGTTGTCGCTATATTGGCCATTCTCTCGAGACCACTTCTTTATCCATTTCGAAAGCTAAAAAGTGTAATTTTCCCTAGTGTTGCACCACCCCGGAAAATTATTTACGTTGATCCCAGTGATATTGTGTTTCAATGTGGTGAGTTCAATAATAACCCATTTAGATATGATGGTCGGTTCAGCTTAGCGTATTATGCTGGATCGGAAGTGAGAGGGGGGGACTGGGACAAAGATAGAACCAAGATCTCTGAATTACCAAAATACCGTTCGATAAAGCAGCGATACAAAGAAGGCCGTGATTGGTGTGAAACCGATGTATATCAACACCTCCTATCGAAAATAGAGGAGAGAGGAAAATATGATGGCTGTGAAAATAAAGAAGATATTATCCGTCGCTATGAACAAATCGATCAATTATACGAAAGTATTCGCACTGAAGGATTCAAAGAGGTTGGAAAATTAGATCACGTAACAGTGAATATTGCTCGCGACGGCGAAATCGTGTTTAACGGGAGCGGTCATCATCGACTCTCCATTGCTAAGATCTTAGGAATCGATGAAATCCCCGTACGCGTCTTAGTAAGACATAGGAAGTGGCAAAGAGTCCGAAACCAAATAACAAGCGCTTCCACATGTACTGAGCTGTCTGAGACGATCGTTGATAATCGGTCTCATCCTGATCTGGAAGACCTCGTGGAAAAGTAACTTTTGTCGCCAACTTTCTATGAAGTGGCATTGATTCAATGACTAAAATTGTGTATTTGAGTAATCGTTCAAAGTTATTTTTTCGTTGGTACTATGCTCAATGACTTGTAGAACGGTGAGTAAGTTCCCCAATTCTTCGCGCGAATACTCACTACTGTTTGAAATTATTAGCTTAATTTGATCTTTAGAAAGGGTATCTGCAGAATTTCCATCATCAATACAGTCATTTAATACACGAATATACGCTGAATCACTGCTAGCTCTGCCTTTATCTAGCCCCAGGATGGATTTTCCAACGGGATTTATGACTTTTCTTAACGAGTTGTATTCTGACAGCCATGAGTACGATTTACGAATAGCGTTGTGTCGAAACGATCCAGGGGGTGCTCCGAACATCGCGTTATTCACCGATAATAGCTTTGGATCAAGTTGCTTGATGAACGTATCATAGAATCCATTAGCTTCTTTTTGCGTGTTGGGAACCAACATCGCCTCTTCAAACACAGTAAATGAGTAAAACGGGCTGGCCGTCCAGAAGAAGCATCGATCCCGATCTTCACCTTGAAAAAACCTATTCATTCCCCGTTCCCTAATCACAAATCGGACATATTTATCACTGTATGATGATTCAGGATAAGATTGGAGTCGGTCATGAATGGATTGATAAATTTTGCTTGGTGAAATTTCTACCATCTTCGCTACTTTTTCAACAGTATAATATGAATTATTATCAATTATATAATCGATGAGGTTTTTCTCCGAGACAATTCTTCTGTTAGGTGATAAATCGGGCATGACTTTGTCCCCTCCATTTCCAGTATACAACACCATCGAGTCACCAAATATGTCTAATAGTTCTGCATTGTAATATAACAAATATGCAGACGTGAGATGGTTCATTCCACCTTTCAGAAAGAGTAGGTCCTGCAAAGCGTCTCCAGAGGGCTCTTCAATATAGAACCGATGCCAATCAATATCGAATGCACGAGCTAGTTTTAGAGCGCCCATAATATCTGGCTCATCAACTCGATTGTGGTCAAACGTCGCTGACGAAACATTGTTGGTGTCCGCGATACCAGCTAAGACAGATCTTGAATCTAGGCCACCACTGAGTGAAACTACGTCTATTCCAGCATGTTTCGTTCGGTTTTCACACACTGATGAAAATATATTTGCAAGATCTGTTGCGTTTTCTTTAACAGTTTTACCCTTTCTTCTCTGATTACTCACATCAAATGTGTGTGTGCTATAAGATTTGACGTCTCCATTACTCACGACGATTAGTTCTCCTGGAGACATTCGTTCGATATTCGAATAAAATGTTCGTGTACCGAGAGGATATCCAAATAATAAGTACTGTGCGACAGCCAATTCGTCAATTTCTAAACTGTTGAGTAGATTAGGGAAGAGGAACTCATTCCTTGCTGCAATTGTGTAATGGTTGTCTGTTGAATAATAGAAGGGGAGTCGACCGAGGAGATCGTTTACTATCAGTACTCTTTCGAGAGGTTTGTCAAAGATACAAATAAGAAAATCTCCATCTATTCCGTGCAACCGATCACCAATATAATTTGCTAATTCCCTATCGCTTTTGTTTCTGATTATTGATCTCAGGTCGGCCGTGAGTTGTTTTGCATCTTCTGAGTAGATTTTTCCTTCTATTACGATTGGTATTTCATCGTTGTCGTAGAGTTGCACTGGATAATTTGGATATGTCGATGACAATAGGAAAAAATCATCATCCTCATACAAACTTTTAGACGTCACCCTCTCTCGAGATAGAGACTCAATAGTTTTTAGCAGATTGTCTGTTTTATCAGTGGGGGAACAAAATGTCAATCCAGGAGCCATATAATGTGGTGTAATGGAGTTCTCTTAAGTATTTATATCGAGTGTCTTTCTATCGATCCAGTTCAGGTCCAATGGCCGAATGCGACGGTGACCAATCACTTCAAAATATTAATCTTTGTTCTCACATTCCAATTGGAGTAATGTCAATTTTAGCCACTTCATGTAAGCTTTGAATAAACCTTTTTGGTGTTTAAAAGGCCCGTGCTTGTTACAAGAATGAACCAAGTGACTACGCCAACACCAACCATGACAAATAACGATATAAAACCATCCAGAAAGCCATTTGTTGAATAAACAACTATTGACATTATCAGAGTTATTGTGAGAATCACACTAACTTGGCGCACTAGATGAATAATCTGAATTTTAATCTCTGTATGCATAATATAAACATTCACGATTGTGTACATCGCATCAGTGATCACCGTTGCGACTGCAGCACCGATAACGCCGATCCGCGGTATGAGGATAATATTGAAAATTAGATTTAATACCGCGGCCACGCTTTTTGCGATTGCTCGTTCTCGAGCGCGTCCAAGAAAATCGAGTCCATTGTCAGTTAGAACTTTAACAGATTGTAGCACAGCGTAAATACCCAATATTTGCAGAACGGGAACTGCCCCAGCATACTCTTCACCGAAGACAATATAGATTAGCGGTTCAGACACTAAAATAAGACCGGCAGCTGCTGGAATGTACAACATGAGACCATGGGTAAGGGCCTCTTCATAGATTCTAGCCGCAATATCGGTATTTCCTTTGACCTTTTCTGATTCATACGTGGGCGAAAGTGTAAACCCAAGTGCTTCGATAGGTGTAACAATAAACTCAATGATTTGTCTACTGAGTGTATAATACGCTACACCAATTGGTCCAATAAAGACGCCCACTAAAATAGTATCAACTCGTTTATCAATAATTCGTGCAGTACTCGTAGCAGTTAGTGGAACGGTGTATTCTGCGATACGACGGCGAAGGCCGACCTCTATCCCGGACGGTGAAAATCCACGATAAAATCGGAAATATAAAAAACCTAACCCAAGAGCAGCTGCCGCTGTATGAGCAACAATATAACCAACAAGGGCGCCCACTGCACCATAGCCGAGAATAACGAATCCAATAGCGAGTACGGCACGTAAACCTCGATCAATCGCTTGTAGTGCCCCAGCAGGCTTGATGGCCTCGAAGCCTTGGAAAATTAACCGCACGTACGTTGCTAATGTGGCGAAAGCAACGAAAAAAACACCCAGCACTAATAATGGTGCAAGATCTGGCTCACCGATCAAGTCCGCTAAAAAATTATGGCCAATAAGCAGTAAAATGCAGACAATTAAAATTGAACCAATATTCAAAATGAATGAGAACTTAATAATATGTGGTATCTGATCAGGATCGCTTTCTTTATATTTCGAAATATAGCGCGCTGCGGATTTTGCGATCCCTAGTTTACTGATTAGTTGAATAGTCCCAAGAACTGAGATAGCGAGAAATAACAGTCCATAACCGTCGGGGTCAAGGAGTCGAGCAAGAACTATGATCAGGATTGCTCCAGAAATAACTGAAACGGCTCGACCCATGAACTCGGCTTTAAATCGATCCCCAAGTTCAGATGCGAGACTCACTATCGGTTGCTATTCATTGGAATACTACTATCTATCGATGTTCTACGGAAAATATATCGTCGAAAACCCGTTATATATTTTTAATATATATCCATGATTTGACTGATAGTTAACCCTATATTCTTGATTAGTTCGGTTGATGCTTCTAATAATGGATGTTCTGCTCGGTAGGAACATTTATGTCGGGTTGGTAAAAGGCCAGCAATATGGATGCAGTTGTCTTGGCTGGCGGATACGCAACGAGGATGTGGCCAATCACCAAACGTCGGCCAAAAATGTTCCTTCCTATTGATGACACCACTGTTGTTGATCGAATCTTTGAGGAGCTCGAGGCGGATGATCGAGTTGAGAATGTTTACGTTTCTACGAACGCACGTTTTGCGGACGAGTTTCAGTCTCATTTAGAGAAGCAATGTTACGAAAAGCCAACACTATCAATTGAACAAACAAGCAGTGAACGCGAAAAACTTGGCGTAATAGGTGCAATTGAACAGCTTATTGAACGGGAGTCGCTTAGTGAAGACACAGTCATTATCGCTGGTGATAACTATATTAGCTTCGATATAAGTGAGTTCATTGACCATTTTCAACATTGTGGGACTCCAACGATTGCAGCATACAATGTTGGCTCAACTGAGAAAGCATCGCAATACGGGGTAGTGAAAGTAGAAAGTGGCCAGGTAGTGGATTTTCAGGAAAAACCTGCTGATCCACGTAGTTCGCTTATTTCAATTGCCTGCTATGCGTTTCCGGCGGATACCCTCAAACGTGTCCATTCATATCTAATCCATGGTAATAATCCAGACGAACCAGGCTGGTTCATTCAATGGTTACAAAGTAGACAAACTGTTCACGCCTTCTCATTTGACGGGGCCTGGTTCGATATTGGAACACCTGGGTCGTATCTCGATGCAATTGGTCATCAACTCAATGGAGATGTTTCTATTGACCCGACTGCAACAGTGAAAAACAGCGATCTGGGCTCAAATGTCCATGTAATGCAAAACGCCAAGGTTATTGATGCAACACTGGACAGAGCTGTTGTTTTCCCCGATTCGAGTGTTTTGAATGCCTCTGTTCGAAATTGCGTCCTTGACGAATCATGCGTAATTGAGGGTGTAGATCTTGATGGAAGTGTGATCGGATCATACTCACAACTACGTAACGAAATACCAAACTAACTTCACTACCCACGAGTGCCACTTCACTAAGTTACTGAATCGAGAGGTACGACGTATTTCTGTCCTCGCGCATATGCGTCGGCGCAAGTCTTTGCTTCGCCGTCAACCCATGAAGGGTCGAAAGATTCACGCATTCTCTCCCCTTCGCGTTCATTACCGGTCTCGTTGCGTACTTCAGCGTTGGAACTCTCGGTCAGATACTCCAACCGATCGGGTTTCTTGGCGGGGAAATGGGAGTGATCGTTGCACTCGCAGCAGCTGGTGGTGTGATCGTTCACCTCGTCGTAGACCAAGAACTGTGAGAAAGAACTGTTCGAGACTGAATGATAGCTTGTCAGTTATCTACCACGGGTGAGAAAGGGGCGACGCGATCGAGGTGCGAGACGTAGCCCTCGTGAACGAAGTGAGCGAGGGATCAGTGAGACGTGACTGAAGGGAACGTCTCACGGAGTAAGCACCAAAACAGAGTGGGGAGCGCAACGAGTCGCAGCCCTCCGAGTGTGTCGGGGCTTTCTGAATGGTATACTATTCAGAAGGCGCTTCAAGCTCTTGTCCATCGATTTTTCCTTCGAGAAAGGCATTACCCTGATCAGAAAGCTCGTAGAGGCCGGTGTCTACGGACCCGAGAAGGCCAGCACCAACCAACGCACCGCATCGTTTGCTCACGTATTGCCGGTCGTAGTCGATGTTCACTGCGAGGACATGTGGCGAGACGATAATCGGGTGCTCGTCGAAAAAGAGCAGGATCTCGTAGTCGACAGGAGCCATCCAGGAGACCCGCTCAACCATCTGTTCCCGATAGCCCGTTAGCGGAACAGAAAAATCAGTACCATCCGCGCAATAGAAAGCTATGTAGCTTTGATTCTGTGTACTACGTACGTAGTTAAGATTTATGTCAGTGGGGTGTATCTATCCTGATACGGACGCTACATGTGACTCTTCGCGAACTGAGTCACAGAATCGCGGCCCGGTGTTTGGGCCACCGGATCCGCGCCAGCCTCCGTAGAGCAAGTACGGAAGCCATGACAGACGACGATTCACGGGATACTAAAACTCCCGACCGACAGGACGAACCGACTCCCGACACGCAATCCTCCATCGAAACCCGCCTCGAGCACCTGGACATCCTCACCAGATCGCTGCTCGAGGATCTCGAGCGACCGGATCGAACCCCCGCGATCGACGAGACCGACCGACGAGCGGTCCGGCGTCACATTCTCCAGATCAGGGCGGAGGCGAGTCAGGCGGGGCTCCGACTGGTCGGCCCGGAGGCGACGATGCCCTACCGGCCGGGTGCGGATCGCGACGGCCCGCGCCGGGGTGGACTCGTCTCCTCGTCCGAGGGCCCCATGCCCGGGTTCCTCGAGTCCGATCCCTCGAGCGACGAGCCGACCGACGATCGGCGAACGGGCGACCACGACCGGGGTGGTGACGATGAGTAACCGCGAGGCCGACCCGGCGGAACGTCTCGACTCGACGGAACGTCTCGACTCGACACAACGCCTCGACCCGACGGAACTCCTCGACCGGATCGAGACACTCGAGGCGACCCTCGAGCGGCGTACCGCCCGGATCGACGACCTCGAGTATCAAGTGGACGATCTCGAGCGCGACGTCGACGACCTCGAGTCCCAGGTTGAGAACCTCGAGCGCAACGTCGACGATCTCGAGCACCAAGTGGACGACCTCGAGCACCAGGTGAACGATCTCGAGCGGGAACTCGAGACGAAAGACGACCGAATCGCCGAGCTCGAATCGAACGCCGATCCGGCACAACCCGAGTGCAATCCCAATCGCACGCACCTCGAGTGCAAACTCGAGGCGGTCTGTAACAAGGCGAACGCGAACAAGGCGCGGATCGCGGAACTCCAGTCGCGCGAACTCGAGAAGGGGGCACACCTCCGGGAGGAACTGGTCGACGAACACGCCGTCGACGTCCCCGACGGCCGCCTCGAGCGGTTCACGAAAGACGACGGCCAGCAGTACTACCGTCTGCCAGAACACGCTGATCCACTCGAGCGCGGCGAGGTGTCGCTCGCCTACGGCGACCTGCTGCCGATCCAGCAACTCGCCAGGATGGACGACGACATGCTGCGGTCCTCCGCGAACGCCCTCCCGACGAGACTCGCCGCGAAACTCTGGCGGGCGCGAACCGACTCGAGCGTCGGCGACGATCCCTGGGAACGCGGCTGCAAGGGCGTCGGCGAGTATCTGAAAGCCAGCGATCTCAAACACTGGATCCGCCGGCAGGAAGCTGGTATCAGCGACACCGACGCGAAGAAGTTGGTCTCACGGGTGATCGACGCCATACTGGATCTCTCCAAACACCGGGTTGCAGTGAGGAAACGCCAAGAGAGAAAGAACGGCCTCGAGTACACCGAGCGTCGGTTGGTGCTTCCCGAGGATGCTGAGATCCCAGGTGAGGGAGGTGAGTAGGCCGGTGACAGCTGGTGTCCTCGGGTGACCGGGGACAGAGATTCAGAAAACGCCTCGAGAGAGGTTGTCTGACTCTTTAAGAAGACGAATCACAGCACGAACGCGGGTGTACGAAGGTTGGATAGCGGTCGGTATCTCGCTCGAGTGGTCCTCGGTGGGTACACTGAGAGACCCACTCGAGCCGTCCGCCGAAAGACAACAGCTGTCGCCGGCAGATTTTCGTGATCGAGTTTCCGAATCCGAGAACGCTTATGTGATGTGCGACTAAACTAGGAACGACTCATGGCTACCATCGTGCAAACGGACGACGTACTCGGTGGAGAACCCCGTATTGACGGGACACGCGTGGGTGTTCTCGACGTCTATGAACTCGTAATCGATGGTGGGAACCCACCTGCAGATGTTGCGGATCAACTTGACCGATCGCTTGGTGAAATCTATACCGCACTCGCATACTATCACGAGCATCCTGAAGAGATGCGTCAGCTCCGCCGAGAACGCGACGAAGTACGAGCCGAACTCGCAGAAAGTGCGTTACAACCCCCGGAACCAGCACAGTGACTGTCTCATTTTGTACAGATGAACACGTGCCGAGTGTCTTCATCACTACTCTCCAATCGAGTGGCTACGACGTGATCAAAGCGAATACGATCTTCGGCGAAGGAACGAACGATCGTCAACTCTTGGAGTACTGCGCCGAAAACGAGTATCTATTCCTAACCCACGATAAGAAGGACTTCAGTGGGCCAGTCAGCAACGGCGTAGACCATTCAGGGATTATTATTTATACAAATCCAGTACTGCTTCGGGACGATCCCGACGGAGTCGTACGAACGCTTGAACGCGTTCTTGGGTATTATTCGCCGCAGGAACTCGCTGGCGAGCAAATCTGGTTGGATCAGTGGCACTCCTGTTGATGGTCCAAATGTCTACGCGGATAGATAAGCGCTCGGTCGATTCGAATTACCCAGCAAAATTACCACTCCGTCGACATTGCCAACGATCGCCGTAAGCGACTCGCGAACGCCGACGGGAGGCGGTATCACCGTACCGTAACAGGCTAACCCGCTCGAGCGCGGCGAGGTGTCGCTCGCCTACGGCGACCTGCTGCCGATCCAGCAACTCGCCAGGATGGACGACGACATGCTGCGGTCGTCCGCGAACGCCCTGCCGACGCGACTCGCCGCGAAACTGTGGCGGGCGCGAACCGACTCGAGCGTCGGCGACGATCCCTGGAAGCGAGGTTGCAAGGGTGTCGCCGACTATCTGAAAGCCAGCGATCTCAAACACTGGATCCGCTCTCCTCAGAAATCTTCGATTTCTGATGGGCTGTACAAGAGCGTCGTTCTTGCGAACGCCAGGAAGCCGGCGTCAGCGACACCGACGCGAAGAAGTTGGTCTCACGGGTGATCGACGCCATACTGGATCTCTCGAAGCATCGTGTCGCCGTTCGGAAACGCCAAGAGCGGAAGAACGGCCTCGAGTACACCGAGCGTCGGTTGGTGCTTCCCGAGGATGCTGAGATCCCAGGTGAGGGAGGTGAGTAGGCCGGTGACAGCTGGTGTCCTCGGGTGACCGGGGACAGAGGTTCAGAAAACGCCTCGAGAGAGGTTGTCTGACTCTCTACGAAAACGCACTCACAGCACGAACGCGGGTGTCCGAGGGTTGGGTACCGGTCGGTATCTCGCTCGAGTGGTCGTCGGTGGTCATACTGACGGACAGAGGTTGGAGGAGATCCTGACGACAACAGCTGTCACTGGAGGTTCCACGGTATCGACTAACTTCGAGCAGCTTGGAGCCCAGATAATTAACTCGAAATAAATTATTTGACGGAGCAGATCTTAGAGGAGGATAATGGGAGATTCAGATCACGGTACGTGGACAGAAACGATGAGTGGTCGTGAACGGGTCCGCGAAGTTGTCGATATGTTGAACGAGCCAACACCTGTCCAAGAGATCGCTGACCAAGCGGAGGTTTCACGGGCAACAGCTGACGATGAACTTCAGCGCCTAGAGCGGGACGACTGGGTCATCGAAACGACAGTTGACGGGACGAAAGCATACGACGCGAATCCGGTTCGGATGCTCTTTGACGAGGTCACCACCCTCATCGAGGAGCATACGCGGGATGAGTTGGAGGTGCAACTCACAGAGCTGAAAGAAGAACAAGAAGCATTAGCGGCGGAGTTCGATGCCAGTTCACTCGAGGAGTTTCGGGAACAACTCTCCGAAGAGAAATTGTCGGCTTCGGAACTTCGTGAACGACGGAATGTAATCGCTACATGGGAAGCGGTCAACACGGAACTCGCGCTTGTGAAGCATGCACTCCACCTGTATGGCGATGTCGTCGAACTCTCCTCACCGAAAAACAACCGCTACTCCTCACTCGCCTGATGGTCGTTTTCCTCGCGAATCGAGCCAACTTACAGCGGAAGCGGCTTCACGATCGTATCCGAAACCGTCTCAGTGGCGAGTTCGATGGTGTTCACCGACGCCGTACCGAACCGCGAGAAGCGGGGTCGTATCGCGTCGTTGGTACGGTGAACCCACGAAAGCTCCTAGACGATGAAGAGTATCTGACGACGACCGCACGAGTCGAAGTTGGATTCCAACTGCAGACGGGCGAACCGTACGAGTATTACTGGTTCAACTGGATCGAACCGGATCGACAACTGCTGGTCGGCTGGCATCAGGACGATACACACGACAATCTTGGACCAGTTCACCTGCAAGTGAACGATAGCGCAACAGCTGTGGACCATCAGCCAGCGAACTTCATCGACTCACACCCGCTCGACGTTATCGAGCGGAGACTCGAATCACTCCCCGATGCAGTCACTGCAGTCGAGTGGGAAGACGGACGACCGGTTGGACTTCGGTAACAAGTGCAAACAGGAACGGATGATAGAACTGCAGTCCCGCGAACTCGAGAAAGGCGCGCACCTCCGCGAAGAGACGGTCGACGAACACGTCGTCGACGTTCCCGATGGGCGTCTCGAGCGGATCACGAAAGACGACGGCAAGCAGACACTTTCACTCAAACCCGATGTGATCGACTGATCCTACACCAGCCAACAATGCTCGAAGTGTAGCTGTACGCTCGAAGAGAATCGTGACGGCCAGCACTTCACGTGTCTCGACTGTTCGTACTCGGCGAACGCCGACTACAACGCAGCGAAAAACGTTGCCCGGAAACTCGCACTCAAACTCCAGCAAGGGCAGAAGTCCCCTGCTGGAGGGGCGTTCTGTCAGTACGCCCTGAACTCGGGGACGATGACCGTGAATACCACTGAAGTGGCGTCCGACGCCTACGTGTCGGCAGAACGGGAGTCCACCGACAAGCCAACGGTTTCAGCCGTTGGTAGCTGACCGGAACTCTGTGAGCCGTAGTGCACAGAGTTATATCGGTACACTACGTAGTGAGTTATATGAGTCGGAATGATCGAGGTGAGTACTCATCGACAGTGACGGACGAGGAAATCCTTGCATTCATCGCTCGCGAGGATCGGCCAATCCAGACAGCACAGTCAATCAGTGATCAGTTCGGTATCGACCGCTCGCAAGCCTATCGACGGCTCCAACGTCTTTCCGACGATGGCGTTCTCGAGCGATCAAAGGTTGGAGGGAGAGCTGTCGTATGGTGGCTCTCTACCGAGAGTGAGCGGGCAAGCGAAGTACTAATCAGTGACGTCAACCCAGACGATCCACTGTTTGATCGGGAGACCTTCGCGGCAGGAGAGCCGACCACTACCTCCGAACGCATCGATGACATCCTCTACGGTGACGCTGGACCGTCATGAGCCAAGAGACACCGACTCCACTATTCATCGACACCGGCGGGTTCTACGCAGCGTATGTCGAGGACGACGCTAACCATGATCGAGCTTCAGCTGTGTTCGATGCGATTCAGGCTGGTGAATACGGGCCGATCGTTACGAGTCGGTACGTTCTTGCCGAGCTCGCAACCGTGATCCTCTACCGGAAAAGCCACTACCACGCTGTCTCGACGCTCGAGGAGCTCCGGGCCTCAGAAACGATCAATGTGGTTCCCGTGACTGAGGACATATTCGATGCGGCAAACGAGCAGTTCGGAGACTACGATGACCAGGAAATCGCCTTCTTCGATCACCTTGGCGGTGCACTCGCTCGTGAATACGGGATTGAGCATGTCTTCACATTCGATCCGGACGATTTCCATACGCTGGGGTTCACTGTCGTTCCAGTCGATACGGCAGACGGCTCTCGTCGCAAATGATTCTCGTCAGAATCCGGCTACTGCTCGAGTCAAGGCGTCAAACACCAACGAGCAGTTAATCGACTAGTTCGACGACGGCCTTGCCATCCTCGAGAGACGAATCGAAGCCCTCGAGCGACAACTCGACCGGAAAGACGAACGCATTACCGACCTCGAGACCCGACTCGAGGAACAGAACGAACACCTCGCAGAAACCGAGCAAGCGTGTGATCGCCTCGAGAAAGCGACCGACGCAGCGCTGAACAAGGCAAGCGCGAACAAGGAGCGAGTAACCGAACTCCAGTCACGCGAACTCGAAAAAGGCGCCCACCTCCGTGAAGCAACCGTCGACGAACACCTCGTCGAGGTCCCCAATGGGCGTCTCGAGCGGGTCACGAAAGACGACGGCCAGCAGTACTTTCGATTACCGGAGCAGGCCGACCTACTCAATCGAAGTGAGGTCTCCCTCGCCTACGGGGACCTCCTCCCGATCCAGCAACTGGCCCGGATGGACGAGGAGATGCGTCGCTCCGCTGCAAATACAGTTCCCACACGGCTCGCAGCGAAGCTGTGGCAAGCACGGACTGACGATAGTGTCGGTGACAATCCCTGAGAGGAGGGCTGCCGAGAGGTCGGTGAGTACGTCACAGCAAGCGATCTCAAACACTGGATCCGCCGGCAAGAAGCCGGCATCAGCGACACCTACGCGAAGAAGCTGGTCTCGAGAGTGATCGATGCTGTTCTCGACCTCTCGAAGCATCGGGTGGCCGTCCGCAAACAGGCGAAACGAAAGAACGGCCTCGAGTACACAGAGCGGCGGTTAGTACTCCCTGCCGACGCCGAGATTCCCGGTGAAACAGGAGGAGGTGAATAAGCGGCGGTGACAGCTGGTGTCCTCGGATGACCAGGGACAGTGGGTTACAGCACGCCTCGAGAGGGGATTTGTAACTCTCTGGGACGCCTCACTCACAGCAGGACAGCGGGTGTACGAGGGTTGGGTAGCATCGGGTGTATCCCTCGAGTGGTCGTCGGTGGTCATACTAATGGACAGGGGTAGGAGGTCATTCTGACGACAACAGCTGTCACTGGAGGTTCTTAACTTGTAGCCGCCGTCCTTTCCCCAGTACTATGCCCCGAGGACTTGATCTGCACCCCATTGGTCTGTTGACCAATATCCTTATTGTATTGGCCGGTGAACCAATAGTAGAGGATGGCCTCTCTGAGCGATGATGACCTCGACGGGATAAGTGACGGGGAGAAGTACCCAGATGGGACCGTTGTCCGCGTGTTTTGCATGCGGACAACCCGCGACGCATACCCATCTGGCTGGGCCTACAAGCTCCACTACGGTGCGACGGAGCCAGACCCGCCCCGCACCCTTGACGATGGGACGATTCGTCGGTACGATAACTCGCACGAAGACACGAAAGGGCACGAACTCCACGTTGCACCGGATCCCGAACCAGAGATGATCGAATTCCCGGGAATGGTTGAACTCTGGGAACGGTTCTGGAGCGAAATTCCGAAATCCGAGTTCGAGGTTCAGTGAGCCATCAGAAGGTGATACCCATGACCGATACCACGCCGCCACTCCATCCAATGGAGCGCGAACAGCTTCGCACTGAATCCACGCTCGTCGTGACCGTGAAGTCGTCCGCCGAATTCCACGACGACGTAACCAACGACATTGAGGTGCTGGAACAGGGAGAAAAAGTCGACTCCCCACCGGAGCTTTCATTCACGTGTTACGACGATCTGATGAAGACGCTGACACCGCGCGTCCTCGATCTGATCGAAGCGACCCGCCAGAAAGAGCCAGCCAGCATTAACGAGACCGCACGAATTGTCGACCGGGATGTGAAGAACGTCCATGAAGAGCTCAATCGGCTTGCCCAACTGGGTATCATTTTCTTCGAGGAAGATGGGCAGCGTAAACGTCCAGTTGTCTGGTTTGATGAACTCGTGATCAATCTTCCCTTTGATCCAGAAGCAAGTGATACGGCACCCGCAGCACCGTGAACATATCGTCGACCGTCACGATATTGGCTTGAGTGTCTTCCAAAGACGACGGCGAGACCTAGTCCGCCTGTCTGAGAGTGCGGACCCACTCGATCGAGGGGAGACGTCACTCGCCTACGACGACCTCCTCCCGATCCAGCAACTGGCCAGGATGGACGAGGAGATGTGCCGATCATCTGCGAATACGGTCCCCACACGTCTTGCAGCGAAACTGTGGCAAGCCCGGACTGACGACAGCGTCGGCGATAACCCCTGGGAGAACGGCTGTCGAGAGATCGGCGAGTACGTCAAAGCAAGTGATCTCAAACACTGGATTCGGCGACAGGAAGCCGGTATCAGCGAGAGTTACGCGAAAAAGCTGGTCTCGCGGGTGATCGATGCCATGCTGGATCTCTCGAAGCATCGCCTCGCAGTGAGGAAGCGCCAAGAGAGGAAGAACGGCCTCGAGTACACAGAGCGGCGGTTGGTGCTTCCGGCTGGCGCAGATATTCCTGGTGAGACGAGGGGTGAAGAATAAGAGCCGGTGACAGTTGGTGTCCTCGGGTGACCGGGGACAGTGGGTTCCAGTCCGCCTCGGGAGAGGCCTGGTGACTCTTTGGGACGCCTCACGCACAACAGGATAGCGGCTGTGTGCGGGTTGGTTACCGGTAGGTGTGTTCCTCGAGTGGTCGTCGGTGGTCGTACTGATGGACGTCACCTTCTCCGCCCTTAAGGGCGGAGCTTGTCGGTGGACTCCCGTTCTGACCACTAAGCAGTGGTAGGCGTGAAGATGCCGTTCACGTTCACCGTCCCCGACTTCAGGGCAAGGTGACTGGTTGCCCCTCCAGAACCAGACTTGTGCCAGTTCTGGAGTAGTTTCCGGGCGATATTCTTCGCGGCGTTATAGTCGGCGTGGTACTCGCGGTCACATTTGAGACAGCTAAACTCGTCGCCGTCTCTGTTGTCTTCGTGGGTGAAGCTACAGTCAACGTGACTACATCGTTGACTGGTGTATTGTGGGGCAATCGTCTCGACGGCAATGCCGTACTCGGCGGCTTTGTACTCGGTGTACTCTTGGATTCGCTGGAACGCCCACTGCTGGAATTTGCTGGCGTTCGAGATGCGTTTGCGGATATGTGTTAGTTTCTCGAACGCAATGTGGGTACAGTCGTGAGCGAGAGTTTCCTGCACCAGTGCCTTCGAGACACGATGCAGGTAGTCTTCACTCCAGTTGGCGAATCGTCCACCAAGTGATTTCATCGTCAAGTGAGCCGACCGCGTTCCGGCCTGTTGCAGGTTTCCACGTCGGTTCTCGTACTCACGCCGCTTGTGGTTGAGGTAGTCGGCGTTGCCGATGAACGCGCCACTCGAAGTGACGGCAAGGTGTCCATCCACGTTCAAGTCGACGCCGAGAACCGTTCCGTTCTCGGCATCTTCCGGCTCTGTGTCCGTCTCTCTGACAACAGCGATGTGGAGGTAGTAGTCGCCGTCACGGTGATGCAACGTCGCTTCGCGTTTCTCCCATTCCTCAGAGAAGTAGGTTGCCGGTGGTACGGCTTCGTCAGGCAGGACGTACTCGGCTTCGATACGTCCGTTGACGGTCGCAAGCGTAGCGTACTCGTCGTAGTAAGTGATTGCGTTGAGGTTGTAGACGACCGAATCAGACGTGAACTGAGGTTTCGAGGGATTATCGCCATCTTTGCGTTGTTCGGCACAGGAATCGAGTGCATCAGCGGCTCGATTCCGCGCGGCACACACGAGGTCTGCGTTAAGTTCGTCGGTCGCTTCGCGTATGTCGTCGTATGTCCGGTCGTGTAGCTCAGTTTTCGACGTGACGATGTAGCCGTCTTCTGTGCCGTTCCAGCCGTCGTCTGCAACCATCTGAGCGGCCTGTTTGAAGCGGTCTATCGTCTCTTGAAGGAGGTGGTGAGCATCGTCGTCTACGTCGAGTTTCACGACGGCAGTACGTCGAAGCTCCACAGTCACCATATGTTTTTGGACCAGTATAAATATCACTCAAATAGTTGTATACCGTTGGGAGTTGTCAATTGTATTGCCGGTGGATTGTCTCGTGGAGCGTACGCGATTCCCTCCCGGCGTTCACGCCGGGATTCCCTCGCTGTATCAAGATGGAGTTACAAGAGACTGGAATGACTCTCGTGATCGTCGGGTCCTCGATTAGCGTCATGGAAGAGAAGGTACTCTCGGGGAGTGCCCCGCTGTATGGGCGACGAACGGCAACGATCGACCTCAAACCACTCTCCGTCACTAACGCACGCCAGTTTTTTCCGGAATACGACCCTGAAACCGCTATCTCCGCGTGGTCGATATACGGTGGGACACCGTACTATCTCCAGACAATCGATCCTGACCAAGAGTTAGAGCAGAACGTCCAGCAGTCGATCCTCTCGGAACAGGGACTCTTGTACTCCGAGCCAGAGTTCCTGCTTCGAACCGAACTCCGACAGCCGAACACGTACTTCAGCATTCTCCGCGCACTCGCCCATGGCCGCCGAACTCCAAACGAAATCGCAGGTATGGCCGGCGTCAAGTCAGGTTCACTAAGCACGTACCTTCAGAAGCTTCGCCGGCTCCGCCTCGTCGAGCGACACATTCCCGTAACTGAATCGCTGACCTCGTCGAAACGTGGCCGATATCGTATCGCTGCACCGCTGTTCCGGTTCTGGTTCCGATTCGTCTACGGTAATCAGGATCAGCTTCGGATGGTCGGCGAAAGCGCGTATGAAGATCTCGTCGCACCAGAACTCGCAGATTACGTGAGTCCGCTATTCGAACGGCTCTGCCAGCGAGCACTCCCAACTCTCGTCGACCGGCAGTTCCGAGACGTCGGGCAGTGGTGGTTCAAGGAACACGAATTGGCCGTTCTTGGCCTGACAGCGGAGGGACTTGTCGCTGGGGAGTGTAAGTTTACCTCCAACCCCGTCAGTGAAGGGATCCTGTCCGACCTTGAACGGACAGTGGCCGAAGTACGGTGGTCAAAGCGGCCCGCTGACGAGGGGGAGCTGTACGTGCTGTTCAGTCGTTCGGGATACACTGCAGATCTTGAACACATCGCTGAAACACGGGAGAACGTCCGTCTCTTCGACCTATCCGACCTGGTCACTACTGAGTCCGACCGTAGTTGAGGTTGTAAAGACGGTGGTACAGAAGAGCTCTCATAGGGAGTGGTGATTGCAATCAGTATCACCACATGGGTTCGAGCAACCTGGTTCGGTACCTACAGTCGCCATAGTGTAGTGATTGGCAGATCACCTGCATGAAACCCATTAGCAATTTCCAATATAAATAACCAAAATGGGAATGATTTATTGCTTGCTTTCCTGTACACCAATGTGAAAATATGTGTGGACGATAGGAAGTTGCCAGAGATTGGTGATGAGACCGCCAGAGAGTGACGCCACAATCAAAATAGTAGATCCCAATATGGCAAAAATATCAATTAACGCGTTCAATTCGGAAGAATACGCAGATTTAAAATCCAGTGTTCGTCGGATAACTTTTCGAACAGCAGTTGTTGGAATCGTTCTCAGTATTATTGCTGTCCAACCGGCGCTTGCAGATGACGTTCTCTGTGACGCTGAGCAACTTCCTGATTTGGTTTCAGGCTTCTTCCAGATCACTACTACGCTCGGTATTATCGGATTGGTCGTCGTCTGGCAGGCAGATTCGCTTATGGAGATGTTTACAGCGTCCCCAGATCAAAAGCGGAGTCTGAAGCAGCACAAGCGGTCTGCATTGAAGTCCGCAGTGATATTGTTGGTACTCGGGCCGCTGTATACCGTTGCGGCCTCGATTATGGGACTTCCGCTCGGTGATTGTATCAATCTCGTCCCGTGGTGACAACCCTTCAGTAGATCACACAAGATCATGCAACAGTTCCTCCTCACCGTCAGTGTACTGCTCTGCCTTGGCGGAGTCATTCTGAGTGCAGGGGTTGTGAGTGCTGATCAGCCTTCACCCCCGGAGACAGAGACAGATGAACCTGATGACAACGAGACGGCGACACTCTGGTCAAAATCACCGAATGAGTGTCCCAGCGATGAAGAGTACTACGAGCAATTTGGGGAGCATCGATCTGCTCTCGAGGGATTGAGCGACTGTACGGATATCAGCTTTGCAGAACCACCGGAGACTGCTAGCATCTGGACGCAATCCGATTTCGAGTCGCTATCTCCTGGCTCTGCATCCACAGCAGTCTACCCAGACCATGCGACGACCGCTGATGGGCGGTGGATATCGGATGCTCATGCAACGGTCTTTGCAATCCAGCCAGCAACGATCGTACACCAGGATTCCGATGAAACACCGCTTTATGTTGCTCCACAAGGCGATCTCTACGGCTTCATCGATTACCGGGTTGACGTCCCTGAGGGCGAATCGACGGACACTCGGACTGTGTCTTGGTCTCTTGTCGAGCACGAGATTAGTGACACTCGAGTAAAACAGGACGAAACCCTCATTCACAACACATCAGATGAGCACACTCCACAACTCGAGTATGAACTCAATGGGAGTGGGTCGACGACGCTCACACTCGAAGCGGATATTGAAGTCGAACTCGAGCGCACAGTCACTCGACAAAACGGCTCTACAACGGACACACTGACCGAGAACCTCACGGTTTCGGACCAGCACGAGCTCGAGATCTACAATCTCACGGCGTCAATCTACCACGCAGCGTATCCTGATGGTGATAACGGCGTCGCGATTTATCAGTCCCAACCGTGGCACGGATACGAATTAACGGAGGACGGTGATGCGGTTGTTCGAGGTGTCTGGAGGTATTATACCGCACGGGACACGAACTGGGACACCCTCATCCAGGCGTCGACAACAGAGTCAGAACGACAAAACTCGACAGCGGTACCGGTATACGTTCGTGCGTTTCCGTCCGAAACAGGTCCCCGTGCAGACCCCATCCGGGATGGACCGGATATTGAGGAGGTCTGGGGGTCAGACAGTTCCTCACCAAACCAAACGATTCACGAACATGTCGAGGTAGATGTTGTCGATGAGCCGTACGTTCGCTCGTACGGCGTTGCAGTACGTCACGACGACATTGATCGCGATCATCTCGAAGTTCAGGGAATCGTTCGTGGCGAAACTGCTGAACTGGTCGAGCCAGCGAATGGGTCCGAACGCCAGATCCGAGCGAGTAATCTCTCTGTGGAGATTCTCGAGCAAAACGAGTCAGCGGCAACGATAGCAATCGAACTCCGAGATGCTGAAACTGGAACGCCGATCGAGCTCCAAAACCGGTTTGAAGACCACCGTCGGTTTGCTCCGATCGGTACGCAGGTCCGAGATGGGTACATCTCTGTTGGCGAAACACGAGTCGAGACGAATAGTTCCGGAATTGCGACTGTAACACTCACACAACCCGGTGCGTATTCAGTAGCGTATCACCCCGGAACGTGGCGGACACACGACCCTGCGTACGTTGGTGATGTTGAGCGAGTTTCGTGGCATCCCTTAGCGACCGCGAATGGATGGTTCTCCCTTTTGGTCCAGGTTTTCTGGCTCTCACTCCCTTTTGTGGCGGTTCTGTATGCCGGTCTGAAACTCGGATCGTTCCTTCACATTCCCGATGGATACAACTCATGACACAACATACCATTACAGACCGACGCACCGTCCTCACTGGAATCGCAACCGGGACAGCTGCTGTTACGTGTGGTTGTCTCAGTGGGAGTGAAATCACCGGATCTGAAACCGGTGACAGTATTCCCGGTACGAACGATGTCTTTGAGGACATCTTCGTCGATGGAACGGAGCTTGTCCTCGAATTCAGTAACGACTCGTCGATTGATCACGTGAACGTGATCGATCCGAGTGGCGAGTTGTTTTCCGAACAGTCAATTGCAGCTGGAGTTGATCGTACACGGGTTGAAATTGGACTTGAGTACGAGCCAGGTGAGTATGACGTCGTTGCGCTCGAGGACGATGAGGAACAGACAACTCAGTCAATCGTAATCGAGCCAGATATTCGTATCAGCAACTTCCGGCTTGCTCGGAATCATCCTGAAAAGATGTTCGAAGGGGCGAGTGATATCGATATTCGAACTGAAACGATAGTTCGCCTCGAAAATGCTGGTTCAGGCCCGGACCAAGCAACTCGTCTCGCTTTTTCTGGCGAGGTCCCACGACCCACTCCTGATGAATACGAAATGAGTGGTATCTATGATACGGACAGCGATATTCGTCGAGAATCTGAGGCTGTTGAACTCCCTCCTGGAGAGGGTTTGACAGTCTATAGCCAACTTATGCCTTTTTCTGAATCAGGCCAGAATGTCTCTTGCTCTCCTGATACTGTGGAAGGTACGTTCGAAGTAGTTCTCGAGACTGCTGTTCAAGATAATCCCATTCTCGAAGAATATTCGGTATCATTCACTGGTGAGAGCCTGAGCGAATGTGAAATTAAAATCGAAGGCCAGCCATGAGTTCCCTTACAGAATTCGGACGTCAATGGTTCGAAGATATTATTGAAACGACAACGGAGTGGTTCCAAGATGGACTTGTTGAAGGGTATCATGATATCACAGAAACGGTGTTTGGAACCCCTGTACCAGAAACAACCGGAAACTTCGTCTTTGGAACTCCATCAAATGATCCGTGGGTTGACCTTCACGATACACTTGTCACTGGCGAGATTATGCTACTTTCGTTGCTTCTTTTGGTAATGTTCGTTCAAGGGCGTCATACTCTTCGCATTTTTAACTTTGGAAGTGTCTATGAGGCTCGCCAGGCTCAGCGGTCCGCATGGACGGGGGCCTTTTTTATTGTGACGTGGTACTGGATTGCAGTTCTTATTGTATACCTCGTTGATGGGTTCACAATCGCGTTAGTTCCTGATATTGACGCTCTCAGAGAGGCGCTGATAGCCTTCCTCCAAGTGACTATCTCAAATCATGCTTTGGCACTGTTGATGGCCACTGTTGGTGGAATTTCGATGTGGTGTCTACAGGCGCTGTTCTTCATCCGAGAAATTCTTCTGTATATCTACCTGTATTCAATGCCGATTATTATCGCAGTCGCGTACGGGTACCTGCCAGTTATCTCCCGCGTTGCAAGGCGAATCGCCGTTAAATTCGTTCCACTGGTAATCATGCCACTTCCGGTTGCGATCCTGTTCCGTGGATATGATCTTCTCTTTGGAACTGGTGCAGAATCGTCGCTTGCACCGGAGAGCAATTTCTTGAGTTATCTTGTTGGTGCCTCACTCCCGGTATTTTCGCTTCTATTGATCTGGAAGCTTTTCGCGTATGCGAGCCCGCTAACAACGAAAGTCATCGGTGGGGCCACGAAGGGAGCGGCAACGGTTGGCGCAACGATTGGTGCTGCATATGTTGCTGGTCCGCTTGCTGCGATGACTGCCTCCCGATGGGGACCAAAAGCGGCGGCGTGGCAAGTTGCTAGCCAACGGATGCGCGGTCAATCGAAGACAGACACGAGCCAGTCAGGTAGGTCACACTCGAGTTCTGGAGGAAGCAGTGGAACAGTACATGACAACGTCGTCTCGGACGCCTACGGTCAACGAGGCGTTCCACAGTATCGACGTACCGAAAACGATCCTGGGTACTACTAATCATGGCAGATCGAGAAGCCGCACCCCGCAGAATACTGGATGAACTGGGCGAAGAGAACCGTATCCCGATTGTCAACGTTGACGAGGGCGATGTGTATGTCTTGTTCGGATTTCCGATTACTGGACTGCTCATCGGTGGGTTTAGTGGTATCAACGCGTTGGTTTTCCCACTCGTTCTTGCAGGTGTCGTTCTCGGGGTTGCATCCGTGTACGCAAGCCCGTCCCAGTTATCGGCTACAGCGTGGCTCACTGATGTTTTCCGGCATTACTGCAGACGCCCACGAGTAACGTACAACGTCCCAAAATCGGATGAGTCCGACTCCAGTCATTCACATTCGACGAAGAACAACGGTGGGCTGGTCAACTACACGCCATTCGCACCCGATGAGCGAACACAGGATCTAACCAATATTGAACGAGCGTGGCCCGGTTCAGGTGCCATTCAGCGCACTGATGGTTCGATGGAAGCCTTCCTCGAGGTCGATCCAGGGAATATGGATTTTGCGATGAGTGGTGATTGGGCCCACGTTCAGAACGTTGGCGCCGAGTTCGCGAACAAAGAACTCGATTATAATCTGAAATTCCACGCGACCACGCGGTCGTTTCCCGTCGAAGGCCTGATCACACAGATCGATGAGCGACTCGAAGATGAGGACGTTTCGGATAATCCAATATTCGAGGAACTGCTCACGGAGTATCGCGAGCAACGCCCTCAGGAACTCGATGGCGCTCAACAGCTTCGGTACTTTATCGGCGTTCAGGTCAATCCGCTCGAGGTCTACAATCGATACCGTGACGAACAATCTCCGGCTGAGAAACTAACTACGCTCCCAGTCATTGGATTCCTGTTCAACCCCTTCGTTACTCGCCGTGAGGATCTAAGCGACGCGGAAGCCCGGGTAAAGATGTTCGACAAACTCGATCGACGGTGTCGGGCTGTCCAGACCGAACTGATCCAGAATGCACCTGGCTGGTCGGCTCGTCGCTTGAGCACAGTCGAACTCTTCGTCCTCGCGATGGACTTCTGGAACGGCGAAGAACACGAGTACGACGACGCAAGTACTGCTGTTCGCGAACAACCAGTTCTCAACCACCAGCGGAGGGATGACGATGAGTAGTCCGATCACTGGGAGTGTCGTCTTTGTTGTCGAACTCGGGCAGTATCTAGTTTCTCTCGATCCAACACTCATTGTTGCAGGACTTATTCTGGGAGCTGTCCTCCTGGGTGTTGGCGTCAAGGCCTATCGGGGTCAAGCGAACAATGACGAGGAAGAAGTCGACCTCTTGGACGTCCTCGACGAGGAAACGCTCGAGGCTGGTCACGTCGAAGGACAACGCCTCGAAGATATAGCTGAGCGTCACAAGAGCACCGTTGCCCCATCGGCCATTACGTGGGAGACTCGAGCCGCACAAGTAGGAGAACAATGGACGTCGACCCTCTACATCGCCGATTATCCCGACTATCCGAAAGATGGGTATCTAAACGAACTGTTCGAACTGACCGATATCGAGTTCGATCTCACCGTCCATATCACGCCGAAGAATCAGCAGAAAGCCCGTGACGAACTCCAGCGTGTTGCAGACGATCTTCAGGTTGATGCGGATCTCGAGCAGAGCGTTCGCGGGGCGTACCTGCAGGAACGCGCCACCGAAGCGGTGTCGACGTACAAAGCGGTCGAAAACGGCAGCCGTGTGTTCGATCAGGGCATGTTCATCACTGTTCGATCGGAGACGAAAGACGACCTCAGAGAAGCTGTCCGGACGATTCGACGCCGGCTTCGCGAGCAACCCGCTGGCCTTACACCGAAGACGGCAATCTGTAAGCAAGATCTCGCACTCCAGGCCGCTGCTCCGATCGGATCGAATCCGTTTGGGCGCGAGGCCATCTCACTCGGTGGCGCAGTCGGCGCGTTACTTGCTTCGCCGCACAATGCGACCATTCTCGAGGACGATGGTGTGGAGTTTGGAACGCACTGGAAGAACGGGAGTCCGGTCGTAATCAATCCGTTTGCTCGAGAAAACGGCTATGCGATGTTCACCATCGGCGACCCCGGGTCCGGGAAGTCGTTTGGTGCGAAACAAAACTTCATTCGGTCGATCGAGCAAAGCGAGGATCGAATCGGAATCATCCTCGAGCCACTGAATAACTGGGCTGGTGTCGCCGAGGCACTCGGTGGAACGCGAATTACGGTCGGTGGCGACATGGGGCTGAATCCGCTTGAGATCAAACCGACTCCCGAACGGATTCAACGAGCAATGGGGGAGGACGCGAGTCCATACCGAGAAAAGCTCGACAGTGTGATGAGCTTCCTCTCGAACTACTTTGCGCTCCGTGGAATCCAACTCGGCGATAAACGAACGACACTCGAGACGGCCATCGAAGAGGCGTATGCGCGGAAGGGCATTACGGACGACATCGCGACACACGACAACGAGAGCCCGACGCTGCGAGACGTCCTCGATATCCTCAAGGAGATGGTGGACAACCCAGAGGGGTTCGTCGTTCGAACGGATGAAGAGTCTCGAAAGATCGAATCTGATGCAACGTGGTTGATCGACCAGTTGCGATCATTTGCTGAGGATGGTCGGTACGAAAATCTTGGGCGGTCGACCGAGTTTGACCTTCGGGACGAGAAGGTGATCTATCTCGACCTAGCCCAACAGGAAGGCAGTCTCGGGGGCAGCACGAGTCTCATCATGCAGTTGTTGATCACGTTGGTCTACGAGCGAGCGAAGGAGACGGACAAGGAGGTCGTGTTCGTCATCGACGAAGCCCGATACCTGATGCAGGATGCGGCGAGCCTCGAGTATCTCGAGATCGTGTTCCGTCACCACCGCCACCATGACCTCTCGATCCGGATGATCACCCAGACCGTCGACGAGTTCTTCCAGCACACTGAGTCCGAGGCAATCCTCGATCAGTGTGCGATCAAGCAGTTCCACCATCTCGACGGGATGGACCAACACTGGGCCAACGAGTTTGGACTGAACTCGGCACAGATGCGGTTCGTCCAGGATGCTGTCCCTGGAAGTGAAGACATCGGGTATTCGGAAGCACTCGTCGGCGTCGACGGCGACTGGCGCGGTATCGAGGTCCATGCACTCGAGAAAGAGAAGGCAGTAATCGATTTCGATGCCAAAGACCAATCGCGAGTTGAGCTTCCCGGAGTCTCTGAAGGAGATGGAGGACAACCCACAGAAGACATCGGAACGGACGAGACGGGTCCCGAAGCACAGCAAGACGCGGGCCATGAGGTGTTAACGTGGACTGACGGAGGTGGCCACTCCGATGAGTGAATACATCCGAGTGACACCAACCTCTGAGGGACTCCACACCGCAGAGATACCTGCCGCACTCGAGAGCGTGCACAAACTGACGAACCCAGATGCACGAGGGTTGTCGAACCAACTGAATCCGTTTGCTAATACTGCTCCACCAACGTTCGAATTTCTCGCTATCAGCGAGGGGGAAGATGAACCAGTCGAGTTCTACTACGGTGTCGACCACACAGCGCATCTCGAAACGCTCGAGAAACGGCTCAAGACGATCTACCCGCAAACGTTTGACATCGCTCGATGTGAGCTGAACCTTGAGCAAAAACTCATCCACCCAGTCGAATACACACAGGACGAGTATCATGAGCGACTCGAGGATGGAAGATTGGTAGCGTCTCGAGTGGTCGACGAACGGGCTGATCACGAGCAAGATGGGGGCGAGAGAACTGACGGTGGTCGGTCGACCGACGAGGAACTCGAGTTCGCTAACCTCGAGTCCGAAACTGACGACGCCGATCGTGATGAATCGATCCTCGAGTACACCTCTGACGAGTCTACTGAAGACGGTGATTCGGCGTTCGACGAAAGAACCTTGTCCACTCCAGAGTCCGAGACCATCTTCGCTCGGCCACCACTCCAGGAGGTCGAACCGATCGGTGTGCAGTGGTACGGTCGGGCCGAGCGAAAACGCGACTGGATGACGACCATCAAATCGTTCGCAAACCAAGATCCGGATCCAACCGAGTACGATACCGAACAGCCCCCACTTGCGACGTTGATCGATCATCTCACCGAATTCGAGTATCCGATCGCATTCCAGGTGGTCTGGCAGCGCAAAGCTGGCTGGGTTGCGGACGCAGAGTTACGGATCGAAGACGTTCGAGACGGACGAGACACGTTCAGCCAGCGCTCTATCGGCCTGCTGTTCGAACCCAGTGACGTCGGCTCGGAGGAACACCAGCGTCCCATCGGAACCGAAGCCCGAAATCGAATCGACCGAATCGAAGCCAAGCATCCAAAACGGACGTTCACCGTCAATGCTCGAGCAGTCGCGCTTCCAACTTGCGATGGTACCGAGGCAAACAATCGCGTCGAAACCCAACTTGACCAACTCGCTCAATCGCTGAACGCCTTAGATGGCCCGTTCTACGAACTCGAGGGACGTCGACTCCGCTCGAAAGGCATCTTGAATCGAACGAAACGCAAACGTGCTCGAACAGTCCTCAAAAACGTATTCGATAGCGAGCTGACTACGGGACGAGGGAAATGCCGGCCAGACCTCGTGTTAAACGCCGATGAACTCGCGAACCTCACTGTCGTCCCCTCGTCCCAAGACCTCACGGTCGAAGGTACCCGTGGGACACGTTCTGAGCAACGCTCTCGGAATCCACTCCCACGGCCACATCCGGATCTGATGGACGAGTTTCGAGAGGGCATGGCAATTGGGTATGCGATCGATGAGAACGGTTCACCAGAAAACCAGCCGGTTTGTATTCCACCGTCGTTACTTCCGACTCATTACGTCCGTGCGGCAACGACCGGCGGCGGAAAGTCGAAATCACTGACCAACGACAAGCTTTCGCTCTACGACCAGACCGACGGGCCGATCATTCTGATTGACGCAAAGGGTGACGGCCTCTGTGAGGACTACATGCGAGCCCACGCTCGTCGATTCGGCGTCGACGATCTCGAGGAAAACGTCCTACATTTCCCGATTCCTGAGGTACTCCCTGGATTCGCGTTCTTCAATATCGAGCGCCAACTCGAGAATGGGGTTCGACGCGTTGACGCGGTCCAGAACAAGGCGGATCACTACGAGGAGATCCTGAAAATGGTGATGGGTGAAGATCGCTATGAACGAGCAGTCGTTGCGCCAACGCTCATCAAGTATCTCATCAAGACACTCTACGACGACGAGTATGGCCGCGAAAACGGTCGCTACCGTGAGAGTGAGGAGTACTTTGCACACGACCAACTCGAGTACGTCGTCGACCAGCTCTGGCGTGCTGGACCACCAGAGCCTGAGGAAGGGGCTGCCCCACGCTCGAGTCATCCACAGGTGCAACGACGGATCGACCGCCAGCTCCAGCTCGATCCAAACACGTTTGCGACCGTAATGGGCGGCGTGAGCAACCGCCTCGACTACATTTCCCAGGACGAGCATCTCCGCCGAGTGTTCAACAACACTGAGCCGCAGTTCGACTTCCGTGATGTCCTCGACGATCGCACGGTAATCCTGTTCGACCTCAGTGGGCTTCGCGATGACTCGGCGAAGGCGATGACTGGTGTGATCCTGACAGAGCTATACAACACGCTGAAAGAGCGTGGTGACGATCTTCAGCGGAAGCCGGACGACTACGTGGTCAATCTGCTTATCGACGAGGCTTCGAGTCTGGCTGTCTCTGGCATAATGAACACGCTGTTGGAGAAAGGACGAAGCTTTCGGCTCTCTGTTGGTCTCTCGCTCCAGTTCCCTGAGCAACTTGACGTCAAGGGTGGCCGTGAAGTCTACCTGAACGTTCTCAACGACGTTGGGAGCCCGATCATCGGCAAGATCGCTGTTGACAACGAGATTGCGAAGGTGATGGCCCACGAGGAGATGGATCCTGTCGAGTTCGCCAATCGAATCCGGTCACTTCCACGTGGTGAATGGATTGTTCGTCTCCCGAGTCCGACGTTCGGTGAGACCGGTCCAGAGCCGTTCAGTTTGGCTCCGCTACCGATTCCACCGGGACATCCCGAGAGTGATGATCCACTGACTGCCAACGAGGAGCAAGCGTTTCAGAACGCGCTCGAACTAATTCATGAGCGAGCGGAGACCGAGTACGGTACTGTGTCTGAGTCCCCTCCAACGAGTCGGACTCCGGATACTGTTCGCGAGACGTTCGAATTAGCGTCCGAAGACCTCGATATTGCCCTCGCAAACGCAGTTCGTACCATCCAACTCCGACGGGATGCTCGTGAAGAGAACGGATGGGTTCCTGTTCAGCCGGTTGACCAGGTACTTCGAACACAATTCGAGGCCGCCGAGGCGTCACCACCATCGATCGAAGAGCTTGGTGAAATCCGGGATCGTTCTCGATTGCTCGAGGTAACGCTCGATCAGGAACACGGCGAGATCGTTGTTCGATTGACTGACGAGGGCGAAGCGGTGACCGAACCAGATACGGGTGATGTCCGATCATCGGGAAGTGATCTCCACGATGAGTTGTTGTTCGCCGTCGAGCGGGAACTCTCTCGACAGGGCTTCGATGTCACGGTCTTTACGCAGGATGGAAGCGAGAAACCGGATGGACGAGCGGTTCATCCCGACTGTGAACACATCTTTGATATCGAGGTCGAGTCGACGACGGTCGACAAACCGGTGAAGATCCTTCGAAACTTCCAACGGGCTCAAGATGCTGGTCACGTCCCGTTGTTCGTCGTCGCCTCCTCTGAAGACGGTGATGACGAACTGCAGGCTGCTGCTCGTCTTGAGGATATCCTCTCTTCACCAGTCAACGAACTCGAGTCCGGGGATGTCCGATTATACACGTCTGACTCGCACATCACGTTCGATGGCGGTGCGAACACTCGAGACGGCGTGACCGCAGTTCGGCCAGCGACTGGTGACTCGAGACGCTCTGTGTGGACTCGAGACGGTGGAGAGTATATGTTGAGTGATGGGACGGAAACTGAATGTATGACCGTTTCGTCGTTTGACTCGCTCTCACGCAGTGATGTCCCGGCGGTATATAGCTATGACAGAGCTGCCGATGAGTACGTTGTCTACGAACCCACCGAACGCCATATCTACGAGACCAAATCGGCGTTCAAACAGGAGTGGGTCCCAATTCGAAAGCCGTTTGTCCCCGATACTGTCACTTCACAACTGAATGATGCGCTCGAGCCACACGTGATTGCTGTGATCGAGAGTGATAGTGGCACAATACAGATCTATCGTGATGGGCAACTACGATCTCTCGATGTTCTTGTCGAAGCGGCGGATTCACTGACCGCTGAACGGTCATTCAGTTCCATCGAGGATGATTCCGTCTCGACTTCACACCTGAACTCCGGATGTGGTTCACCTACTCCTGATCCTTCAGAGACTCTGTCTGAAAGCCACTCATCAAATAGCTCACAGAGCGTGGATTTCGGAACCTTCGTTGAGGAGTGTCTCAGTGAACAGGAAGACGCCGAAATCGCGAAAGACGAACTCTACAACGCCTACGAAGCATGGGCAGACACACACGGTCACGAGGCGTATGCGAAATCCTGGTTCGGCCGGAAGTTGAGCGAGCATGTTTCGTATGACGAGTATCGCCCAACACGTGACGGCGAGCGTGTACGCCACTATACTGGTATCACACTGTCGTCCTCTGGTCGAACCTTCCTCGAATAACTATGGGTGAAACCATCATGTATCGGGTGGATTTTATCTGCAATCATTGCCGTCCAGGCTTCCCGGAGATCGGAAAAATGCCTGGACAGGAATGTCCAGGGAAAATCGAAAGACTGCGGCTGATGTCCAGGCAAATGTGGGGCGAAAACCGACTAGTACAGAGGGGGGTTGTCCCGTCGGTCCAGGCAGTCTCGAGCGACGAAGCGTTCAACCCCGCGAGTTTTTTCGACTCCTCGAGAGTCGGAGAGTCATCACCGATGGAGGTCGACCATGAATGATCAGATAGCAGGCGGAATCGATGTCGAAGCAGTACCGGATACACTCGCTGAACGACCACAGTGGATTTGCTGGCGAACGGAGGACCGCGATGGGAAGGCAACGAAGGTACCAGTCGATCCGGAGACTGGGAGCTTTGCGTCGACGATGGATGATCGGACGTGGACTACTCTTGAGCAAGCACTCGAGTACATGGCTACTGGTGCAGCCACGGGAGTCGGATTCGTCTTCACGGCGACGGATCCGTTGGTCGGTGTGGATTTAGATGACTGCCGCGATCCCGAGACAGGCGAGCCACTCGAGCCGGCGCCGTCGATCATCGAGCGGTTGGATTCGTTCACCGAGGTTTCGCCATCGGGAACTGGGTATCACGTGATCCTCGAGGGGGATCTTCCTGATGGCCGGAACCGACATGGCTCGATCGAGATGTACGACCGGGCTCGTTTCTTTACTGTGACTGCAGACCACGTCGACGGAACGCCGACGTCGATCAACGAGCGACAGGAGGCACTCGAGGCGGTTCACGAGGAGTTCGTCGCGTCCCAGGTAAGTGATGGCGCTGACGGTGTCGACAGCAATCTATCGGACACTGAGGCTTGTGATCAGTCACTGAAACTCGAGGACGAGGAACTCCTCGAGAACGCACGGTCGGCAAGCAACGGTGAAAAGTTCGCCCGGTTGTGGTGTGGTTCGACTGCTGGGTACGAGAGTCAGTCAGAAGCAGACATGGCATTGTGCTGTTTGCTGGTGTTCTGGACTGGTGGCAACGCCGCTCGAGTCGATCATCTCTTTCGGCAGTCAGGGTTGATGCGAGACAAGTGGGACGACGTCCATTATAGCGATGGCTCAACATACGGTGAGAAGACGGTCGAGCGGGCGATTTCGAATACGAACGATGTATATGATCCGTCGAATGAGAGCGGAACATGTGATGTGGGTGCGCAGACGACAACTACACAGAGTCATAGTCGGGAGGATCCCACATCGACGACTGATCGAACTACGGAGGAAACTAACAGCGCACAGGCCGCCTATCTGGCCGAGAAGAATCAGCTTTTGGGTGAGCGGGTGTCGGACCTCGAGGCGACGCTTGAGCAGAAAGACACCCGTATCGGAGCGTGTCATAGAATCGATCACAGGGTTTTGAGCTTCGTACGTCCGGGATTGTGTCCTCTTTCGTAGTTGGTGACT
>NZ_VTAW01000026.1 GCF_008245225.1 Natrialba swarupiae
TCGTAGTCTTTGCGCCGCTCGATGTAGTCGTCGGCGAGCTGTTGTTCGATCGAGCGCGAGCGCTCTTTGGCTTGCAGAACGTCCTCGCGAGTCGTGAACTCGCGATCTTCTGCCCGGGCGATGTCGCCGGCGACGCGAATCAGGCCACCGAGATCCCGGAAGTGTAACGTGAGGTGTTTCTTCCGACCGGCACGGCGTTTCGCTTCGAGAATGAGCTCCTCGACGGCGTCGCGGGTGAAATGGGGCAGACGGCCGTCGCGTTCGACCTCTTGGGCGATAAAACGGACGTACTTCCGGCGCATCTCGGGTGTGGATTCGATGGTATCGTCCATGTAGACCTCGTAGCCGTAGCCTTTGATCCGCGAGCGCAGCGCAGGATGCATATTCTCCATCGCGTCCATATTTCCGGCGGCGATCATGACGAAGTTACAGGGGACGGGTTCGGTCTGGACCATCGCGCCCGAGGAACGTTCGGACTGGCCGGTGATCGAGAACTCGCCTTCCTGGATCGCCGTCATCAGCTTCTGTTGGGTCCGGACGTCGAGGGTGTTGATCTCGTCGACGAACAGCACACCCGTGTGGGACTGGTGGATCGAGCCCGGTTCGACACGCTCGTGACTCGGCGTGCCCATCCCACCGGACTGGAACGGGTCGTGGCGGACGTCACCCAGCAGTGCACCGGCGTGAGCGCCGGTGGCGTCCTCGAAGGGAGCGACGCGCTGTTCGGCGTTGTTGACCAGCAGGTTCGGCACCTGCGCGTCCGATCCCTGTTTCAGGGTCCGGAAGATAAACCAGATAACCGCGGCCGCGAAGATTCCGAGCAGGATGGACGATCCCGACAGAATCGTATAGATGAGAATCGCCGCGATGATGACCCACATCAGGATCGTTTTCCACCGGTTCTCCTTGTTGGCTTCCTCCCTGTGGGCGGCGACGATCTGTTCGCCCTTTCCGGCGGGAACGGTTCGGACCTTCGGCTCGTTCTCGTCGTCCGGATTGTGGTAGAGCAAGACGTCCTGGAGCGTCTCCTGGGGCAACAACTGACTCATCGCCTTGGCCAGCATCGACTTCCCCGTTCCGGGCGAGCCGATCATCATGACGTGGCGACGCTGCTCGGCCGCCTTGATGATGATGTCTCGAGCCTCGTCCTGACCGATGACCTGATCGACGAGTCGGTCGGGGACCTCGATGTCCGCCGTCGAGTCGATCTTCAACCCACCGAGGAGGTCGTCCTCGGCGATGTCTTCGTCGATTTCGACGCCGGGATCGACAGCCACTTCGCTCCCGAGATCGGATTCGGATTCCGTATCGGGATCGGCATGTCCAGTATTTTCGAGAGAATCGTCGCCAGTGGTACTGTCAGTCATTTCGTTCGATTCAATACCTCGTTCGAGGGGATCGTAACGGATATACTTTCTCCATTGTCCATCGACCGAATTCGGAGATAACGGGGGTTACGACGGTGATTCTGGCCAATCGTATAGCGGGCGTTCGTTCTATCCGCTCGTCGTCCGAGCCGTCGATGGTCGTCGTTGCGTTCGTCGTGGATGCGGGAACTTCCTGGCCCAATCACGTGACTGATCGTCCAGTCATACGGACCGCAATAGGTCGGTACCGGTCGATCGCAGACCAGCGGGCAATCGACCGGCAATCGGTCGTCACAGACCGTCCCAGCCCGATCGCTCGAACGACTGGGGTTGAGTTACACTGGTATGAGTGTAAAGTCGCAGCAATATCTCTCTAGTCACCTAGTTAGTCATCAGCCCGTATAAGCCTTACTGACCGTTCAGTCAACTCCGGTTGGGAGGGATAGCGTTGCAGGTCTACAGCAGCTGTGCAAGTCGCGGCTCTTTTCTTTCTCGAAAAGTATTACTGAACGGTGGGTAATAGCAATTCCACATGGATACTTGATAGTATGTCAGGGGCGGTTACCGCCGTGTCGAAACGACTGCCTGTTCGGAGAGTGTATTTTTTAGGGCCGATCAACGAACGACAACAGATACCAGGAGATATCGTACGAACTGGACGGTATAACTGCCACTATAGACCGGATATAGCGTCCACTCCAGGGTTCTGGGAGTGGGTCGTGGTTAACGCTTCCCCGTCGAGGTCAGTTCAGTACTTACCAATTACTATATTAATACTATTATTTGATAATGGTCCGTTGATATTCGTTATATCTATTCGATACGACTATCCTGGGATCGACACCGAGTTTCCGGTGAACTCTCGTCTCCGGTCACTGCGTGTGTCCTCGAGGTATTCCTCACGCCATCTACCCCCGCGTACGAATCGGACGGGATCCAAACAGTTATGATCGAGTCGGACACAGATGCTATCCATGAAAGCATTACGAGTACCGTTCGGGGAGTATCCGACCGGACAGCGATCGACGGATCGATCACGAGGGGAGACCGATGGCTGATGGATCGGAGTCCGACGGCGCTAACGAAGGAGCTGACGACGGCGGTAGCGTCGACCCGGTATTGCCAGGCGTCGATGACACCTCCGGGGACGACGAACCGGAAATCACCTACGACCTCGACGATCTCGGGAACGTCAAAGAAGAGTGGGAGGGGGTAACGATCTATCTGCCGTCGGACCTGCACAACGCGCTCAACCTCTCCTATCGGGAGTTGAGCTACGAGTCAGCACGGACGACGTCCTACGACCTCCAGAAACTACAGGACTTCTATCCGCTTCTCGTCGCCGTCGGATTGAACAATCTCAACCAGTCCGATACCGACGACCTCCTCTCGATGCTCGAATACTTACAAGAGGAGTACGGCTGATCGACCGTCGTGCCGGTTTGGGTTGTCGGTGACGGTCGCTCGCTGTCGCTTCCGTTTGAGCCCATCGGTGGAAAGTTAAACTAGTATTACTAGCAATCCATAGTTGCTGCGGGAGATTCGGGTGAACGAGCTACGCACGCTCGACTCACTCGATCGACTCGACTGACGGAGCAGTCGCTGCGAACGGCTGCTGACGGTCATATTTACAGTCATACTGCCGTAATTTCTCTTCATGGAGACGGGATGAGTCGGTATGGATGGGTGTTGCCTCCCACAATTTACCGGCGTATTTCCCGCCGCCACCGGCCCGTCGTCGCTGGTGTACTGTTAGTAATACTAACGACAGCGAATTCAGTAATTCGAGTAATGCCTTCTAGACTGGTGAGTACCGCGTTCGGAGCGACCGGTTACGACCGACGGTTGAATACCCGTTCCCGCGCGTCAGGCAGCGATAGCCGCAATTTCGGCAGTGTATCTGCACCCATCGCACACCAAATTAGGTCCCGGATTTCGTTCTCCGGCCCCCACGCTCAGCAACACAACGACAAATTTATATAATTGTAATTCTTCACTCGGACTGTCGTAAAGCCATGAGAGAAGACAGCTCAGTATCTCGAAGACGGTACGTTCAGCTCGCCGGAGGGGTCGGCGTGCTAGCGCTCGCAGGGTGTACAGAGGACGAAGATCCGGACGAGATCGATACAGGAAACGGAGCAGACGACGCCGACGACACGGGTGATTCGGATTCCGAGGGTGATCTCGAGATCGTCCACTGGTGGACTGCCGGAGGAGAGGAACAGGCGCTGAACGCCTTGCTCGACGGCTTCGAAGAGGCGTATCCCGAACACAGCGTCGAGAACAATCCAGCACCCGGCGGTGCTGGTGCGGCGATCGATGCGGCGATCCAGACGCGCGTTATCGATCAGGATCCGCCGAGTACGTTCCAGATCTGGCCCGGCGAGGCGGTTCGCCCGTATCTCGAGGCCGACGCGCTGGAATCGATCGACGACGTTTGGGAGGACGAGGATGCCTACGTCGACGGCGTCATCGACGCCGCCGCGCCGGACGGCGACCTCGTCGTGGCACCGATCAACATTCACCGATTGAACAACCTCTTTTACAACGTCGATGTCGTCGAGGACGCAGGTATCGACCCGACCGACGCCGAGAATCCCGAGGATCTTCTCGACTTGCTCGAGGCGGCGGACGACGCGGGCTACGTTGGCCTCGCCCAGCAGACCCAGGAGCCGTGGGGAATTCTCCAGTTCTGGGAGATGGTGTTTCTCGGACAGTACGGGGCCGACACGTACGAGCAGTTCCTCGCGGGCGACGCCGAATCGCTCGAGAGCGAGATCGCCGACTCGCTCGAGCTCGTCGAACGCATAAGCGAGTTCCACAACGAGGACGCCGGGACGGTCGCCTGGGACGAAGCCAACGCCGACGTCATCACCGGTGACGCCGCGTTTCACCACAACGGCGACTGGGCTGCCGGCGAGTATCAAGGTGCCGACGGCTTCGAGTACGGCGAGAACTGGGAGTACATCCCCTTCCCCGGAACCGAAGGGATCTACACGATGGTGATGGATGGCTTCGTCTACCCGGCGAACAATCCGACGCCCGAAGCCACCGAAGCGTTCGTCAGTTACTGTACGACGGCCGACGCCCAGGAACGGTTCAACCCCCACAAGGGCTCGATCCCGCCGCGAACCGACGTGGAGACGGACGGCTTCCCGCCGTTCCTGCAGGATCAGATGGCGGACTTCGAGGCGTCCGACGAACAGACGGTTACGATCTCCCACGGAAGCGGCCTCGAGCCGGCCAGGGCCGACCAGGTCCAGGAAGCGTTCGCCGTCTTCACCGACAACTGGGACGTCGACGAGACGACCCAGGAACTGATCGGTATCTTCTAACTACTACTCCTCTATGGGATTCATCGATCGATTACGTTCCCGCACAGGCCGACGTGACCGTGAGGACCGAAGCGAGCGATCACGGACCGACGGCCAAAGCGAGGAGCCACAGACCGACGGCCAACGCGGGGAACTACGGACCGATGGCGGGAGTGACGTGAGGACACGCGGCGGCCTCTCCAGACTCAAACACAGCGACGCGGTCCAGGCAGTGCCGTTCTGGCTGCCGCCGGCGCTGTTAATGGGGTGGTTCGTCTACGGCGCGGTCGGCTGGAATCTCCTCATCTCGCTGACCGACTGGAGCGGCCTGAGCCAGCCGGATTACACGAATCTCACGCTCGAGATGTACACCCAGATGCCGAACGACCCGTCGTTCGTCGCGGCATTTCGAAACACGGTGGTCCTGCTGGTCGCCTTCACCGTGGTCTCGCTGGTGATCGGGCTCGTACTCGCGATTCTGGTCGACCAGAACATCCGCTTCGAGAACACGCTCCGGACGATTTACCTGTTGCCGATGGCGCTGTCGTTCGTCGTGACGGCGATTTTCTGGTCGTGGATGTACAATCCGAGTACGGGGACGATCAACGTCGTTCTGAGCACGATCGGGCTGGATTTCCTCACGATGGACTGGATCGGCGATCCGCGGACGAGACTGGCGGCGATCATCTTCGCGCTCACGTGGCAGTTCAGCGGCTACGCGATGGTCGTCTATCTCGCGGGTCTGCGGGCGATCCCCGACTCGCACTACGAGGCGGCGAAAGTCGACGGCGCGGGTTCGCTGCGGATGTACTGGCGGGTAATCGTCCCGCAGTTGAGCGCGTCGACGACCTCCGCTGCGGTCGTGTTGATGGTGTTCGCGCTGAAGGCGTTCGACTTCATCTTCATCATGTTCGGGGACAACCCCGGCCGCTCGGCCGACATCCTCGCGGTGATGATGTTCCGCGTCGCCTTCTCGCGAACCCAGTGGGCCTACGGGGCCGCGGTGGCGACCATTCTCTTCCTGATGGCGCTCTCGGTCGTCGCCCCCTACCTGTACCTGCAGTACAAACGAGGTGATCTCTGATGATGGACACGACGGACGAACCGGCCGACGAACCGACAGCTCCTATCCCCATCGGGCCGACGCTGGCCGGAGGTGATCGATAGATGGCGACCGCAGACGGAACCGGACGATCGGTCGGCGATCGGATCGCCGAGCACCGAGCGGAACTCGACACCCAGCGCGTCGTGCTGTACGCCGTCCTCGTCGGGCTCGTCGGCTTCTACCTCTCGCCGCTGTGGGCCGGGCTGACGACGGCGTTTAAGTCCCAGGCCGGGTTCATCAACACGTCGCCACTCGAGCCGCCGACGCCCGCCTGGTTCACCGTCGAGCCGTGGGAACTCGCGTTCGCGACGCTCCAGGGTGGGCTAGTCAACAGCGTGATGTTCGTCGTTCCGGCGACGATCCTCTCGGCGTTGTTCGGCAGTTTCGCCGCCTACGGGCTGACGAAGCTGTCCTGGCGCGGCCAGGTCGGTATTCTCGTGATCTTCCTCGCGGGAGTATTCTTGCCGTACCAGTCGGTGCTCGTCCCACTGCGCCAGTTCTGGTCGATTGTCGACCTCGCCGGATTGCTCGCGTTCGCGCCGGTTCTCGCGAACCGTGCGGACCTGCTCGAGTTGACGATCACCCACACCGCCTACGGGATCCCGATCTGTACGATCCTCTTTCGGTCGTACTACAAGACGTTGGGCGACGAGATGATCGAGGCAGCGAAGATAGACGGTGCCAACGCGTTCGGCATCTACAAACGGATCGTACTCCCGTTATCGTTGCCGATGTTCGCGGTAACGCTGATCTACCAGTTCACGCAGGTCTGGAACGACCTGCTGTTCGCGCTGGTGTTGGTCACGTCCCGATCGAACTACGTCGTCACCCAGTCGTTAAACGAGTTACAGGGGTCGATGGCACAGGAGTACAACATCCAGATGGCCGGCGCGTTCATCGCCGCCTTGCCGACGATCATCATCTACATCGTCTTCGGTCGACAGTTCGCGAAAGGAATCACCGGTGCATCGTAATGGAACAGAGACAACCCAACCCTTCGAAACCGCAGATACTGAGGACATACGTATGGCTGAACTCACGCTCGGAAACGTAACGAAACGCTTCGACGACGTCGTCGCCGTCGACGACGTCTCGATCGAGATCGACGACGGCGAATTTCTCGTCCTCGTGGGCCCCTCGGGGTGTGGCAAGTCGACCACACTCCGGATGATCGCCGGCCTCGAGACGATCTCGGACGGACGGATCGCGATCGACGGCGACGTCGTCAACGACGCGCCAGCCCAGCAGCGGGACATCGCGATGGTGTTCCAGAGCTACGCGCTGTACCCGCACATGACCGTCCGTGAGAACATGCGCTTCGGTCTCGAGGAGTCGACGACTCTCGAGAAAGCAGAGATGGACAGTCGCGTCGAAGACGCCGCAGAGACACTCGAGATCGACGACCTCCTCGAGCGCAAGCCGGGGGAGCTCTCGGGCGGCCAGCAACAGCGCGTCGCGCTGGGGCGAGCAATCGTTCGCGATCCAGCCGTCTTCCTGATGGACGAGCCGCTGTCGAATCTCGACGCCAAACTCCGTTCGGGTATGCGGACCGAACTCCAGCGCCTCCAGGAGGAACTCGGCGTGACGACCGTCTACGTCACCCACGACCAGACCGAGGCGATGACGATGAGCGACCGGATCGCCATCCTGGACGGTGGCGAACTCCAGCAGGTCGCTACCCCACTCGAGTGTTATCACCGACCGACGAATCGCTTCGTCGCTGGCTTCATCGGCGAGCCGTCGATGAACTTCTTCGACGTCAGCCTCGAGGACGGCCGACTGGTGGATTCCGACATCGAATTCGAGTATCCGCTTTCTTCGGTGGTTCGTGACTCCGTCGGAGAGACGACCGAGTTGGTCCTCGGAATCCGACCCGAGGATGTCGAACTCCTCGACGCCCGGGAAACGGCACACGACTTCCCTGTCGTCGTCGACGTCGTCGAACCGATGGGTAACGAGAACAACCTCCTCGTGCGGTTCCCGGACACCGATACCGAGTCGACGTTCAACGTGATCGTCGACGGGATGTGCCACGTGGAGGCCGGAAAGCGGTACGTGATCCGCATTCCGGAATCGGCGATACACGTCTTCGACCGCGAGACCGGCGCTGCGTTACACAACCGCGAGATCGAGGACGAAACCGAACTGCTCGCCTCTCGCGTCTGATACGGATTGCTGTCCCTGTGTACTGGCGCATCCGGAGAACGGTCCCGTATGCGGCGGTACTGACGGACAGCCGATCGTATAACTCATCTGTTCCCCTCGACGATCCACCGAACGTCCGTTTTTCCCGGGTCGAACCGACTCGAGCGCCGCCGCCCCGTCGCTGTCTCTCGACAGACCGACAATCATCTCGAAACTAATACTCGAAGAAATAGACGATTGGCTAAAACATCATATACCTTATTGTATAAAATATACTATGTTTATACGGTCGATAATGGTCGACCGTAAGTTAGGCCACGAAACAGGCCGTAAACTGCCTTTCCGAACGGTTCAGAAACTATTTTCCTCGCCAATATTGATTTACCGGATAGATCTATCATCTGCGAGGATATCTGGAGCGTTGGTGGTTCGGTATTTTGCTACTTTGCTGATTAGTTATATATCTCTCTATAACAGCATCACAAACGAATCATTTAGAGCAATAGTAGTATTATCAGATAGGAACGTGGACCAGACGAGCGGCGTCGCTACTCGTTTTCGAACGGGGTGACAGCGTCGTCGGGGCTGTCAGTCTCGAACCGGTCGAGGGCCCTCGAGAGGCGGTTTGCACGCTCGGCGAGATCCGACATCGATCCCGTTACTTCGGTGAGCGCGCTCGTCTGCTCTTCGGTCGCGGCGGCGACCGTGTCGGCCCCGGTCGCCGTCTCCTGGCTGATCGTCGCGATCTCGCTTACCTGCGAGACGACCTCGTGAGTGGAGTTCATCTGTTGTTCGGTTGCGGTGGAAATCTCCTGAACGCCGGAACTGGTCTCATCGGCGTACTCGGCGATATCTTCCAGGGCGTCGGCCGCGTGTTCGACGCGACGAGCCGTCACGTCGATCTCGTCGCTGGTCTGCTCGACCGCACTCACCGATTGCTGGGTTTGCTCTCGGATCCGCTCGAGGTGAGTTTCGACCTCCGAGGCGGCCTCTTTGGCGCTTGCCGAGAGTTCCTTGACCTCCTCGGCGACGGCCGCGAAGTCCTCGCTGTCGCCACTCGAGGGACGGACCGCCTCGAGATTCGTGTTCAACGCCAGCATGTTCGTTCGGTCGGCGATCACCTGGATTCGGTCGATCAGGGTATCGATCTTCGCGACTTCCTGCTCCAGTTTCCCAATCTCATCGACGGCTCGCCCGGACTCGGTTTCGATCGACGCCATCCCGGCGATCGCATCCCGAGCGGCCTCGCGACCCGCGTCACCGGTCGATGCAGTCTCCTTAGCGAGTTCTGCAACCTCGTTCGACGACTCCGTGATCTCCCTCGTCGTTCGCGAAAGCTCCGAGAGCTCCTCGGTTACGTCCTGTAACGAGTCGTTCTGTTCGACTGCGCCGTCGGAGATTCGCTGAACGGAGCCGGCCACGTTCTCCGACGCTTCGCGGACCGCCCTGCTCGAGTCGGCGACCTGTTCGCTCGCCGTTGCGACTTCCCCCGCGAAATAGTTCAGCCGCGCGATCGTCTCCTCGAGTTGCTCGAGGGTTCCGTTGAACTCCGTCGCGACCTCACGCATCGGTTCGGTGTCCGTCGCGTCGGGGTCCATGCGCACCGTGAGATCTCCCTCCGCGGCCGCCTGCATCACGTCCGCGTAGCGATTCGCAGCACGTGTAAGGTCCTCGTTCATGTGCTGGGTGTGGCGTCGCTCGCGTTCGGCTTCCTCCCGGGCACGCCGTGTCTCCTCCATCCGATCACGAAGTGAGAGGCGCATGTTGTCGAACGCCACGTACAGCTGACCGATCTCGTCGACGCGGTTCGTCTCGAGGTCGACGTCCAGGTCGCCCGCTTCCATGCGGGAAGCCTCGTGGCTGAGTCTGTTGACCGACCGGGCCGTGTTCCGTCCGAGGATCGCCCCCATCGCCGTGATCAGGAGAACAAGCCCGGCGGTCGCCGTGAAGCCGAGCCACTGGACGGTGGTGACGAACCCGTAGGCGTCGGCCGTCGGCTCGTGGACGAGAACGATCCAGTCGGTCCCCTCGACGGGGGCGGAGCCGACGACGTGTTCCTCCTCGGGGAACCCGTAGGCCGTGAGGGTATCCGATGTTTCCGCTGACGCGACCGTCCGGGAGCCGGGTCCGGCCGAATCGGCGAGGGCGTCGGAATCGCCGCCGTACGTCTGCCCGAAGTGGCGCAACTCATCGCCGTATCCCTCGTCACCGAACACCAGACGCTTCTCGCCGTCGAGGACGAGCGTCGACGATCGATCGTCGCCGTGCGTGCTGAACTGTTCCGTGTACTGCTCGAGTTCGACGGTGTAGACGACGCCGATTGCGCCGTCGCCGGTGGTCTGAGCGTAGGTGACGGCCGGCTGTCCGTCGCCTTCCTCGAGGAGGTACGGACTCGACCGATAGACCGAGAACGGATCGATCCCCTCGATCAGGCTCTCTGAGTCGGGAATCGAGAGTTCTTCGACGGAGTCGCCGGTGAGCGTCCGATCAGTGCTGGCGATGATCTCACCGTCACCGGTGTCGACGATGTGAATCGCGTTCGCTCGATCGGGATGTTGTGTGTACTGTCGAAGCTCCGTCGTCGTGAGGCTTCGAAGCTCGGGGCTCCGGATGAGCGTCTCGACCCGTTGTTCGTTGCTCTCGGACCACGCCTGGAGACTCTTGGCTTCTTGTTCTGCGAGAGTTGCGTACTCCTCGTCGGCGTTGTCCTGGACGTGCGCCCGGATCTCCTCGGTGGCGAAGAATCCGATCATCCCGACGGAGGCACCGATCAACAGGAGGACGATCCCGAATTTCAGCGCGTAGTTTCTCCGGATGACCGAAGGCACGTTTCGGCGAAGCCTGTCCAGCATCGTCCGGATACAGGGAAAACACTGACATTAGCGTTTTGTATACTGTATCGTGCTCAGGGTCCGACGATCTCGAGGAGTCGCTCCGCCGTCGTCTCGACGTTCCACGACTCGAGAAACGAGGCGAACGCCTCCTCGAGTTGGTTTTTCGTCGCGGGATGGATGGCGGAACCGTGGGTGATCGTCGGGAGTTGGTCGCCAGAGGCGTCGAAGTCGGCCATCTGATCTTGTAAGAAGGGAGGGAACTCCTCGGCGGGAACGTCGGTCCGCGGCGGAATGGAGCCTTTTGGCTGGTTAAACCGACGTTGTGCGTCGACGGATCCGCAGTACTGAAGAAACGCGCTGGTCAGCTCTGGAGAGGGATTGGGGTCCGGCATCACGAACGAGTCGAGAACCATCGTATACACCCCGTCGGTTCCGGGGAAGGCCACGTGACTCCACTCTTCGCCGTACGTGAGTTCCGCGGAACTGTAGTGGCCGGCCGCCCAGTCACCCTGGTGGGTAAAGGCCGCATCGCCAGTGATGACCTGTGCGTTCGCCTCGTCCCAGGCGATCGAACTCGCATCCGGGCTGACGTGCTCGCGATAGCGTTCGATCAGCGACAGCGACTCGGCGACGGGCTCCGCCAGTCCGTCCACGTCGCCGTCGAGAAACGACTGGAACGTCTCGAGGCCATGCTGACCGAGGAAGACGGTTTCCCAGAGTTGGACCGTCGGCCAGGCGTCCTGAGTTTGGTGGGCGAGCGGCGTGTACCCGGCGTCGGCAACCGCCTCGAACACCTCGAGTAATGTTTCGGGATCGTCGACCGATCTGGGGTCGACGCCGACGTCCTCGACGATGTCGACGTTGTAAAAGAGGTTGTTCAGCCGGTGGATATTGACCGGCACCGCGACGTACACGCCGTTGCGTTGGGAGAGTTCTCGGACGCTATCGATGTACGCCTCGCGCATGTCATCGGACCAGATATCGTCGAGAGCCGCGAGCACGTTCGAGTCGGTGAACGGTCGAAGCGCCTCACCGGGCCAGATCTGGAACGTACTCGGCGGCTCCTCGTCGATGAGCCGTGACTGAACCGCGGCGTTGAGCGCCGATCCAGCGCCACCCGGCGCGGGATTCTCCTCGATTACGCCTTCCTCGTGCTCCTCGAGAAATCCGTCGAGGAGCGCCTCGAGTGCGTCTTCCTCGCCGCCAGCGGTCCACCAGTGGATGAGTTCGAGCCGAGAGGTGTCGTCCGGATCGTTGGCGTCGCCGTCGTCGCTCGCGTGTCCGTCCGATGTACACCCTGCGAGGACGACCGCCGCCCCGCCGATCATCCCGACCCGACGGAGCACTGTCCGCCGAGACGCGTTCGAACCGTCGGTTTCTCCCCACCCCATCGTACACTGGTCAGTCGTTCCAACCGAGCATATGTGTTTCTACCGATCGCCGTCCGATCCGGTCGTCGGAGAGCCGTTCTAGGACCCCTTTTCGAGGAACTCCTGTTTCGGTGGTGAGCCGCCCCACGAAGAGACCGTGTTCGACTCCTCCTCGAGGACGCGGACGCCCGTCTCGGTGTCGGGGTCCAGCGTCGCCATCTCGGCGCTCAGCTCGATCCGGTTGCCGCCGGGCCCCCAGAAGTACGCGAAGAGGTTCGAACCCGCGTTGTGTCGACTCGGGCCGTACTCGAGCTGGTAGCCGTGTTGTGCCAGCCGGTCACAGAAGAGCTTGATGTGGTCGAACGATTCGAACTGGAACGCGATATGGTGGAGCGTTTCCGCTGGATCGTCGGTCCTGGTGAAGCCGGCGTCGTGGTGAAACCGGCCGTGGCGCATCCAGGACTGCACCGTCGAGCCGTCTTCCTCGACGATCTCGTCCGAGACGTCGAAATCGAGGTGGTCCTCGAGGAAAGCGACGTCTTCCTCGATCGCGTCGCTCATCAGATTGATGTGATCGAGATCCAGCGGTGCGACGCCGAGGCGATCGGCGGTTGCCTTCGTCGGGTGGAGATAACGCGTATCCGCGACGCTGACCAGTTCGACGTCGATACCGCTCGGGAGGCTGACTCGGACGCCGCTTTCCTGTCCCGGTTCGGCTCCGTCGGTTCGTCGGACGTCAGCTTCGGTATCGGCGAGGCGGCGTTCGTAGGCGTCGATCTCCGCGTCGGTGAGGCGGATTGCGAAGTGTTCGATCCCCGTCCCGCCCTCGGTCAGAGCGAGATCGTAGTTCTCGTCGAGGCCACAGCCGAGGTAGACGACGCCGTCACGTCGGTCGAGTTCGTCGAGGCCGAAGACGTCGGTATAACAGTCGACGGACTCCTCGAGGTCGGTCACTGCCATCGTTGCGTGTTCGAGTTTGCGGACTCCAGTCATGGGTAATGTGTCGAGTTGTGTGTTCGGTTTTCGCGTGTCGAGTGTGTTCGTTGGTCGATACGTCTCAGAAGAACACCGAGATGTTTTTCATCGGAAGGACGGTGTGATCGAGGCGAATATCTCGTTCGGCCAGTTTGAGCTCGCCGTCGACCCGGCGTAACACGTCGTGGCGTTCTGCGGAAATCGTCGTTCCGTCGGCCTCTTCTCCCTGGGCCAGGAACAACAGCAGGTTGTTCTTCACCGAGAGCTCGTCGCCGTCGACGTCTTTCACCCGGACGTTGGTCACGAAGTGGCGGGTTCGCGTCGGCGGGTCCTCCGACCACGCGAACTCCGACTGGAAGCGCTCGATGCGGGCGTCCAGCGTCGACCAATCTTCCCGGTAGTTGAAGCCCTCGTCGCTGAACTCCGAGCGGTCCGAGCCACGGTCGCGCGTGACTCGCAGCGGCATGTCGTATCTGATGTCCTCGGTCATCAGCTCGAGCCACTGCTCGAGTTCTTTGGTGTCGAGCAGTTCGGCTTCGTGGTTGTAAAACGATACACACTCGTAGTGGAGTTCGTGATCCGGTTTCTGCGTCGCGCGTTGGCTCATGGTTAGATGTGGTCCTCCGGGTAACTCATCCCGATCTCCTGGTCGGTCATCGCCTTGTACCAGTTGCCGTGGAACGTCCGGCAGGTCCCCTCCTCGAGGTTGTCGTCCCAGGCGGTACCGGGACCGTGCCAGTCCTCGTCGATGGATGCCTTACTCATGCCGGGCATTCCCATCTGATAGTTGTAACCGACCCCGTTTTTCTCCGCGTAGACGGATCCGGCTGCCTCGGCGATGCCGTCCCAGACGGCGAGGTCGTCCTGCTCGAAGTTCCCGGACGGGCTGAACGTTCCGACGGCCACGTCGTAGGCCCGCTGTTTGTACTCCTCGGAGGCTTCTGCAGGCACGAGCACCCAGCTCCAGAACTCCATCTCGCCGGGGGCGACCGGTTGCCACTTCCGGAGGCTGAAGAAGCCGTCGAGCTCCTTGTCCGGATCGTTGGTCGCAGCGAGGTGGATAAACGAGAGGTTCGGGAAGATTGTCCCCGTCGCCGCTCCGCAGGCGGCGGCGAGATCGTACTGTTCGTCGCTCAGGTTCTCGTCGGTGACGTACTCCTCCGGGTAGCCAAAGAAGACCTCGTCTTCGGGCTCGAGCAGCCGGAGACTCGTCGAGCCCGAATCGGCGTGGGTGACGTGGCGCTGGGTCTCCTGGCCCGGCGTCCCCGAGATCTCGTTGGCGGCGAAGCCGACCTCGATCACCGATCGGTGGGCGAAGCCGGTGTGGTAGCTGTCGGCCGAGAAGTTGTCGGCTCCCGACTTCCAGTCGCTGTCCGCTCGCCAGCGGTGGGGCTCGCCGATGACCTCGAGTCCACCTTCCGCGATGTCGAGGTGGACGTCGAGATACCACTTGAAATCGCCGAGATACTCCTCGAGGGAGGGGCCCTCGTCGGCGATGGACGCGAAGACGAGGCCTTTGTAGTTTTCGACGCGGGACGCTTCGTGGAGTCCCCACTCGTCGGTATCGAGCCCTTGGAAGGCCTGATCGCGAAGGGGGATCCCGGCGAGATCGCCGGTGTTTTTGAACGTCCAGCCGTGGTACGGACACCGGAAGTGAGACGTGTTACCCTGTTCGGCCTTGCACACCTTGGCTCCATGGTGTGTACAGGAGTCGAACAGGACGCGGATCTCACCGTCCTCGTCCCGAACGAAGATAAACGGGTCCTTGCCGATGTATCTCCGGGCGTAGTCTCCGGGTTCGGAAACCTCGCTCTCGTGGCCGATAAACACCCAGCACTGCCCGAAAATTCGGCGGAGTTCGGCCTCGAATATCTCTTCGTCGTTGAAGACCTTTGCTGGAAGGACCCCCTCCTCGAGCGACTCGCCGACGCCATCGACGATACGCTCTGCCCGTGGCGTCATTTCGTGCTCGAGTGTGGGAACCCGCTCGCAGGCTCGTTCACACGGTGTTCCGTGTGTCTGGTCACCGTCGTCGAGTGACATGGATATAGATAGGGGCGAGATCGTTGCCAATCGTGTCCATAAATATCGAGGGTCTTTATACGGCAATGGGGAAAGTTAAGGGTTCACGCGGTGTACACCCCGATATGGGTGAGGGGATTCGAACGGAGATTCGCATCGACGAGCCCGACGACTGTCCGGTCGCCACCGCCTCGGCGGAAGCCGGTGCAGTCTGTCATCACGCCTCGAGAACGACGAACGCGGCCGGCGTCACGGAGGAGTTTCTGGTCGACGCCGAGGCGTCGGAGGGACTCGAAGAGAGCGTCCCGGACGCCGACCTCGACGAGGTGTTTACGTACGCGATAAATAGCGTCTATCGGTTCGACCGCGAGGCCGACCGTGGCTGCCCGTGTGAAGTCATAGAGGGGTTAGAGTGTCCGATATTCGACATCTACGCTCGAAACGGCTCACTGTTCGTCTCCTTTCACGTCGCCGACGCGGAGGGCGTCCGCGAGGTGGTCTCGACGCTCAGAGATCAGTACGCGAACGTCGAAGTCGAGAACCTCATCCGTTCCCAGCAGGCCTCCGGGGACGAGGCTCTGGCGTTTATCGACCGCACCGAACTCACCGACAGACAGTGGGAGGTCCTGCGAATGGCCTACGAGATGGGGTATTTCGACCATCCCAAGCAGGCAAACGCCAGCGACGTCGCCGAGGTTTTAGACATTGCACCGGCAACGCTCTCGGAACACCTCGCGGCCGCTCAAACCAAGGTCTTCGAGTCGATTCTCGACGAGTAACCCCACGCTGTCGGCTCTCGAGAACGAACCGACGACAACCCCCTGGGCAGTCGTGGCCGACTCCGAGCGGGTCTGGGTTAACAGGCTCGCTCCGGCGACTCCCACTCGGTGCGCTCGAGCAGCTCCGGATTCGCCGGCTCACAAAGCGGTGCGGGGTCGACGATGCTCTCGGATCGCATACCCGAGACCGTTCCCTCGAGTGCCGAGAGGGCGTCGGTCGCCGGTGCGCGAGCGAGCGTCGGGGTTCCGTCGACGCGGTGGAGGCGCTCGTCGACCGGATCCGTCGGGGAGTGTGAACGCTCGAGGGTGGAGGCGTCCGTCCCCACCTCTCCGTCGGCATCCGGCGTGCCGATCGCCCCGTGCCAGAAGTTCCCCTCGCCGTCCTCGCTCCAGACCCGGAGCGTCCCGAGTCGGGCGTTGGCGTGCTCGTAGTTTCCGACGAAGTCGTTCCCGGTTACCTCGTTGGTCGGAAGGATCTGGTTCGCCTGCACACCCTCGACGTTGCCCGCGAGGACGTTGCCTTCGTAGATCGAGTTGCCTGCACCGGTCGTCAGGCCGACCGACGTGTCCGTGACGAGGTTGTCGGCGACGTACGAGCGCGATCCGGCCATGAGAATTCCCTGTGAGCCGTTTCGAATCTCGTTGCCGACGATAGCGTTGTGTTCGGGAGCGGTCATCACGTCGATCCCCGTCGAGACCGGATCCTCGATCCGGTTGTCCGCGATCAGCGTACGCGAGGTGTACATCAGGTGAACGCCGATCCGGTTGTTCTCGAGGACGTTGTCCCGGAAGACGACGCCGTCCGAGCGGTGGAGGTAGATCCCGTCGCGGCCGTCGACGAGCGTCGAGTCCTCGACGACGGCATCCGGCGACCGGATCGTCGTGACGGCCATGTAACCGTCGCCCCAGTCGTCGCTGCCTTCGACGGTGACGTTCCGGACGACGCTTTCGGGCGCGTCGCGAAGCAAGACGCCGGTCGCCGGCGACTCGATCGTCACGTTCTCGACCAGCGCGCCCGGGGCCTCGTCGAGTTCGATACCGGCGTCGCTCTGTCCGTACGCCATCTCGAGGACGTCGTCACCGTCCTGTTCGTCGTCGTCGGGTGATGTCACGTCGCCGACGCCGTCGATTCGCAGGTCAGTGACGGCCGCGCGCTCGGACTCGAGGACGAGGACGGAGCCGTTGCCGTCGCCGCGGAGAGTCGTGGCGTCGGTGGCGGCTTCGGTTCCGTCGTCGCCGTTACCGTGCCTCTCACCTTGCCCCTGTCCGACGATGGTGATCGGCCGATCCACCGCGACTTCCTCCGGTACCTCGTGGACGCCCTCGGGGACGACGACCGTCGACTCGGCCGGCGCGGTCTCGACTGCCTCCTCGAGCGTCGCTGCGTCCTCGCCGACGACGACCTCGACCGGGCGATCCCGCATCGGCGTCGCCCCCGCGACCAGGTCGTCGGCGTGGGCGTGGCGCTGGTCGACGCGGTCCCGGACCACGTCAGCGTCGTCGATCTCGAACTCGCGTTCGAGCAGGCCCTCCCAGCCGACGACGGTCCCACCGTGGTCGGCGGCGAACGCGTCTGCGTCCTCGCGATCGCCGAAGGGGATGGCCGTCTCGCCTGCGGGCGTTCGGGCCTCGCTGTCGACGACGAACACCGCCGATTCGGCGTCGATCCAGTCTGCGGTCTCGCCCTCGAGGGTCGGATAGCCGTCTTCGGTGAGTCGAACGTCGCCGCCGCTCGCGCCGTAGTCCGTGACGTACACCGTAAGCGGGTAGCCGAACCGTTCCTCGTGGCCCGGCGCGCCGTGGGCGTCGACGAAGCGTTCGACGCCGCGGTAGCCGACGACGTACTCGTACTGGGAGTAGAACACCTGTGCTTTCGGCACGTCGACCTCGCTCAGTTCGTCGTCGTCACCCGCGTTCTCGAGAACGACGCCCGTGGTGACGGTGTCGTGAAACGGGACGGGCTCCGTCGTCTCGGCCCCCGAGCCCGCGTCGACGGCGAAGAGGCCGACGACTCCGACGAGGACGACGACGCCCACGACTCCGAGAACGACCCAAAGCGAACGGCGGCGACGGGAGTCTGCCATCGGTATCGACGTCTCCATCTGGGTGGACCGACACAATAGGTAGTCTGGTACGACTATCGAACGATCGAGCCCCTCGAGCGTTCGAATTCGTCGCTTCGTGGCGTTCGACCGTGGTGGTTTTACGCCGGGGGACCCTTGTGTCGGTAATGGCAGACCGAACCCCGTCCGCGCGGTGGCGTCGACGCCGCGTGCTCAGCGCGGTCGGCGCCGGAACGCTCGTCGGCGTCGCCGGCTGCGTCGGCAGCGACGGCGAAGACGGAGAGGGTGACGTCGTGGACCCCGACGACGGCGGCGAGCCCTCTCCCTTTCTCGTCGACCACTCCGGCGACGGCCCCAAAACGTTTGCGGGCGAGCACATGTGTGGCGTCTGTTCGATGGCCGTGACCGACTACTCCGATCGAAACGCACAGCTGGCCCACGAGAACGGCGACGGCATGATGTTCTGTAGCCCCGGCTGTCTGTTCGCGTACGCCGTTGCCCCCGGTCACTTCGATGGCCCCGACAGCGACATCGCCGGCGTCTGGGTGACCGACTTCGAGACCGGCGAGCTGATCGACGGCTTCGAGGCCTTCTACGCGCTCGAGCACGACGAGATGCGGGTCGACGACCCGATGGGCATCGACCCCCGCGTCTACGAGGACGAAGCGGCGGCACTCGAGTACGTCGACCAGTACGACGACCTCGGGGCGGACGACGTCATCACGTTCGCCGAGGTTGACGAAGACGTGGCGCGGCTCTACCGGAGCGCGAGACTTCCGTAGTGAGACGGATCGGGTGTTCGGCCGGCGTCCCGGGAATCCGTTCTGGGGCGATTTACAGCGGCTGGTAGTACGGCAGCGGCACGTGCGGGAGGGGAACGCCGAGCGTCGCGAGGCCGTGTTGCAGCGGAATGTATCCGAGCAGGACGAACGCGACGCCGAGCACCCGATGCAGTTTCATCCTCGTCTCGAGGCTGAGCGACTGGAACACGGTGGCGTACAGAAACATCGCCGGGACGGTCCCGAGCCCGAGTGCGGCCAGTGCGAGGAGCCCACCCGACGGGGATCCTTGCACGAACGCGTAGAGAAACGCTGGGTACAGCAACGGACAGGGGAGCAAGCCGTGTACTGCGCCGAGCCCGGCGATCCGACTATCGCCGACCCAGCTGTCGATTCGCGAGCGAAGGCCGTCGTGAACCCGCTGGAGGAGCGGCTGAACGAGCGGTAGATCGATCGAGCCACCGACGACACCCCGTCCGGCGAGGTAGTGAAGCCCCATCGCGACGATGAGGGCACCGACGACGATGCCGGCGATCGCGTGAACGTCGGTCGCGACGGCCGTCACCGCCTGCGGGGAGACGAAGACCAGCGACCCCGCGAGGCCGAACAGCCCGCCGATGAGTGCGTAGCTGACCGTCCGACCGAGGTTGAACAGCGCGTGCTGTTTGACCATGCCCACCGTCAGTTCGGTGCGAGCCGATGGTCCGTCGTTCTGGGCACGCAACCGATCCGAGTACGCCGTCACCAGCGGACCACACATTCCCAGACAGTGTGCGCCACCCAGAAGTCCGATCAGTGCGAAGACGACGAGACTGACCGGTTCGATCGCCGTCGGATCGAGCGCCGGATCGTAACACTGCTGGAGGACGACCTGCGAGATCCGCGGTGAAGACGACGCCAGTTCGAACGCGAGACCGAACCCCACCATCGGTCACTCGAGACCGTCGAGCACGCCCTCGAGGTCGTCTGCGATCTGTACCGGGTCGGGGTCTTCTCCCCGGTAGGCCCGTTCGACGTAGCCGTCGGGATTGACGAGGAACGTGACCGTGATGTGTATGAAATCGTACTCGTCGCCGAGCTCCTCGCGCTCGAACGGAATGCCGAGATCCTCGTAGACGACGGCCGTGGCCGTCTCGTCGTCCTCGGGACGGAGGTAGTGCCAGTTGTCCGCCTCGTAGTCGATGTCGAGCATGTCGGCGTGCTCTCGAAGCGCGTCGGCGGTGTCTCGTTCGGGATCGAACGTCACCGCGAGGATCCGGGTCTCGTCCTCGAATCCACGGTCGGCGGCAATCGACTGAACCCTGGATATCGAGTTCATCAGCGGGATACACTCCGCTGGACAGGACGCGAAGAAGGCGGTCACGACGAGTGCGTCGTCGAGAGCGTCCACGTCGACGGACGTCTCGGCGATCGGATCCTCGAGTTCGAACGTCGGTAACGGCTCGCCGTAGGTCGGATACGAGGTGTCTCCATGAACGCCCTCTTCCGGTGGCTCGAGAACGGCGTGGTCAGCCGAATCGTCGTCTAACAGACCGGTCAGACAGCCGGCGGTAGCCGTCAGACCGGCCGTCGCTCCGAGGCTCAACGCGCGGCGGCGGTGCATTAGAAGTACCTTGCCATCGGATCGGCAAGTAGCGTCTGGTGTGTCTGTCGAAAACGGGCCGTGAAATCCACCGATCCGACGGATGGAACTGCTCCGATTCGGAGCGTGTACCAGACGGAACTTATCCGTCGAGAGCGTAGGGCCGATATGGACGAGCAGACACATACGGAAAGTCGGGGCGGAATCGTCGCCGGTGCCGGAGAGACCCTCACTCGTCGCACGGTGCTCGTCGGTGCGGCCGGCGTCGGCGTCGCCGCGCTCGCCGGTTGTCTCGGCGAGGACGACGAGGACGCACCCGATCCGATCACGATCGACGCCGATCAGGCCTGCGATCAGTGTACGATGCAGATCGGGCAACATCCCGGCCCGGTCGGACAGACCCACTACGACGATCCCGACGACGTCGTCGGCGAAGATCGACCGGCCCAGTTCTGTAGTTCGACCTGCACCTACAGCCACACGTTCGAACAGGAAAACGCCGGTCACGACCCGACTGCGACGTACCTGACCGATTACTCGATCGTCGACTACGACATCGAACTCGACGACGACATCGAAGAGATCAGCAGCCACCTCGAGGCAGACGCGTTCGCGGGCGTCGAGGGCCTCACGCTGGTCGTCGATAGCGATGTCCAGGGAGCCATGGGACCGTCGATGATCGGGTTCGGCGACGCCGACGAGGCCGAGGAGTTCCAGACCGAGTACGGCGGCGACCTGTACGAACACGAGGACGTGACCTCCGAACTGGTCATGTCCCTGATGGGCTGAGTTTCGGTCGGTATCGCACCGTCTCGACGTGGTAGTTTCCTACGTATCTACAGCGGCCGGTCGTCAGTCGCGGCCGCCCGGATCTGACTCGAGGGTGAGCCGTCTACCAGTCGACTACCGCCGGACAACTGGTCGACAACCGCCCGACGCCTGGCCGGCTATCGCCGAACGCCCCAGATCGCGACCGCGAGCGAACCGACCGTCCACGCGGCCAGCCCGGCGAGACTCGCAAGCGGCGACGCCACCTGCGGCCCCGTTCCCGTCGCGACGACGACCGTCGTCTCGAGGACGAGCCCGCGATAGGCGCTCAGCGGGCTGATCGCCAGCGAGTACAGCAGGTCGGCGTCGCCGAGTATGCCCTCGGCGAGTCCGTAGACGATGGCGAGATCGAACCCGACGAGCAACGCGACGAGGGCGACGACGGAGAGCCCCAGTGCGCTGCGAGTAGCGCTAACCAGCGACGAAATCGCGATCGCGACGGCGAGGACGACCAGTCCGAACAGCACCGTCAGGACGAGAAACCGGGCGAACAGCACCGGCGAGTCGGCACCGGCGTGTGTCGCGTAGATCGCGACGGTGTCGTCGCCCGTGAGGGCGATCGCGACCGCAGCCACCGCAAGTGGAAGCGCGATTGCGGCTGCAAGTCCCACGGCTCGGCCCGCGTAGACGCCGAGAACGATCTCCCGGGGCGAGACGGGATACGTCTCGAGGACGTCGAGTTCCCCTCGCTGCTCGTCGGCGAGGATCGCCCGGTAGCCGAAGGCGACGGCGACGATCGGCACGAGCAACTCGAGCGGCGTCAGCAGGTCGACCGCCGTCGGGAGATAGCCCGCAGTGTAGCCGCCGCCGATCCAGGTGATCCCGAGGACGACCGCCGCGAGTGCCGCCGCCAGCAGGTAGAACGTTCGCGTCCGGCTTACGGTGCGGAGTTCGCGGCCGACGATCGTCCACAGGAGGTGTGCGGTCCCAGGCGTTCGTGCCTGCATCGGTGCCTCGACCTCGCCGCCGGTATCGGCACCAGCATCGGACTCGAGATTAGCCTGATCGGTCATTCGTCGGTCACCCCCTGTACCCGGACGGTGCCCGCGTCGGCCGCGACCGACTCCTCGTAGACCGCCCGCAACGAGTCGACCTCGAGCGTCGCCCGCATTGTGGCTGGCGGCCCCTGGCGGACGATCCGCCCCTCGTCGAGCACCGCGACCTCGTCGGCGGTGCGATCGACCAGCGCCAGATCGTGGGAACTCAACAGAACGGCCGTCCCCTCGGCGGCCAGTTCGGACGCGATCTCGAAGACGTGCCTGCTCATCCCGGGGTCGAGGCCGCTTGCGGGTTCGTCGAGGACGACCACCGGCGGATCGCCGATCGTCGCCTGGGCGATCCCCACCAGTCGGGTCATCCCGCCCGACAGCGCCTCGACGGGACGGTCGGCAGCGTCGGCGAGGCCAACGGTCTCGAGTCGATCCACGGCGTCAGTTTCGGCCTCGTCCGCGCCGACCAGCGACGAGTAAAAGCGCAGCGTCTCGAGCACGGTGAACCCGGGTCGGAACGCGGGCTGTTGTGGGAGGTAGCCGATTCGGCGGGCGGCCGCGTCGCCGCGGTAGATAACCGAGCCCGCGGTCGGCTCGAGCAGGCCGGCGAGCACCCGAAGCAGGGTCGTCTTCCCGGAACCGTTCGGGCCGATCAGCGCCGTGACGGCCCCGGCGTCGACGGTCGTCGAGACGTTCTCGAGGACCGAGACCGTTCCGTAGGCGTGATCGATGTCGTCGGCCTCGAGGACGGCCGGTCGATCCGACACGTCGTCCGACTGCGTCGTCTCGGCGTCGCTCGATTTCGATTCCGCGTCCGTACTCGGTGTGGTGGGTGTGTTCGTGCTCATATTCGGATTCGCGCTCGGGTTTCGATCCGGGGCCGACTCCGCCCCCAGTTGCGTCTCCGTCTCCGTCTCCGTCTCCGTCTCCGTCTCCGTCGTCTCGGTTTCCGTGGCCGGTCGGTCCGTTCCGTCTGAACTCGGCGTATCCTCGCTCATGGCGAATCGTGGAGCGTCGTCGCCCGGTCACAGGACCACGCTCGATCCTCCCACTCGGTTCCCTCGAGTAAGTCCGGGTTGTTCGGTTCGCAGGTCGGTGCCAGGTCGACGATGCTGCCGGTTCGCATCCCGGGAACCGTGCCCTGAAGTCCGGACAGGGCCTCGAGTCCCGGCGCGCGTGACAGCGTCGGCGTGCCGTCGACGCGGTGGAGTCGCTGGTCGACGGGGGCCGTCGGCGAGTAGGCTCGATCGACGGTCCCGCCGGGACCGCGCTCGCCGGCGAGACTCGTCACACCTTGCCAGTAGTTCCCCGTGCCGTCGCTCCAGATTCGGAGCGGGCCGGTGCCGGCTTCAGCGTGAACATCGTTGTCGACGAAATCGTTTCCGACGACCTGGTTCGTGGGCAACATCGCCCGCGTCTGGGCCCCGATTTCGTTGTCGGCGATGACGTTTCGCTCGTAGAGTGTGTCAGTCGCGTCGACGCGCAGTCCGACCTGGCTGTCAGCGAGAACGTTCCCCGCGACGTACGAGGAACTCCCGCTGGGGAACAGCGCAAAGTCGTCGGCGTTGCGAATCTCGTTGTCGACGACGGCGTTTCGCTCGGGACCGGTCATGATGTAGATCCCCGTATTCGATTGGTTCGACAGCTGATTGTCCGCAAGGAGCGAATCCGACGTGTGCATCAGGTGAATTCCCAGCCGGTTCCCCTCGATGCGGTTGTCCCTGACGACGGAGTCGTGAGAGCGGTGGGTGTAGATGGCGTCCTGTCCGTCGTACACCGTCGACTGCTCGACGACGAGCGGTGAACGAAACGAGAGGATCCCCGCGTGACCATCCTCCGGGCTCTCCGGACTGGAGACGGTCACGTTTCGGACGACCGAGTCGCCGCTTCGCCGAAGGATGATTCCGCTGGCCGAGGAGTCGACCGTGACGTCTTCGACCAGCGATCCGGGAGCGGTGTGCAAGCCGATACCGGCGTCACCACCCGCGTAGTTCCCCTCGAACGTCTCGTCCCACTCGTCGCCCGCCTCGTCGTCGCCGGGAAGGTCGCCCGTTCCGAGTCGTTCGGAGCCGGAGCCGACGATCTCGAGGCCGACGATTGCGGTCCCCTCGGCGGTCGACGTAATCACCGTTCCGTTCCCGCCGCCATCGATCGTCACGTTGCCCTCACCGACGAGGGTGAGCGGGCGATCGATCTCGAGGCGTTCCTCGTACGTTCCGTCGGGGACGAGGACTGTCGTGTTCGCCGGCGCCTCGTCGATTGCCGCCTGAACGGTGTCGGTGTCCTCGCCAACGACGGTCGAGGTCGGGCGATCCCGGAGGACGGCGGCGTCCTCGACTCGCTGGTCCGCGTCGCGGTGTTGATCGTCGACGCGATCGCGAACCGCCGTCGCCTCGTCGGCCCCGAACTCGGCCTCGAGGAGGGCCTCCCACGTCAACACGGTGCCGTCGTGGTTGTCGGCGAACGCTTCGGCGTCATCGCGCTCGGAGAACGGGACGACGGTCTCGCCGCCGGGTGCGACGGCATCGCTCCCGTAGACGTACCAGGCGTCCTCGGCGTCGTGCCAGGCCGGCTGGCGGTCGACCGTCGGCTGCCCCGCCTCGTCGAGTTCGATATCGGTCGACGAGTAATCGCTGACATAGACCGTCAGTGGATAGCCAAAACGTTGGGTGTGTCCCGGCGACCGCTGGGCCTCGACGAAAGTCTCGACGCCGTAGTAGCCGACGACGTACTCGTACTGGGAGTAAAACACCTGGGCCTTCGGAAGTTCGACCTCCTGCTCGAGGGCGCGCTCGTCTGCCAGGGCAAGTCCCATCGAGACGGTGTCGTCGAAGATGGCGGGCTCGGGATCGGTGGATTCGACATCGACCACGAACAGCCCAACCGCGACCGCTGCGACGACGAGGACGGCGCTCACGACGACGAGAGACAACGAACGCTTCACAGCGATTGTAGAACGGGAAACTACGTATAACGTTTGGTTCAGCCATCGAACGTCGGTGAGCGGTGCTTACGACCTGGTTTTCGACGTGAAACGGTCGAGACGCTCGAAGCGGCGCTCACCCCACCCCGGATCAGGCGGACCGTTGTCGTCCGATACCGATGATCGCTCGGACGGGGTTTGCGATCACCGGCCAAACGATCCAACGATCCCTCTCAGTTGTTGCGACAGCAATCCTGGTCCGGCATCGTCACCCGGAGTTCGTCGTCGACCTCGTAGAAGTAGCCACGCTCGAGCAGTCTGGCGAGTGCGTACTTTGCGTCCTCGCGCTCGAGCATCAACTTGCGGCTCGCGGACAGCGAATCGACGGCGGCTTCGTACTCGATCGACCGACCGGAACCCACCTCATCGGCTCGCTCGTCGGCGTGGCTCCGCAGATACTCGTAACACTCGAGGATCCACTCGGGAAGCGGCGGGCGTGGTCCGTCGAGGCCGGGCATTTCGGTTCTCGGTATCGGCTTCAATATCGACTCGGTTAAGTGTATTCCCCGGTTGTCCAGTCGTCTTCGGGACGCGCTAGCGGTGGTGGCGGGCGGCCGCGAATGATCTAATCGAACAGACGCGAGCCATTTGAGTGGCCGACCACGCGTACGGATTGTTGTCCCTGTGTCCCGCCGCTCCCGACGAACGGGTCCCAGGAGCGACGGTACTGACAGACAGTAACTATCGATCGCCGACGGCTCGATCCACAGCCGATCGAACCCGTTCGGCCGTCAGAGCCGACAAGCCAACGAGAGTACCGTCTGTTTCGTCGACGATCATCGGGATGAGATCGACGCGGGAGTCGTCCCCTGCGTCGACGACGACGACCGACTCTACAGATCTCGCGAGTTTGAACGCGGCCTCGCGGGTCGTTTCGGTGGGGCTGGCGTCAGCGACAGTGGCTCGGCCGTCGGTGACGAGGACGACGACAGCCGCATCCGTCTCCGTGCGTTCGACGACCGTTCGTGCTGTTTCGAGTCCGGCCGGAAGCGGCGTCCGGTCACCCGACGGTAGGTCCTTCAAGTGTCGCGCCGCGAGCCCCACGCTCTCCGTTGGCGGGAGCAAGACGTCGGCGTCCTCGCCCGCGAAGGCCACGAACGCGACCCGGTCTCGTCGCTCGTAGCTCTCATGCAGGAGTTCGAGGACGACGCCTTTCGCCGCTCGCATCGCCGGGCGCATCGAGGCGCTGGCGTCGACGGCGAAGACGATCGTAGTCGACGTCTCGCCGGTTCGAACGGACCGTCTGAGATCCCGTTTTTCGACCTGTGATCTCCCTCGAGCGGCGGCCGAACGAATCGACGCCGCAGCGTCGATCGGATCGCCCTCCGAAGCGGGTTCAGTCCTGACGCGCGCGCCGCGGTTGTCGACAGTAGGGACCGCACTCACCCGATCACCGCCGGTCGCCGGTGAGTCGTGACTGTCCGCGGTCGGCGTCTCGAGGTCGGGTGCCCTCGCCTCGCCGACGCCGGCGACCTCGCCCCGTCGCTGGCCCGGCACGAGTGGTCGGCCGTCCTCGCCGCCGGCGGATTCGTCGTCATCGTCGCTGTCGCCGTTACCGACATTGTCGGATTCGGACCCACGCGAGTCGTCTCCGCCGAACGTCCCGGCACCGCTGGCTTCCTGCGGTTCGGGCTCGTCGACGGGTTCATCCGCGGTTTCGGATCGGCGGTCGGAACCGTCCGAGTCACGGTCGGAGTGATCGGGGGAGGTCCCTGGGCGACCGTCCGAATCGCTCGAGTCGCGACCGTCGGAATCGGCGTCGCCGGCGGTATCCTCGCCACTATCTCGACTGGTTCCGTCGCCCGTCTCGTCGGAGTCGTCTCCCATCTCGTCGTCCTCGTCGCCATCACCCGTCTCAGCTTCGGTCTCCTGTCTTTCGGACCCGTTGGACGCGCTCTCGTCGAACCGATCCTCGAGCAGGTCGTCGAGGTCGGGTTCGTCCTCGAACGGCGTCGCTCGCAGACGATGCGGGAGTGCGTAGCTCGCGGCCTCGTGGACATCGGGTTCGATCACCGTCGTCCGGCCCTCGAGTGTGGCGAGCGTCATCGCCGTCCTGGCGATCGCGACGTCGCCACGGTGGCCGTCGACGCCGGCCTCGAGACAGAGGTCGGCGATCTCTCGTTTGAACTCGGTCGGGAGGTCGACCCGGGGGAGGCGCTCGCGGGCCTCGAGAAGGCCGGTCCGGAGTCGGTCGACGTCGTCGGCGTACTCGGCTCGGAGGTCGGCGTCGCCGGACCCGTCCTCGAGTGCGCGGTCGATCACCTCGACGCGGTCGTCGATCTCGCGACAGCCCGTCACGCTGGCCTGGAGGGCGAACCGATCGCGCAGTTGCGGGCGAAGGTCGCCCTCCTCGGGGTTCATCGTACCGACCAGGGTAAACTCCGCAGGGTGAGAAACGCTGACCCCGTCGCGTTCGACGGTGTTGACGCCGCTCGCTGCCGCATCGAGAAGGACGTCCACGAGGTGGTCCTCGAGCAGGTTGACTTCGTCGACGTAGAGAATACCGCGGTTGGCTCGAGCGAGAAGACCCGGATCGAACTCGGCTTCGCCCGCCAGGGCGTCCTTGACCGAGAGCGTGCCGACGACCCGATCCCTGGTCGCCCCGAGCGGGAGGGTAACGAGCGGAACGGGACGGGTTTCGACCGGCAGGTCGTCCGGATCGCGGTTCCGACACGATGCACACTGCGAGGCGCGGTCGTCCGGATCGCAGCCGTACGGACAGTCCGCGACGGCTCGTTGTTGGGGGAGCAGATCGACCAGCCCGCGGACGGCGGTCGACTTCGCGGTCCCCTTCTCACCGACGATCAGCGCGCCGTCGAGGGCGTCGTTGGCCGCGACGGACAGCAGAACGCGTTTTAATTCGTCCTGCTCGACGATGGCGGGAAAGGGGAGTGACGACAGTTTTTTGCCGCCACGCTCTGCAACCATACTTGAGCTAATACAATAGAGGTTTAAAAATTCGATGACACGCATCGGGATCTACACCGCGACGGAGAACGAACTCGGCTCGATCGGGCAGGCCGCCGAGCGCCTGCACGAGGTCGAACTGGTCGTCCGCTCGGAGAGCGATCTGGACGGCGAACCCGAGATCGAGGCGTTCGTCGAGGAACTGCGCGGCGCCGACGCGGCAGTCTTCTGGCTGCACGGCGCCGAAGAGAGCATGCCCGGCTACGAGTACGCGACCGGGGCACTAAGCGAGGTGAACGTCCCACTGATCGTCAAATCGACGGGCGACGCGTTCGCCCTCGAGGACACGACGGTCGCCGACGACCACCGTGATCGGGTATACGAGTACCTCGAGCGCGGCGGGACGGTAAACGTCGAGAACTGCTGTCGATTCCTCGCGGCGGAGTACACGGGCCAGAACCACGCGTACGACGACCCCACACGCCTGCCGACGGAGGACGTCTACCACCCCGACTATCCGGGGATCGGGTACGAGGAACTGCTCGAGACACACGACCCCGGGAAGCCGACGGTCGCAATCTGGTTCTACGAATCCCACTGGACCCACGAGAACGTCCGGTATGTCGACGCACAGGTCCGTGCACTCGAGGACCAGGGCGCAAACGCCCTGCCGATCTTCTGCAACCCCGCCACGGACACAGAGGAGCAAGAGGACGCCGAGTGGGTGACCGACAACTGGCTGGTCGGCGACGATGGCGAACCGATCGTCGACGCCGTCCTCTCTTCGTTCATGTTCTCGCTCTCGATGGACGAACGCGGTCGCTCGGCCAGCGGGGAGGGCGACTCCGCGGAGGATGTCTTCCTCGATCGTCTCGGGGTGCCTGTGCTCCAGACGATCACGACGATGCGATCCCGGTCGCGCTACGAGGCCAGCGATACGGGCGTGATGGGGTTCGAACTCGCCCTTTCCGTGGCGCTACCGGAGTTCGATGGCAACGTCATCACACACCCCGTTTCCGGTAAAGAGCGAACGGACGACGAGGCCGGCATGGGCAGCGCGCCGAAACACCACTTTCCGATCGCAGACCGGATCGACCACGCCACCCGGCTTGCGGTCAACTGGGCGACCCTCCGGCACACGCCGAACGAGGAGAAGAACGTGGCCGTCGTCCTCCACAACTACCCGCCGAGCGACGACGGGATCGGGACGGCGTTCGGGCTCGACTCCCCTGAGTCGACCGTGAACCTGCTCTCCGAACTCGAGGCGCGTGGGTACGATCTCGGCGGAGAAATGCCGGAAGACGGACAGACCCTCGTCGAGAAACTTACCTCGCAACTCACCCTCGAGGACCGGTGGGTCGCTCCCGAGGACGTCCGAGATCTCTCGGTCGACGTCGTTTCGACGGCGCAATACGAGGACTGGTTTTCGGCGGCCGACGAACGGTTCCAGGAGAATATCGTCGGGGAGTGGGGCGAGGTTCCGGATCGGCCGTTCGCGATCCCCGGAACCCGATTCGGCAACGTCCTCGTCACCGTCCAGCCCCCGCGCGGGTTCGGGATGGACCCCTCGAAAGTCTACCACGACTCCGACCTCCAGCCGCCCCACGACTACTACGCGTTCTACGGCTGGCTCCGGAATACGTTCGAGGCCGACGCCGTCGTCCACCTGGGTACCCACGGCAGCCTCGAGTGGCTCCCCGGCAAGACGGTCGGTCTCAACGGGGAAAGCGCACCCGACCAACTGGTCGACGACATCCCGAACGTCTACCCCTACATCGTGAACAACCCCGGCGAAGGGACACAGGCCAAACGCCGGTCGTACGCCGCCATCGTCGATTACCTGACGCCCGTGATGCGGTCGGCGGGAACGTACGACGAACTCGCGGAACTCGAGGAGCTCGCGAATCAGTACCGGGAAGCCGGGATGGAAGACGCCCGCGCGGACGACGGCGAGGGACTCGAGACATTGATTCGGGAAACAGTCGACGAACTGGATCTCGCCGTCGAACTCGGCATTTCGGGCACAATCGACGAGAAGGCGGACGTTCGCGGCCCCGACGAGGCCGGCACCACGCTCGCCGAGGGAGAGGTCGACGGTGACGTGATCGGTGCGGACCTCGACATCGACGCTCTCGTCGAACGCATCCACGGGTACCTCACGGACGTCAAGACGACTCAGATTCGCCTCGGACTGCACACCATGTCAGAGCCGCCCGAGGGCGAGCGACTGGTCGAGTACCTCGTCGCCCTAACGCGCCTCGAGAACCCCGGCGCGCCGAGTCTGCGCGAGAGCGTCGCCGGCACGTTGGGCGTCGACTACGAGACGATGCTGAACGCACCCGGCGAGTACGACGAGGCGCTCGGGATGACCTACGCCCAGGCCGCCGATGTGGTCCACGAGACGAGCCTCGAGTTGGTCGAAACGCTCGCGGAACACGACTTCGACGTCCCCGAATCGGAACGCGAAGCCGGACCTGACGTTGAGGTCAACATGAACCTGCTCGTGGTCGACCTCGAGACGATCGGCAACGGGCGAGCCAAATCGGGTGCCCACGACGACCTGCGCGACGTCCTCGCGTACATCTGCGAAGAGGCGAAACCGCGCGTCCAGGGGGCCGAGGACGAGGTTCCGCGCACCGCGGACGCCCTCTCGGGAGAGTACGTGCCGCCCGGAGGATCGGGTGCCCCCACGCGAGGCGGCGTCGACCTGCTACCCACGGCGCGGAACTTCTACACGCTGGACCCGCGGAAGGTGCCGGCCAAGCCAGCGTGGCAAGTCGGGAAGGAGGTGGCGGAGGGGGTGCTCGAGCGCCACTACAGTGAAAACGGCGACTATCCGGAGGAGATCGGCGTCGTGGCCTGGGGGACCCCAACCGTGCGCACCCGCGGCGAGACCATCGCGCAGGTGCTCGCGATGATGGGCGTCGAACCGCAGTGGACTGATGCAGGCCGGATCGACGACGTCGAGCCGATCCCGCTCGAGGAACTCGACCGACCCCGGATCGACGTCACTACGCGCGTCTCCGGGCTCTTCCGTGATGCCTTCCCGGCCGCGGCGGGCGTGGTACACGACGCCGTGGACGCGGTCGTCGATCTGGACGAGCCCCACGAGATGAACTACGTGAAAAAACACGTCGAGGAGGAAACCGAACAGCTACAGGAGGAAGGACTCGAGGAATCCGACGCCCGCAAAGCCGCGAAACACCGCGTCTTCACCACGAAACCCGGCGGCTACGGCGCCGGGACGAACAAGGCCGTCGACGAGGGCAACTGGGAGGATCGCTCGGATCTCGCCTCCGTCTACGTCCAGTGGGGCGGCTACGCGATGGGCTCGAGAGGGCGCGTCTCGGACGCCCACGCATCCTTCGAACGGCGTCTCTCGAGCGTCGACGCGACCGTCAAGATCGAGGACACGATGGAACAGGACGAGTTCGACTCCTCGGATTGGTATGCCTTCCACGGCGGCTTCATCTCCGCCGTGAGCGAGATTTCGGGCGCGGAACCCGCCTCCTACGTCGGCGACTCCTCGGACCCCGACAACGTGGACGTCTACACCAACGAGGAGAAGGTCCGAAAGGCGATGCGTGCTCGCGTGCTGAATCCGGACTGGCTCGAGTCGATGGAAGAACACGGCTACAAAGGCGCCGGCGACCTCTCGACGACCGTCGACGTGACGCTGGGCTGGGACGCGACGACGGGCGTCGTCTCCGACCGGCTCTGGGAAGAAGTCGCCGAGAAGTTCGTCTTCGACGAGGATCGTCAGGCGTGGATGCGCGAGGTCAATCCCTGGGCGCTCGAGTCGATCACCGACACCCTACTCGAGGCGATCGATCGCGACCTCTGGGATGCCGACGAGGCCACGATCGATCGGCTTCGCGACCTGAATCTCGAGGTCGAAGGCGACCTCGAAGCGCGGACGACTAACGACGCCGTCGGCGCGGGGGTGTCGACCGATGACTGACGTCGGCCGCGTCGCCACTGAACGTGTTCGCCCGAGAGACGATGGTCGCGGCCCGGAGAGTGATCGACGATGAGCGAGAGCAACGGAGCAATCGAGGAGGAGTACGCCGACCTCGGTGCGACGACGACCGAGGCGATGGAGATCGCCGAGACGAGCATGGACATCGTCCGCCAGTTCGTCCCCGACGAGACGCTGGCCGACCGCGTCCGCCAGAAGTCGGTCCACTCGATGGGCGACATCGAGTTCCAGCACCTCCTCGAGTTCACCGGCCGGGACGAGATCGGCAACGACGAGGATGCACCCATTCGGGCAGGCGCACGTGCCGTCCTCGAGTTCGCCGACATCGTCACGGACATCACGATGGCCAAAGCGGGCGTCACGAGCAGGGGCCACGACTGCGAACGACGCAAGGCGATCGGCCACGGAAGCGAACTCGCGAAAGAGACGGGGATGACCCGGACCGCGGCGTCGGTGCTCGAACTCGACAAGCGAGGCGTCTACGACGGGGCCATTGCGGTGGTCGGCAACGCGCCGACAGCCGCGTTCGCGCTGGCCGATTGCATCGAAAACGGGACCAGGCCCGCCGCCGTCGTCGCCACGCCGGTCGGCTTCGTCAAGGCCTCCGAAAGTCGGGAACGGATTCGCGAGGTGAGCGACGAGTACGGCGTCCCGGCGATCACCAACGTCGGCCGCCGAGGCGGAAGCGGCCTCGCCGCCGCGTTGACGAACGAACTGATCCACGTCGCAAGCGACGTCCGTAACGGCGACCTCGAGTTGGATCTCGCGGCCGAGACTCGAGTCGCCCAGAACGAGGCTGGGGACGCGGATCGATGAGTCGATAGCGGTCGGCGATCGATCCGAGAAACGCTCCCATGTCGACGCGGATGTTCCGAAACGACACTACCGGAGCTGTAGACTCGGTGTAGTTGGTCTGACGATCGCCGCTGTGGCCGTGATAGTATCGTCTGCCGGCCTCGAGTTGGCTGGCCAGCTATCTTTGAACAGCGAGAGAATCCCACCGTTTACGGTGGGCGTGAATCGCGTCGCTGGACGACACAATACTGGGTCGGACTCGTACTCTCGATCGGGAGCGTTGCCTGGGAGCAGTTCGTGGCGCACAACACTCGAGTGGCTGGTACGGAGGTGGAGTGATCTCGGCACTTGTGGGCGTGATCGTGGTTGGCTACGGCGTCGAAAACGAGGTCATGTTGGCGACGATGGTCGGTGTCCTCGCAGTCGCCGGCGGTGTTGGTGCGGTGGTCGTTACGGAAAATTCGAGGCGAAAGCCTCGCCCTTCACAGTAGACAACCTCACCAGCAGTGTCGTGAATTAGGTTCGGCGTCTACTGTTTAGCGCGGGGAGGATGTCAACTTAGTGAACCTCCTCGGGGTCAAGCCCCGAGGCACTCGCCTTGAACCGCCTGTAGAGTAACAGGGAGCCCGACAATACTCCTGTACAACCACATAGAAAGAAATAGTTTTCTTAGGAAATTATTTGCCCATAGAGTCCGTAGCACCCGGTATGGCCGAGACGTGGGATAACATCAACGAGCAGGTCAAAGCGGACTGGAAAGACGAGACCACGCCATTCGAGCGGGTGTACGAAATCGTTGAGCAAACCCACGACGGGCAGTCGGCAGCCGAGATCGCCGACCGCGCCCTCGTGAGCGAACCGACGGCACGCCGACACTGCAAGGCGCTCGTGAACACGGGCTTCGCCGAGACGGAGCAGGACGGCCAAACAACGCTGTACAAGCGAAACAGCGACCGGGTGTTGATGTCCCGGATCCGCGAACTTCGTGAGGAGGTTAATCGACCGGAGTTGCTCGATAGCATCAAGGAAATGAAAGGCGAGATCCGACGCTTTGAGGATCGCTACGACGTGGTGTCACCCGAAGAGCTCAGCCAGCAGCTCGACGCCGACGAGACGGAGGGCTGGGACGACCTCACCGCATGGCGAACGACGCGGCAGAACCTCGCCGTTGCCCAAGCAGCACTTGCCTACGACGAAGCCAGACACCAGCTCGCTGTATGAGCGAGGACGACCGAGCCGGCGAGTTCGGACCGATCTATCTCCCGGCGCTCCAGCGGATTCGTGACCGCTGGCTCGAGCTCGAGCCGGTAGTCGACGCAACCTCGTACGATGACGTCGTCGCACCCACGGAATTGCAGATCAGTCTCAGCGACGGCCTTGGAGACGCCGACGCTGCGAGACTCGATATCCAGTGGAGCGAACTGGGGATGTACTCGTTTCATTACGTCGATAGCGAAGACGTCAACTGGCGATTCGATCGCCACCCGAATACACACTCACCCGAAACCCACTTTCATCCCCCACCGGCCGCAACCACGACGGCCGCCGAACCGTCCTGTATCGACGTGACCGAGGTATCACTCGTCACTCGTGCAGTCCATTCGATGTGGCGAGCGGCGTACGATAACGATGACCTGGATCGGCTGAATAGTGCGTCAAACCCACCGTGAATGACTACCACGAGGGTCTAGAAGGGATCTTGCCATTGAAACACGGCGGTAGCGGTATCCCGTCGCGCCCGTAGTGTTACTCCCAAAGCACACCGATGGTGCTCGCGAGTTCCAAGAGCCGGCGGTCACCGGACTCGGTGACGAAGTCGCGCAGACTCTCGGTGAGACCGGCACGTTGAACGAAGCGCGTATTCGATGCGTCGGGACTTACCACCCAGTAGCATCACTGAACCTGCCTTTTCAGGGACCCGAACTCAGTATTCTCACACATATATGAATTGTCCAAAGATATATTGAGAGTGGCCGCCTACAGCCAGGTATGACCGAGTTCGATCCGGCCCCAGAGTCCGACGATAGCCAGAGACGGTGGCAGACGGGAACAGATACGTTCGGTCGTGTCTACGATGTCGTTCTCGGAATTACGTCCCCGACTGCGTACACCGAGATCGCGGAGCTTGCGGACTGCTCTCCAAACGCCGCGAAAAAGCACCTCGATCGCTTAGCAGAGATGGGTATCGCTCGAGCCGATAGAGACAGCCGCCCAGCGACATACGAACGAAATGAGGGGTATCTCGAATGGCAGGAAGCCAGTCGAATTGCAACCGAGCTCTCCCTCGAAGAGATCATCGACCGCGTGGAGACGCTTGAGGCGCAGCGGACGGAATACGAAGCCCGGTTCGAAACCAGGGACCCCACAGCCGTCACTGTGTTTGATCACGACAGTCACGACACTATTCACGAGCGGATGACCGCAGTCAGCGAGTGGCAGGGTGTGATTCGGGATATCAGGCTGTACGAACTTGCTCGCCAGCTCTCCCAGAACGACGGGCATTTGATTCCGGCGTAAATGAGCCAACCACCGAAGGATTCGGTGCCACACTCGACAGGACCACCGGATCGACAGACACTGCGCCTGCTGGAGCGACACCTTTCGTCGGATTCACTCGTGGCGGAGACTGCGTTCGATCCGGATTCATACGCACCTCGACTGCTCCGTGGACTGCTCGACGCTAGACGATACCCAGACTCAGTGAATGCAACCCGTCTCGACATTCGGTGGTTCACGACTGGCGATTTCTCGGTCCACTACGTCGAAGAGCACGAGAACGGGGAACGCTGGGAGTGTCGCTGGGACCGGCACCCGAACACGCATAACGCCCGGTTGCACTTCCACAAGCCACCGTCTGCCAGCGAAATCACCGACCTCGAACTCCCGTCACTCCATCCACTCGAAGTATATTCTACTGTCCTCACGGCGATAGAGCAACGCATTAAGACACTGTGGTCGTCACAGTGATCTCGTAAAGAAGGGGAGCATGAATTCCGCCGTCGCGAAAGGTGCTGGTCAGCCACGCTCCTCACGAAGGTTGACAGGGACTCTGCGGTCGGCGACTGCCAGCTAATCTATGACCTCGATACAGAGCCCTTGTGACACACGAGTTCCTCCGAACAGTCGTCGGCTATCTCGAGCCTAACGAAGAACTCAACATCCAGACAGCCGGGTTCACGAAATGTCGGTTCCCCGCCCTCACAAAGCGGTACGTTCTTCACGACGGCGAAGTCCTTCACGCGGACCTCTGTTCCCCGAACCGATCGACGAGTAGGGTTGTTCGTCCTCCGGGAGGGGTGTTGACGATCCAGTTGCGGTCGCCCCACAAGGTGATTGCTCGATGGGATATCGCGCACTCGTTGCGTATGAACGGACCGATGGACAGTACACACTCCACTACAGCCACTGGGGCGCAGCGAACCTCAATCTCAAACACCGAATCTCGGCTGAGTCGCCGTTCGGTGGCGAGAGCACCGATTCCACGTGGGCGAACCAGCTACTCGCAGAACTAGCGGATGGCCTCGAGGCAGACGCCGTCAACAGCTACCTCGCCGGCGTGAACCGGTTCGAGATGGGCGACATACTGCGAGCGGAGGGAGTCGAACTGCGAATGTCATTCAAGGTATCTGATTGGAATTAGTAGAATAGGTGCCTATTGGAACTATTCTACAGGAACGTGCGAGACAAGAGGGATAGCTGATGTAACGGCTCCGAGACTATGCTGTCCGCTCACCCCCCGGCTGTTCGCTCCTCGGTTCCGACAGGGTGTCGGAACACTCGTCGCTCACGGGAAGGCGGGGGTATGCGCTCGTATCTCTATCACGACCCGCATCACAACTGGTATTGTTCTACTCCCAGCGAAATTGTTTTAGTAGTGGCGGCAGTTGCCACGGCTGATGCCACCTAACGCGTTGCCACACGATGCGAAGGCCGGACCGACGAAATCGGAGGTCCGGGCGATCGTCGGCTCGAAGCTCGCACTCGAGTCCGACGACCACTTCGCGGAGGTCGGCTCCTGTACGGGAGCCGTCACCATCGACGCGGCCCAACGGGCCGGTCGAGTCACCGCACTCGAGCGAAAGCCGGAACGCCTCGAGACGACTGAACGGAATCTCGCCGCGAACGAGGAGTCGATACGGGCGACGGTCGACCTCCGCAACGCGGAGGCGCCGGATGGACTGCCCGCGGACGCCGACGCGCTGTTCGTCGGCGGGAGCCGCAACTTCGAGGCGGTGCTCGATCACGCCGTCGAGACCGAAATCGACCGCATCGTGATGAACGTCTCGCGTCTCGAGGTCGCCGGGCGGGCGACGGCGGCGTTTCGCGAGCGCAACATACTCGAGGAGGTCCTCCAGGTCCAGGTCAGTCGCGGCTACGAACTCGCCGGTGCGACGAGTTTCGACTCGGAGAACCCTGTCTACGTGCTAGTCGGGAGCGCAACGCCGGAGTCGAGCGGGGAGAGACAGCCGGCCACCGACGGCGGTCGGTCGGACCCGATCGTCGACGGCGGCGAACGCGACGGTGCGGACCTCGAGCGCGCCGAAGCGTGTGAGAGCGGCGACTGCGGAGGGCACCAACGATGACCGACCGGGATGGCGATCCCCAGGACGCGATCGACGCACGAGGCGAGCGCCGCCGTGACGGACTCGACGACCGCGTCTTCGAGCGAAGCGCCGGCGACGGCGAGGGCGTCCCCTTCGTCGGTGCCGGTCCCGGCGATCCGCGCTTGCTTACCATCGCCGGGAAGGAACTGCTCGAGGGGGCCGACCTCGTCGTCCACGCGGGGTCGCTGGTCAATAGCGAACTACTCGAGGCCTACTGCGCCCACGCGGAACTCGTCAACTCCGTCGGAAAGGATCTCGAGGAGCTAATCCCGCTGATGCGGGACGCCTACGAGGACGGAAAGCGCGTCGTCCGCTTACACAGCGGCGATCCCGCCATCTACGGGGCGGCCCTCGAGCAGATGGACGCCCTCGAGAGCGAAGGGGTGCCGACGTACGTCGTTCCGGGCGTCACGTCGGCGTTTGCGGCCAGTGCGACCCTGCGAACGCAGTTGACGTTGAACGAGGTCGCAAACCACGTCGCGTTCACCCGTCCACAGGGGAAGACGCTGAGCGAGGCGGAAGACCACATCTCGGAGTTTGTCGGCATGGGCGACGTGACGACGTGCATCTACCTCGGAACCCACGCCGTTCGAGAGACGATGGATCGACTGCTCAAGGACGGTCACGATCCGGAGACACCGGTCGCCGTGGTCTATCACGCCTCCTGGCCGGACGAGGACGTGATCGTCGGGACGATCGGTGACGTTGCCGACCGGGTAGAAGAGGCGGGCTACCGGGCGTCGGCGCTGGTCGTCGTCGGCGACGCCGTGACGGGTGCGGGGTACGAGCGGTCGTACCTCTACGGCGATTGGGCGAGCAAAAGCACGTCCGACTGACCGAGACTGCACGTCAGCGACCGAGACGGTCGCTACCGTCGAACCGTGACCACGCGTTTCGCTCCCCGCAGTTTCCTAAACGCCAGTGTCTCGGGTCCCCACGGCGAGGAGGGGTGTAACGGCTGCGCGGTGGTTCGAGAGATCTGATTACTCGTCATCACGAAAGGCGTCCTGTGCCTTTCGAACGACACAGCCATCGGTACACCTGGTCGACCGCGAGAGCGGGGCGTTTCGGACGAGAGAACAGGTCGTGTCGTAGACAGGCACATATCCCAATCTGCAGGACGGGAAGCCGTGTCCTCCAGGGTGCGGAGGATGTCACCTGGTTATCTTCGAACTCCACGTCGACTTCGGTGGTGCCTTCGAACGTATCGACGCCGCCGAGGATCCGTAACATAATCCTAAGCGACATGACACCGATGATTAACGCGATCACGAGCCCGATCGGCGATCCCTCGATTGCACGATCGTCGTCGGCGAACGAATGGGTCAGGCCAGACCCGACAGAGATCGTCTTCGGGTTGCCATTCCGATCCATACCCCACTTGATGCTCTTTCCAGTTCAAACTTTTATAGCAAGCATATCTTAAACTATTGTACTAACACTCAAATAGGAAGGTGGCCGAACCAGAACTATGAGCTTCGTCATCGGTCGCGGTTCCGACGCTGAGACGACACAGACGGGCCACCTCGGCCGGTATCGTGCGCTCGACGGCAGCGAAGGTGCGAAGCTGTTTGTCGACCTCGACGGGCCACACGCCATGTTGATCGTCGGAAAACGCGGCTACGGAAAGTCGTTCACGCTCGGCGTCGTCGCCGAGGAACTGGCGCGTTCGCCGGGCGTCGCACCCGTCATCGTCGACCCGATGGGCGTCTTCGCGACGCTCGCCGAACCCGCTGACGGCGAGTCGGTTCCGATCGAGGTCGTCGATCGCCCGGCGGTCGCAGCGAGCGTGCTCGATCCCCGCTCGTGGTGTTCCCTGCTCGGACTCTCACCGGAAAGCGGTGCCGGCGGACTCGTCTGGCAAGCCGCCCAGGAGGCCGACACCCTCGAGGCGATGTCCCGACGGGTCGAAGCGATCGACGCGCCGACGACCGACACGCGTGCGGCGACCAATCACCTGTCGCTCGCCGAGTCGTGGGAGGTGTTCGATCCCGAGGGCCTCGACGCGGCCGACCTCGCCAGCACGGCGGCCACGGTCGTCGACGTCTCCGGGTTGGACGCAGCGCCGATGAACGCCGTCTGTCGCGGTATCGGAGAGGCGCTCTACCGGGCCCGCATCGACGAGACGATCGATCGTCTCCCGTGGCTGATGATCGACGAGGCACACACCTTCTTCGACGGCGTCGCCGAAGCGGCGCTCCACACGATCCTCACCCGCGGCCGTGCGCCGGGAGTCAGCCTCGTCTTCGCGACCCAGCGCCCGAGCGCCGTCACGGACACCGCCATCTCCCAGTCCGACGTGTTGATCTCCCATCGACTGACCGCCGAAGCCGACCTCGAGGCGCTCGAGGCGGCCCAGCCGACGTACATGAACGAGTCACTCGACGAACGGCTCCCGACCGAACCGGGACAGGTGGTCGTCATCGACGACGCGACGGAGACGATTCACGCGGCACAGATACGGTTCCGGGACACTCCCCACGGCGGCGGGAGTCCGAGCGCGCGTGAGATCGCTGGTCTCGAGGAGACGTCGACCGACGACTGAGACGGATTGCTGAAACGGATCCTCGGCGAAACCCGACGCTGTGTTCGGCGAGACCGCTCGACAGTGATGGGTCTACAGTAGTCGTTAATACGATTTATCGAGAAGCCGTGACCGTTCCCGGTTGAAACGAAAGCGGTCGTCACCGACGGACGCCGTCCTCGGCGACGGGATCGACGTCGACTCGAGCGAGCGAAGTCGCCGCCGACGGATCGACGAGACGGAACAAACGCTCGTCACCTGCCCCTCCGCCACGTTCTCCCATCCTGCGTAGCGTCCACTGAGCGTGACTCGAGTGACGAAGTCACCAACGCGTCGAGAGTATCCCGCTCGAGATGGGGGCCTCGCGTCGACAGGGCCGTCTCCACAGAAACTAAACCTATATTGCACATGAGAAACGTAGCTTGTATTAGTGATGGCAAACATCGTCTCAGCCGTGAGCGTTCGATCGACACTGAACCGACACGGAGGAAGCCGATGAGCTCCGGGACGGACAACGACGACGGCAGCCACTGTTCGACGCCGGATTCCGACGGCGAGGTCGCCGAGGAGATCGCGATCGTCGCCTTCGAGCGGAAGATGGAGACCGCCGAGGAGATCAGCGACGAACTCGCGGACCGCTACGAGACGATCGACATCCTCGAGTACCACGGCGATGTCTTCGAGGAGTTCTGGGGCGAGTACGACTGTTTCGTCGGGCTCATGGCGTCTGGGATCGCGATGCGCAAAACCGCACATCTGCTCGACGACAAGTGGGACGATCCGGCGATCTGCGTCGTCGACGAGGAGTTGACGTGGGCGATTCCGATCACCGGCGGCCACCACGGGGCAAACCAGGTCGCACAGGACCTGGCAACGATGGGAGCCGTTCCGGCGATGACCACCGCCTCGGAGGCTGCCGGCAAACAGGGCGTCGAGTCGCGTGCGAAGGCGATGGACGCCCACGTCGTCAACGGCGACTCGACGGTCAAAACGAACCTCGCCGTCCTCGACGACGATCTGGGGCCGGTCGCCCGACTCGAGGGGCCACGGGCGGTGTTGGTCGGCGACGACGTGACCGTCCTCAAGCGGAACACGCAAAACGGTATCGTCGTCGGCACCGGAAGCGTCTCCGGGGCGGACACGGAGGCGTTTCTCGCCGCGTGGGAGGAGGCCCTCGAGCAGACCGAATACGGCTTCGCCGATGTGGAGTTCGTCGCCACCGCGACCCGCAAGGCCGAGGAGGAGGGACTGCTCGAGGCGGCCCGGGAACTCGACCTCGGCGTCGTCACCTTCGACAGGGAGACGCTGCTCGACCACGAGGGGCCGACACCCTCCAAATCGAAGGAGCTGATCGGCTGGCCCGGCGTCTCCGAGGCGTCGGCGATCGCCGGCGGGGCAAAACAGGAACTCGTCCTCGAGAAACGAAGTTACGAGAACGAAGTGACGGTGGCGATCGGCCGATGAGTTCCGACGCCGAATCCGCGGAGACGAGTGCGGACGACGGGGCGGTCGCGGACGAACCGACCACCGGCACACCCGACGATCACGGCACCCTCTCCGTCGTCGGCATCGGCCCCGGCCTCCCGGATCAGATGACCGCGAAGGCCAAGCGAGTGATCGAGTCCGCCGACGTCGTGATCGCCTCGAGTCTCTACCAGGCGTTCCTCCGAGAGGACGGGACGCTCCCGCCCGAAGACGCGGTCGACGACGATGGAGTCGCGACTCGAGACGGTGGGTTCGAACAAGAGATCGTGCGATCGACGATGGGCCGACAGATCGAACTCACCCGCGCGGCGTTCGATCACGTCCGCGAGGGGAAAGACGTCGCCCACGTCTCGGGCGGCGACCCCTCCGTCTACGGCAAGTCCGATCTCGTCTTCGCGATGGCCGAAGAGGACGACGCGACGGACGTGCCGATCGAGATCGTTCCCGGTATAACGGCGGCATTGGGCGGTGCGGCCAACGTCGGCGCGCCGCTGTGTAACGACTTCTGTACCGTCTCGCTGTCGGACAAGTGGCGGGGCTGGGAGGAGATCGAGGAGAAGTTGCGGGCGGCGGCGGTCTCGGAGTTCGTGATCGTCCTCTACAACTGCTGGCGCAACTACGAGCGGGCGCTCGAGATCGTCCGCGAGGAACGCACCGACGACGCTCTCGTCGCGATCGTCAACGACGCCGGCCGCGCGGACGCCGGCCGCAACGGCGAGAGCGAGTTCATCACGACCCTCGGCGAGGCCGGAGACCACGACGAGAAGGTGTCGGGAATGGGCACCTCGCTGATCATCGGTACCCACGAGACGAAGACCTGGTGCAACGACGACCGAACCTACCTCGTCACCCCGCGAGGCGGGCGTGACGTCGACGACTTCTGAGAGAGCGAACTTCAATGAGCACGGATACCAACGCCGACGCGACCGACGAATCGACTTCGAACTGCGGTGCCTCGAGTTCCGACGACACCGAGTCCTCGAGCACGTGTGGCGCCTCGAGTTCCGACGACGACTCGACCGAACAGGAGGTCGGCGCGACGGTCGACGAGTTCGACGCCGACCCAGGCCAACTGCTCGCGGTCGGTCTCGGTCCCGGCCATCCGGGGGGAATGACCGACCGCGCGAAGACGGCCCTGCTCGAGGCCGAGCACATCGTCGGCTACACGACCTACATCGACCTCATCCCCGACGAGATCACCGAGGCGGCCGACGAACTGTACGACACGCCGATGTGTGGCGAAGTCTCACGCACCGAGGAGGCGATCGACCGCACGCTCGCGGGCAACGACGTGGCGATCGTCGGCAGCGGCGATCCGAACGTCTACGCGCTCGCCGGTCTGGCCCTCGAGATCCTCGAGTCGAAAGGCGCGACGGCGTCGATGGTCGACTTCGAGGTCGTCCCGGGCGTTCCGGCCGCCCAGTCGTGTGGGGCGCGTCTGGGCGCACCGCTGGTCAACGACACCGTCTCGATCTCGCTGTCCGATCATCTGGTGGCGATGCCCGAGATCGAGTCGCGCCTGCACGCCGCCGCAAAGGAGAAGTTCACGATCGCGATCTACAACCCCTGGAGTCGCAAGCGTCGCGAAAACTTCCAGAAGTGCTGTGAGATCCTCCTGGCCCACCGCGATCCCGACACGCCGGTCGGCATCGTCCACGGCGCCGGCCGGGAGGACGAACGCGTGTTGCTGACCGAACTCGGGGAACTCGAGCCCCTCGGCGAGGACGAGATCGTCGATATGACGACGACGATCATCGTCGGCAACGAGGAGACGTACGTCTGGGACGACCGGATGGTGACCCCGCGAGGCTACGAGACGAAGTACGACTACTGACCGTTACAGATCCACCATGTCACGATACGAACTCACGGTCGAAAAGGACGCCTGCGACGGCATCTTCGCCTGTCTCACCCGCGATCCCCGCTTCGTCGAGGGGGCTGACGGTCTGGCGACGATCGATCCGGACGCCGACCCGATCTACGACTGCGACGGCGACGTCGTCGATACCGCCGAACGGGTCGTCGCGACGTTCGACGACGACCGGATCGACGAGGCGCGACAGGCCGCGGCGGCCTGTCCGACGGACGCAATCGCGGTCAGGGAGGTAAACGAATGAGCCCCGACAACGGTGACCAGTCGGACGAACGGGAACCACTCTTGAGCGTCCAGTCGCCCGCAGACGTACTCGCCGGCCATCCGACGACGGCGTACTTCTGGGGCCACGTCGCCGCGAGCGGAGCCGTTTCTGACGGGAGCCTCGAGGTCGTGACGAGCGACGAACGATCCGCCGAGACGCTTTCGGCGATCGCCGGCGGCGACGTCGCACGCGAGACGACGAGTCGGGAGTACGCCCACGATACGTCGATCACGAGAACGGCCGAGGAGTACACGCTAACCCTCGACGGAGATCGCGGGTCGGAGGAGGGGCTGTTCGGCCGATCGACGACGGCTGGACTGCCCGTCGACGGCCGCGGAAACTATCGGTTCGGAGCGTTCTCGAGTCACGACCGGGAACTCCTTCGAGGCCTGCTCGAGGGCTGTGGAACGGTCTGTTTCAAGTCCTCGCAGGGGACGGTCGGGATCTCGTTCGTCCACGACGACCGCGACCTGCTCGAGACCGTTCGAGATCTGCTCGGGGACTGTCCGGTGGACCCACCGCTTGGCGACCTCTCGGAGACCTCCTCGGGTGGCTACTGGTTCGGCGTCGACGACGACGCCGCACCCGAACTCGGTCGCTGGCTGTACGACGACTGCGAGGAGACCGGGCTGTACGCCCCCAGCCGCCGGCGAAAGCTCGAGCGCAGCCTCGAGCAGGCGGAAGGCCTCGAGTGATCCGCGCTGCGGTGCGCGTGGCGCGCCGTTGGAGCGTAGAGGATGAGAGGGAGAGAGGAGTGAGGGAGAACACGGATACCCGAACGAGTTACGAACCATGCACCACACGATCGACGACGGACCCGCGTTCGACGACGAGGCTGTCCTGCTGGTCGGCCACGGCTCGCGTCGCGAACGCTCGAACGAACAGGTTCGCGAGTTAGCCGCCGGCCTCGAGTCACGTCTCGAGATCCCGGTCGATGCGGCGTTTCTCGAGCTAGCGGAGCCGTCGATCGAGGCGGCGTTCGACGGACTGGCGGGCGTCGTCGATCGAGTGACCGTCGTCCACTGTTCGCTGTTCGCGGCCAGTCACGTCAAAAACGACGTGCCACTGGCCGTCGAGCAGGTGCGAACTGAGCACGACCTCGAGATCGACGTCGGCGCACACCTTGGAGTCCACCCCGCGATCCTCGAGATTCTCGACGAGCGGGCGGCCGCCGTCGAGCGGATGATCGGGGTCGATCGGGAGGTCGACGACGTCGCCGTCGTCTGCTGTGGACGCGGCTCGAGCGATCCGGACGCCAACGGCGACGTCCACAAGCTCGCCCGACTGTTCTACGAAGGGCGGTCGTTCTCGCGCGTCGAGGCGTCGTTCGTCGGCGTCACCGAGCCGACACTCGAGGAGAGTCTTCACGGGCTGGCGAAACACCGACCCGACGCCGTGGTCGTCCTGCCGTACATGCTCGGCGACGGCGTTCTCACCCAACGCGTCCGGGACTGGACCGACGAGTTCGACGCCGACTACCCCTACGTGGCGGCCGCCGCAGGTGATCCACTCGGGACCGACCCGCGGCTGCTCGAGGTCTTTGCGGACCGCTGGCAGGAGGCGCGGTCCGGAAGCGTCGAAATGTCCTGTGACACCTGTAAGTACAAGGTCGACCTGCAGGGCTACGAGGACGACCTCGGCGGCGCACGTGCGATGGTGCGGGCGCTGGCCCATCGAGCGAGTCACGCGGACCGCGAGGACGTCGACGACGAGCCACACGTCCACGACGGGCCGAATCGACACGTCGCGGTCTGTACGAACCGGACCTGTACCGAGATGGGATCGTCGGCGGTCCTCGAGCGACTACGACAGGCCACTCGAGACGCCGACGGCTGTGACGTTCGTATCACGCGGTCGTCCTGTCTCGGCCGCTGTGGCGACGGACCGATGGTCGCCGTCTACCCCGACGGCGTCTGGTACGGCGACGTCGACGACGCGGACGCCGAACGAATCGTTTCGTCCCACCTGGAACGGGACCGCATCGTAAGCGACATCGTCGACCGGACGCTCTAAGCCCGGTCTGTATCCATGAGCTGTTACGAAATTGAAGCGCTGAAACTCGGATTGATGAACGTCCTCGGCGGTGGGGACCGACACGCCCGCGAACACGCGGAGAAAGAACTGGACGGTCACCTCGAGGGGCCGATCGGGGCCCTCGCCGAAGCGAAGACCGTGGCCGGTATCGAGCGCCACCTCGATGCGGCGCTGGTGGATCTCGAGGAGGAGATCGCGGCGATGGATCCCGACGATCCAGAATACGACTACGCGCGCGGCCGGTTGCTCGCCGTCCGCGACGCCGAGCGGGCCGTCCGACGGCTGTCCGTACAGGGAGAGCACGTCGTCGACGGCCTCGGCGACGCCCACGACCTGCTCCACGAAACGTTTCCGGAGGAGTAACGGTGACGGAATCCAGTTTCGGCACCGACCGAATCGACCTGGGCGAGATCGACAGTGCACGGAGCCGTCACATGTGGACGCGCTCGAGCGTCCGCCTGACCGACGACCTCGTCGTCGTCGGACGGGAAAACGGGACGGTGACGGCTTACGACCGAGAATCCCTCGCGGAGCGATGGGCGGTCGACCATCCCGGGAGCGCAACCGGAATCGAGTCGGCCGGCGGTACGGTCGTCGTCGCCGGGCGAGGCGAACGTGGATCGGTCGCAGCCTACGATCTCGAGTCGGGCGAGCACAAGTGGGACTACGAGACCGCACTCGACGTCGGCGAACCCGAAAGCGACGACCGATTCGCACTCCCGTACGTCGTCGACCTCGCTACCGACACGGACCGCGAAGTCGTCTACGCCGCCGCCAGACGGTACGAACGGAACGGGCAAGATCGACGCTGGCACAGTACGGTCTACGCAATCGAGTTCGGTGGACGGGTTCGCTGGCGGTACGAAACCGACGCCTCGCCGATCGCGATCGACGTCGACGACGCCGGCGACCGTCTCGCAGTGGGTTTCAACCGCTGTCTGGGCGACCACGACGTCGGACTCGTCGTTCTCGAGCCCGAAACCGGCGAGCCCCACTGGCAGTGGGATCCTGGAACTGACGGGGATCGGCGGGTCGGCGACGTGGCGTTCGACGGCGATCGTCTCGCCGTCGCGAGCCACGGTGACAAGCGTGGCTACCTCCTCGGTCCAGGTGGCGAGGAACGCTGGCGGATCGATCTCGCGGTCGAGACCGAGATCGGCGACGAGACGCTGTACGCCTACCCGAATCACGTCCACGCAAGCGACGGCCACGTCGCGTTCGTGACCGGAAACACGTACGCCCTCGAGAGCCGCGAGACCGAGAGTCGGCATCCGAACGAACATCGGATCGCCGTCTTCGACGCCGACGGCGAACGTCGGTGGGCCGAACCCGTCCGCGGCTTCGTACACGAACTCGCCGCAGATGGCGGGACGGTCGTCGTCCCCTGTGCACAGAACTTCCGGGTTCGCGATCCGGCAACCCACGCCATCCACCGGTTCGACCTCGAGACTGGCGACGTCGTAACACGACGCCTCGATGGAATCGCGACAGCCGTATCCCTCGACGGTGAGACTGTCGCGGCGATCGAAGAGCCAGTCGTCTATCACGACGAAGAACGTGTCCGCGGCGAGTACGCACTCCAGATCCGATCGTAACCGAACGAATACGGTCTAACTATAGGGAAAATTACAGTTCGATCGGTCGCTCGAGTCGAGAGGTTACTCACCGACGACGAACAGTCGAAGATCGTTGACGTTCGTTCCGCTCGGCCCCGTTCGGAGAAGTGCGTCGACATCGGCGAGGAGAGCCCCTGCGTCGTTTCGCGCCAGCACATCCCTGGCGTCGTCGGAGTCGATCTCTGCGGGGGCCACGATAGCGCCGGCGGCGTCCGACGCGCCGTCGATTCCGTCCGTGTCGACGCTAGCGACGACGACCGGTTCGTCGTCGAGTTCAGCCGCGGCGCTCACCACGAACTCCTGGTTCGGCCCGCCCTGGCCCGGATCGTCGACGAGCGTCACCGTCGTCTCACCGCCCGAGAGGAGAACGACGGGCGGGGACGCCGGATTCCCCGTTTCGACACACTCCCGTGCGATGGCCGCGTGGGTTCTACCCGCTTCGCTGGCCTCGCCCTCGACGCTCGAGGAGAGAACGAGGGCGTCGTACCCGCGTGCGGTCGCAGCCTCCCGTGCGGCATCGAGTGCGGTCCAACCGTTTGCCAGCACGGTCGTAACAACGTCGTCGAACACCGGCTCGTCCGCAGTCGGCGTCTCGGAGTGTGTACCGGCGGCGCCAGCCTCGAGACGATCGGAGACGGCCGTCGGTGCGTCGATCCCGTATCGGTCGAGGACCGCGAGTGCGTCGGCGTAGGTCGTCGGATCGGCCACGAGCGGCCCGCTGGCGATCACCGAGAGGTCGTCGCCGACGACGTCGCTGATCGTCACCCCGACGACGGTCGCCGGCGCGAGAGTCTGTGCGAGTCGCCCACCTTTGATCATCGAGAGATGCTTTCTAACCGCGTTTATCTCGTCGATCGAGGCACCGCTCGAGAGCAACGCCTCCGTCGTCGACTGAAGATCCGACAGCGCGAGGTCGGCTGGCGGTGCCGCGAGCAAGGCGCTTGCACCCCCTGTGATACAGGCGACGACGAGATCGTCCGCCGTCGCGGATTCGGCGACCGACAACACCCGCCGGGCACCATCGACGCAGCGCTCGGTCGGAACCGGGTGGTCGCCCTCGATCACCTCGATGATGTCCGTCGGTTCGACGTCGTCGGTGACGACGACGCCGCCGGAGAGGTGATCACCGAGCACCCCCTCGAGTTCGCGTGCGAACTGTCCGGCAGCGTTCCCACCCCCGAGAACGAGCACCCGGTCGTACGACTCGAGGTCGTAGACGAGATCGTCCACGTTGGATCCGGACGAGACGACGAGCCTGCCCTCTTCGACGGAGAGCGAACTCTCGGAGACCAAAGACGGGTGGGCCGCGCGAATACCGCGCTCGAGACACGCGAGTGCAACCGAGTGCGCCGTCGATTCCGCACCGGCCCACGCATCATCGAACATATACTCCGGTGGTTCCGGGGACCTCTTGTAACTACCGTCGAAGAGGAGTCATCCGCGAACCGATCGAAGCGAAACGAGGCGGCCAGTTCGTCCGGTGTGACCGGTCCGGGTGTCCGGGAGACTACTCGGCGAGTTCCTCGTAATTCCCCCGGAAGAAGATCAGTGGCTGTTCGTCGGGGTTCTGTACCGCAGCGTCTTCGACGCGACCAACGAAGATCGTGTGGTCACCACCCTCGTGACGGGCATCGATGGTGCAATCGAGGTACGCGAGCGTATCCTCGAAGATGGGTGCCCCCGTCTCGGACCGGAAGAGATCGATCCCTTCGAACGGGTCGTCCATCTCGTGGTGCTGGCCCGCAAAGCGCGTCGAGAGTTCCTCCTGATCCTCTGTGAGGATGTTGACCGCATAGTTATCCGCCTTCTCGAGGAGATCGTGAGAGCTCGCGTCGACGTCACAGTTCCACAACACTAGCGGGGGATCTAACGACAGCGATGTAAAGGAGTTGACCGTCAACGCGTGGTCGTCCCCGTCGAGTGTAAACGTCACGACCGTGACGCCGGTGGCAAAGGTACCGAGAGTCGTCCTGAAATCGTCACCAGAAACCATTGTACTGGATGTGTCACAGCCTCGTAATAAATAGCTTACTGTGCGGGTCGTCGCCCCTTCTGTGATCGCAGTTGCACAGTCGCCGAGCGGACGTGGATACCCCAGAGACCGTTGTACGTCGATGTATGGCCCTGTTCGATCCGTTCCAGCGTAAACGGCCCAGCGGTTGCTGGCGGGCACGGCGATCGAAAGCCGATCAGTCCAACGGTCGATACTATTATTTGCCAGCGACGAATTGATTCGATTGATGTTTACAGTTGTCGCCGGAATCGACAAAAACGAGAACCGTGCCGCGGCGGTCGCCGACGCGATCGAATCGCTTCCCGGGGAAGACGAGACGGAGGTCGTCCTCGTTCACTCGTTTACCGACAATCCCGAAGGGGCGTCGGTCGACCAGATCGGAACCATTCGCCGAGTGAGAGAACGTCTCGAGGCGGAAGAGATCGACGTACAACTCGACGGGCGGAGCGGCGATCCGGCGACGACACTCCTCGAGGCCGCCACAGAGTACGATGCGGACCTCGTTGCAGTCGGGGCACGAGAACGGTCGCCCGCTGGAAAGGCCGTCTTCGGGAGTGTCACCCAGAGCGTTATTCTCGAGGGTGATCGATCGGTGCTCGTCTGTACAGCCGGCGATTTCGAGTGATATTCTCAGCACTGTAGCCGGGCGGATTCTCTCAGACGGATTGCTGTAACAATACACCGCGGAACTCGCGACCTGTCTGCGGGTTCGACGGTAACGACTTACTGAGAGTCAAGGAGAAAGCCCCGCCCTTCACAGTAGTTGCCGAAACAACGGACCAAACCACCTGAAACTCTTTGATTCGTTACGGTAGTTGGTGGCACTAGCGTAC
>NZ_VTAW01000027.1 GCF_008245225.1 Natrialba swarupiae
AGCCGCCGTCACCGTCCGAGGCGTAGTGGATGCGTATGCTCTCCGTGCCGGAATACGGCCGGAGAACGCGGCGACCGCGCCGCGTCGTTCGTATTCATGACGAGGTCCGGGTCCATACATAAGGCCGTCGTCTCGAGGCCCGACTGAGCCACGTTGGGTAGTCTCGAGGTGACTGTTCACAGGGCCGCGATGAGAGGACGGTCCAGTAGGACTTAGCGACCGGAAATGCTACCCGCGCGTATGGACAGACAGGGGTTCGTCACACTCGCGATACTCGGGTTCGCCCTCGTGATCGCGAGTTTCTTCGTCCGGGGGTTCGGTCAGCTCCTTCTCGGCCGAGGAATCGCCGAAGTTCTCCAGTCACCGATCGTGTTCGCCGGATTTGGAATACTCGTCTACCTCTTCGTCAGAGCGACCCTCGACGCGGTTGGCGTCTGGACAGTCGAAGATTCGGACGGGTAGCGGAAGGAAACGGTTTTTCGCCCGCCGCCCGAACGCGGGCGTATGAGTATCGAGGTGCGGGAGACGGCCGAACTCGGACCGGACGAACGCGCGGCGTTTTTCGACCGCGACGCCGGCATCGAGTCGGTCACAGGAGACGTTCGGGAGATCGTCGAGCGAGTCCGCGAGGAGGGAGACGTCGCCGTTCGCGAGTTCTCGAGTGAGTTCGACGGTGTCGACGTCGGAAACCTCGAGATTACCGACGAGTGTGAGCGCGCGTACGACGATCTCGACCCGGAGCTTCGGGAGGCGATCGACGCCGCAGCGGCGAACGTCAAGGAGTTTCACGAGGCCCAGTTGCCCGAAGACTGGCGACGTGAGTTCGCGGATGGGCGCGAACTCGGACGACGATTCCGGCCGATCGATCGGGTCGGCGTCTACGTCCCCGGTGGCTCGGCGGCCTATCCCTCGAGTGCGATCATGGGTGTCGTCCCAGCGGTCGTCGCGGGCGTCGACCACGTCGCGGTCGTCACTCCGCCGGCCGAGGAGATCAGTCCGGCGACGCTCGCGGCAATCTACGCCGCTGGTGCCGACGTGGTCTACCAGGTGGGGGGTGCACAGGCGGTCGCGAGTCTCGCCTACGGGACGGAGACGATCGATCGGGTCGAAAAAATCGTTGGTCCCGGGAACAAGTGGGTGACCGCCGCGAAGGCGGTGGTCCGAGGTGACGTCGAGATCGATTTCCTCGCTGGCCCGAGCGAGGTGGTCGTCGTCGCGGACGAGACGGCTGATCCTGAACTCGTCGCGGCCGAGTTACTCGCCCAGGCCGAACACGATCCGAACACCTCGGTCGTCGCCGTCACCGATGACGAGGCGACCGCGGACGCGATCACGACCGCGGTCACCGAATTGGTTCGCGCGCGCGAGCGGAAAGACGTGATTCGAGAAGCACTCGAGAACGACGCCAGCGGCGTCTTGCTCGCACGGTCGATGAGCGAGGCGATCCTCTTCACCGAGGAGTACGCACCCGAACACCTCTCGATCGTCGCCGACGACGACGAGTCGATCCTGTCACGGATCGATAGCGCTGGAAGCGTCTTTCTGGGGCCGAACACGCCGGTTGCCGCGGGCGACTACGCCAGCGGCACGAACCACGTCCTGCCGACGAACGGTGGGGCTCGGGTCACGGGCGGTCTCTCGGTCGAAACGTTCCTGCGGTCGACGACCGTCCAGCGCCTCTCGGGTGACGGACTTGCCGACGTCGGCGAGACGATCACGACGCTTGCCGACGCCGAGGGACTCGAAGCTCACGCGGAGAGCGTTCGCGTCCGACTCGAGCGGATCGAAGACGGGAGTTCGTAAACGACACGTTCACACCCAATACGGACTGCGATACACCGGTCCCGGTCGATTACACAACGGTCGGTGATCGATCGGCAATCAGTCATCGCAGACAGTCTCAAGGATTTGGCTGGCAGTTTTACGTCACTGGAGAGTGGAGTCGCTTTCTGATGCAACCGTGTGAGGTCGATCCAACCGACGGACGCATCCTCGAGCGCAACTACGATTACGCCCAACGAAACGTCTGGCTACTCTCGATGTGGTACGAGTGTGAGACCAAACGGATGGTCGAGTTGCTCGCGAAACGGGGAATCGGACTCTCGAGCAACGACGAGCGCCAGTTCGGCGAGTATTATCGGTCGGTCAAGCGCCGGGAAAACGGGGTTGGTGAGAGTGGCTCGCTCGAAACCGGTTCTGGCTAGGTGCGAACGTACGGAATGGCGTCAAGGTTAACATCGTTGCGCGGGAAAGGGGATGTATGAGTACGGACAGTCTGGATGGTGGGGAATCGGCGACCCGCCCCGAGATCGAGGTGACCGAGGAGGCGGCCGAGCAGGCTCTCTCGTTGCTCGAGGGAGAGGGACTCGACTGCGGAGAGGCCGGACTCCGGCTTTTCGTCCAACAGGGTGGGTGTGCAGGTCTGTCTTACGGGATGCGATTCGACGACATGCCCGACGAGGACGACACGATCTACGAACATCACGACCTTCGGGTGTTCGTCGATCCGGCGAGTCTGAAGTACATCGAGGGAAGCGTCCTCAACTACGAGAGCGGGTTGCAAGCGGAAGGGTTCCACGTCGAGAACCCGAACGTCGTCAGCGAGTGTGGCTGTGGCGAATCATTCCGGACCTGATCTCCGTCGCTGTCCCTGGCGGCGTAGTGGCTGGGTAACTGTTGTCCGAGATATCGGTGTCGCCACGGACGAGTTGCGAGGTGGTAGAAACGAGTTGCGAGATGCGGTTCTACTCTTCGAGTTCGAACGCGACGGTGACCTCGGCTTGGTACTCACGATTGTCGGCGGTTGCGATCTCGACTCCGAGTTCGTCGACTTCGATCCACTGGACGTTTTGCAGTGTCTCTTCGGCCCGATCGATCGCGTCGTCCGCGGCGTCGTCGAAACTCTCTGTGCTCGTGCCGATGAGGGTGATCTTCTTGAAAACCATCGCCTCGGCAACTACGTGTCATCGGAACTTAAATATAGGCGGTGGTCCACTCGCTGGAAGGCCGTTCACGTTTCGGGAGTTTTATGAACGTTTTTGGGGATAGGACCACAGTTTTAGTTCATGCAAACCGGTGAAGATTCGAGAGAAATGTCAGATATCGACGAGTTGGTGCCGCCGAACCGGACCCTGATGGGACCAGGTCCGAGCGACGTTCACCCACGCGTGTTGCGCGCGATGAGTACGCCACTTGTCGGTCACCTCGACCCGTCGTTCGTCGAGATCATGGACGAAGTTCAGGAACTGTTGCGATACACGTTCCGGACGGACAACCAGTGGACGATCCCGGTCTCTGGAACCGGCTCCGCGGCGATGGAGGCGGCGATCGGGAACGTCGTCGAGCCCGGCGAGACGATGCTCGTCCCGACAAACGGCTACTTCGGCGGACGAATGGCCTCGATGGCGCGTCGTGCCGGCGGCGAGGTCGTCGAAGTCGACGCCCCGTGGGGGGAGCCACTCGATCCGGACGACGTCGCCGACGCGCTGGCCGAATACGATCCGGACGTCTTCGGTTTCGTCCACGCCGAGACGAGTACGGGCGTTCTCCAGCCCGACGTCTCGGAGCTCACCGCCGCGGCCCACGATCACGACGCGCTGGTGATCGCCGACACCGTCACCTCGATCGGTGGCGTCGAACTCCGCGTCGACGAGTGGGGGATCGACGTCGCCTACGCGGGCCCACAGAAATGTCTCTCCTGTCCGCCGGGAGCGAGTCCGCTCACGCTGTCGGACGAGGCGATGGAGAAAGTCCTCTCACGCGAGGAGGAACCCCGTTCGTGGTACCTCGATCTCTCCTTGCTCGAGGGGTACTGGGGCGACGACCGATCGTATCACCACACCGCACCGATCACGAACGTGTACGCGATCAGAGAGGCGCTGCGACTCGTCGCCGAGGAAGGCATCGAGAACCGGTGGGCACGCCACGAGCGACTGGCGGGTGCACTGAAAGCTGGCGTCGAGGCGATGGGCCTCGAGATGAACGCACCGGACGAGTACTGGCTTCCGAGCTTAAACGCCGTCCGCGTCCCGGACGGGATCGACGACGGCGAAGTCTGTGCCGAGTTGCTCGAACGGTACGACCTCGAGGTCGCAAGCGGTCTGGGCGACTTAGACGGCGAGATTTTCCGCATCGGTTGTATGGGCTACTCCGCGCGTCCGAAGAACGTCGTCTACGTGGTGACTGCGCTGGGTGACGTTCTGGAAGATATGGGTGCCGACGTCGATCCGGGTCGCGGCGTAACGGCGACGCGGCGTGCACTCGAAGGATAGAATCCCGACCGTTCGTCAGGCCGAGACTCGAGGCCCCGGCGGCGCTCGTTCGACCTGATACTCCTCCCCGTCGACGACGATAATCGCCCATTCGTAGCTCGGATCCACGCTGGTGAGTCGTGTCTCGAGGGTGTCTGCGTCCTCCGGCTGTGCGACGAAACAGTGGAACTGACCGGACGACGCCGTCGGCAGCGTTTCGTTCTCGAGGACGGTGTTTACGTGGACCACTTTCCACGCGCGTTCGGCTCGAAATTCGGGGCCGTCTCCCTCGACGGTGTATCCAAGCTCTGCGAAGATCGACCTGGCCTGCTCGACGAGTCGCATGTTAACAGGACCCATTCGGTACGGATATACACGGCCATCCAGCATAAATGTTCGTATATGAAAACTATCTGTAAGATGGGATGAAATTCGTTCGGAAGGAACCGACAGAGAGAGACAAATGTACCCTCTGACCGGCGAAAAACGATTAGTAATAGCCAATTACGTCGGATGGCGAACTCGGCTCCATTACTCGTGGGCGGCGTCCCACTCCGTGGGTTTCCGAAAGTTACCACACGAGTTGCATTTGATTCGACCCATGGCATCCATCGCGTTATCAAAACTTTCACAGTTAGAGCAGAACCAACCGTAGCGACTCACCCCGTCCTGAGACTCGTATGCAACGAGAAACGGTCCCTTCGACCCACGGTCACCGTCGGTGTTCGATACGTAGACTGTCTTCCCGCCTTCGGTTACAGTCGGTTGCATACCCGAACTATCCACGCGTTCGGTTTATGACTGTTCCCTGTTTAGAGTCCAGTCCCGCGGTTCGAGTGTGGTTGAGTGAGTCCACGATGGGATACTGTGCATTCTAATACGAGCATTTATGCTTATATGTCGGTGAATCAATATAACGATGTACAGTGGTGCCCGTTGACAGTCGGTGTCGGCCGATCGTCCAACGGTGGATCAAACCGGACGTGGAGGGGAGCCGGTATGCGACGATTACGCACGATGGGGTATCGAGACTGAAAAGTTTACCCGCACGGGAATCGTTCGAGTGTGTAATGGCGCTCGTCGTGGTTCCCGTTCGGTATCCGTTGACAAAACACTCGAGACGAACGCTCGAGCGAGCGATCGAAGTCGCTCGAGAGCGTGATGCGGCGTTGACAGTGGTTCACGTCGACCTCTACCAGAGCGGGCGGAAAGTAACACGGATTGACCTGAAAAATGCAGTCGAACGGACGTTCGGACCGCTCGAGAACGTCCGGTACGTGGTTCGGACGGGGTTTCTCGTCGAGGAGAGCATCCTCGACGAGGTCGCCGCCGAGGGCGCTGATGCAGTCGTGATCGGCGGCCAGCAGGCCAGCCGCCTGCGCCGGATCTTCCGACGGTTCACCGACAACCCGAACATCGATCGATATCTGCGAACCCACCTCGACTGCGAAGTCATCACGGTCGAAGCGACGGCCTAACCGCCGGAAGCCGAGTAGAGATCAGGGGAGTTGTCCTGGCTAACCGAACGTGTCGCCGATTGTCTGTCGACACCGTGTTTCGATCGACGGACAGATGATCTATGAAGTTCTACGATAATCCCTCGCATACGGATTGCTGTCCCTGTGTACCGCTGCGCCCAGGGCTCGTTCTCCGGAAGCGGCAGTGATGACCGACAGAAAACCGTCTCAGTTAGCGGTCGTTTTGTCGGGATCACGAACGACGAATACTGGGATCGACGCGTTGTCGACGACCCGTTCCGAGACGCTCCCGAGCGACGTCACCTTCTCGCGCGGGCTCTTGCCTTTCGTTCCGATGACGACGAGGTCGATGTCCTGTTCGTCGGCGTACTCGAGAATCGTCTTGGCGGGCGTCCCCTTGCGGACCTCGGTGACGGTCTCGAGTCCCGCCGCCGACGCACGTTCGTCGACGGCTGTGACTGCGTCGCGACCATCGGCCTCAAGCGATCGTTCGATCGAGGGACTGTTCTCCTCGCCCCCTGCGGCGGTGATTCGGCTGTCGACCACGTACAGCGCGTGGACCGTTGCATCGTTAGCTACGGCGATCGGGAGACCGTGGGTGAGCGTCTCGGCTATCGTATCGCTCCCGTCGGTAGGAACGAGGACGTCGTCGTACATCGTGGATCGATCTCGAGTTCGGACGGGAACGGGATAAAAGATCCGTCGAATCGAGTCGTGATCCCACACGCAGTGATCGACACCGTCGTCACTCGTCGCTCGTTCCGGTCGTGTCACTGTCGGCTCCCCCGACAGTCGATGGCCGCTCTCGAGTCTCGTCGCCGGAGTCAGGGTCGCCCCGCGAGTCGACTGCCAGCCGTCCGACCCCGCTGGTGTCGTCGAAAACGTGGTGGCGGTGGGGGTAGGCGAACTCGATGCCGTTATCGAGAAACCGTTCTCGAACGGCCGTGTGGACTGCCGATCGGGCGATCTGTTGTTTGTATGGGTGCTCGATCCAGAAGAACAACTCGAGGAGAACCCCGTTGTCGGCGTACTCCTGGACGGTACAGACCGGTGCGGCCGCGTATCGGGCGCTTCCGATCCGAATGTCTGGGCCGCCGGAGATGACGTTGTCGACGCCGCGAGCGGAACGTTCGGCGTGACGGCGAGCGGCCTCGAGATCGCTCTCGTAGGTAATCTCGAACGCGACGGAGATCCGGGTTCGTTCGTCCTCGGCGGAGTAGTTGATGACGTCGCGCTGTTGAATCTCGGAGTTCGAAATGACGATAAAGGTGTTCTGGAGGGTGAAGATCTTCGTGTATCGCATCGTGATGTCCTCGACGAACCCGCGATGGCCCTCGTCGGTGACTTCGATCATGTCACCGATCTCGTATGGCCGGTCTGCGAGGACGAAAAAACCGTTGATGAAACTGCTGACGAGCGGTGCGAGGACGACTGCGATCACGGCCGACACGACCGTAACCGAGAGGAAAATCTGGCCACCGCTGAGGCCGAGAATTGCACCGACGACGAGGACGGTAACGAAGAGAACAGCGACTCGAACGCCCCGTAATACGGTTCGAGTGACGCTTGGACGCTCGATACGCCGTGCGACGGTCCGTCCAACGAGTCTGACGACGAGTTTCGAGAAAAACCAGCCGACGAGCAGAACGACGAGCGCGAGGGCGAGCTCCGTGACCGTTGGAAGCGAAGACGGGAGAATCCCGTTTACTTCGTCGCCGACAGCGTCGGTAGACTGCAATACCTCGCGCATGCCACCACTGTCATGCCCGCGGAGGTTAAGGGTTCTGTCCCCATTGGGGCGTGCGATTTCCGACTCGGGTGTCGGACGTGGATCGTCGACTCATCGAGCAACTTAATTTCGGAACTAGATGCTACTCGGAATATAATAAATTCTTTATCTATCGGGTCCGTGGAGACGCGTATGGCATCAGACGAACTTCGCTCGACCGTCGAGCACGTCGGGGATCGGTTCAACCTCGGCGAGTACGAGATCGACGCGTATCTGACGGTCCTGGGTCAGGGCCAGCTCACGGCGAGTGAAATCTCGGATCGAACGGACATTCCACAGCCGCGGGTCTACGACACCGTTCGGAGCCTGAGCGACCGAGGACTGGTCGAGCTTCGCGAGTCGAGACCGATGAAAGTCGTCGCGATCGATCCCGGCGACGCGTTCGACGACGTCCAGGATTCCCTCGAACAGATGATCGACGAACTCGAGGCCCGGTATACGGCACCCGCCCGAGACACCGAAGCAGTCTCCCTGGTCAAGTCGCGATCGACGATCCTCCGGTACCTAGAGGAGATCATCGACGCCGCGGAGTACGAGCTGTCGCTCTCGTTGACGCCCGACCTGTTGATGCGGTTCGAGGAGGAGTTACAGGCAGCGGTCGACGACGGCGTGAGCGTCGATCTGGTCGTTACGCCCGCAACCGACGCGCCCGCACCCGCCGAGTTCGACTATTTGGCGGTCGCGACCTCGGCGCGAGCCCGCCGCGGGATCACGACGCCGGTCATCGCCGTCGCCGACGGAAACTATTCGATCTATGCGACCCAGGACGCCCTTCGTGACGATCAGGACCGCTACGGCGTCATCTTCAACCGGTCGGCCCTTGGCTTTCTCGTCTCCGGCTTTTTCGGAACCGTCCTCTGGACGACCGCAGAGGAAACCCTCGGCGAGGACGAGTCGGCGCGATCGTATCCCCGCCGATACGCCTCGATTCGACGGTGTGTGAAAGATTTACTCGACGAAGGTGGGGAGTTTTACGCCACGATCGACGGCCGGGATGTCGAGATCGGTGGTTCGCGAGTCGTCCGCGGAAAGGTCCGCGAGGTCTCCTTCGAGGTCAGCGAGGAGGTCGCGAACCTCACCCTCGAGAGCGAGGATGGCGAGGAGATCACCGTCGGCGGTCGCGTCGCCGCCCTCGAGGACGTCGAGGCCCACGAGATCCACATCGGCCGCCACGAGCCCCCGACCATCGAAGAGTAATAGGGACTGCTGTCCCGACTCGCGGCGCACCCGTCCAGGGGGTCGAGGGTGCGCGGAGCTAACGGATAGGAAACCGTACGAGTGAACCTGCGGATCCAGTTTGGGCCCGCTGGGCCGCAGACGTTCGTAATCGACCGCGCCGGCGCGGACTGGCAACGATTCGTTAGACCAGTATTCGATCCCGACAGTCGTCGTTAATTGCATTTGTCCAGGCACACGATTAAACGGTGCGAGCGCCTGCTAGTAGATCCGATGGGCGGGCAACCGGCGGATCGAAACGGACGGTCGACGCGCCGAGCGTTCGTGACGACCGCATCGACGGCGGCCGTCGTCGCTGGCATCGGCGTCGCCGGCTGTCTCGGTCAGACGCGAGACGAGCGGACGATCGTGATGACCGGCGATACCGATTTTCAGGACATCATGCACACCGACGACGGCGAGCCGTCGGTCCAGGAGGCGCTGTGGGATGCCGGTCTCGACGAGGACGTCACCGTCGAGGTCCAGGCGAGCGTCGACGACTCCGCTCAGCGGATGCAACAGTACCAGTCGGCGCTCCAGGCTGGCCGGTCGCCACCCGATATCTTCATGATGGACAGCGGGTGGACGATCCCGTTTATCCTGCGCGAGCAGACGACGAATCTGACGGAGGTGTTACCGACGGACGTCCGCGATCGGGTCGAAGACGAGTACCTCGAGGCGGCTCTCGAGACGGCGCGTGATCCGGAGACGGGAGATCTCCACGCGATCCCGCTGTTTCCCGACTTCGGAACGATGCTGTACCGGCGGGACCTGATCGAGGACGCCGGCTACGAGACGGACGGCTGGGGAACCGACCCGCCAACCTGGCAGGAGTTCGCCGAGGCGACGAGCGAAGCGCAGAGTGTCGCCGGCACCCAGTACGGATTCACCACGCAGGCGGCCGCCTACGAGGGACTCGCCTGCTGTTCGTTCGTCGAGGTGATGTCGACCTGGGCTGGTGCATACTACGGCGGCACGGAGAACCTGTTTACCGCCGGCGACCGCCCGATTACCGTCGACGAGGGGCCGGTTCTCGACGCGATCCGGATGATGCGGGCGTTCATCCACGGAAGCGAGGACGATCACGCACTCGAGGGCTACCCACAGATCTGTCCGTCGGCGATCGTCCAGTGGTCCGAACAGGAGTCGCTCGACCCCTTCGCCGACGGGAACGCCGTTTCCCACCGCAACTGGCCGTTCGCGATCGCCGAAACCGGTGGCGAGGACGTCTTCGGCGAGGATCTCGGCGTCATGCCGATGCCGTACGCCGTCCCCGAGGACGAATCGGCGTACGAGGGCGTCGGCGGCACCGCCGCCGCACTCGGCGGCTGGCACCTGACGCTCAACCCGAACACCGAACGGGACGAGCGGGCACTCGAGGTACTCGAGGCGTTTACCCACGACGACGTGATGCTTACGATCTTCGAACTTCAGGGCTTTCTCCCGCCGATTCTCGATCTCGTCGAGGAGGCCGATCCCGACGAGATCGGCCCGGTCGCACGCTACGTCGACCAGATACGGATCGCCGGCGAGAACGCGGTTCCGCGACCGGTGACCGACGTCTGGCCGGAGCAGTCGGCGCTCATCTTCCAGGAAGTCCACGCCGCCTACCGCGGTGCCAAGAGCCCCGAAGCCGCGATGGACGACCTGAGCGGACGACTCGAGCGAAGCGAGCGGGACGTGGAGGGACAGAATGGCGACTGAGTCCGACGCCGACGCGCGCTCGGAGACTCCCATCGACGTACTCACCAGCGGAGACCGAACGCGTGATCGCGATCGGACGGGGAACGCCGTCGTCAACTGGATGGAGAATTTGAGCGAGCGAGCGTACGCGTACCTCCTCTTGTTTCCGGCGTTCGCGCTGTTGGCACTGATCGCCTTCTATCCGCTCGTGATGACGTTCGTCATGTCCCTGCGTGAGGACCGAACGCGGGGACTCGAGCCGTTAGGCGGGTTCGTCGGCGCTGAAAACTACGTCGACATCCTCACTGGCAACGCCCGGCTCGCCAGGCAGTTTATGGATGTTACGGTGTCGGCGTCGTTTCCGTTCGTCGAGTTCGGGGTCCCGTTTCTCCAGCAGGCGCTGTTCGTCACGCTCGCGTTCGCCGTCATCAGCGTGCTCCTCGAGACGGTGATCGGGTTCGCGCAGGCGTACGTGCTCGATCAGGATTTCCGAGGCCGTCGATGGGTTCGGGTCGCGATCATCCTCCCGTGGGCGGTGCCGATCGTCATCCAGGGGATGGTCTTCTTCCTCCTGTTCCAGCCCACGGTCGGCTTCGGGAGCGATCTGATGCAGTGGCTGGGCCTGTTCGGTCCGGACCCGCTCGCCGACAGCCAGGACGCGTTCGTCATCATCCTCATCGCGGACGTCTGGAAGTCGGCGGCGTTCATGGCCCTGCTGATTCTCGCAGGCCTCCAGAGCGTCGATCGAAGCCTGTACGATGTCGCGCGCGTCGCGGGCGCGTCGCCCTGGCAGCGGTTCAAGATGATCACGCTCCCGCTGGTGATGCCGGCGTTGCTCGTCGCGATGTTGTTCCGGACGATGGACGCGATGCGCGTCTACGGGCTGATCGAGTCGACCGCCGGCTGTACGACCGTGCCGTCGCTGACCTGTCTCGTCGTCGAAGCGATGTTCGGCGGGACTCGCATCTACGGAACGGCCGCCGCCGTCGCGTTCGCGACCGCGCTCGTGATCGGCCTGATCATCTCCGTCTACGTCTTCTTCTTCCGCGATACAGAAGGAGGGCTCTACTGATGACCGGCGAACGACGCGATCGGGACCGAGTCGACTCGAGCGGACCCGGGCGTGACCGAACCGATCCGGGCGGAGACGGACCCGGGCGAATAAACCCGGACGGAGACGACCGAACTGGCCCGGACGAACGCGGGCGAAGCCGCCCGGATGACCGTTCCGGGAGCCACGTTTCCCGTGGCACCGAGAACGTCTCGAGACGCGATTCCCGGGCCGATCGACTCCCCGACGGCGGGCGAGTCGAGGGCGAACCGGCGGATCGAGGAACGATATTCGAGGACGATCGGGAGGTCGAACTCGACCGGGGCCCCTTCCAGCGGTGGGTCGCGAACGCGATCTCGAACCCCCGACGGGTGTACCGGTCGATGTTCTACGTCGCGACGATCTTCTTTCTCGTGACGACGCTGTTTCCGTTCTACTGGCTGCTCATGGTCGCACTCACGCCGGAAGGGCGCCAGCAAGACATCATCCTCACGCCGAACGGCTTCAACCCCGGCGCGTTCGTCGAGGTCTTCCAGGTTCTCCCCTTCCACTGGTACATGTTCAACAGCTTCGTCATCGCGACCGCCTCGACGATCATCGTGTTGGTGATCGCCAGCCTCGCGGGCTACGCCTTCGGTCGCCTCGAGTTTCCCGGGAAAGTGCCACTCATGCTGTTGGTGCTGGTGATCTCGTTTTTCCCGCCGGCAGCCTTCTTCATCCCCCTGAACGACCTGTTCAACACGCAGTTCGTCGCCCTCGAGCCGATCACGGGTGACGGAAGCCTCTACAACACGCCCGGTGCGATGGTGTTGCCGCTGTCTGCGATCTTCATGCCGCTGGCAATATTTATCCTCACGACGTTTTACTCACAGATTCCGGACGGACTCGAGGACGCGGCCCGCGTCGAGGGGACGACTAGACTCGGTGCCCTGTTCCGAGTCATTATCCCGCTTTCGGCGCCGGGCGTCGCGACCGCCGGTGTGTTGACGTTCATCGCCGTCTACAACGAGTTCTTCTTCTCGTTTCTGATGACCGACGGCCAGCCCGAAAACTGGGCGCCGATTCTCGAGGGGATCCTCGGATACCAGGGCCAGTACGAGGTGTTGTACAACCTGATGGCGGCGGCGAGCATCGTCGGCGTGATTCCGGTGGCGATCCTCGTGATCGTCGCCCAGGAGAAGATCGTCAGCGGACTGACTGCGGGCGCACTCAAAGAGTAACCCATGGCACGAGTACGACTCGAAAACGTCACGAAACGCTTCGAAGACGTCACCGCGGTCGACGACGTCAGCCTCGAGGTCGAAGACGGTGAGTTCGTCACCTTCGTCGGCCCCTCGGGCTGTGGCAAGTCGACGACGATGGAGACAGTTGCCGGACTGACCAAACCGACCGAAGGACGGGTCTTCATCGGCGACGACGAGGTGACAAATCTCGCGCCGAAAGACCGCGGCGTGGCGATGGTGTTCCAGAACATCGCCCTCTTTCCCCACATGGACGTCTTCGAGAACGTCTCCTTCGGCCTCCGACTCCGGACGTACGACGACGACGAGATCAGACGACGGGTCGAGAGTGCCGCGGAGATCGTCCAACTCGAGGGGATGCTCGAGCGGATGCCCGACGAGTTATCGGGCGGGCAGCGTCAACGCGTCGCGATCGCCCGCGCGATCGTTCGCAATCCCGACGTCTTCCTGATGGACGAGCCGCTCGCGAACCTGGACGCGAAGCTTCGGGTCCACATGCGAACCGAACTCCAGCGACTCCACCGCGAACTCGGGACGACGATCATCTACGTCACCCACGATCAAGCCGAGGCGATGACGATGTCGGACCGGATCGCGGTCCTGAACGAAGGCCGACTTCAGCAGATCGCGCCGCCGCTGGTCTGTTACAACGAGCCCGCAAATCGGTTCGTCGCGGGCTTTATTGGCTCGCCGTCGATGAACTTCGCCGAGGGAACGGTCACGAACGGGCACATCGAAACCGCGCATTTCGACGTCTCGCTTGCTCGCGCCGCCGTCCCGGAGACCGCCGTCGGCGACGAGATAACAGTCGGTATCAGACCGGAAGACGTCCACGTCGCGGAGAACGCAGACGTCCTGGACGAGCCGTCGGAGCCGATCGACGTACGGACCGACGTTCTCGAGCCGATGGGAGACGAAGTGTTCGTCTACCTCATGCTCACCGACAGCGCGGATCACTCGATGGAGGAAGACCCCACATCGTCGTCCGACCAGTTGCTGATGAGCGTTACACCCGATACGGAGATCCGAGAGAACCAGTCCGTCGACGTCGTCCTCGATCGGTCGAAGGTCCACCTCTTCGAGACGGAGACCGGTACCGCGCTGGCCCACGGCATCACCGACCGTTCCGAGCGAGAATCCGGGCCGGCGACGGGAGAGGCCGACAGTTGATGCTCGCCACCGCTCGACCGATTCTCCGTTTGGCGACGGAGAGAAGAGGGGTGAGTACATACGTTCTACATAGCGATATTGGCTATACGTGTGGGAACACGGACGGAGTACTCCTCCGATGACACCGAATAAATACGACACTCGAACCGGAATCGTCGGCCTCGGCAACATCGGACAGTTCCACGCCGAACGTCTCAGAGAGCTCGGCGTCGAGCTCGTCGGCGGAATGGACGTTGCCGCCGAGGCGAGAAACCGCTTCGCGCGTCGCTACGACGTCGACGTCTACGACGACCACCAGAAACTGTACGACACCATCGACGCCGTCATCATCACGACCCCAAACAGATTCCACGAAGAGTACGCAGTCGACGCCTTCGAGCGCGATCTCCACGTCCTCCTCGAGAAGCCACTCGCACACTCGATCGACAGCGCACGGCGAATCGCCGATGCGGCGTCATCGTCCGATACCCACTGTGCAGTCGGCTTCAACAACCGATTTGCGAACACGGTACAGATCGTGAAAAATCGGATCGATCGTGGGGACCTCGGCAAGGTGACGCACATCGAAGCAAACTACGTCCGGCGACGAGGAATCCCCGGCCGGGGATCGTGGTTTACCAGACGACAGATCGCGGGCGGTGGTGCACTCATCGATCTCGGTGTCCACGCGGTCGACCTCGCGATGTATCTGCTCGACTATCCGGACACCAAGGAGGTAAACGGCGTCACACGAAGCGAGTTCGGATCGCGCGAAGAGTACGCCTACCTCGAGATGTGGGCCGACGACTCCGGGCCCGGAGGATTCGACGTCGATGACTCGGCGAGCGCGTTCGTTCGGTGTGCGGGCGACGAGACCATTAGCCTCGAGGTCGCCTGGGCGACGAATCGGCCGGCGAACCACGAGTTCGTCGTTCGTGGCACGGACGCCGCAGCCACGTTCGATCTACTCGAGGGAACGCTCAGTTTCCACTCGGCGAGTTCGATCGGGCCGGATCACCTCGAAGATACGGTCGTCGAGACCCACCAGAACGATACGCACACCGACGAACTGCGGGCGTTTTTCGACGAGATCGTCGAGGGACGCAGCGACGACGACAGCATCGCACAGGCTCTTGCCGTCCAGGAGATCATCGACGCGGTGTACCGATCGAGCGGGGCCGGCCGAACGATCTCGCTCGAGGAGTGATCGACGGTCGAAATGCAGTGACACTGACGGGTGTGGCGTTTTTTGCATCCCGGACCCGTAGCGATTGGTATGCGGATCGAACGATCACTGGTACTCGAAGGCGTTCCCCGTGAAGTGCCGGTCGACACACCGATCACCGTTTGCGTCCGGGACCGGGCCAACAGACCGGTCGAGGGGGCGATCGTCGACCTCGGAACCAGACGGGTTCGGACGAACGCTCGCGGACGGTGTGAGATCACGGTTCGCTCCCCCGGTTTCTGGAAGATCGTCGCGGAAAAAGCGCCGACGGATCGCGTCGTCTACGAGCCGGCTACGGCGCTCGTGAGGGCGGTCCCACGGACGAACCACCGGCGTACGAGAGTAGAGCGCTCACGGAAGCCACTCCGAGTGTAATCTGTAAGTGTTTCCGTAAACAGTGATAGGAGCCCGTCTCAATCGCCGTCTGCTCGTCCGGTCCGGTTGAACCCGGTACCGAGATACTGTCGTACCGATCCGGCGATCTCCTGTACGGTGTAGTTGCGACCGACGTACACGCTGACGACTGCGAGAATCGTTCCAGCAACCACGTCCGAAAACCAGTGGATCCCGAGATACATCGTTGAGACGACGACGCTAATCGCGAGAACGCCCGAAATCGGAACCCATACCGGATACTTTCGACGGGTCAACACCGCGAGGAAGAAGACGGTCATCGAAAGCGACGTGTGCAACGAGGGAAAGACGTTCGTGCTCTGATTGACCTGATTCGTGAGCATCCGCGATTGCGGAAACGCATCGTACAACAGCCCCTCGAACAGGAGTGGATCGAAGTTTCGCGGCCCGTAGGCGATAAAGAAAACGTAACAAACCAATCCGATCGCATAGTTCGCCGTGAACGCGAGGATCAACGTCCGGAGCTCCTCGGCATCCTCCAGGGCGAAGTAAGCGATGAACGGGAACAACAACAGAAAGGCGTATCCGTAGATGTAGACGAAGACGAAGAAACTAGTCAGCTCCGGTGACTGAAACGACTGGAGCACGATAACGGGGTTCTCCGGAAAGACCGCCTGCTCGATCTCGAAGAGGATCGGAGTGATGTTCGTTCCAAGAACGCGCCGCTCTAGACGCATAACGACGTCGACGGTCGACCACCGAATCGCCAACACCGTAACGAGCGCGACGACGGAAAGCAAACACACCCTGAACCGCCACCGAAAGTCACGAATCGCAGCAGATAGCCGTCTCGGGCCGACGAAGACGAGTGTTGCAGTCGCAAGCATCGCGACAACAACGAAAGCGAGTTCGATCACCACGCCGAGAAGCGACATTGGATCCGATCCCAACTACGGTCCTCGGGACATTAATAGCGATCGGTCACGCACCACGGGTCGAGGACACGACCACAACAAGGGTGGCTGCGAAACCGATCACCTCCCTCGCGTCGTTCACCGAGTCAGTTTGTACGAACCGCTATGAGCTGTTCCGGTCGATCGCAGGTCGGTGAGGGATCGACCGGCAACCAGTCGTCCCAGACCGTATCAGTCGTCCCAGACCGTATCAGTCGTCCCAGACCGTATCAGTCGTCCCAGACCGTATCAGTCGTCCCAGACCGTATCAGTCGTCCCAGACCGTATCACTCGAGGAGAACACCGTTTTCGTACTGGTAGCCGGCATCCTCGAAGAGCGATCGAACCCGGTCGACGTCTATCTCGCCGTCCGTACCGGGAAATCGAGGGATAACTGGCTCGGAACGATGGTCCCACTCGTCGTCGCGGATGCCGACCAGCGAACTGAACGATTCCGCTGGTTCGGCGTAGCCGTCGATCAGTTCGGTAACTGTATACTCCCGGTCGATCAACCGGGAGAGGATTCGCCGGAAGTGTGGGTTGCCGAGTTCCGGATGGTGGATGTTGTACCCGATCATGTAAAACGAATCCGTCGCGGAGCTCACCAGTCGAACCGACTCGGACTCCTGGACCGTCTCGACTACGCTCGGTGGGATGGTCGTCGCCGTGATATCGGTCGTATCCTCCTGGAGCGATTCGATCATCGCACCGGGGTTCGGGTCAACGGTGAACCGAATCCCGGAAAACTGGGAGAACCCCTCGAGAACCGTTGGTCGACTCCCGTCGTCGGTACGAAAGACGTGAGCGTCGTACGGATCGAGGGAGATCGATCCGGGCGAGACCTCGACGAACTCGAACAGTCCGGAGCCAACGAGGTCCTCGTCTTCGACCACGAGCGCCTCGGTCTGACGGTCGGCGACGACTTCCGATCTCGGTTCCCAGATGTGTTCGGGAAACAGCGGGATCGTCAGCGAACGGGCAGCCGCTCGACGAGCGGTGTTACCGAACGAAAATCTGACCGTGCGCGCGTCGATGCGGTCGACGGTTTCGACGATGGCCTGTCGGCCCCGATATCGTGGCGCTGGCAACCCACCTTCGATCTCGCCGAGTGACGTGTCCGCGAGAAACCGGTGAGTGAAAACAACGTCGTCGGCGTCGAATTCGGTGCCATCGTGCCAGGTCACTCCGTCGCGCAGGGTGATCGTCGCTTCCGTCCGAGCGGATTCTTCCCAACTAATGTCGGTCGCCAGCCACGGAACGTACTCGTCGTCCAGTCGACGGAACAACGGATCGTACACCAGTTCAGTCAACCCCTCGATTCGGCTTCGGTCGACGATCAACGGGTTCAATCGATCCGTCAGTCCTTCACCGTAGACACCGACCTCGAGGGGCGTCTCCCGCGGGCCGTCCGACGGTTCCAACGACATGACCTGGACGTACTCGAACGAGCGTTGGGGGATAATCGACGCCGGTAGCTCCCGTCTGATGGCACCGAGGCTGTGTGGAAAGGCGACGACCGTATACGGGGCAGTCTCCTCGAGATACTCGAGGAGATCGACGATCACCTCGTCGCGGCCGTCTGTCATCGTTCGCTGACTCTCGAGGAGATCGTCGACGGTTACGTCCGAGAGGTGAAACGGGTTCTGCCAGCCAACGTCGCTTACGAACTGCGAGTGAAGCATTCCGTACAGCGCATCGGTGTCGTCGAACCCCGGATGGCGAACGACGAACACGTCGTAATCACCCTCGAGGAGGACGTCACGGTACAACTCTGCCTCCGCGATCGGTTCGTGAAGCGCGTCGATACCCGCCGCCTGGAAGTTCTCCCGAAGGTGGCTCATGATCTTGGCGGCGACCGCATCGTCGTCGGCCGGAACCGTCTTGATCGTTAACTCGATCTGCTCGGGAGCCGTGTTCTCCGCGTGAGACCAGAATCGTTCGGAACATCCCGCGAGGGCGCTCGCGGCGATCCCGCTTGCCCCTGCAAGCAGTTCTCGCCGCCCGGTCGACGTGCCCTCTGTCATCCGGCCTGAAATAAGCCATCGGCGTGTATAGGGCTTACTCTCGAGGTTGTTCCGGCAGTGATTCGGTCACAGGTCGGATTTTTACTGTGTCAGCCTTAGTTCAACACCGAATTATCTCGGTAGATTCTCCGACCGCGTCGAGGACGTACGGACGCGGTATTCGTCGTCTACCGATTCGATTCGTCGACAGTCGCCATCGAGTGAGAGTCGTTAATCGACGACTATACTGACGTGTAACCAGCTCGAACGGCTCAGGAACTGTCGTTTGAGCCGCCTGAGATGCTCGGGGCGGTCCGCGAGAACCGAGCGAATAGGCCTCCGAGATGGCTGTCGACCCGGCAGATCTATGCGGACCATAACAATGGTAGTCAGTGGAATCCACCGGGACGTGGCATCCGTTTCCGCGGTTTGGCGGTCACTTCGGTGTGGTCGCCACCGGAAACGGCCACGAGAGACAACCATGAAACTCGCACTAATCGGCTTCGGTCAGGCAGGCGGGAAGATCGTCGACGAATTCCTCGCGTACGACGAGGCGATCGATGGCGGATTCGTCGAAACGGCGATCGCGGTCAACTCGGCAACGACGGATCTCCACGGACTCGAGCGAATTCCGAAACGGAACAGAGTCCTGATCGGTCAGGCACGCGTCAAGGGCCACGGTGTCGGCGCCGACAACGAACTCGGCGCCGAAGTTACCGAGGAGGACATCAGCGAAGTACAGGGCGCGATCGATCGCATCCCGATTCACGAGATCGACGCGTTCCTCATCGTCGCCGGGATGGGTGGCGGAACCGGCTCCGGCGGTGCTCCGGTCCTCGCGACACATCTCAAACGGATCTACACGCAACCGGTGTTCGGACTCGGGGTTTTGCCCGCAACCGACGAGGGTGGGATCTACACCCTCAACGCGGCACGATCGTTCCAGACGTTCGTTCGCGAGGTCGACAACCTGCTCGTCTTCGATAACGAGGTCTGGCGCGACGCCGGAGAGACGGTCGCCGGCGGATACGACCGGATCAACAAGGAAATCGTCGAGCGGTTCGGGCTGTTGTTCGCGGCCGGAGAGGTCCACCACGACGACCACGTCGCCGAGAGCGTCGTCGACTCCTCCGAGATCATCAACACGCTCGAGGGAGGGGTGTCGACGATCGGGTACGCACGCGAAACCGTCGACAACGCGGACGATGGACTCCTCTCGACGTTTCGGGAGACCGAGACGTTCGACGAAGGAACCGCGACGAACCGGATGACGAGTCTCGTCCGAAAGGCGACGCTCGGACGACTCACCCTCCCGTGTGACGTCGCAAGTGCCGACCGGGGACTGGTCGTCTCGACCGGCCCGCCGGAGCACCTAAATCGCAAGGGGGTCGAGCGGGGACGTCAGTGGCTCGAGGACGAAACCGGGAGCATGGAGATTCGCGGCGGCGACTACCCACGGCCGAACCAGGACGAAGTCGGAGCGATCGTCCTCCTGTCGGGCGTGACGGACGTCCCGCGAATCGACCAACTCCAGCAGGTCGCGATCGAAGCACAGGACACCACCGAGATGGTCCAGGCGAGAGCCGAAGAGGACCTCACCTCGCTAGTCGATACCGGCGGCGAGCTCGACGCTCTGTTTTGAACCACCACCGGTCGGTTCGGCACCCCCGTCGCTGACGAAGGTTTTCCGATCGCTCCCGTTGACGCAGTCGACAGCCGAGTCCGTAACCCTCCTCGAAAACGATTTTCCCCTTCTTCGAACGGTCGAGAACGTCGATAGCTGCCCACCGAGACCACCGCAAGTAGCGGGACCGATATCCGCCAGTACTGTTGGGACGACGTTCACCCTCGAGTGACACTCAAGAAACGAGAGCTTTCCATCGATGGAGAGAACATTCAGTTTGTAAAGACTGTTCAGCTGTAATGTCAATCACGGTAGCCCGACAATAACGAACTACGATATCGGTAAGCGTTGGGTCATGAGCGGCAAACGACGAACCAATCGAACCACGCAGTCGGCGATGCGTCGAGCAGTCAAATCGGTTCTTCTCCGAACGGACGGGGAAACGACGGTCGAGGAGTGTCGTCGGTGTGGAAAGACGATCGAAAACGCGACGGCGGATTGCCCGGTCTGTGGCTGTGACGATATCGTCACGTACCGAATTCAGTGACGAACTCGTCGCCTGTCCCCTCGAGTAGCTCGAATCGGTCGTCGCGTCGTCGCTCGAGCCAAGAGAGTAACCGGCCAGCCCACTCGAGTTTGCGCGCCTTGACCGGTCCGACGTCGGGATCGTCGAATTCCCATCCCGCGAACACGAGTCGATCGGCACCAAGATAGTCGGCGAGAAACGCCGCCCTGTCGCCGTCGGTGAACCCACCGACGTTTCGGACCGGGCCACGCGGTTTCGCCTGGGTCGTCGGAAGAACGTACTCGTCGTCACAGTCCGGAACGACCCGTCGAACGGCCGGAACGTTGTCGCCGTGAGCGTGAACCGCGACCGGGATCCTGCGTTCGGTGAACCGACGAACCGATTGGGGGTTTTTATCGAGATCCGTGACCATGCAGTCGACTTCGATTCCTCGTCGGTCGAGAACGTCGGCGGCGGTCGACGCCGCGAAGACGACGTCAGCCTCGCGTGCTCGCTCGAGTTCCGCGGCCGTCTCGAGCGACGGTGCCGCGCCGACGACGGCGACGGTTGCCCCTCGAGCCGCCGAGAGCTTCTCGAGGTCGAACGAGTCGGTCATCGACGCGAGGACATCGCGTGCTCGCTCGTCCGCCCCTCGATCGTACCCGAAATCGTCGACGATGGCCTCGTAGATCGGTTCCCACTCCTCGAACTCCATGGCGTCAGCGTTCGGGCTCGAGCGGTGAGTGTGTTTCCATCGGAGGTGAGAAAGGGACAAGTCTCCCCTGGGATGACGGACGTTCGGCCCAGGCCGACGGTCGGGACCACGAGCGAAAGTGAGCGGTTGATCGGAACCGTCGGGGGGCGTAGCCACTAATCGACGTAACTCCACAATAATTCCGTGTTGTGGGCCGGGAATCGCCTCCAAAGTACCCCTACCCGGGAGGCCGCCCGGCGTCCACTCCCCCATTTCGAAGCCTCCGTCATAAGCTTTCTCTTACTGCAGTACATTGTCGAGTTCGTCGAGTGGGAGCCTTCGAAACGGCTATTTCCCCTCGAGACGGCGTCTCCGCGGTCACCTGGTTGGGCGATCGCCGAAGGCCGATCCGATCAACGCGGCATCGCGTGTCTCGGCGACGTCATGCGTCCGTATGACGTGGACGCCGCGTTCGACGGCGAGCGGCGTCGCCGCCAGACTCGCGGGGAGGCGCTCGTCCGTTTCCCGGTCGACGACGTCGCCAAGGAAGTTCTTTCGGTTGATCGAGACGAGTATCGGCCGCTCGAGCGATCTAAACTCTCCAAGACGGCGAAACGTTTCCCGATCGTCCGCCAGGGTCTGTGCCTCGCTCCACCCCCCGAACGCGGGGTCGACGATCGTCTTCTCCGTGAACCCGTTCTGTTTCAATGCCTCGAAGACCTGATCGACGTAGTCCGCACGGTCGGCCCACCCCGGGGATTTTCGCGCCGCCCAGTCGGTCTCCCGAACAGCACCTGGGCGCTCGAGGTCGGGTGGGCTGGCCATCTTCACGACGGCGGCGTCGTGTTCGGTACAGACCGTCGGCATCTCGGGATCGGCGAACCCGCAGATGTCGTTGACCATGTCGAACCCCCGTGAAAGTGCCTCGTCTGCCACGTCCGCATAGCGGGTTTCGATCGAGAACACCGCGTCGCCGGAGACGCTCTCGATGGTCTCGAGGGCTACGTGAAGGCGGTCGAGTTCCTCCTCGGCAGAGAGGACGCCGAACCGTTTGTTGGCCGACTCGAGGCCGACGTCGACGATGTCAGCTCCTTCGTCGATCAGCTCCTCGTCGACGTATCGGGCCGCCTCACCGGGATCGTCGTAGACGCTCGGATCGTACGGCGACTCCTCGCTGACGTTCAACACGCCCATGATCCGGGGCGGATACTCGTCTCCGATACCGAGCCCGGCCGCATCGACGCTGTTCATACCTCGAGTGAGGAGAGCAGACGGAAAGGGGCCTCGATTGCGGCCATCGCCGCCATCGGAACCGATCGTCTCAGGGCGACCGCTCCGCTTCGAACTGACTGCTCATCCCGACACGCCGGGTGTGGATCGAATTTCCTCCGTACCAGTAACGTAAATCGCCCCGTCACGGTAGCACCCGGTGAGCCCCGTTCGGATCCAGAACCGGTCGTCGACGACGGCAACGGTCCGTTCCGTCAGTTCCGGGCGTTCGACGTACCCGCTCATCGTCGACGGTCCGGCGAACGCAACCTCCCCGACACCGCCGTCGGGTTCACCCGCTGTGTCTCCGACCATGGCAGCATCGCCACCCAACCCGCTTTCGTCCCCATCCCCGCCGAACTCGAGGAGCCGTGTCTCGACGTCGGGGAGGGTCGTTCCGAGCAGTCCCGACTTGCGGTGGGCAGTCGTCCTCCCGTGTGTGATTCCCGTCTCGGGTAACGCGTAGAGATGGACGACGTCCTCGTTTGCATCCGTTGAAGACTCCGCCGAATCCCCCGTCGTTGCCCGTGGTGACCGGATCGGGACGACGCCCTCGTCGACGGCCCCGAGTGACATGAGATCGCCGTACTGGGAGGGCGTCACGAACGTCCGATCGACGTCAGAAGACTCGAGCGCCGTGGAGATAGTCTCGGCGTCCCGACGGTTTACTGGTAGGTATTGCCCGCCCGAACGAATCGTCCCGTTCAATCCGTACGCGAGTTCGGTCGGATCCGTCGGACGAAGGGATCCGAGATGGGTTCGCGACTCACCGGAAAACGTTATCGACGATCCGACCGACGCACCAGCGTGCAAACTCGAGTGGGTGTGAGCGATTCCGACCGGTCCCCGTTCGTCCCGTCGTTCGTACGCGATCAGGCCGAGTTCCGTGCTCCCGCGACCGACGACGTCGATCCCGGTCCGTGACCCCGATCCGTTCATCCCCTCGTTATCGAGAAACGCCGACCAGTCGATCCCAAGCCCGCCATCGGAGTCGACAGTGATGGCGACGCGCAACTCGTCTACGTCGGCCAAGATTCCCATTATTCGGCGCTTGTCGACGACGAGCGCGGTACAGTTCGTCTCGGTCAGCGCCGCAGTAATGTCCTCGTCGTCGAAATTCGACGGAATGGTCACAGGAACGCAGCCGTTTCGAAGGACACCGTAGAACGCGATGGCGAACGTCCGTGGCGACGAGAGATGGATTCCGACCGCGTCACCGGCAGAAAGATCCCGCCGACGGAGTCCACCAGCGAACGCGTCAGTCGCCGACCAGAGCTCTGAGAACGTCATTGGCTCCGAACCGCCGATGGCGACGGCACGCTGGTTTCGCATTACCGTATCCCGAATCGATCGTACGAAGTTCGTCATCTGGTTGCGATCAGCGGTCGTGTTTGTTAAGCCCTCTCACTAAGTAGAACTTAATCGTCGGTTTTCTACCAGGAAATATAATCGATTATAGGAGCGTCCCAACAGCAACCGGACGGTCGCTACCGAGGACCGCTGTCGATCACTCGTCGTCGTCTCCGTTCTCGAGAACGGCGAGACGCGAGTCGCGTAACAGCACCTTCTTGACGATCGACGGGTTCTCGAGCAGGCGGTGTTTGGCGTGAGCACCGCGACCACGCCCACGACCCTCGCGTTCGGACTGGATGACGTTGAGGAAGTTTTGCTCCTGGAGAATCTCCTGGACCCGGCGTTCCGAGAGCACGTCGAAGTCGAGTCGGCGAGCGATCTCCTTGTACTGGTTGTAGATGATCTTCGTCGGAAACTCCTTTTGCGAGCTGTTTTCGGTCAAAATCGTCAGCGAGTAGAGGATCGCCTTCGCTTGCTGGGGGGAGCCTTCGATCAGTTCGTTGAATCGGTCGGCTTCGGTCTTCTCTTTCGCGTCGCGAACGTGTTCTGCCGTGACTCGGGTATCCGTCTGCTTTTTCGCGATTCGACCCGCGTTTCGAAGGATGTCGATCGCCTTTCGGGCGTCACCGTGTTCCTGGGCAGCGAGTGCAGCCGTAAGCGGAATGACGTCGTCCGCGAGGACTCCGTCGTGGAAGGCGTCCCGCCGTTTCTCGAGGATTTCGACCAACTGGTTCGCATCGTAGGGTGAGAAGACGAGTTCGTCCCGAGAGAGGCTGGATTTGACCCGCTCCGAGAGGTGATCCGGGAAGTCGATCTTGTTCGAGATGCCGATGATACCGATACTCGAGTTCGAGATACGGCGGTTCTCGCCCGCCCGCGAGAGTTTTCGGAGCACTTCGTCGTCTTCGAGCATATCGATCTCGTCTAAGATCACGATCGTGACGTCGGTACAGCGGTCGACGGCCTGCCAGAGGCGTTTGTAGTAGTCGCCGGTTCCGAGCCCCCGATCCGGAACGGAGACGCCGCTCTCGGCGGGTTCGTTGACGAGTTGGGCGATCGTCTTGATGATCGACGCCTCGGTGTTCTGTTCCCCGCAGTCGATGAAGGCGTACTTGACCGTGACGTCGTCGCGTCGGGCCTCCGAGATCACTCGTTTGGTGACCGACCGAGAGATGAGTGATTTACCGGTACCAGTCTTGCCGAAGATGAACAGATGGTTGGGTTCGCTCCCGAAGATAGCCGGGTTCAGGGCATCCGCAACCCGTTGCATCTGCTCGTCGCGGCCGACGATCCGGTCCGGGCCGGGCAGGTGCGTGATCTCGAGCAACCGCTCGTCGGCAAAAACCGGATCGTCGTACCGAAACAGCGGATCACGATCGTCGTTAGCGGACATTGCAGTGAACCGTGTCTTTCCCCCGGATTGATATAAATGTATAGGGATCTATCGCGGATGTAAAATGTGCACTGTAACGGCTGGAAACGCTGATTTCGGCCACTCATTGAAATAGGGCCAGAAGACCCACATCGCGCTTCTAACGGCGGCCGGTCTCGAGGATCGATCGACGGGCGGTCGACACCGACACCCCCGTCGCGGATGTAACTGGGGAGAGACCGGCGGATTCGGCGGAGACCGACTCGATCACATCGCTCATCCGGTTGACGGACCGATTTCGTCTCCCATCCGATAGCTACCGATGGGGGGCTGTCGGTCACCAACTGTCGCCGGATACCCCGTCTCCACCGACACTCGAATGTCAAGCGTCGCTCGAGGCCAACGAGGCGAGCCCAGTGGCGTTCGGTTTCGCACGAATCCGCCTGCGAGCGTCGATCGTCTCGAGAGCCAGAAACGGGGCCGTGCGATCACGACACCCACACCCCCGTCGCGGATGTAACGGAAACGGCCAGTGGGTGGTCGAGAAACTCGACAAAATCGATCGGTTCACGAAATTTCCGGGTCGTTTTTCATCCGCGACAGTGGTGTGTTCTCGACGAAAACCTTCACACGCAATCGGCGTTACAAACGCGACGGGGGTGTGTGTCCCGTACTGGCATCGATCGACCATCTACTCGCAGTCTCCATCTACTATCTATCGATACTCGGAGGCCGACAGTGGCGTGATCAACAGTGACACAACCCTCTAGTCTAGTTATCACTAGTTCTAGATTAGTAACTAGATTAGATAAATTATAAACAATAACTCGAGACGTAACCAACAACTAATGAACACCGAACCGATCACAAACCGCTACGGACCGACAAATCGAAACGGTAACAGACTGGCCGTCCCGAGGGTAAACCGAATGACCGAGCAGCCGTCAGCCGACGACCCATCGACTCGGTCGACGGCTCCTACAGTGGCGGTCGTCGACGCCCAGTCGCCAGGCAACGTCGGAACGATCGCTCGAGCGATGAAGAACTTCGGCTTCGAGGACCTTCTGCTGGTCGACCCGCCAGAACTCGATCCCGACGGCGAAGCGTACGGCTTCGCGGGCCACGCTCGAGAGGACGTCCTTCCGAACGCGACCGAGATCACGTTCGACACCCTCGTCGAGAACTATCACACCGTCGGATGTACGGCAGTTACCAACGAGGACGACCGCAGTCACGTTCGGTTTCCGTTCTCGACGCCGGCAGGCCTCGCCGATCGACTCGCGTCGGTCGAAACCCGAACCGCCGTCGTCTTCGGTCGAGAGCGTGTCGGTCTCACTAACGACGAACTGGCTCGTCTCGACGAGATCTGTGCGATCCCGGCGAACGCGGCCTACCCCGTCCTCAATCTCGGCCAGGCGGCCACAGTAACGCTGTACGAACTCAGAACGCTCACACTGGGCGACGAGGACACACAACTGCCGGACGTGGAACGCGTACGGGCCACACCGCCGACCGAGGATCGACTCTACGAACAGTGGTCGTCACTCCTCGAGGAACTCAACCACCCCGAGGAGAAACGCGAGAAGACCATGCGGATGATACGTCGCGTCTACGGGCGGGCAGACCTGACCGAGCGGGAAGCGAACACGTTCATCGGGCTCCTCCGTCGAGCGACCGAACGTCCCGACCTCGAGTGACGGTCGCCGGCATCGATCACTGCTCGAGAACGAATCGCTCGCCCGTCGCGGATATCCTGAGGTCGAACAGCTCGCCGATGAGGTTTATCGTGGGCTTCGAACGGGCCTGAGAGTTACAGTAGTAGTGTGAGAGCGCGTCGACGCTTTCGATCCGCGAGTTGAGCAGGTGAATGAACCGAAACACCTTCTCGAGTTCGTACGTGTCGATGATCTCCGAGAGGACGTCGAACTGGACGGCAATATCTCCGTCCGTCGTCTCGTGTTCGGCGATCACACGCGAGATGGTCTCACCGAGCCCTGCGATTCCGAGACCCTTGTCCAGTTGAACGATCTCGAGCGGGACGGACGCGATATCTACGTCCTCAACGCCGGCCAACGGATCGGTTTTCGTCGTCACGACGATCGTCTTCGCGGGCCACTCCTCGAGGCGACGGCCGAGCAACTCCAGACGGTCGGCGACGTTCATCGTCACCAGTATCGCAACGTCGTTGGGTGCGGTAAAATGGACTCGGGCGTTGTTCGCACCGTCACTTTCCGGCGGAGCGAGCACCAACACGTTACCGGTGCCACCGACTTCGTCCGTAACGTGGGCGCCAGTCTGTAGGAGTTGCTTTGCGTGTCCAAACAGATGATCCCTGAACGCCCTGACGGCCGCCGATTCGTCGTGGTCGAGCCCACTATCGTCGCAGTACGGACACCTCCAGTGCACCTGGAACCCATCCTTCGAGAGACGCTGGCGATGATGATCGACGAGATGATCCTGGATCGCAGAACGGATCTCGTTCCCGTTTCGAGACCAGACGACAAACTCACAGCGTCGACACCGCCAGTTGTACACCATGCGACTCGAGTTCCACTCGTTCGTTCACGCCGATATATATTATGGGCGTCACACGTCGGTCGATGCGTCGTACCGAGCTCGGACCATCCAGGGGTGAAGGTAGACGAACTCAGTGCGGTCTCGACGCCAGATCCACGGTTCAGTGGGCTACTCGTCCCGTTTGTCGGAGGACTGCTCGCGCTTTTTCCGCGTATAATCGGCCGGATCGGTTACGTACGTGAACTCGACGGAGTTCGTGACGGCCTCGCGAGACGGGCTAGACTTGACCCGCTCGAGGACGAACTCGGCTCGCCGCTTCGTCGCGGACGTGTCCGGTTCGTCACGGATCAACCGGCGCAGTCGCGACTCGAGCGACGGATCGCCAAGCTGGACGAGAGCTGTCATCGCGAACTTCGCCGTAATTTCGTCGGAATCGTCGAGCGCGCGGAGCAGACACTCCTGGACGTCCGCTCGGTGTTCGTCGCCGGCGATGCGGCCCAGCAACCACGTCCCGTTTCGCCGAACGTACTGCGGTGGGTTCCCGCTCAGTAACGTAACCAGTTGTTCGACGAGCGACGCTGTATCGCCCGTCGTGAGTTCGTCGGAGACAGCCTCCCGGATTTCGTGGCTTCTGTCCGACGGTGCGTTCGCGAGCAACTCCAGTAACGACCGCGCGGCCGTCCGCCTGACGAGGTCGCTTCGGTCCTCGAACGAGTCCACGAGGGCGGACACCGGCACCAAGTTTCCGAACCGACCGAGTTCACCGACCGCGATCACCCGAACCGATTCAGTGGACGAGCGGGTCGCCGGGATCAGTGCCTCGAGGGCATCCCGAGTTCCGATCTCGGCGAGCGCAGCGGCCGCCGCGCGCCTGACCTGTTCGCTCCGATCCGCGAGTCGATCCGCGAGTACGTCGACGGAGCGCGGATCGCCGATCGTTCCGCACGCTCGGATCGCACGCGTTCGAACCCGAAGGTCCGAGTCCGTACAGGCCTCGAGGAGATCGGGTATCGCGTTGTCGTCGTCGATTCGGCCGAGTGCTGCGGCTGCCAGCATTCGGAACTCCGGATGCTCCGCCTCGAGCCAGTCCGTCGTTCGATCGATCTCCGCCCACTCGGGAGTGTCGTCGATGCTCTCTCCCGCGAGATCCGCGACGAGTTGCTCGAGGCTGTCCTCGTCTCGGAGGTAGATCGCGTCGATGGCGGAGGCACGCACCGAATCGTTCTCGTCGTGTCTGGCCGTCCGGAGGAGAGCGCGCAGGACACGATCGCGATCGTCGTCGTTCGTGCTCGAGGCCAGGCCGCCGAGAATTTCGGCTGCCCGATATCGGATGATCGGCTTCTCGGAGCCAGTCAGATACTCGAGTAGCTTCAGCTCCTCCGAGTTACGTGCGAGTTCGTACAGAAACGTCGGATCTTCCTCTGACATTCGATCGATCATCGGCCGGCAGGCCGGAGACTCCACCCCGATGGGTCGACGACGAACACTCCTCGTCCCGTCGTACACACCACATCTCGTGAAGGGTACACACAGAAAGACATGTGTTCGTTTACATAACTGTTTGGGTTCCAACGCCGGCAGAGAGCCACGAAACGGGATCGGGGGGAACTGATACGCCTGTCTCGCTATAATATTTACTGGGTGGTCTGTGATACCATCGGTAACCGGATCTGCCGGGAGCGATCACGATCTCTCATACGGTTTACTGTACGTCAGTTCCGGCGCAACCGCGACCCGGGCGGCGGTTGCGCCGGTACATCGTTACAGGAATCCGTATCAACCGAGCAGGAAATCGTAGCAAACCGGATGGTCGCTCGATCGGGCGACGGGTCGAGTCGCCGTTTACGTGGACGGTGGACCGAGTCGTCGTTTACCTGGCCGGTGGACCGAGTCGTCGTTTACCTGGCCGATACGAGTTACCGGGAACGGTCGATCAGGGCGTTCCTGGCCCGCTCGTCGTCCCCGGAGCCGCCCGACGGAACTGGGCTGGCGACGTACTCGCCCGATTGCGTCGTCGCGCCGACCCATCCACAGTCCGAACACGCGAACAGCCCCTGCCCGTCGATCAATTCGCCACCGCAGTCGGGACACGTGTCCTCGCTTGCGTGTGCTCGATACACGGATTCCGTCCCGAGCGGCGTCGGCTGCTCGCCGGTTCGCAACGCCGCGATCGCCTCGTCGGTCGTGTACGTCTCCTCGCCGTCCGAGTGGGGGAACACCCCGACGAGCTCCTCGTCGACGTAGACCTCGAGACAGAGCAGCGGCGTGACGAGCAGTTCCGTCGTCTCGCCGGTAATCTGTGACGTGCTGGTTCGTTCTCGAAACGGTGGCCGGACGCTTACGCCCCGGCGCTTGGCCCACCGCTCGAACCGGTCGAACGTCTCGAGAACCTCGGCGTGTGGGCTCTCGGTCGACCGTTTCACCTCCTTGGGCCAGCTACGGAGCAACAGCTCGTCGATCGCCCTCTCCGACTCGCAGGCCTGGAGGGTCTCGACCTGTCTGTCGACCGGCTCGAGAAGCAGCGGCGCGCGAACGTGGCACACCGCGGTCACGTGGTTTCGTTCCCTATCGCTCATCGTTTCACCGTCCAGGTGGCCAACGTCTACTGTAATAAACATATTGCCGATCGTAATGATTGCAGCTCCCAGACCGGCCGGACCGTCGTCGGAACCGAAAAGAATGGACGTCGGAACTGAGGAGAATCGACGTTGGAACCGAAGAGAAACGACGGCGAAACCGATCGATCAGGCTCGGTTCTGGATCTCCTCGCGGAGCAACTCACTCACGAGGTCGCCGTCGGCTTTCCCGCGAAGTGCCCCCATACACTCACCCATGAGACCGGAGAACGCCTGCATTCCCTCGGCTTGGACCTGGCTCTCGTTGCGCTCGACGACCTCGACGACCGTCTCTCGCACGGCATCCTCGTCGGCCCCGCCGAGCCCCGCTTCGTCGGCCGCCTCCGCTGGCGTACGATCGGGGTCGTCGGCGAGTGCCGCGAGCAGATCGCCGACGCCCTCGTTGGGCAGGTCGCCATCTTCGACCATCCGGAGCACCCCGTTCAGGTGTCGGTCGGTCAGGTTCGCGACCGGAACGTCGTCCCGACGGAGTTCCGTCAGCGTGGACTCGAGGGTCGACGCCGCGAGGGTCGGATCGATACCGTCGGCGACGCACTCTTCGAACAGCGGCATGTACGTGCCGTAGGCGACCTGTTCGGCCAGTCCCGCACCGAGATCGTACTCGTCTTGGTAGCGTTCGACCTTCTCGGTGAGCAGTTCCGGTTCGGGTACCTCGCTCGGATCGGGTTCGACCGGCGGCACGTCCGTCTCGGGGTACATCCGCGCCGCGCCGGGGAGTGGACGCAGGTAGCGGGTCGTCCCGTCGTCGTTCGCACCGCGGGTTTCCTCGGGGACGCCCTCGAGTGCGGTCTCGGCGCGCTCGACGACGGCTTCGATGGCGGCCTCCGCGACGGGGGTCTCGTCGGCGACGATGGCGACGGCGTCCTCGGGATCCGCACCGACGGCTTCCCGCAGGTCCGCGACCTCCTCGTCGGTGACGCCGTAGGCCGGCAACTCGTCGGTGTGGAAGATACCACCCGCGCCGTGGCGTTTCGCGTGATCGGAGAACTCGGTTCCGAGGCGACGGTCGGGTGCGATCTCCCGGCCAACCTGTCCGTCGAAGCCGTACAGCGGGACGGCCATCACGGAGCCGCCCGAGTTGAGGGCACCTTGAATGACGCCGCTGTCGGTGTCCACGAAGACGTCAGTGACGTCCTCGGGTTCGCCAACTGTGGCTTCCTGCTCACCGAGTTCGTCGCGGATCGCGACGAGCTCGACCTGTCTCGCGACCTCGTTACGGACGATATCGTCGATGTCGTCGAGACTCTGGACGCCCTTGATCTCGACGCGTGCGCCCTCCTCGATCGAGACGTTGACGTCCTGGCGGATCGTCCCCAGGCCGCGTTTGACCTTCCCCGTCGAGCGCAGTAGCATCCCAATTCGCTCGGCCGCTTCGAGGGCCTGTTCTGGCGAGCGTATGTCCGGACTCGTGCCGATCTCGACAAGCGGAATGCCGAGTCGGTCGAGGCTGTAGCGCACCCCCGACTCCGTCTCCGCGACGCGCTGGGCGCTTTCCTCCTCGAGCAGGAGATCCTCGATGCCAACTGCGCCGTCGCTGGTCTCGATTTCGCCGTCCGTCGCGATGAGACTCGAGCGCTGGAAGCCGGTCGTGTTCGAGCCGTCGACGACGATCTTTCGCATAACCTGTGCCTGGTCGACGGGACGCATCTCCAGGAGCTGGGCGATCTCGAGGGTGGTCTCGAGGGCCTCCTCGTCGAGTTCGTGGGGCGGTTCGTCGTCTTCCTCGACGAGACAGGTGGAGTCGTACCCGAGATACTCGAACTCCCGGTCGACTTTGCTCTCCTCGACGGCGGCGGCGTCGAGTTCGCCCAGTTCGCTCCGGGTGGGGTGGAGATATCGGGTGAACGTCCGCGTCGCCTCCTCGGGTTCTCGGAGTTCGGTCGGACACTGACAGAACAGCTTCGTCGCCGTGTCGAGTTGCTGGTGGATCTCGAGTCCGGCGACGAGTCCGAGCGCATCGTAGTCGTACTCGGTCTCGGTCATTGGCGAGGACTCGGGGGCGGAGGGGTAAAAAACCGTCCAGTTGCGGTCGGGCGGCGAGCGGTTGGCTGTGTTCAGCGGTTGGCCATGTTCAGCGGTTGACCATGTTCAGCGGTTGACCATGTTCAGCGGTTGACCATGTTCAGCGGTTGGCTGTGTTCGGACGAGCGTACGGTCGAGTGAGCGGTTGGTTACGGTCTGGAGGGCGTTCTGGAACCGTCCGGTCGTGACGTCCACTCCGGTTTCGACCGCTCGAGGTCGATTTCGGTTACTCCCCAGCCTCCGAGTCGGGGTCAACACGGCGGTCGAGTCCATCGCTCTCCTGGCGCCGTTCGAGTGCGGCACGAACCGCCTCGAGCGTGGACTCTACCGTCGCTTCCCGCCCGCGTTCGCGACACGTTTCGTATCGCCGACGCCACGCGTCGCTTCTCTCGTCCCCGACGATCCGGTCGTCAGCCGCTCGTCGGTGTACGACGACGAGCGGATCCGCGTCTTCTATCGTCTCGAGTACGTGACGGCGTCCCGCGTCGGATCCGATCACGACGTCGGCGGCCACGGTCACGTCGGCGGCGCTGACTCGCTCCTCGAGTCGCGAGCGAACCGCCGGGGGCGGCGGCGAGAACGGATCGACCTCGAGAGACTCGACTCCGAGATTCCGCGCGGCTTCGGCTGTGATCCCGTCCGCGGGAACCGGTCCGATCGAGACGGAGAGATCGTCGACGTCGAGGCGAGCGAGAACGCCTGCGGCCGTCGTCCCCGTGCCCACTACGTGAACCGTGGGGGTCGTCGATCCGTCGCCACCGTCGGTTCGCCCGCTACCAGCGTCGACGTCCGTGGCTTGTCGATCGGGTAGCGCGGTAACGGTCGGCGTCCCCGTGATCGGATTCGGTGTGACCGTTGCGTTCGCGTGGAACGCCGCCGCGAGAGTCTCGCTCGTCAGGACGTCGGACGGTGAGCCGTCGGCATGGAGGGTCCCGCCGGCCAACATCACGAGCCGATCACAGTATCGGGCCGCCAGGTCCAGATCGTGGATCGCCGCGACGACCGTCCGGCCGTCGTCGACGAGTTCACGGACCAACTCGAGGGTTTCGATCTGGTGGTTGATGTCCAGACTCGCCGTCGGCTCGTCCAGCAACAGGACGGGCGTCTCCTGTGCGACGGCACGCGCGAGGACGACCCGCTGGCGCTGGCCGCCGCTGATCTCGTCGATCGGTCGATCCGCGAGTTCCGCGGTTCGGGTTCGCTCGAGGGCGTCTTCGACCGCGAGGCGATCGTCGGCCGTCGGCGGCGAGAACCGCGAGCGGTGGGGGTGTCGGCCCATCTCGACGACGTCGCGAACGGGAAACGAAAACGAAAGCGAGGTGTCCTGGGGGACCGCGGCGACGAGCCGACTCGACTCCCGTGAGGAGACGTCGTGAACGTCCGTTCCGCCGATCTCGATCGTCCCCGTTGTCGGCTCGAGCGCACCGCTAATCGCGCGCAACAGCGTCGTCTTCCCCGCGCCGTTCGGGCCGACGAAGCCGACGAACTCGCCGGGTGAGACGGAGAGGGAGACGTCCTCGAGCACCCGGAGCTCGTCGAAGGAAAGCGAGACGGTCTGGACGGTGATCGCGGCCGGCTCGGGCCCGGGGCGAGTATCCTGCCCGCTGTTGGGTGGCGACGTCATATCGCGTGCACCTCCCGTCGGACGAGCAAGAAGAGGAAGAACGGTGCGCCGAGTGCGGCCGTGACGATCCCGACCGGCACCTCGGCGGGTCCTGCGCGAGCGATCGTGTCGGTCGCGACCAGAAACGACGCGCCGGCGAGCGCACTCGTCGGGAGCAGGATGCGGTGATCCGGTCCGACGATCAGGCGCATGATGTGGGGGACGACGAGGCCGACGAAGCCGATGACGCCAGCGACCGCGACCCCCGCGGCGGTGACGAGACTCGAGAGCGCAAGCAAGAGGAGCTTGGTCCGTTCGACGTCGACGCCGAGGTGGTGGGCGTCCTCCTCGCCGAGTAAGAGGACGTTCAGATCACGGGCGTACGAGAGCAAGATGAGGACGCCGACGATGGTAAACGGGAGAGCGAATTGGACGTCGCCCCACGTGCTGTTGTGGAGGTGACCCATCATCCAGATCACGGCCTGTCGGAGGTCGTCGCCGCTGTGGACCAACATGTACGAGATCATCGCACCGAGAAAGGCCTGGACGGCGACGCCGGCGAGTAAGAGCGTTGCGACCGGCGTTCGACCGCCGTCGGTCGCGATCGCGTAGACGAGAAACGCGGTCGCGAGCGCGCCGACGAACGCCGACAGGTGGAGGCTCCCGAACGGAACGAGCGCCGGAAACGCGATCGCGGCCACCGCACCCGCCGCCGCGCCGGAGGAGACGCCGATGATCGACGGATCCGCGAGCGGGTTCCGGAAGAATCCCTGCATCACCGTTCCCGCGGCGGCGAGTGCACAGCCGACGATCGCCGCGAGGACGATCCGCGGCAGGCGGATGCTGGCAACGATCGTCTGGTGGGTGTCGGGCACGTCGAACGAAAACACGGGGACGTACTCGAGTCCCGGAACCGGAACCTGCCAGCCGACGACGGGGACCGTCGTCGCACTCTGTGTGATGACGTCGGTCGGAATCACGAGCGCGTTGAGCATCGCCTTGACGACGGTCACCGGCTCGATTCTGACCGGACCGAGTGCAGCGCTAACGACCATCATACCGAGGAGGACGACGAGCAAGCCGACCGTCCACGTGATCGTGCGGGTCGGCGAGAGCATACACACAACCCCGGTTGCAGTAGCCAAATATTTGTTGAAGTACGTGGTCGTACGTGTGATGGGCAACCTACGCACAACGCTGCTCACCGCGCTGCTCGTCGTCGGAACGATCGCGTTCGCGACGGGTGGTGTGGCCGCGGCCGGCGAGGTCGGTGCGATCGCTACCGAACCGACCGCATCGACGGGCGTCGCGACGCAGGCGATCGACGCCGATTGCGAGTACCCCCTCGAGCGAACCGACGCCCGCGGAGAGACGATCGAACTCGCTGACGAGCCCGAGGCGGTCGTCGCCCTCTACCCGGGCGACGCACAGCTCGCCTACCAGATCGGTGCCGAAGACCGCGTCGTCGGGATGCCGATCGGTCCCTACACCGACGACCTCGAGGGAGGCGACCGGACCGACATCACCGGCGACGATGGGGTGACGCCCGTCGCCGAAGAGATCGTCGCACTCGATCCGGACGTCGTGCTCGCGGCGAACGTCGCCCTCGCGGACGAGGAACTGGTCGACCAGCTGGAAGACGCCGGGATTCCGGTGTACGTTCTCGACACCGCCACGTCGATCGACGACGTTCGCGAGAACGTCGAGACGACCGGCGAACTGACCGGCGAGTGCGACGGTGCCGAGGAGGCCCTCGATCGGATGGACGACCGCCTCGCCGTGATCGAAGACGCGCTCGCAGACGAGGAGGAACCGCTCGCCTACTACGTCAGCGACGATCAGGGAACGACGCCCGGAACGGAGACGTTCCAACACGAGGTGCTGACGACCGCCGGACTCGAGAACGTCGCCGAACGGGCCGACATCGAGGGCTGGCAGGAGATCAGCGCCGAGGTCGTCGTCGACGAGGATCCGGCGTGGATCGTCTACCCCGACTGGACCGACGAGCCGCCGATCGCAGAGAGTATCGAGGAGACGACCGCTTACCAGGAGGGGAACGTCGTCGCCGTCGACGACGACGCGATGAGCCAGCCCGCCCCGGGGATCGTCGACGTGATCGTCCACCTCGTCGAGACCGTCCACCCCGACGTCTACGCCGAGATCGAGAGTGATCTCGAGTCGATCGACGAAGTCGACTCGAACGACGACGGCGAGACCGACGGCGACGGGGCGTTCGCGATCCCCGGATTCGGCGCCGCCGCCGCGGTAATCGCACTCCTCGCGTTCGTCGCCGTGCGGACCCGATCGGACTGATCGCTCGACGGCGATCGACCACTATCAGGTCCGGTATCGACCACCATCCGGTTCGTGACCGATCGCTGTACGGTTCGTGACCGACCCATTTCGGCCCCGCGGAGGGGAGGAACTCGAGCGTCCCGTTTTGAAAAGGGTTTACTCGTCGGCCTGTCGAGATGAACACATGGTCGAGAACGTCATCTGGCCCGCCTATCTCGATGCGGAGCGCTCGCGGACCGAGGGACGACGCGTATCGGAGGATCTCGCGGTCGACGAACCGACGGTCGACGAGATCGCCAAGGCCGTCCAACAGATCGGATACGACGCCACGATCGAACGCGACAAAGCCTACTCGAGGGAGCCGTGGGCCGACCGCGGTCGCGTCGTCGTCCGGGGTTCGGACGACTCCTCGAAGAACGACCTCGTCCAGGCCGTCGCGGCGTACGTCGTCGCGATGCGAGAGTGATGCGCCGGGTTGGCACCGTCGTCCGGACGGCCCAGGGACTCGCCGTTCTCCGTGTCGACGACACGGACGACCCGACGAACGCCGACGATGGCGGCGACTATCGGGACACGATCGGTACGATGGTCCTCGACGACTCGCTCGAGGAGGTCGGCCGCGTCGTCGACGTCTTCGGCCCCGTTTCCCGACCGTACCTGGCGATGACGCCCGACGACGACGTTCACCTTCCCGCGCTGGTCGGATCGACGCTGTACGCGAGGTAAGCGTCGGTGGCCTCCCTCTCCCGACCCGGGAACTCGAGAAGAAAACACCCATAGGAACGGGGTGCAAACGCGGGTCCATGAACCACCGGACGCGGATTCTCGCGGCCATCGGGGTGACGCTGGTGCTCTTTCTCGGCGTCCAACTCGGCGCGCTCGCGTTGATCGAGCCGTTCCACGAGTCCGAACGCCACGCCGTCGACAACCCCGAGGATCCGACGAACAGTTTTCTCTACTTCGGAATTATTCTGGTCGCGACCGTTCTGATGCTCGCAGCGTTCAAGTACGACCTTCAGTGGATGATCCGCGCGCTGATCGTCGGCGTCAGCGTGATGCTCGCCTGGTTCGTCTTCACGGAGTTGATCCCGCCGGTCGTCACCGCCGGACCGGCCAACGTCCTCGCCGTCCTCGCGGCCCTCGGGGTGGGGATCGCGCTGCTCGTCTACCCAGAGTGGTACGTCATCGACGCCTCGGGGGTGTTGATGGGCGCCGGTGCAGCCGCGCTGTTCGGCATCAGCTTCGGACTGCTCCCCGCGATCCTCCTTCTGTCCGTCCTCGCGGTCTACGACGCCATCAGCGTCTACGGCACCGAGCACATGCTCGACCTCGCCGAAGGGGTGATGGACCTCAAGATCCCGGTTATCCTCATCGTGCCGATGTCGCTTTCGTACTCCTATCTCGCGGCGGGAACGACCGACGACGTCGTCGAGGGCGACTCCGAAGAGAGCCAGGATTCTGCCACAGCGCCCACTGAGGGGGGAGCTGACGACGAGATGGTCCCGGAACCCGGTGACGCCGACTCGAGCGGGTCCGACTCACACCACGCCGAGTCCGACTCGGAGTCGGATGCGGACGACGGCGTCGACCGCGACGCGTTCTACATCGGGCTGGGTGACGCGGTCATCCCGTCGATCCTCGTCGTCAGCGCCGCGTACTTCATCGACGTCGGCACCCTCGAGGTGCCGTGGATCGCGCTCAACATGGCTGCACTCGGCGCGCTGGTCGGGACGCTCGCGGGCCTGCTCGTGCTCATGTACATGGTCGTCAAGGGACGTCCACACGCCGGATTGCCGCTTCTGAACGGCGGTGCAATCGGCGGCTACCTGATCGGGGCGACCGCGAGCGGCCTCTCGGTGGTCACCGCGCTCGGGCTGTAACCGCCGAACTCGCCGGGGAAGCGATCCTGGTCGGTCGGATGGTCTCCTTATGCGTCGATGATCTCCGCGTCGACGTCGTCGCCGTGTTCGATCGCTCCGATCATCGCATCGATTCGATCGATTTCGGCGTCCGCGTCGAGTATCGGGACGTCCGGGAACGCGGCGGTGATCACGAAGTGGTCCCCGTCGCGGTCGGGCTGTGAGATATCGACGAACACGTCGACGTCGTCGGTTCCCTGGAACGTCGCCTCGCCCTCGAACGTCTCGACCGTGATCGTCTCCCCCAGCATCTCGACCGACCGACGCGCCGTCGGCTCGCTGTCGATCTCGAGTTCCTCGTACTGGCTCTGGACGCGTCCGACGATCTGCTCGGGAGTCAGCTCACCGATCGGGTTGAACTGTTCGTCGCCGATCGAAACCTGTGGCGTCGTGAGAACGCCGAAGACGCCCGCCTCCGTCTCGTCCTCGTCGAAGATATCGAGCGGAACCTCGACCGTTCGCCGATAGGTGCTGGCGTAGTTTCTCGTCTCGACGAGCCCACGGGCGACGTCGTGTTCGCGGACGACTTCTCGGGTCCCCTGGTACTCGTATCCGGTTTCGGCCGTCGACTGTTGAGAGACGACGGCTGGCGAGGCCGAAAACGTGGTGACCTCCTCGAGGGTCTCCTCGAGACACCCCGCCGTCGCGCCGACACAACACGTCGCGATCGTCGCAACGAACAGCCGCCGGTCCATACGCCGCCGACCACAGATCGGCGCATAAGTACCGACCACACATTCACCCGCCGACGAATGGTAATCACCGGCTCCCGTGAGTATACGGGCTGCTTACCGCCTTTCTTCGACTCGTTACTCCTCCGAGGGAAGCCGGTAGCTCGGCCCCTCGTCGGTGTCCTGGATCTCGATTCCCATCGCCTCGAGTTCGTCTCGCAACTCGTCGGCACGTTCGTAGTTGCCGTCCCCGCGCTCGCGTTCGCGGACGTCGAGGACGAGTTCGACGACGTCTCCCGCCAGATCCGCCGTCCCGGTCGTCTCGCCGACGAACGAGAGTCCGAGCACGTCGCCGAGTTCCTCGAGGCTCTCGACCGCGCGCCGAAGCCCCCGGTAGTCGTAGCCGCCCTCGGCCCTGCCGTCGTCTCCCGCAGCGTCCGCTGGCTCCTCTACGTGGCGGTTGATCGCCGTCGCGATCGAGAGCAACGCCGACTGTGCCTCGCGCGTGTTAAAGTCGTCGTTCATCGCGGCCGTGAACGTCTCGCGAGCGTCCGCGACCGCCGTTCGAAGCTCCTCGTCCTCGAGTTTGGTCCGCGCCGCCGGCGCGTCCAGTCTCTCGACGGCCGAGTCGTAGGCCCGCTCGAGGCGTTCCCACCGTTCCTCGGCTTCGGCGATCGTTTCGTCGGAGTAGAGCTGTTTGCTGTTGTACGACCCCGCTGTCAGGAACGTCCGGAGGACGTTCGTTCCCCACTGTTCGACTGCATCCGCGACCGTGACGAAGTTCCCCAGACTCGAGGACATCTTCTCGTCGTCCATCTGGAATAACTCGCAGTGGAGCCAGTAGTTCGCGAACACCTCGCCGGTCGCGGCCTCGGACTGGGCAATCTCGTTTTCGTGGTGGGGGAAGACGAGGTCCCGCCCGCCGACGTGGAGATCGAGCGTCTCGCCGAGGTGAGTCATACTCATCGCCGAGCACTCGATGTGCCAGCCCGGTCGGCCCTCGCCCCACGGCGAGTCCCACGTCTGAGCCGTCGTGTGGGCACACTCGAAATTGACGCCGTCGTGTCGGTGCTCGAGGACTGCCTTCTCGTCGACCCCGCCAGCCTTCCAGAGCGCGAAGTCCGCCGGATTGCGTTTCTCCGTTCGTTCGTCCGGATCGCCCTGGGATTCGATCTCCTCGAGTTCCTGATTCGAGAGCTTGCCGTAGTCGTCGAAACTCGTCACGTCGAAGTAGACGGATCCGTTGGATTCGTAGGCGTAGCCCTTCTCGACGAGCGTCTCGACGAGATCGACGATCTCGGGAACGTGTTCGGAGACGCGCGGATAGACCTCCGCGCGCAGGAGGTTCAGCGAGCGCATATCCGAGAGTGTGCGCTCGATGTACGTCCGTGCGACTTCGCGTTCGTCCTCGCCGAGGTCGTCCTCGCCGACGCGGGCGACGATCTTCTCGTTGATATCCGTAAAATTCTCGACGTGACGAACGTCGTAGCCTGTGTACTCGAGCCACCGGTGCATGACGTCGACGTGGACCCACGAGCGGGCGTGGCCCAGGTGGGGCGGATCGGAGACCGTCAGGCCACAGTAGTACAGGAGGACGTTATCGGGATCCTGTGGCTCGAACGGCTCCGTCTCGCCCGTCAACGTGTTCGTCACGTGTAGGGTCATTACGCCATCTTACCCCCGGACTGTAGTTAAACGCTATCAATATCAGACACGGCACGTTGCTCGAACGAACCGGGGTTCCTCGAGTCGGCGACAGATCGATCACGACCCAGTCATATCGACCACGGCCCAGTCATATCGACCACGACCCAGTCGTATCGACCACGGCCCAGTCTCATCGACCGCGAATCAGCCGTATCGGTCACGACCCGGCGTCGTCGATCGCGTCAGGTTCGCGGCCGTCGAGAAACGCCGCCGCCGCCGACTGACCCCGTTCGATCAGTTCCGCGATGAAGTCGGCGTCCCGATTCGTCTTGCTCGCGTAGTGATACCCCTCGAGTTGGATTCGACGCACGTTCGTCGTCGTGTACTCGGGATGGTCGAAGTAGCCGTCCTCGATCCACTCGTTGATCCGCTCGATCATCCGGAGTTCCTGATTCAGCGAGATGTTCCCGCCGAGTTCGTTTCGTCTGTCGCTGATCGCCGACAGTTTCGTCGGCGTTCGCTCTCTGTGCTGTGGGTTGATCTGTACGACCCAGAGTTCCTCCGGCGTCCGTTCGCCGGGAACCGACATGAGATCCTTGACCGGCGGGTTCTGCGAGAACAGTCCATCCCAGTAGCCCCGACCGTCGATCTCGACCGCTTCAAAGAGCGTCGGAATCGCCGCGGAGGCGAGCACTGCGTCGGGAGTGACGTCCTCGTTGGTAAACGTCTCGAAGGTGCCGTCGTTGACGTTGACCGCACCGACGACGAGTTCCGGCTCCTCGTACGCACAGAGTTCCGGAATCTCGTCGAACCGAACGTGTCGCTCGAGGACCTCCACGATGCGCTCTTGGCCCCAGTCTGCGGCCGGCGAGCAGTAGGGGCTGACGTGGGGAACGGCCAGGCCTTCGCTCTGGAATCGCGAGTACAGTGACACCCACTGGTTGATCATCCGGTCGGGATAACCTCGCGCGGCGAGGTCCTCCCAGACCCCATCGAGGGCGTCGATTGCGGCGGCCTCGTCGTCGGTGACGAGTCCGTACCAGACGGCGAGGGCGTTGAACGCACCGCCGGAGGTGCCGCTAATGCCGACCAGTTCGAACTCCTCGGTCCAGTCGAGTTCCGACAGCAGCGTTCGGAGGACGCCGGCGGTGAAAGCCGTGTGACTGCCACCGCCCTGACACGCGATCGCCACCTGCGTCCGATCGTCGTCCGTCATCGTTTGCTCGTTCGTCTCGTCTTCGTTCGCCTGTTCTGTCATCGTTTGCTCGTTCGTCCCGTCTTCGTTCGTTCGCCTGTTCTGTCATCGTTCGCCCGTTCGTCCCGTCATCGTTCGTTCGTCCCGTCTTCGTTCAGTCGTCCGGTCATCGATTCTCACTCGTAGGTCGTCGTGTAGCCCCCATCGAACAGGAGGTCTCCCCCGTTCAGATGGTTTGCGTGCCTGGAGAAGCCGAAGACGAACAGGTTCGCCACCTCCGCCGGCGTCATCATCTCTTTCGTCTGGGCCGGCCCGAGCATCACGTCCTCGAGCACCGCCTGCTCGGAGATCCCGCGTTTCTCGGCCGTATCCGCAATCTGGTCTGCCATCAGGGACGTCAGCACGTAGCCGACGCTGACGCTGAAGCTCCGGACGTCGCCGTTGCCCTCCGCGGCGATCGACTTCGTCAACCCGTTGATCGCATGTTTGGCCGTGATGTACGCCGCCTTATCGGTCGTCGCGTCGTGTCCGTGAACCGAGGACATGTTCGCGATCGCGCCAGTTCCGTCACCACACTCCCGGATGTGTGATATTGCATGCTTGGCGAGCAAGAACGGTGCTCTGACCATCACCGACTGCAGCAGATCGTACTGTTCGATCGGATACGACTCGAGTGGATCGATGTGTTGGATGCCGGCGACGTTGGCGACGAACGAGAGGTCCCCCTCCTCGGCCGCGGCCGTGACGAGTGTTGCCACGTCGTCGCCGTCGGTCAGGTCCGTCGGGACGGAGCGATACTGGCCATCGCGATCGAACGAGTCGACGATGGCCGCGGTTTCCTCGAGGCCCTCCTCGTCGACGTCGGCACCGACGACGGTCAGCCCGTTCAGCGCGAGCGCGGTCGACAGCGACTGGCCGATCCCCGAGGCCGCCCCGGTCACGACGGCGACCGTTTCGGGATGGAAGTTCGGATCGTCGAGAACGAAAAAATCGTCTACAGTCGCCTCCGGCGGTTCGAGATCGTGAGTCGACGATGACATCTCGAATGAACGATCGGTTTCGACGCAAATAAACTCACTGTGGACTCTCTCGAATCGAGTTCTCGAGCGCTCGTTCGACCGCGCGAACGGCGTTTGCGCCCTCGAGACGCTCGACGACGACGATCATCGTCCCGTCACCGACGGCCGCCGTTCCCGGATCGATCCCCTCGAGTGTGAGACGCTTGAGCGCGTCTCCGAGCGCCGCCGCGTCGACCTCGCCAGTGGCGACGATCGCCGTCCGATCCCCGCCGTCTGCCCCGAGGGAGACACCGCCGACGGAGACGAGTGCGTCGTCGGTTTCTGGATCGACGGGCCCGACGCCACTTTCCATCCGAACGCGAGCCTCTCGTGGCGACGTCTCGTACGCCGGGAGTTCCGATGCGTATCGTCGGAGGGCCGTCGCGACCGCGTCCGTCTCGCCGTCGACCGCGAGAAACCGGGCAGCGGCGGTGTAGTTGACGACGTCGGCGCGAAGCGCCGCGACGAGAAACGGATGCTCGTCGACGGCGCGTCGAGTTGCTGCTGCCAGTGACATGCTCATCAGCGGGGGCTACGACATCATAAACGCAACGCCCGTCTCTCGAGCAGGGGAGACGAAGCGTGATATCGCACGGATGTGGTCGACGCAGACAGACCGCGGCGTTTTTGCCGCGAGCGCACGTTCGATCCGGTATGAACCTCGACGACGTCGAAGCGCTCATCGAGTCGGAACTCGAGGACGCCGATGCGACAGTCACGCACGCCCGCGACGAGCACGACGACGACCACCTCGCGGCGACGGTCGTCTCGCCCGCGTTCGAGGGACTCCCGCTGGTCCAACAACATCAGACGGTGTACGACGCCCTCGACGGCCACATGACGACGGATATCCACGCGCTCGAGCTTTCGACGTACACGCCCGAGGAGTACGAGGAGGGAACGTAGCCAGTGGCTCGTTCGCGAGACGTTTCGATTCCCCGATACGAAACGACGGTTCGAACCGGAGTTCGAGGCGTCTCACGGGCTGAACGGAACCGCAGGTTTATTCTTCGCTCCTGATACGATACTCGTATGGAATCGCTTCATCCGCGGATCCGGCTGCTCTGGATCGCACAGTGGGCGATCGCGGTGGTCGTCCTCGGCGCGATCATCGCCGTCGTGAGCCGGCTATTCGTCGACGTCCCCTCCGTCGCTCTCGGGGTGATCGTCGTCGCCGGAATCGCGATCGCGGCCGGTTACGCGATTCGTCTCTACCAGGCCTGGCGATTCGAACTTCAGTCCGACGCACTCTACCTCGAGCGCGGCGTGATCACGTTCGTCGAGACTGCGGTGCCGTTCGTTCGCGTCCAGCACGTCGACACGCAGTTTGGCCCCATCGAGCGTCTACTCGGTCTCTCGAGTGTGGTCGTCTACACTGCCGGTTCCCGAAACGCAGACGTTCGGATCCCTGGGCTCACGCCGGATCGTGCGCGGGATTTACAGGATACGCTCCGCGAACTCGCCGTCGAGAGCGAAGCCGACGACGCCGTCTAACATGAATCGACTCCACCCACTCAGTGCAGTGACGATGGTGATCCAGCAGGCGATCACGTGGGTGACGATTCCGTTCTTCCTCGTCGTCTTTCTCTCTGGAATCGTCGACGTCGTCGAGTACTCCTGGGTGTTCGTGCTCGTGCCGCTCGGATTGCTCCTGGGCACCACCTACGCTCTCGTGTACTACTACCGCTTCGAGTACGGGATCACGCCCGACACGTTCGACGTCCGTTCGGGCGTCTTCTCCCGTCGGTCCCGGGAGATTCCCTACGGTCGAATTCAGAACGTCGACATCGCCCGTGGCGTCGTCCAGCGGTTGCTGGGACTCGCCGTCGTCTCGATCGAAACCGCAGGCGGCGGAAACACCGAGGCGACTCTTCGGTTCGTCAGCGAAAGCGAAGCGAATCGCCTGCAACACCAGATCCGACGACGAACCGCCGAGGCGACGGAACGCCGTCGCCGGCGAGCCGACACCGACTCCGATGCGGTCGAATCCGGCGAGTCACCGCTTCCCGACGATTCCGTGGCCGGAACGCCCGGCGAAGAGTCGGCTTCGGATCCGGACTTCGAACGCGCCGACGGGACAGCGACGGCCGAATCCGGTCCCCAGATATCCGAATCCGACTCGCGGACGTACGAATCCCGCCGTCGACGGCTGTTCGACCTCGAGGCGAGGGAACTGCTGCTGTACTCGTTTACGTCTTTTCGACCCGCAGCGGTCGCCGCAGTGCTGTTCGTCTTCTTTCTCGCGACGGACACGATCCTCGACGTTCTCGTTACGATCGCCCAACCCGTCGGCGGCCCCGAGGATCTCGAAAACGGGACGACGGGCAGCTACGGCGTGCTCACGATCGTCTCGATGGTCAACGGGCTCGTGATCACGTACCTGTTGAGTGTCGCGTACACGTTCGCGACGTACTACGACTTCCAACTCGGACGGATCGACGAGGACTTCGTCTACGAACGGGGACTCCTCCAGCGCTACAGCGGATCGATCCCCGTCGAGAAGGTCCAGTCCGTGACGGTCACCGCCAACCCGGTTCAGCGGCTCATCGAATACGCGGGTCTCTGGGTCGAAACCGCGGGATACGGGCCCGACAGCGGATCCGGGAGCCAGTCGGCCGTTCCGCTGGCCGATCGAAGACGAGTGTACGCCTTTACCGAAAATCTCACCGGCGTCGAACGACCGAGATTCCACACCCCACCCTCCATCGCTCGGCGCAGGTATCTCGTCCGCTACTCGCTGATCGCGGCGGCCATCGTCGCAGTCGCGTTCGGAACCGCCTGGGCGACACCCCTCGAGCGGTGGTATCTCGCCGCGGTCGTCTTCCTCGTCGTTCCGCCTGCCGCTCACTTGCGGTACGTGAACCTGGGGTATTACGTCGGCGAGGACCACCTCGTCGTTCGACGCGGGTTCTGGCGACGACGGACCACCGTGATCCCGTACTACCGGATCCAGACGGTCTCGACGCGCCGATCGATCTTTCAGCGTCGCCTCGGTCTCGCCTCGCTCGTGATCGACACTGCCAGTTCGCGCACGTTCTACTGGGCGACGCCGACGATCTACGATATCGACCTCGAGGACGCACGAGAGGCTAACGGGGTCGGTCGAACGCGTCTGCAGTCGGCGCTTCGGGAACGGGCGCAGTCTGACGACGTCGGACTCTCCGTCGATTTCACCTGAGACGGTCTGTCGTCCGTCGGTGCCGGTGGGCACGCGTCCCGTTTTGCAGACCCACCGGCGACCGGTCCAGTAGTCCGTACGAGACGCGTCAAACCCGTGTGAACGTCGACACCTGACGTGGTCGTTTCGGTGGATTTTACCCCACCCACCGTGAGCCTCCGACTATGAGTGACGAAGACGATTATCGAATCGAAGCGGACAGTCTCGGCGAGATGCGCGTTCCGACGGACGCCTACTGGGGGGCACAGACGCAACGTGCCATCGAGAACTTCCCCATCTCGGGAATCTCCTTCGGGCGACGGTTCGTCCGTGCACTCGGCGTCGTAAAGAAGGCGGCGGCACAGGCGAACCGCGATCTCGGGCTGATCGACGACGACGTCGCCGAGGCGATCATCGAAGCGGCCGACGAGGTCATCGCCGGCGAACACGACGACCAGTTCCCGGTCGACGTCTTCCAGACCGGCTCCGGGACGTCCTCGAACATGAACGCGAACGAAGTCATCGCCAACCGCGCTGCCGAGATCATGGGCGCGGATATCGGCGACCGCGTCGTCCACCCGAACGACCACGTCAACTACGGCCAGTCGTCGAACGACGTCATCCCGACCGCGATGCACGTCGCCTCCCTCGAGGCCGTCGAGAAGGACGTCATTCCCGCGCTGGATACCCTCCGCGAGTCGCTCGAGCAGAAAGAGGGTGAGTTCGACGACGTCGTCAAAACCGGCCGCACGCACCTCCAGGACGCGACGCCGGTCACGCTCGGTCAAGAGTTCTCGGGTTACCGCACGCAGGTCGAGAAGGGGCTGGCCCGCGTCGACAAGGTCCGCGAACACCTCGCAGAACTCGCCCTCGGCGGCACCGCGACCGGCACCGGACTCAACACCCACGAGGAGTTCCCCGGCCGCGCCGCAGAGTACATCACCAAAGAGACTGGCGTCCAGTTTCGCGAGGCCGACAACCACTTCGAGGCCCAGGCGGCCCACGACGCGATGTCGGAAGCCCACGGGGCCCTCCGGGTGGTTGCGGGCTCGCTGAACAAGATCGCCAACGACCTCCGACTGCTCGCGTCCGGTCCGCGAAACGGCCTCGGCGAGATCGAACAACCCGAGAACCAGCCGGGTTCGTCGATCATGCCCGGCAAGATCAACCCCGTCGTCGCCGAAGCCGTCAATCAGGTCCACAAGCAGGTCGTCGGCAACGACGCTGCGGTTTCGGCTGGTGCCGCCGAGGGTCAGATCGACCTCAACCTCTACAAGCCCGTCCTCGCGCACAACTTCCTCGAGTCCGCAGAACTCATCTCGAACGCGAGTACCGTCTTCGCCGACCGCTTCGTCGACCCGCTCGAGGCTAACGAGGAGTACTGCACAGAGCGCGTCGAACAGTCGATGGCGATGGCCACCTCGCTGAACGTCCACATCGGCTACGACAAAGCCAGTGAGGTCGCGAAGACCGCGATCAAAGAGGACAAGACGGTCCGCGAAGTCGCCCTCGAGAAGGATTATCTCGACGCCGAGGAGGCCGACGAGGTGCTCGACCCCGCGAAGATGACCGAGCGCGGAATCCTCGGCCGCGACGAGTAGCCTGGGACTGTCAGCATACTGTTTGTATTCTGCCATAGCGTGTCACCGGATACGCCGCGGGGTCAGTTCGACCGAACCTGACACGCAACGAACCGTCGACTCGAGTCCGAGAACCTGCTGGGAGATTCTCGTTCGGCGATACCCGAATCGCCGTAGCAGGGCCAGATCACCGACGTTCACGGCGGAATAAACAAACCCAAGCAGTTTTGGGGGATGCTGGCGTCAGACGACATATGCACACCTGTCGTAACTGCAACCAGTCGTTTCAGACCGAGCTGGCCCTCGAGTTACACCGGGACACCTGTAAGAACGGAGAACTATTCTGTCAGCTCTGCGGTGACAGATTCCGCGAGCGGGATGCGACCCAGGACGGGTGGCACTACGACTGCCCGAACGAAGACTGCGAGGGCGAAGGACTCAAGGAGGATCTGTATCACGTAGACGACGTTCGGACGGCCACGCACTGATCGATTCTGTTCTCTCCGCTCGATTGATTCTACGAAGTCCCGTCTCGACGTTCGGCGTCCAGTTCGACGTTCAGGCGTTCGGTCACGGCGGTGTACCTGAGGACGGTCGCTTACCGATCGATCTCTGTTCGGCAGTATCGAGAGCCGGTGCCCCGAATGGGTGCGCTTTCGACCGCGTTCGGAACGAGCCCTGAATCACTCCCGCCGAATGAAGAGTACAGACACATTATCGATATAGCATTATTTGATTTATTTGGAAGGACACCATCACTCGAGGCGGCCACGTCGTTTGAGCGACGATTGCACACAGACGACCGCTGTCGCCACCGATCCGTGACCTCCCGGGCACCCGGTTCCAGCGGTGTACTCGGCTGCGCCCCGATTGCGTCGTCGTCCCGATATCATGGTGGACTCACAGACTGAGACCGGTTCCCCGCCAATCTTCCGTTTATCGCCGTGTAGAGAGAGAGTCCCCGACGCTGGCGACGGTGACGTGACGCGTCACGTGTTGATCATACTGCGCACGTCGGTTTAGGCAACCGAACGTGATTCGAGTCGCCTGTCTCCCCTAGTACCCTCCCAACCGTGGACAGCTAGGTTATATCCTCTGGGCACGTATCTCTAGGAATGAGCCGAAAGAAGTACACTGTCGAT
>NZ_VTAW01000028.1 GCF_008245225.1 Natrialba swarupiae
CCCTTCTCGGAGCGCACCGCGGCGTTCTCCTCTTTCTTGAACTCGAACCGGGCTTCAGTGTCGGTTTCTTTGAGGTGGTCTTGTTCGGAACTCATAATGTGATTGTGTATGTGGTTACGGCTGTAGGGTTATTACCGTTGTTCTAGCTGAATTTGGTTACGCCGTGCCGTAGACCTCTTCGCGAACCCAGTCGTACCCCTTGTCCTCTAACTCCTCGGCGAGTTCGGGACCGCCACTTTTGGCGATCTGGCCGTCGAGCATCACGTGGACGTGATCGGGCTCGACGTAGTCGAGAATACGCTGGTAGTGGGTAATCTGGAGAATGCCGGTGCCCTGCTCGTCGCGAAGGGCGTTGATGCCGTTCGAGACGTCTTGGAGTCGGTCGATGTCCAGCCCGGAGTCGATCTCGTCTAAGACGGCGACCGACGGCTCGAGGATGGCGGCCTGGAGGACCTCGTTCTGCTTTTTCTCGCCGCCGGAAAAGCCCGCGTTGAGGTATCGGCGGGCGAACTTCTCGTCCATGTCGAGTTGCTCCATCTTCTCCTGGAGAATCTCCTGGAACTCGGCGACGCCGACCTCGCCGTCGTCCGCGGGGCCCTCCATCGGCGAACTCTCGAATCCCTCGTCGTCTTCGTCGGCTTCGCCGTCGTCTTCCTCGAAGAGTTCCTCGCGTTCTTCGATCTTGGCGTTGAGCGCCGTCCGGAGGAAGTTCGTCATCGTGACACCTTCGATCTCCGCGGGATACTGGAACCCGAGGAAGACGCCGAGTGCGGCACGTTCGTTGGGCTCGAGATCCAGCAGGTTCCAGGTTCGCTGGTCCTCGTCGATCTCGATCTCGTCACCGAACTCGTCGTCCTCGAGATGGACCAAGACCTCGCCGTCGGTGACCTCGTAAGCGGGATGTCCGGCGATGACCTTTGCGGTCGTCGACTTGCCGGAGCCGTTCGGCCCCATCAGGGCGTGGATCTCGCCCGATTCGACCTCGAGGTCGACACCCTCGAGAATCTTCTCGTCGCCCTCAGCCACTTCCGCGTGCAGGTTGCGTAGTTCGAGACGTGCCATAGTACTCTGTCATATGAAGGGTGGGTCGTCCGACTCATAACGGTTTCGTATCCAACTGGATACGGTCTCGAATGCGAAATATTCGTTCTGGCGAACGGGCGAAATATTCCGCAACACGGAAAAATAGTTCCTCTTAAGGGAACTGAACAGCGTCGATAGCTATCGCTCTTGTCACTTTCATGTCGTACTTTCAATTAGTCTCACCCGACAAATCTCTCGGTTGAACACGAGGGTGACGTCGTCGCAAGCCGACCGTTCGCTCTCGCTCGTCGGCTGTCCCGAATCTTGTCCTCGGCGACGGCGATCCCGATTCCCCGTCTCTCGGGGCGTCGTTTCGCGGAACTCTCACTACATGAAACTGTCGAGGCCAGTCTGTTCCTGACCCGATTTGACCTCCTCCCAGGAGACGCCGAGTGCCTCGAGGATGCGCTCTATCGGCCCTTTGAGGGTCTTCTCGAGCATTTTGTCGTAGTCGATCTCGAACCCGTCGGGGATCTGGTCGTCGTACTCGAAACAGATCACGTCGGGGTCGCGTTTGAACGCGCCGTAGAGGTGATCGTGCTGTGGGTCGAATCCCTCCTCGTTTTCCATCCGGCGGAAGAACGCAGGATCGACCCGGTCGAGATAGAGGCGCTTCGGTTTGCTCCCCCGCTGGAAGTTGGTGCCCAACAGGAGGTTCGCGTACTTCGCGCCGCGAACCTGGGCCGTGTCGGTGTCGTAGTTGTCGAGACGTTTGCCGATCCCCCCCGGGATAGCGATCTCCTCGAGGCTCACGTCGCCTGCGAGGACGTCCTGGATGACGCCGTTGAGGTACTCCTTTGCCCCTTCGACGTCGCCTTCCTTGACGACCATCTCGATGACCTCGTGCTGGACTTCCTTGGTGATCGGGGCAATGTCCGAGCGCTGGTACTCGAAGCCGACAATGTCGACGGTGTCGACGTCCTTGCCCTCCTTCCAGGTGATGTGGCCGGCGTAGCGTTTCTTCTTGCCGGCCTGGAAGAACCGCCGGTAGAGCTTCTCGAATTCGATCTGGAACCGATGGCGTTCTGCGTTTAGATCCTCGCGGGCGAAGTCGTCGTACCGGCCGTTGATGTGTTCCTCGATCTCGAACGATTGCTCGAGGGCGTCTTCTTTGGGAACGCCGGGACCGAGCTCGAGCATGACGCTGTCGGTATCTCCATATGCAACCTGATAGTTCAGTTCGTTTGCGGCAGTTTCCGTAAACTCGATTACTTCACGGCCAGTGGCCGTAATAGCCGATGCCGCTTCCTTATCGTATAGTCTGAACTGTTCCCAACCTGACACACCGTAGAGCGAGTTCATGATAACCTTCACTGCACCCTGCTGGCGGTCGTACTGCTCGTACTCGGGAGTGCCGGGCTCGTACTGGTTCCGAAGCTCTTTCTTCTCTTCGCGCTCGGCGAGCAGTTCCTCGATCATCTGGCGGTTCACGCCGTCGGGTTCTTTCTGGAAGTGAGTCCCCGTCGGCGCTTCGTAGGTCTCGCCACCGTACGCCTCGGGATCGACTTTCGTCTCCGGTGAGGCGTTGATCGTCACCATACACATCGGGTACAGCGACTTCAGGTCCAGGACGGTGACGTTCTCCTTGACGCCAGTGATCGGCTCGAAGACGGCTCCACCCTCGTACTCCTCGCCTGCATCTTGCTGGCCCTTCGAGGGCAGTGCGAACTGTCCGTACGCCTGGTGGAGGACGTACATGTCGACCGCGTCGCCGGGCGTCGGGGCGTCTTCTAACTTGCAGCCGACGAACGCGCGCACCTCGTCCCAGAACGGGATGATCGACTGCTGGCGGTCGAGTTCGACACAGAGTTCGACGTCCCGAAGGTTGTACTCGAGCAACTGCGTCGGATCGTCCTCCCAGAGGTCGCCGATGTCGCCGGTGTAGCGTTCCTTGCCGACGCCGAGTTCGCTCTCGCCGACGGCGTCGAGACGGTAGGAGTCCAGTTCCGAGAACACCATCCGCTGGTAGCCATACAGCAGGTCGAAGACGACTCGGCCTTTGATGTCGGGCCCGCCCCAGTTGCTCCGCCAGACCTCGTCGACACGAGAGAGACGATCGATCGAGAGATCGTAGTCGTGGTGTGGCCCCTGTAGCTCCTCGAGGCGATCCAGGAGGTAGGGTGCGTCGAAATCCTCGAAATTCCACCCGCAGGTGACGTCTGGATCGGTTTCTTCGATATACTCGATGAACGCCTCGAGCATGGCTTCTTCCGCGTCGAAGGCCCGAACCGCGTGGTCGATGTCGCCCTCGATCGGCTCGTACTCGGTGATCTCGTCGGGGATGTCGCCATCCCCATCGCCTGCCGCACAGACCCACATGACGTACTCGTCACGGTAAGAGTCGTGGCTGGTAAGACAGACGATCGGTTCCTCGCCGTCCTCGGGGAAGCCGTGGCGGTCCTCGACCTCGATGTCGAACGTCAGGACGCGTGGGTCGGCATCGACGTCCACGGATTCGACTTCGTCGTGGGGGACGACGAGCGAATCGTCGTCGGCGCGTCGTTCCGGAACGCGAACCCCGCTTCTGACGTCCTTGTCGATCAGAAAACGGTTCGGAAAGAGAATGTCCGCTTCGTAGTGTTCGAAGTCGTCACGGATCTGTCCGACGTCCCGTGGCGTCTGGCCGAAGATCTTCGTAAGCTTCTCCCCACGGATACTCTCGTAGGGCTTGCCGTTCTCGTCTTCCGCTTCGCTTCTCGTGATCCGGTCGTACTCCTCCTCGGGCGGACGCTCGAGCGTGCTCGTCGGCGCATAGAAGTAGGGTTCGAAGCCGACGACCTGCACGTGCTCAAGTTCGCCGTCTGTGGTTCGACCGAACACGTGCATGATCGGCCGTTCCTCGTCGCCATAACCTGCAACCGTGTAGTCGACCTGCATCACGGCCAGCTCGAGTTCACCCTCGGGTTCGGGAAGGGTCTCAGCGACGACGTCGATCACGTCAGCGGCGTTCGATCCACCGTTTCCGGCGACGGCGACTGCCTCCTTGTCCGGCCGGTCTTCAGGCTCCGCGGCGAACTCCGCGAGACCGGTCTGGCCCGCCTCAGTCATGATATTCGACTTTGCAACCCCCGGATAAAAACCCCTGCAATCCGACTGTAATGGGTCACGCTCAGTGCCCGTTCGTCGTTCGAACGTGATATGCCGTGAGCAAAAAGACATATAATATGGTAACACATAGCATGAACTGGTGTCTGATGTGTCTTCCCTGAACGACGACGACGTGATGGATCGGAGCGAGCGAGGAACCGTCCCCGAGGGAACCGCCACGATCGAGTGCTACGAGATTGACGACGGCGTCGTCTTCTACGATGCCGAGAACCCACTTGCCTGGGTCGAGACGTCCCAGACGCTCACGCTCGCGGATCTCGCCTGAACGTCTCGAGCGCCGTCGCCCCCCGTACGTCGACGGCAACCGTATCAGCTGAAACGCGAATCCTTTTGCTCCTGGTTCCCCTCCGTTCGGACGTGATCGACGAACGGTCCGAGAACGAGCCGGACGAGTACGACCCGGAGGCCGAGTTCCGGGATCCCAACAGTGACTCGCTCACGATACCGCGCGTCGAGACCGAAGACGCCGGATCGACGCTCACCGAGGACCTGAAGTCGGATTTCGGTATCGGATCGGGAAACCCACACGAGCCGTCGATCGATACCTCCGACGTGCCGGCGGAGCTCAAGCGAACGTTCTGGGCGATCGTTCTCGTCGTCAACGCGGCGGTCTTCGCCGTCTCACTCGGTGTCATTTTTCTGATCTTCCACGGGATTTCGAACCACGCGATCGCGCTGTTGGTCGGTGGCGTTCTCCTGTTCGGGATGGCACACCGCCGTTACAGGAACTACCGAGCGTCACAGGACGACTCGCGTTCCACTGACGGCCGGGACGAACCGAGGACGGACGGCGACGAAAATGAATCCGATCTGTCACGCTCCGAAACGACTTCAAGGGACGTCTCCGAAGGGTACACACCGGACGACACCGACCATTCATGAAAACCGTCCAGGACGACACCGGCAAGCGGTACCTGTTGCTTAAACGATCCGAATACGCGAGTCTCGTTCGTGACCCACAGAACGGAAACGAGTGTTACGTCCAAAACGACCGACTCGAGTCGATCGACGGGACTGGCACACTCGAGGCCACAGCATGGACCATCTCCGAACCCGTTCGGACGTTCCTCACGACCGTCCACGACGAGGAGACACTCGGCTTGCTCCTCGAACTCGACGATCGCGGTCCACTTCGGGTGAAAACGTTACTCGACAGCTACGACCGCTGTGAGAGCGACCTTCACGGTCGACTGACAGTGTTGACCTCGGCCGACTTGCTCGAGGAGACGGACGTCAGCGGCGAACGCGGATACCGACTCACCGAACGATGTGAGACTGCCCTCGAGTCGATACTGGATACGGGCGACCGCGCCAGCCAACCGGTGACCCGCATCGAAGGCGAACCGTAAGCCACCAGACTCCGATTTCGACTGCTACTCCGGCGCAAGCAGCGCCGCTTCCGGGGGCCCACCACGCTCGAGGCGTGACCGATTCGACGTGGCGTCTTTCTCGACGCGGACCAGCGAGTCCGCCGCCCCGACGAGTTCCTCGTCGTGGCTGACGACGACGATCTGTTCGACCCCGAGTTCCCGCATCGATTCGACGAGTGCGATGAGCTGGGTGACGTGGCCCGAGTCGAGAAAGACCGTCGGCTCGTCGAGGATCAACGGCGGCATCGGCGCAGCCCCCTCGACGCCTTCAGCGAGCAGGCGATAGATCGCACACCGCAGGCTCAAGTTGAACAGCGCCCGCTCGCCGCCGGATAGCTGCTCGGGGTCGAGACACTCGCCGTCTTTCTGATACACGGTCAACCGGTAGTCGCCGTCCAGATCGATCGAGGCGTACGAGTCGTTCCGGTAGACCAGGTCGAACGTCTCGTTGAGCAGCCGCTCGAGCGTCTCGACGTTGCGCTGGCGAAGTTCCGCCCGAAGATCCCCGTACGTCGTCTGCAGCGTCTGTGCTTCCTCGTACAACGACTCGAGTCGGTCCGCCCGGTGTTGGAGGCGCTCGAGGCGGTCGCGAAGCCGCTCGAGCTCCTCGAGTTCGTTCTCGACCGCCCCGATGGCGTTCTGGACGTCGTCGTGTCGCTCCTCGAGCTCCACGAGCTTCTCGTCGACTTGCTCGAGGTAGTGGTCGGCGTTTTGCTTGTCTTCACGGGCCGTCTGGACCCGCCTCTCGTCGAACTCGGACTCGAGGTCGCGTTTGCGCTCGCGTTTGCTCGAAAGCGTCTCGCGGCGCTCGTCGTTCAACTGCTGCCAGTCCTGTCGGCGTTCGCGGAGGTTCTCGATCTCGGTCTCGAGATCGTCGCGTCTGTCGTCGATATCCTCGATACGACGCAGTGACTCCAGTGTGTCCTTGATCTCGCTTCGCTCGCCGTTGATTTCGCCGAGTTGGGCCCGCTTCTCGGCGAGGTCGTCCTCGTGGTCGCCGGCCTCCTCGCGTTTCGCGTCGGCGTCGGCCTCGTACTCGTCGGCGTCTTCGAGCAGTTGCAGACGCTGCTCTCGGCGCTCCGCGAGCGTCTCGCGTTTCTCTTCGAGTAACTGTGTGACGGTATCGCGGTTGTCCTCGAGCCGGTCGACGCGGCGCTCGTCCTCGCGGCGGTCCTCGGCACGTTCGATCCGCTCGTCGAGCTCTTCGCGTTCGGTCTCGAGTTCCTCGAGGCGTTGTTCGAGCGTCTCGAGTTCCTCGCGTCTGTCTTCGAGTACGTCGACGTGTGGCGAGTCCGTCACGGGTTGGCCACACTCGGGACACTTCCCCTCCTCGAGGAGTCGTTCGCCCTCGTCGATGGCGTTCTCGGCGGCTCTGATGTCGGCAGTGACGTCGCCGATCTCGTCGGTCAGTCCCTCTCGTACGGTCTCGAGTTCCGCGAGATGGGCGGCGGCGTCGCCGAACTCGATGGGCGCTGCATCGAACCGTTCGCGTATCGACTGGACCTCGTCGTCGAGTTCGTCGAGTTTCTCCTCGCGGTCCGCGATGTCGTCTTCGTCGCTGTCGATCCGTTCGCCGAGGTCGTCGGCGTCCGCGCGGGCCTCGGTCGCCTGGGACTCGAGATCGTCGGCCTCCTCGCGGAGTCGCTCGATCTCGCCGTTGGCTTTCGTGATCGCGACCCGGACCTCCTCCAGATCGTCCCGTAGATCCTCGTCGCGAGCCTCGAGGTCCGCAACGTGCTCTTCGACGCCGTCGGAGTCGCTACGTTCGAGGTCGACCTCGCTCAGTCGTTTCTCGCGTTCCTCGGCCAGCTCCTCGCGTTCGTCCTCGCGGTCCCGGATTCGGTCTTTCGCGTCCTCACGCTGCTGGGACGTCTCGGATATCTTCGACCGTAGCTCCTCGATTTCGTCCTCGAGGTCGGCGATCTCCTCGCGAGTCTCCTCGTGGCGCTCGAGGACGTCCTCGGCCGCGTCGCGCGTTTGCTCCGCCTGCTCGCGTTGAGTCTCGTAGTGGTCGATCTCCTCCGAGATCTCGCTGCGTCGTGACTCGAGACCGTTCAGTCGCTCGTGGAGCTCCTTGTCCTCTTTCCGTTCGACCTGCGTGCGGACGTCCTCGAGGACCTCCTGTTGGCCGTCGAGTACCGTTTTGACGCCGAGACGGGCATCGCTCGCCCGTTCGCGGTACTCCTCGAGTGCGCCGAGTTGCAGGAGGTCGTCAATCATGTCCTGGCGCTCGCTCGGCGAGGCGTGGATGAGTTTGTTGACCTCGCCCTGGCGGACGTACGCGCAGTTGACGAACGCGTCGGCGTCCATCCGCAGGAGTTCCGTCACTCGCCGACGAACGTCGCGAGCGCCCTCGATCGTCCCATCCGGTGTCTCGAGGACACACTTCGTGGTGGTCGCCCGGTCGCCCCGAAGCGAGAGGCGGCGTTCGACGTGGTATTCCCGGCCGTCGTGGGTGAACCAGACCTCGATCTCCGCGCTGTCCTCTCCGATCGTGATGACGTCGTCGAGCGTCCGATCGTCGAGCGCCTTCGAGCCGTACAGTGCGAAGAAGACTCCCTCGAGCAGCGTCGACTTGCCGCTGCCGTTGACGCCGTGGACGACGGTGACGCCGTCCTCGAGTCGCAGGTCGGCGTCGCCGTAGCACTTGAAGTTCTCCAGGCGGATTCGGTCGACTCTCACGCGAAATCACCCAGCGATGCATCCGCCGGTTCGTCGACCGGTTCTGTCTCTTCGGCCTGCTCGGTCGTATCGTTCCCCTCCGGGGAACCGACTTCGGTCGCGGCGTCGTCCTCCTCGTCGGCGGCAGTGTCCTCTCGGTCGGCGTCGTCGCCCCTCTGCTCGGTGGTCGCGTCCGGTTCGTCGCCGTTCTCGCCGTCCGTACCCGAAAGGTGGTCCGCGACGGTCGTCACCGTCTCCGGGTCGCGTTCGGGTGCCGGGTCGAACGCCGCGTCGTCGTCCTCGAGCAGGTCTCGAACCCGCCGTTCGACCGTCTCGCGGACGTTCGAGTCCGGGAGTTCGTCCTCGCGGACGGTGCGATCGATCTCGAGGGCGGCGTCGCTCAGCCCGAGTTCGCGGACCCGCTCGCGGACGGCGTCGTCCGGATCGGCAAAGCTGACGGTGACCGCCTCGTCCTCGTCGGGGAGTTCGCGGCGGTCGTTGACGCGGGCGACTAACGCGTCGCGGTCGGTCGCCAGTTCTTCGATCGCCGCGGGTGCGATCGGCCGGCCTGCCCCCTCGATCGTGACGACGACGACCGCCTCCGCGAGGTCGTGTTGGCGCACTCGGTCCTGCACGCGGTCGACGCCCTCGCCCTCCTCGAGTTCGACGTCGACAAAGACGAACTCGCGCGTCGAGGGGAGTCCACGGCGGCTGATCGCGACGTCGTCTGCGAACTCGACGATGTTGTAGCCTCGGCCCTCACGTTCGCTGGCGCTCGCGCGTTCGGTAGACCCGCAGTAGGTGACCCAGGTGTCGAGCACCTCCGCGGTGCCGGGGGCGTGGTTGTCCCCGAGCAAGAGGGCGTCGAAGTCGACAGTCGCGTCCTCGAGCAGGGTCTCGGTGTCCCAGTCCGCGTGGGCGAACGGCTCGAACAGGCCGTGGCTCACGAGCGTCGCGTGATCGGCCTCCTCGGGGACGGGATCAAACTCGTAGCTGAGGTCGTCCCGTCGCGACCGGGGAACGAAGTCGAGCCCGTAGAAGGCGGCGTCACCGACCACCGTTGGCTCGGCACCGAGTCTGGTCGCGAGGCCGAGGTCGGCAAAGAGGTCGAGCCACTGAGCGTCGCGTTTCCCCTCGTGGTTGCCGACGACTGCCAAGAACGGAATGTCGGCGTCGGCGAGCGTCCGGAGTACGTCGACGGTTCCCTGGAGGTCGATCAGCCCCGGCCGGCGGTCGTGAAAGAGGTCACCCGCGTGGACCACGGCGTCGACGTCGTCGTCGACCGCGTCCTCGACAACGCTCCGGAACGCCTCGAGGAAATCCCGTCGTCGTTCGGGCGCGTTGTACTGTTGATACCCGATGTGGGTGTCGCCCGTATGTATCACCCGCGTCATCTATCCCTCCATTGGCGTGTCGCCCCTATAGGGATTCCGCGACCGGAGCGAAAGTAAAGGGGCGTCTCGATGTCGGAGCTGTACACCCGAAGCGAGAGAGAAACGGAGAGTGCGTTAGGCGTCGATATCCAGCGTGTAGAGGCGTTTTCGCGCGTCGGAGAAAGAAAACCGGGAGTCGATCACGTTCTCCTCGTCGAGGCGATTCAGCGCGTAGCGAACCGTCCGCGAGGGGAGAAGCGTCTCGTCTGCGATCTGCTGTTGGGTCATCGTCTCGTTGTACTCTAAGACCTTCGCGACGAGTTTCGCACTCGGCGGGAGGTCGCGAACGTCGTCCCACGTCCCTCGTTGCTCGGCGTCCTGTCGAAACGTCTCTGAAGCACTCATCGTCTACCTATTCCGAATACGAGGTAATAATATTTACTGTTTCGTTTAATGCTTGGGAGTTATCTCCCACGGCGAATCGTTTCGACCCGAAGCCTCTTATGAACCAACACCCAAAGCTTGGGTGATGACCGACACTGTGGACGACGTCGACCTCCCATACGACGAGGACGAGGCGTCCCAACAGGAGAAGATCCAGGCGCTCGAGGAACGGCTGGAGATCCTCGAGGCGCAAAACGAGGAGATGCGAGACAAACTCCTCGACGCGAACGCCGAGAACAACAAGTACCAGCAGAAACTCGAGCGGCTCACACACGAGAACAAGAAGCTCAAGCAATCCCCGCTGTTCGTCGCCACGATCCAGGAGATCACGGACGAAGGCGTCATTATCAAACAACACGGGAACAACCAGGAGGCGCTGACCGAAGTCACCGACGAGATGCGCGAGGAACTCGAACCGGACGCGCGCGTCGCGGTCAACAACTCACTCTCTATCGTCAAGTCTCTCTCGAACGAAACCGACGTGCGCGCTCGCGTGATGGAAGTCACCGAGAGTCCGGACGTCAGCTACGAGGACATCGGCGGCCTCGAAGAGCAGATGCAGGAGGTCCGCGAGACCGTCGAAATGCCCCTCGAGAGCCCCGAGATGTTCGACGACGTCGGAATCGATCCGCCGAGCGGCGTGTTGCTGTACGGCCCGCCGGGGACGGGCAAGACGATGCTCGCGAAGGCCGTCGCGAACCAGACCGACGCCACCTTCATCAAGATGGCCGGCTCCGAACTCGTCCACAAGTTCATCGGCGAGGGCGCGAAGCTGGTGCGTGATCTGTTCAAGGTCGCCCGCGAGCACGAACCCGCGGTGATCTTCATCGACGAGATCGACGCCATAGCCGCAAAACGAACCGAGTCGAAGACCTCGGGCGACGCAGAGGTCCAGCGGACGATGATGCAACTCCTCTCCGAGATGGACGGCTTCGAGGAACGCGGCGAGATCCGCATCATCGCCGCGACCAACCGCTTCGACATGCTCGACCGTGCGATCTTGCGCCCGGGCCGGTTCGACCGCCTCATCGAGGTGCCCAAGCCGAACCAGGAGGGTCGCGAGATCATCTTCGAGATCCACACCCGCGGCATGAACGTCGCCGACGACGTCGAGTTCACCGAACTCGCGGACGAAGCGGACGAAGCCTCCGGTGCCGACATCAAGGCGATCTGCACCGAAGCGGGGATGTTCGCCATCCGCGACGACCGAACCGAGATTAGGATGGAGGACTTCCGTAGCGCCTGGGAGAAGATCCAGGCCGACTCGGACGCATCCGACGAAGTCTCCAAGACGTTCGCCTAGACCCTCTCCGTTTTCCGCTTCGAATCGCGTTTTCGCGATCGCTCGACCTCGAGTCGCGTCTCAGCCGTCTCCGACTCCAGACTCGTCCTCACAGCGCCGCGAACACGAGCCACGGGACGACGAACAGTGCGAGCGTCAACACGGCGAGAATCAGGAGGTAGCCGACGCCCGTTCCGGCTGCGGCGATCCACGACGGATGATCGAACGCGTTGCGATCGATTGCCATACGAATCGATGTGCAGTCGGGAGGATAAACGTACCGGAGCCCGAGAGATCGGATCGGTTTTCGGACCGTTTTTACCACCTGAGCGGCTAGGAGCCGCCAATGACGAAGATCGTCGTGGTCGACAACCACGGACAGTTTACGCATCTGGAGCGCCGGGCGCTTCGGGACCTCGGCGTCGAGACGGAATTGGTCGACAACGAGACGGCTCCGGAAGAGGTCGACGCCGACGGTGTCGTTCTCTCGGGTGGACCGGATATGGATCGCATCGGCAAGTCGGCGGCGTATCTCGAGAGCGATCTCCCCGTGTTAGGGATCTGTCTCGGCATGCAACTGATCGCCGAGGAACTCGGCGGTCGCGTCGGCGGCGGCGAGTATGGTGGGTACGCCGACGTCACCGTCGATATCGTCGACGAGGACGATCCGCTTACCGGCTCGCTTCACCCCGAGACGCGGGTCTGGGCGAGCCACGCCGACGAAGTCAAGGAACTCCCCGACGGGTTCGAGTTGACCGGGAAAAGCGACGTCTGTGACGTCGAGGCGATGAGCGACACCGACCGCGATCTCTACGGCGTCCAGTGGCACCCGGAGGTCGCACATACCGAGGAAGGCGACGAAATCTTCGAGAACTTCCTCGAGATCTGCGAGTCCAACTGACGGGCGTCCAGTCGTTCGTTACTTCGCGCATCTGCCTCTCTCCGACTCTCGTGGACCGCTGATCCGATCTCTCACCGCTCTTTGGCCGCCAAGAGATCCGTGTGAACGACGGCCCGATACTGACTGTCGGTCGCGGCCTCGAGTCGATCGAGCAACGCCGTCACGCGAGAGAACGACTCGGGACGTTCGAACGGATCGTCGACGTCCTGGTCGCGGCGCCGACAGAGCCCGACGAACGAAACGAGCGCGGGACGGGTGCCGGGGAGCGCGTAGACGACGCCGAGGTCGGCGTCGTCCTCGAACTGGTCGAGCCAGTGGTCGATCACCGGTTCGGCCACGCGACGCGGTCGTCGTCGTTCGTCGGCGAGTTCCGCCGCGTCGATGTCGTGGTCTTCGAGTACCGAATCGAGAGCCGCCTGGACCTCGTCGACGTTCTCCTCGAACGACGGTGCGTCGGCCTCGGCCTCGAGTAACGTCGCGAACGCCTCGAGTTCCTCGCGTCTGACGGCGACGGGGTAGACGAACTCGTGGGTCTCCTTCGGGAGTGCGTACGACTTCCCCTCGACGCCCTGTTCGCCGGGGCCCGAACTCCCCAGCATCAGGTCGAGTATTCCCATGGCTACAACAGGTCCGCTGAGCCGAATAAGTGTTCCGCGAACGCACCCCGTTCGCGGTGGTTCTGGGCGGCGATCGCGGCTGTCGCGACAGGCGACTACCACTCCTCTCCGAGTGCCGACTTCGCGCCGCCGTAACCACTCGAGGTCGTCCACGTCCGACCGCTGTCGGCGTGTTCGACCTCGTAGGTGCCGCCACAACAGCCACACCAGTACCGACCGGGAGAGGTCACCGGCTTCGAGGCCCGGTGGCGCGTCGCCGTCCACTCGCAGTCGGTCTCGAGACACCGGAGGACGTATCTCGGCTCGGCGAACGACCGGCAGTGACGCGGCGCGTCGAGCGTCGCAGCCTTCTCGCGAAAGCGGGAACCGTGACCCGATTCGCCAAACTGCTGGAACTCCCAGGCGTGGACGAGTTCGTGTCTGACGACCGCGGCGAACTCCTCCCACTCGTAGCGCTCGTAGGCCCGCCGCGTGAGGACGATCGTCGCCACTTCCCGGCGTGTATTCCACCGACAGGCACCCGCACGGCGTTTCGCCCGCGCCGAGACCGACCACTCGAGGGCCCCGAGGTCGACCTCGAGGTCGTACTCGCGGCTGACGCCCCGGGCGTGAATCCGCGCCCTGGCCAGGATCTCGTCGTCGATCGTGAGCCGTTCGCCGTCGGTCACGGGCCGACCGAGGGAGTGGCGGTCCGAAATTCTTTCCGTTTACCCCACGAGGTCGTGGTCATGAGCGACGATCCGACTACGACCGGTGGCGCGGCCGAGGCCGACCCGAGCGCCAATCGGGACCGTCCGACCCCCCGACCGGCGGACCCCGACGACCCGGTCCAGCCCTCCGCGCTCGTCCTCCCGGCGGCCGCCGAGGAGCCGCTCGACGAACGCCGACCCTGGCTCGAGCGCCGAGATCTCGAGGCTGCCTACGAGATTCCGGGTGCCGACACGCCGCTATATCTCACACCGGGCGGGGTCGCGATCACGACGACGGGAATCGGCAAGAGCGACGCGGCCACGACCGTGACCGCGTTGCTCGCGAACCCGGCCATCGATCTCGAGTCGGCGTACGTCGTCTCCTGTGGAATCGCCGGCGCGTCGCCGGCCACGGCCGCGCTCGGCTCCGTCGCGGTCGCCGACGTCGTCGTCGACTGGGATCGAAAACACCGCTGGGACCGCGGTGCGGAGTCCGTCGCCGGAGCCGACGACGGTGACGCCGCCGAATTCGAAACGATCGACCTCCTCGCGTACCGGCCCCGCGATTACGTCTCCCACCTCGACGACCGAGTCGTCGAGACCGGCCTCCGTGGTGCCCGATCCGTCGCGCTTGTCGAGAACGACGAAACGCTCGCCTACCAGCGCCGGTACCCGGACGCGCCGGAAACCGGCCCGATCGTCGGCGTCGGAACGACCGTTACAGGCGACGAGTTCTGGCACGGCGAGCGCTACGCGCGGGAGGTCGACCACCTCTGTGAACGCTACGGCGTCGATCCCTACGTAACGACGCAGATGGAAGACGCCGCGACGGCGACCGCACTCGAGCGATTCGGTCTACTCGAGCGCTACGTGAGCGTGCGTGCGATCGCGAACTACGACCGACCGTCGCCGGGCGAATCCGTCGAGGAGAGTTTCGACGGGAACGAGGCGAGTCTGGCGCTCGCGATCGAAAACGCCGCCCGCGCCGGCGACGGGGTCGTCGACGAACTCGTCTCGAGCGATCCACTCGGGATACGGGAGGGCGGCGTCTCGAGTTAAATGACCGTGCCGTGTTTCTTCCGCGGGAGTGATTTCTCGACGTCCTCATAGAACGCAAAGCGTGCGGCCAGCTCCTCGCGGAGCTCACTCGGCGGAACGATTTCGTCGATGACGACCTCGCTGGCCATCCGATGGACGTCGATGTCCTCGCGGTACTCCTCGCGCAGTTCGCGCTCGCGTCGCTCCCGTTTTTCGGGGTCGTCGATCTCGGAAAGTTTGCGGGCGTAGACGGCGTTGACCGCCGCCTCGGGACCCATGATTGCGATCTCGCCGGACGGGAGGCCGATGACGCTCTCGGGATCGTACGCTGGACCCCCCATCGCGTAGATCCCCGCGCCGTAGGCCTTGCGGACGACGACCGTCTGTTTCGGCACCGTCGCCGACGACGTCGCGTAGATCATCTTCTTGCCCGCCTCGAGGATTCCCTCCGTCTCGACCTGCGAACCGGCCATGAATCCGGGGGTATCACAGAGGTAGAGCAGCGGGACGTTGAACGCGTCACACGTCCAGATAAACTCCGCCGCCTTCTCGGCGGCGTCGGGGAAGATCGCCCCCGCACGGTGGGCCGGTTGATTGGCGACGATGCCGATCGGGCGGCCGTCGATCCGGGCGAACGCGGTGAGGATCTCCGCGCCGTAATCGGGGCGTAACTCGAAGTAGGTGCCGCCATCGACGACCCGCTCGACGACGTCCAGCACGTCGTATCCCTCGTTTGGGTGCTGTGGGACGACGGCGTCGATTCCTGCTGGCGAACGATCGGGCGGCGTCGGTTCGCCGCGTGGCGGCGTCTCGTCGGCGTTGTCCGGGAGGTAGGTGATCAACTGCGCGACGAGTTCGCGGGCGTGTTCTTCGTCTTCGGCGACCAGGTCCGCCGAGCCTGACTCCCGGGCGTGGACCTGGGGGCCGCCCAGCGCCTCGAGGTCGATCTCCTCGCCGGTCACCATCTGGACCATTCGTGGCGAGGCAATCGCCATCGCTGACATGTTCTCGACCATGATCGTGAAGTCGGCGAAGACCGGCGTGTACGCCGCGCCGGCGATACACGGCCCGTAGAGCACGCAGATCTGGGGGACGCGACCGGAGAGCATCGAGTGGTTGTAGTAGTACTTGCCGATCCCCTCGCGATTGGCGAAGAAGCCGGTCTGCTGGTCGATTCGACCGCCCGAGGAGTCCATCAGATAGAGCACCGGCCGACCGGTCTTCAGAGCCCGCTGTTGCATTCGGAGGAACTTCTCGACGCCCTTTGCGGCCATACTGCCGCGTTTGACCGTGTAGTCGTTGGCCATGAAGTGAACGTCCCGCCCCTCGAACGTCGCCGCGCCGGTGATGAGTCCGTCCGCCGGCAGCCGGTCGTCCGTCTCCTCACCGACGCCCTCGGGATGCCAGTCGTCGAACGCCCCAAAGCGCCCATCCTCGAAGAGCAATTCGTTCCCGTCGTCGCCGAACCACAGCTCGAGTCGGTCGCGGACGAACAGTTTCTCCCCTTCCTCGAGTTGTTCCCGGTAGCGTTCGGGGCCACCTTCGTAGATGTCCTCGATTTCCTCACGAAGCCGTCGTTCGCGGTCGGTCGGCTCGAGTTCGTCGGTCTCCGATTCCGTCCGGTCGGCTGGTGAGGGGCTCGCCGACTCGTCGTCGAACTCGTGGACGACCGCCGGCTCGTCGTCGTCGCCGACGTACACTTCGACGGTGTCGCCGACGTGTTCGGCCAACGCGGCGGCGACGGCCGATGCTTCATCGTCGGTCGCCTCCCCGGCGATTCGAACGTTCATAACAGTTGGTCGATGGAGAGAGACAAAAACCCAGCGCGGATCGGACCGTGATACGGTGGCAAAATGGTTGCTCTGTCAGCGACCTGGCGGTCAGCGAGGACCAATCGAGGGCGGTCGCGTCGGATCGTGGATGTGGGCGACTCGTCGGCGGCGCGTGGGGCGGAGAGGGGAGTGGCCCGCGCGACTCCATCACTGTGGTCGGTCCCCATCGGAGCGGTGGGGAAAGAGGGGATGTCGGGCGTGGCGCGGGGCCTCCAGAGAGTGGACCGTGCCTCCGTGGTCACCAACACGGAGACGATAGATCGTTGTCGGATGACGTACACCAACGCTTGCGTTCAGTGGTTCAGCTATTATACGGTTTCCTCTCAATCGGTACCGCAGAACCCGCGACACGTCTGCGATTTCAGCGGTAACACGGTACAGCAATCCGCAAATATGTTCGTCGTCGAACTGATCCACACCGACCGTACTCGAGCGGCCAGTCCAACGCTGCTCGCCGCTCGTCCGCGAGCGAAAGCAGACCACCGTCACTGTCTTCGATAGTGACGTCCGTCGATGTCACGGCGGTGGCCGTCGACGACACGTCCGGCGGCAGTTGCAGGCAGAACGCCCTTCGCCCAGTTTCGCCTCCTAGTAGGATAGCGAACGACTCTCTCCGTGTACGTGAACGTTAGCTTTGGTCGACCGAGACACAGTTGGGGACAGCGCCGGTTCGACGCCGAACCTGAGGATCAAATGGAGCGACTCGTCCATCGTCTCACGACGCTTCGTACCCGCCTCGAGTCGGGGATGGACCGTCGCGAGTTCCTTCGAACCGTCGCGACGAGTGGCTACGCCGTCGGCGTCGCCCACCTCCTCGGCGTCGAGGACTTTCTCGGCGTCGACGACGGCGAGGTGCCGATCGTCACGGCGCTCGTCAGAGACGACCCCGACGATCCGTCTTCGCTCCGGGAGCGAACCCGTTCCGTTTCGGCCGAGTGGTACGCCGCCGTCGAGAAAGCGTTCGAACTCAACGAGTTACTGGCCAGGGTCGGATTTACCGGGTATCTCGGCAGCGCCGTCGTCCCGGGTAACTACGACAGCGCGACCGCGAGCGTCTCGATCGGCGTCTCCAGCGAGGGTCAGTCGATTCCCGAGATGATCGAGGAGTTCGCCGATGGGGTCTCGATCGACACGGAGGGTATTATTCGCCTCGAGCGGATGGAAGACGGCCCGGATTTTACCGAACCGCGACTGATGGAGCGGCTTCCCGACGGAGACGTCCCCAGCGGATTCGCTTGTGAGACGCCGTCGAGTGTGGCGACGCTGGCCCCCGCATTGTACCACCCCAACGCGAATGGGCCGTTGTTCGCCACCGCCGAACACGCGTTTAAATCAATGTCGACGCTCGACGGCGAGACGCTCGGGCTTCCGATCGGCAGCGGTGAAACCCTCGAGTTAGGAACCGTCGTCCAGTCCCATCCGATCGAAGACGTCGCGGTCGTCGAACCGAACGGCGGGGTACTCCCCTCGAGTCGGATCGTTGCCCCCTCGGTCGCGCGAGTCCGAGGGCAATACACCAAGTACGGGCTCGCCGACCTCATCGCCCGAGATGAGGAACTCGAGAAGGTGGGTGCGCTCACCGGCCACACGACGGGGCAGATTCAGGGGATCGACGCCGTTACCTGCTTTACCGACGACTTCTGTCGTCGGGGGCAGATCCGCTGGGGCGGAGAGATGGATCTCACCGACGGGGACAGCGGCTCGGTGAGCTACCATCCCGATCCAGAGGGCGAAGACGGTGACGTTCTCATCGCTGGGTTCAACAACGCTCGCACCTGGTGGCCGGGTCAAAGCTACGTCTGGGGAGTGTCGGCGTACAGGCTGACCGAACAGCACGGCTATCACTTCTAGATACATGGCAAAACACGACGATCGGTCGAGCGATTCGGCGTCCGAAGCCGCCAGCCCAGCCCACAGTTCGGAGCCGGCCAGTGACGGGAACGAGCGCACGCCTGAACCGACCAGCGGCGAAACCAGGCGAGATACCGCCGAATCAAAAAAAGCGGATACGGAGACCGGAGGTTATCGACAGGACGGCTCGAGTGACGCGTCGGATGGCATCGTAAACACACTCGGCGTCGGCACCCGCCTCGTTCTCGACGCAGTCGTGATCGCGCTCTGGGTCCTGTTCTTGGCCCTTCTCTTTCTCGGGCGAACCTGGCCGCGGTGGGCGTTCTACGTGGCGCTCGTCGTCGGCGTGGCCGTTTACGTCAACGTGACCGCACCGTGGACTCGAGGCCGCGCTCAGCGGGATTAGCACCTCAACGCGGAGGATCGCTGAATACGTAACGCGACTATCCTCCGAGGCGTGGCTCAATTCCCAGAGAGGAAGCCACGACTCAGTCGTGGGTGACCGACGACGTCGATAGTCGATCAGGACAGCGAACGACGGTTCAGCGTAGCAGGGTCTCGATGTTTCGATGCCGAATATTCGCCCACGCATCGAGCTCGAGATCGAACTGTTCGAACAGGGCAAAGTGTGGAATCTGGTGGCCGGGAAAGAGATAGTCGGTGCCGAAGACGAGTTGATCGTGGTGTCTCTCGAGGAACGTCTGTCCGTACGCTTCGTCGCGGGTGAGCGCGTTCCATCCTCCAAGCGTAGAGATGTCTCCGTAGATGTTGTCGTACTCCGCGAGTAACTCCCAGACGCGGCCGGGAGCTTCGATCGGCCCCTCCGGAATCCGTCCGAGATCAAGCGCCTCGACGTCCGCGGACATATGCGACCACCAGCCGTGAGCGTGTGCGACGAAATCGACCTCGGGATACGACGCCAGTACGTTCTCGAGTCGGGGGAGGCCGACCTCGTCCCGCAACATCTGTCGGTCGGTGTGAAAGAGGATCGGCAACTCGTAGGTCGCACAGAGCTCGTACAGGAGTTCGAGGCGGTCGTCGTCGATATCCATCTCCATTTTGAGTTCGCCGAATCCACGTGCGCCGCGGCCGATGTAGTGCTCGAGGCGGTCGGCGGCGTCCGTTTCGTCGACGTCTCGCGGATCGACCGTACAGAAAGGAACGAGACGATCGGGGTACGAATCGACCTCGTCGAGCACCCACTCGCTCGGCGCTCGGACCGGATACGCTTCGGGAGCATCGAACGCGAGGACGACCGCTCGATCGACGCCGTTGGTATCCATCCACTCGACGAGCTGCTCGGCGAAGAGGGGGTCCCGACCCCGGGCTTCCGTCGGGATAACGTGTGTGTGGGCGTCGAAGAGGGGGAGGTCGTCGACGGTTTCCGGTTCGTCTTCGTCGGTCGCGGTCTCGTTTTCGTCGCCTTCTGTGCCAGTCTCGGTGATCCCCCGATCGTCGGACGGTTCATCGGTCGTCACCGAGGATTTGGACTTCGGTGTCGCCCCATCGGAACCGGTAGATGCACACCCAGCAGCGGCCGCAGAGAGCCCGACGCCTGTTATCGCGAGATATTGCCGGCGTGTCGTGGGCAGTGTTGAGTCCAGTGAGTCGCCAGCGTCTGCGCTGCCTGGTTCGGAATCTGCGGACGAATCGTCGGAGGTTAGGGACGAACGAGGCATAGCCTGTAGCTCTATGGAGCAGGATATATGATTAGCGCGTGTAGCAGGTGCTTAATTTACGCATGTCCAGGCGATCGAACCTCGGCACGGGATACAGCGCCGTTATGGTCTGTCTTCACCAGGCGGCCCAGGCCGAGTGTCTCGAGGTAGCTACACAGTTACCCGGACACGGCCTCGCGACGGCTGCGGAACACGGAGTGATGTACGCGAACGTGGCGTGGTCGGCGGACGGAGACCGTAATGGGAGCGACCGTCGACTGACCGGATCGCTTACGCGAGTGCTGACTCGAGGCGCTCGATCAGGTCGGTGTTGCCGACGTGGAGCGGGACGCGCTCGTGGACGATCTCCGGGTCGATCTCGAGGATCGACTGAGTGCCGTCCGAGGAGCGGCCGCCGGCCGACTCGATCACGTACGCGATCGGGTTCCCTTCGAACTGGAGGCGGAGTTTGCCGCGGGGACTGTCCTCGAGTGCGGGGTAAGCGAAGATCCCGCCGTAGGTCAGCACCTGATTGACGTCACCGATCATCGCACCGCCGTATCGTAGCTTGTGATCGGGATTAGATTCGATCTCGCGGACGTACTCTCGGAAGTCGTCGCTCCAGTGAGGGACACGTCCCCCGAAGCCGTAGACGAGCGGATCGTCGGGCAGAGTCACGTCCTCCTCGACGACGGACCGCTCACCGCCGGTGAGTTCGTACTTCGTGACCGTTCCGTCACGGGCGTAGGCCATCGTCGTGATCGGCCCGTAGAGGACGAACCCCGCCGCGACGAGTGCAGAGCCCGGTGCGGGGAGCGGTTCGTCGTAGATGCCAAACACCGTCCCCATCGTGTTGTTCGACTTGAGGTTCGAGGAGCCGTCGAGAGGGTCGACGGCGACGCAGTAGGCCTCGTCCTCGCAGTCGATGATCTCCGATCGCTCCTCGCTTGCGTACTGGGCGACGCCGTCGATCGACGTCAGACGGTCTGCAAGCAACTCGTCGGCCCAGACGTCAGCCTCGACCTGTGTTTCGCCGCTCGGGTTCTCCTGATCGGCGTCACTCCGTCGACCGACCAGCCCCTGACGGATCTCGACCGCCGAGCGAGCGATCGTGGCAACGACGACCTCGACCGGATCGTCCTCTGTCCTGGGGTCGGGATCGGCGACAGTCATCTATTCGGTTGCCTCGAGTGCGTCCTCGGCGGGTTCTTCCTCGTAGATAACCTTCTCGAGGGCGTCGAGGATTCGGGTCGGGTCCTCGCGCTGCCAGACGTTTCGTCCGACTGCAAGCCCTTTCGCGCCGGCCTGAACGGCGGCCTCGACGGTCGAGAGGAACTCGTAGTCCGACGTTTTGGACCCTCCGCTCATGACGACCTTCATGTCGCCGGCGGCCTTACAGGCGTGTTCCATCGCGTCGGGACTGCCGGGATACTTAACCTTCGCGATGTCAGCACCTAACTCGAGGCCGAGGCGAGTCGCATAGGAGATGACCTCTGGCTTGGTATCGTTTTTGAGGCCCTGGCCGCGGGGATACGACCACATGACGACGGGGAGATCGTGTTCGCGGGCGTCCTCCTGGACGTTGCGGAACTCCTCGGCCATCTCGACCTCGTGGTTCGAGCCGCCATAGAGGGTAAAGCCGACGGCGTCGGCGCCGATCTCGGCCGCGTAGTCGACCGAGCAGTTGACCGCCGAGTCGTACTCACCCATCCAGAGGTTCGAGGTCCCGTTGACCTTCAACAGGAGGTTGACGTCGTCCTCGTAGCTCGGGTAGTACCCCTCGGCGATCCCCTTCTGGACAGCCATCGCAGTGACCGCATCGTGGGTTGCCGTCTCGAAGACCGTCGACGGGTCGAGTTTTTGCGGAACCTCTTCGAAATCGACCGGTCCGTGCTCGAGGCCGTGATCCATCGCGAGAATCAGTGACTTTCCATCGCGCACGATCGGGGAATCGTCGATCGGAATCATCTGGTAGATCCTCCAACAGTCGGCTATAAATCTCTGGTGATCCTAATTATCAAAATTACTCATTTGAGTAGTAATCATATCTAGTACCCACTTGATGAGACGAACAGAATGTGGGTACGAACCCCCAATACGGACTACTGTGAGTCTATACGGGCCGATCACGGTACAGCGACCGATCCCGACAAGATGGTGGGAGAGCAATCGGCCTCAGCCAGAGAGACGCCGGTGTTCGACTTTCATACATCGATCCTGGACGACGTTGCGGCCGTCGCGTTCGGCTCGCTTGGCCGCCTCGTCATCACGAATTCCTTGCTGGGTCCAGATCGCCCGGACGTCGTCTCGCTCGAGTGCATCGTCGACGATTTCGCTGACCTCCCCGCTTGGGCGGAAGATGCAGACGATGTCGACATCTTCATCGACGTCCGCAAGCGTATTAGGAACTGACCGGTCGAAAATCTCGTCGGCAAACGGGTTGACCGGAATTACGTCGTACCCCTGCCGGCGAAGATACGCCGGAACGTCGTGGGCTGCTTTCCCCGGTGTACTCGAGCACCCGACGACGGTGATGGTCTCGGCTGACAGGACATCTCGAAGCGCTTCGTCGGATTCGATCGTCATACGCAGCCGTACGTGGCCCAGAGAGAAGTTTTCGGCGGTCTAACGGTCAGCGGAGTACCCGATAATCGATACAGTTAGATAGAGAGTCCAGCAGTCGTGATCTCTGGCTCGTCACCGTCACTCTCTTCGATTTCGATGATGCCGTCGAACAACTGCTTGAGCGTATTCATCGTCTGGGTGTCGTGGGCTGTCGAATCGATGACGTAGACGCCCAGCGCGTCCGCACTCTGGATCCGACCCGTGAACACGTGAAGGAACCGAAAAACCGTCTGCAGATCCGAGTACATGAGCAGCGTCGACACCGAGTGCATGAGCACTCGGTTTTCGGTTACGTTTCGGTCCTCGTAGAACTCCTGGAGAAACTCGGAGAGTTTGATTCCGATCCCCGTCATATCGATCGGTGACGAGGTGTACTTGATCCGTGGATCGTCGTCGATCGTCCCCATTCCCCGCTGTTTCGTCACACAGTCGACGACGCCGATGTTGGCGTTGTCCGCGTCGATCGTGTCCGTAAACTCTTCGAGTACCTTCTCCGCACTGTCTTTCGTCGTGACGATGATCGACCCGTCACCACGATTCGTGCCGCTTTTTAGGACGTCGAACGCGATTCGACGTTTCCCGGTCATGGGTGGGCCCGCGATGAGAACGTTCGTTCCCGGATCGATCTCGGCGTCAGGAACGACATCTACGAGGTCATACATGCCAATTATTCACATCCATGCACAGTTGCAGTGGCGAACGAATCACACCGTCGTCCCTGTACACGTCTGGTAAGAAAATGTCGTATCCTGCTTATAGTATTTTTGATTACCGAGCCGTTGTACTCGGTAATTTCGAATCGTACTGACCGTACCGATTCCGTCGTTGACACCAACTGCTATGTCGATGACTGGTGATTACTGTACCCGCTCGAACGATCACTGGTACCGAACGCTACCAGTCCAGATGAAACTCTCGCCACGAGATGCCAGCCCATACGGACGGTAAACCGTATCAGGTCACTCCAAACGCCAGAACTGCCCGTCCGACGACAAACGCAAGCGCTGCCAGAAACATTCCGTACTTGAGCTTCGACTGGCCCGCCGTCGGATCGTCGAAACTTTCGTACGCAGCGTACACCATGATCGCGTCGGCAGGGACCACGAGAACGAGGTACGCAATCCCGAAGTATCCAAGCACGTACGGCACCGGACTGGCGAGGACCCCGACCACGAGCAACGCCGCCGCGACCTGAAGCGCTCGACGTTCGCCGATCGCAATCGGGAGGGTGTTCAAGCCCTCCTCGCGATCACCCTCGACGTCCTCGACATCCTTGACGATCTCTCGTGTCAGAGTCGCGATCGCCGCCAACACGAAGAGGACGACCGACGGTTCGATTCGCTCGACTGCCGCGGCTCCGAACAGGAACGTGCTCCCGACCAGATACGCGACGAGTGCGTTTCCCACGCCGGGCAACCCCTTGAAGAATTCCGTATACGCGACGAGCGCGACGAGGTTAATCGCTGCGATGGCGAGCGCCTGCCACGGCAACATCAGTGCCAGCGCCACGGCCATTCCGAAGAGAAAGACACTGAACACCAGCGCTGTCCGTGGACTCACTGCCCCACGAGGGATCGCCCGATCCGGCTGGTTGATCCGGTCGATCTCACGATCGAAGTAGTCGTTGATTGCGTTCCCGGCACCCACCGCCAACCCAGTTGCGGCGACTGCCGCCACCACGTCGAACTGTGCGAGATCCCCGCCAGCGACGAACGCGCCGATGAACGTCAACACACTCGCCGCGATTACGTTCACCGGCCGGGTCAACTCGACCAGCCCACGTACCGTCTCGCCCGCTGTCATCAACTGGGTGTGCTCAGCGCTGGCGGTTAAACGGTACGATCGCCGGCGGATGTCCAACGAACTCCGAACAATACCGGTTCCTGTGCTACCGACAGCGGATCAGCGCCACTCCTCGAGATCACAGATCGAGTCGCCGTCGATCGAGAGCCACTTGCTCACCCGCTCCTCACCGGAGGCGTCGACCGGAACGGCGGTCCAGACCCCCTCGTCGTCAGTGAGCAACTCGAGCTGTTCGTCGCCGAACTTGCCGTCCGATGGAACGGGCGCGTCGTTCACTCTCATAGCGTATTCGAAGGTAGGAACCCGGACACAAAGACCCTTTCCCGTCATTTTCAGCCGCTGGGAATCGACCACTCGAGGGTGACTGTCCGCGGTGTGTCGATCGGTGACGAAAGAGGCTGAAACCGAGTGACTTATACGGGGTCGAAGGAAACGAATTGGTGAGGGCGCTTAGCTCAGTCTGGACAGAGTGCTTGGCTTCGGACCAAGTTGCCGCGGGTTCAAATCCTGCAGCGCCCATCCGAAATTTACTATCGCGCCTGTAGCGCCCATCGGTCCTCAACTCCATCAAGAACCAACAGACGGCGTCGAGTCTTTATATACTATATCAGGTGTCTGAGGGGCGCGCCATAGTTTTGGTAACTTGGAGGTCTACGCAGTCTTGCGGTTTTACGAACGCCAAAGACAACTGGCATATAAGTTAAGCCATCCAGTATATTGAAAGTGATATGAGGATAGTGGGCGCTCTATCGCACAAATAGCGCTGTTAACGTTTGAATCGTTAATAGAGGTCTTCGTTGATTTGGTATACCCCGTTCCCCCTGTTTTCAAGTATATTATGCTCTGTGAGCCGCTTTAACCGATGATGGATGTATGTTCGGTCATAATCGAGTCGTTCGGCGAGGTTGGCCGGGACGTCGGCATGGTATTCGCATAATTGGTGGAGGATGCCCCAATCCGCGTCGTTAAAATCGAGGTCTGGCAAGTCGAGGTCTTCCGGCATATCAGGTGGACTTCTCATACCGGCGTCTACATACCGTCATTATTTAAACGCTGTCGTCGCTCATATGGTCCGGACACTACGTTCGCGGCTCAAACTCGACGTCGTATATGGTTCCGCACTTCGGACAGACCACAATGGGCTCAACGACGAATCCTCGTTCGTCGGTGTGCTCATCTTCGGCCGAAGGCTCTAATAGGCGTCCGCAATCGCATTTCCAGTTGACGACATCCCAGTACGTCGTTTTCATACGCGTATCTCTCGCCCGGAGGCATTCAGTGTTCTGTTGGACAGATGGAATGACTACTGTATTTCAGACCACCCTACAATATGTGTAGGGCAAAGTTTATTTTTATTGAATTTTATGGATGTGGTATGAAGTCGAACACAACCGGTGCGAACGACGAATCGAACTCGAACTACGCGACAAAGGTCAACATCGAAATCCGATGCCCGGACTGCGAGACGCCCAACAACGTAGACGCTACAATCACTCGCGACGGAGCCGTAACGGTCGGGAGCTACCTGTGCGGGTTCAACTCGTACCGGGATGGATGCGGCGAAGACATATTCGTCGAGCCGTTCCACATGGAGATGACTCAGAGCGTCATCGAAGGAGTTGACGCCTAATGTCGTCGAATACCTCAAGATACGTCCAACGAGTGGACCCGACACTCTCGGACGAGGAAATCGTCGAGGAAGCCCGCGCGTTCCTCAACTCGCATGAGTTCCACCGCGGACCATCGCCGGAATCAATCCAAAACCGGGTTGAGCGAGCGATTGATGAGTTTGAGTATTTCAGCACAAAAGGGGGTGCAGAGGACGCTCAGTGTTCCGCTGACCGAGTTCGAGACGGGTGCAGAGACCTTGAAAAATACATCGCCCACAGCTATGGTGGTGACGCCTGATGACGTACGATATTACAACCTCTGTTAGAGCGGTCGAAGAGGAACTGAACAGCTACTCCAACGCGTCTCTTCGTTTAACTCGGAGTGACTGTGACTCAGTCAAAAAATTCGTCATTGCATTCCGAAAGTCCTGTGATACGATGACTGTCCCCGGAGAGCGCCTCGCAATCATAGTCAACGAGGCCAGTGGAGAGTTCGGCGAGGAACAATGGTTTCGAGTGGCTGCTGCATCAGGCTCTGGTGAGTCTGATGATGACCTTTGGGAAGTGGATGGGCGATTGGAAACTGTCGATAACCTCGAAGATGCAGTTTCGGCTGCGGTGAGAAAATTATGAGCGACGGTTTGTTACTCTCCGACCGTGAGCAGGAGGCTTGGGAGCTTACCCGAACGATGTCTCGGGACAACGCCGCGGAGGAGATGGGAGTAACCCGCGATACGCTCGAAACGTATCTAGACCGGTGCTACTCGAAGCGTAAGCAAGCCCGAGAGACAATTGAGTGGATGAAAGCAGCCTAATAACTTGATTCCTACCGGGACGAGGCTAGAATTAGTAGGATTCCTCATCAAAGTATTCTACCCTCTTCACGTTGTTCTTCCCAATCATGACGGGAACACCCTGTGCAACTGCCCGGTTTAGAGTACAAATGTAGTACACATCAAAACTGTCTGACGCCGACTCGTAGATGGAAATTGCTGGTTCTCCCACTTTCGGAACGTTGCCTCCGACGGAGACTTCGTAGGTTTGGTCCGTATCACCATCGTAGTATTTGACACTATAGATGCGAGGTTCGCGCTTAACTTCACCACGCTGTTTTTCGACGAATTTTGCAGTAGCTTCAAACACTTCCTCGGCCTCGTCAGCATCCTCAGCATGGGGAATGAAGAACTCCGGCATTGTCGCCTTGTTTTTAGCCAGATGAAATAAATCCTCGTCCATATCCTTCCTCCGACTACTCGGAATGAGGCACGTTGATGGTTGGGTCGCAGCGTATAGTGGTGGCCGGAGGTCTCGCAGGTGGGCGTCGATGACGATGCAGTAGCGCTCAAGCCCTACGGTGTAGAACCGACCCGACACATCCTCATGTATGCCGATGACCAGCCCGTGTTCGCCGTGCCACTCAAAATCAGGGTCCAGTTCGTCGGGAATATCGATTCGTACTCGGTCACCAAGTCGGGGGTACATATCTGCGATTGGTCGCGGTATCGCACTTAAAATCTCATTGGCTCAGTTACAAGGCCCACTCAATATCCCATACTGTGATGGCGATGATGCATCATTCGCACAGCGTCATTCTCCTACTTTTCCCCAGTAAGTCGTGTTCTCTTTGCGAGTGTAACCCTTGCAGCGACACTTGGGACGGCCTGCGAGGTGAATCAATGATGCTGTACTTCCGCTAATTTCTCCACCAAGAGCTCTGGATTATCTAATGCAAGCTCAACGATGGCCTGATAGACTTCCCATTTTTCTGCGGTCCACACTTCTTCGTGCTTGAGTTCGATTTCAGTGAGTCGACGCTGGAGTTCTCTCCGGTTTCGGACACGGAGGGTAATCTGGTCACTCATCAGTCGCCTACCTCCTCTGCAACCATATCGATGATATCTTGTGGAAGTCGGGTCACAACGCCGGGTTCGTCGAGAGGGCGGACGAGGTAGCAGAGGTCGCCAGATGACCATCCGCCGAAGTCGATGACGCGGTATTCGACATCGCAGTATTCGATTTCAGCGCCCTTCTCGAAGTATGGGTCAGTGAATCCACCGCGGATGCGGGCGATTTCCTCCCCATTCATGTCGCGGATGATTTCTTCAATGTTCTTAGTCATGATGTGTTATACCGTTCTAGTTTCCTGCATATTGGTTTATGGTCGAACAATTTCCAAGATGAAGCCTCTGCTGGTCAATAATATGTGCTCGACGCAAAGTAGCGGTATTACACCAATATAGACCGGCCCGTCACTGTTACTCTCCTTCAGTAGTCATCTAATTTAGTCGGAGTTGTTGAATCAGGGTTCAAAGGAGTGAAATCTGAGTTCAGCAACTTTCTTAGTTCATCTAAAGTATGGAATCCTCGGAACCCTTTCTTATAGAGCTTGTCTGGTGACTGTCCATCGTCAATTTCTGATTCATAGAGAAATCGTGGCTTCTCCTGTTCCATAGCGAAGTTTGCCTGATGGATTGTACCACCGGTTTTTCCAGACGCTCCAATAATTACTGCCGTAGAAATACCAGAGGTAATTCGGTTCCTCTCAACAAATCTTCCGCGGTGAATACCAACTTTACTGCTTGTTTCGCTCACCAACGCCCCTTTTTTCTGAATTTGTTCACCTAGCTCTCGATTGCTTGCCGGAACGATTTTCTGGACTTCACCGGGTAAAACAGCAATTGTGTCACCATCGGCTTCTAGTGCCCCTCGGTGAGCAGCGGCGTCCACACCGTTAGCCAAACCGCTCACCACAGTCTTGTCCATCTCTACGAGTGCCCGGGCAATTTCACGAACAAACTCCAATCTATGCTCAGTTGCACTTCTTGTTCCGACAATCGCGACTCCATCACCAAGCAAGTTCACATCCCCATCAACATACAAGCAAAGTGGTGGGTCAGCAATCTTCCACAGTCGGTCTGGATATTCAGGAGCGTAAAACGGTACGAACCGGATTCCGTTTTTCTCGATATTTCTAATGTAATCACTGTAAAAACCTATATCGATAGTTGAAAGCTGACTTAGTATTTCAGACGATAATTCAGAATACTCATCGCCTTCAAGCTTCTTTATTTTAAGGTAATCCGTGAATATCTCTTGTGATACAACCTCTGGTCCTCTTTCTGTGAACAAGTCCACAAAGAGTTCTAAAACCTCTTTCGAATTGAGGTTTTGATTATCATTGAGGCCTGCTACGATTGGGTCAAGGTCGTTCATCTTCGGGAATTTCGTCTTCTGGTATATACACTTCAGCGTCTACTAGGTCATCAATATACTCAGTGCGTGCAATTGCGAGCCCGACTACCTTTGAAGCACCAGCTTCTTTGAGAGCCCTCGCGCAATTTTCGAGTGTTGCACCAGTTGTCACAATATCGTCGATAACGACTGCGAAAGGCGACGTTCTGAAATCCCGGATACATTCGATATTCCCTTCAACATTCACCCATCTTTCTTGAGCACCAGTAAGGCTTCTTTGGGAATCATACTCTTCTGATTTGTGGAGGAACTCGTGAAGTGGTATACCCACACGTTCGCTTAACACCTTTCCGATTTTCGTCATATGATTTGATTCAGCATCCTTTGTTCCGCGCGGCGGTGGAACAAGGATATCACAGTTTGAGAGATTTCCAAAATCTTCTAACCCCCATTGCAAAATCTCTGCCATTTCCTCAGTATACTCTCCCGTTTTCACATCATCAATAGCATTTGTTAGCTTATGGTCCCTGAATTCGTATACGTAGATTGTAGCTGTGAAGATTCTGTCTATATATTCAAACTCATTGTGGCCTTTCATACAGAAACTACAGATTCCAGTCATCTTAGCAAAATATGGCGAAATAGCGTGGCCGCATTTGCTACACTGGTGCTTTGGATGCAATATATCATTCCCTTGAAATTCGCCAATAGAGATAGTATTTTGAGGTACCGGATAATAAGTCGTCATCATTCATCGATTATCACAGTAGCATATTTTTCTTTGGGATATTACCTACGGATAGATAGTCTATTTCCGAATCAAGTCTTGCAGTCGTCGACCCGTTTCGACCCCGATGGTCACTACTATATCAACAATTGTCCTACATAACCACATTAGCGCAGAGACGAGTATTCCCCCATAGTATCGCATATAGCTATAATCTGACCGCCAGAGGTCTCTCAGTACTCCTCCGATGAATCGAGCGGCATTCAGCGGCAGGTCAACTAACAGCTTGTACACCAGCGCACCAATTGCAGTCAACCCTCGGTGCGTCAAAATTAACAGTGGAGACTCCCCGGTTGACGCGATGTCTCGGCTGACGGGCCGAGTAATACGATTCCCGCACCATGGGTCTCGCAGCCAACCGAGGAAACTACTGGTCTTTCGCCAGAGAGAGCTTATCATATACTAACAAATGATTGTCAACCACTTAAGCCATTCTCAGCGTTTCTTATTTTCGGGTTCTCTTTAGGTCATTAAGGATTCACGAGGCCCGTATCTTCAGAGTACTCTTTATCATGATTGAGACATTTCGGTCTATATTCTGAGGTGGGTATCTATCCAAGCCATACTCATACAAAAAATGGACCTTTTTTGATTTCTGATTACCTTGATTCACCCAGAGGCTTTCTCACTCTTATTCACGGGGGTGTGTCTATACAAAGTAGTCGGCGCGGGGCTCTCCTGACAGTTGCTGACGATACTGCCGATAATTCGTTGTCGACAGCTACTGTCCTCTAATGTATTTGTTTCCTGACTTTAATTCCAATGGGAGAGCCATGATTCTATTTGGCATATGAAAATTGGTGAAGGTTTGCGTGACATCGTTCACGCTGTCGGTCGCAAAGACGGCGCAACATCAACTACTGAGATACAGCGAGTAACCGGGTTCGCCAATTTGTCTGTAAGATATTAATTCGATAAGCTTGAACGGCTTGGGCTCTTCGAGACCGACTACGATGCTTCCGCGATATCCACCGGAGTCGCCCCTCTCATAATCACTACCCCACTGACTTTGCGTACGAGGAAGTTCATAAAGGATTAACGGTTGAGGTCGAGCGGCGTCGAGCTACTATTGAACCCGTGGATAACGCAGAGCGACTCGATGAACTATAGCAGCGTGTTTCGATAAGAGAGGAGCAATGCACAATTTAGAGGTTTGAAGCACGGCTACGGGAACTGAGGCCGCCAATCGAGATGGGCTCCAAAATAACAGATTAGAGTGTGGCCGGTCGGAGGTCTCGCCATCGGAAGTCCATAGTGGACCCGTGGTCAAACTCCACGCGGTAAAGAACACTATCACGCTCGTCTCCGGTCTCGGTCCCTGCATCGTCTTTGACCACGCTTTTGACCACACCGTGCTTCCCGTGGAATTCATCGAAGTCCGGGTCCGTTTCATCAGGAATGTCAACGCGTACCCGGTCGCCTTCAGTAAATCTCTGACTCACGGCTTGAGTACCTCGTCGACACGGTTTCGAATGTAATCGAACGCTTCTTCGGCAGCATCAAGAGTTGGTGCTCCCGTCACCACGCACTTGCCCGACCCGAACAGCAGAATCACACACGGATGCTCCGCTGGGCGATGCACTAAACCCGGAAATTGCTCGGGTTCGTATTCGCTCTGCTCTAGCCCAAGAGCAATTGATAGCCTATTCAAATCTATAGTGTATTCGAGGTCGGCCGTACAGACTATGTTATTCACCCTGAATGAGTCATCTTCTGGACGGTCGAGTATGCCTTTATCATTTAGTAATGACAAGAATTGGTCTTTTGTGTCGAAGAGCTCCGATTCTGAATCCGCACCTGTGATGATGTACTTTCCTGTCCGATACACCGTGATGAGGGGACCGGATTCGTTGAGACGAACGTATAATCCGTGGTAGTTGTCCGGGTTATACGTCACTTCATATGCCTCTAAATCGTTTGATACTACAGCTACGTCTACTTCGATACCGAGAGTCCCAGTTCCGACGATATTCTCTATTTGGACGCTTGTCATCGAACCTTGCTTTTCAGTGGGTCCTCTGGGACGAGAATTCTGTCTTCAACAAGCCTCCGGTGTTCCTCGCTCAACTCGAATAATTCGTAGACAGCTTCGTGTAACTCGTCCTCCACAGCTTGTAAACGGTTACCTGCCCCATCAGTCGTCTCGACAGCCTGCTGGTGCGCGTCCAACACGGCTTCTAGTCCTTCCCGGGTTCTCGGGTATTCTGCGTCCAGAAGCTCCGTGAGCGTAGTTATGTTAAGAGCGTTCAGGAGGTCGTAGAAGGATTCAGCGAGGTCCTCATCGTTAAGGTCGATTGATTGGTGGACATTGAGTCGAATGGTTGAACCGTCGATGTTTGGTTGTAGGTCCGCGTCATTCGCTCCGTCTGAGTCAGGAATATGAGAAACATATGCTGTACGAGTTAACCCGACTCGGTCCACGTTGGCTGTATCCAGTAGCTTTGACGGGTCACTGAGGAGATTCTCGGCTTCTCTGTACTCTCTGATGAGGTCCTGCATTCGGCGGGCCGTCGAGTCAATACTTTCCACGAGGTCGTCATCTACGTCGTCATCGTCCGGGTCCGGGATAGGAATGTCTCCGACGTACTCGGATTTGTATCGAAGATAGTTTCCTCGATACGTGGCTGCGTTCCGTCTGATGTAGAACTGTGCTAAGTCGCTATTCAGAACCCCCGCCAGATACCACGCGTGGTCCTCGCTTTCAGGCGAGATATAGTACGTTGTGTCCAGACAATAGAACTCCCCGCCTTCATCGACCCAGTAGTTGTTGTAGTACGCGATATCCGGTGTAACGATTTTTGTCTGTTCGAACAGGTCGGGGTCTTTCGCTTTGTCGAGTGCCCAGTAGTCTTCGTTCTGCTCTCGGACACAGTATCTGTCTTCGAGTTCGTCCCGGTTGTCACCATCGTTGTAGTACTCCACAGTGTTCGGGTAGTCGTCAATATCAATTCCGGGTGGAGTGTAGACAACGTAGTCACCGTCCCACAAGTCCTCCCATCGTTTCACCTGCTTTCCTCCGAGGATTGGATGAACGAGTTCTTGCTCGATGTCGTACTCGTCGATAGTGTCTTCCTCAACGAGGAATACGGGGTTCTTCCCCGTTCGCAGTCCTCGTTCGATTTTGTTCCCGTGCCCGTAGGACCGGAGTTCAGGGCCACGGTCCTCCAGCCAGTTTAACACCTCTTGCTCGTCTGCAGGCGCGAACTGCCAGTCAGAATCCGAGACAGCATCCGAGTGAACGGGGTAGGACTGGAGCGGAGGTTGGTCCCCCCATGAAATCGTGTCCGGTACAGGAATGTCTTCCTCTTCAACTAGACTCGGAATGTCAGGAGACTCTCCCCCCCATTCAACCGGGAGAGCTAGTGCGAGCAGGTCTACAACCCGATGGTTCTGCTCTTTCCCAAGGTCGCCAATCCCGTTCCCGTTCCCTGAGTCCCATCCTGAGATAGCATCTGACTCTATCCAGTCCTCCATGGATTCGTTGACCGCGACGTACGAGAATCGGTAGTCGTCGACAACGAAGTCTTCCGCAGACCGGATTCCCTCTCGGTTCAGCCCTTCCATCACCATGATTATCGGATACGTGGTAGCGTGTGCGAACACGTCCACATCTCCGATGTTCACCATTTCTCCAATTCGATACCGCTGAGGAATCAACTCCCGGGCTCGCTCCCCGTAGCGGCTGTCAAGGAACTGGTTCGACGTAATGATGCCTAGGTTCCCTCCCTCTCGGAGCCAGTCGCTCGCCTTCTCGATAAACAAGAGGTACAGGTCGTAATTGTGGTAGGCTGAGTAGTATTCGTTGTAATCCTCTTTCGCCGGGCCTTCCGCGATATTCTGAATCCTAACGTACGGCGGGTTCATCACCACATATCCGTAGTCCCCCCGATTTTTCGCGCTGTCAGCCTGTCTTCGCTCTTGCTCATACTGACGCAAGAGTGCATCACTGAACGTCGCTGTCACCGAGGTCTGTGTCTGACTGCGTAAAGAGTCCGTCTGGTAGACGTTGAACCGGTCCAGAGAGTAGTCCGGGTTCTCCTCTTTGACCTCCTTATACAGGTCGATAACTTGGAATAGGAGGTTCATTTCTGTAATATGGCAGGCGAAGGGATTGATGTCGAACCCCCATAATCGGTCCTGCATGATGTCTACTGCTTCCTCCGGTGGAACGTTTCTATCCTTTAGCCTTTCCAGCAGCCGACCAGCAGCACGAACGAGGAATGTCCCACTACCACAAGCAGGGTCGACTAAATCGTGTTCGGGTTGGTCAATCGGCTGGTCAGACGTGTACCCGACGCGGTCGAGTATGAAGTCAACGACGGATGTTGGTGTATAGAATTCCCCCAGTTCTTTTCGTTCCTCGGGTGGGAGGTGACGTTCATACAGGTGACCGAGCACGTCTCGGTCCACATTTTCGAAGTCGTAGTGATTCAGGTGCCAGAACGTTTTCTTGACGACATCATCCAAATCTTCGTCGTCAGCGTTCAACTCCCAGTCGAAAATCTGCCGGGAATAGAGACGGTCGTAAATCTCGCTCAATTCCTCAGACGCGACATCGAACAGGTCCACATAGTTTCGGTCAACATACCTTGCAAAATCGTCCCAGAACGCGAAGAAATCAGTCACACCCCCGTCGCTAATCATCTCCTCGGTTAGGTCCTTGTCTTCAGCAATCCGGATTAACAGAATCTTATTTATCTGGACGTAGATACTCTCTCGGCAGAAAACACGCTTATTCTCATCCGCATCGTTCTCTTGTCGGTTCGACAGGCGTACCCACGTCTCGTAGTCAGAATGAAACGCCCGGTACTGCTCGTAGTCATCACGGAGTTCCGCAAGCTGCGATTCCAACTCTGCAATTTCCGTGTCATCTCCATGACCCTGTTCTTCTAGCGTTTCAATCTGTGCCTGCAAATCGTCGGCCTTCTCTCTGAACTCTTCGTACCGTTCCTGATATTCGTCGAAAGCACGAACGGTGTATGGTGTCCAGTAATCATCCAACACCGTCGTCAGGGTACTCAGTAGATTGTCGAACCCTTCGTCATCAGAAACATCCTGCCGGTCGCTAATTTCAAAGTCATCGTATCGCTCTGGGTTTACGATATCGGATTTACGGAGCCGGGTTAACTGGCTAATAGAATCTAGTTCTTCCGATGGGATTTCGTCCGTGAGCGACTCCCCTACCTCTACATTCCGAACGCGCTCGAAATTAATGGTGGCCAGTAATTCGCCACTCACTCCGTACCGCGTCTCGTCCGCATCCTCTTCGTCACACCGTCGATAGAGTAGCAGCTTGTCGAAATTAGTGGCGATGAGGTATCGTGTGTATGGACTATCAGACGCGTACTCGAACGCTTGGTCTATTCCAACCTCGACGTCCCGGTCCCGACGCTTTGCCTCGATGATTATGACTGGGTGGCGCTCATCGTCGTAGAACCGAACGTCATTCCGGTCGTCCTCTTGGGCGTAGTCTGACTCGTCCCATCCCAGCGTTTCGTTGCAAAAAAGAAGACGCGCAAACCGTGGCGTCAGGTCCAGTTCGTTTCGGTCTCCCTCCTCAATTTCGTTGTAAAAATCGTTGTACGCACCGATGATGGAGGTTGTAAAGTCCGAAGTGACCGTTGACATACCTGCATTCTCTCGCCCCCTAAATGTTAAAGATACGTTTTAACGGCAATTCGACTTTCTCCAGCGCGTACTCTGGAAGTTCGCCGTATTCGGCGAAGCACTTATAAATTCTACGACTGCTACGAATCGATGAACGCCCATGGAAGACGTTCCCGCGCCCGACTTGGTGAAAGTCGGCACGAAGGATGGCCGCCTCCATCTCCAGCTTGAAAGCTGGTTCTATGACTATGTTACGGTCATCGTCGCTGCGATTGAGAGAGCCCGAGACCTCCCGGTCAACGCCCGAATCACTGCCCCAGCAGCAGACTTCGGACGTGAGATGCTGGACATCACTCTCTCGCTGCCACAGTTCGGATTCACGATAACCGTGTGTGCCTTCGCTGCCGCCGAATTCATTGTCCGAAAGGCGATTACAGTGGGTCGGAAGACGACCATCAACGTGCCGACCACGACAACTACCGTGACCGCTCACCCACCAGAGTAGACTAACCTCGGAGACGTTTCCGAGTATCCTTCAATACCTCGATGACATCATCCTGCGTCGCATCGAGCGCATTCAGGAGATGGCGGAGTTGGTTCATTTCGTCTTCGAGCTTCTGGATTCGCTCATGGTTGTCTGCGGGTTCGATGGGGGCCCTTCGCTGCTCGGATTCTGCGGTCAACCCTGTCTGAATCTCCTCCCGGGCAAGGTCTGTCAACGACGCGACTGTCAGTGGGGCGACGCCCTCGGGAGTTGCGTCAGGGTCGTGTTCCGTCTCTACCAAGCCGAGGTCTTCGAGTTTACCAAACCGGTATCGAACAGCGGAGTTTGATAGCCCCGTGTGTCGCCGAATATCTGTTGTGGTGGCTGTACCGTCCTCACGTTCGAGCACGTAGATAATGTCACGAGAGTTTTCATCAATCCTCATGTTTGTTAGTGGCGAGTGATTTAATATTGGCTTTGGGGTCAAAAAACAAAGGCGTTAGAGGGCAGTAGCCGTCGGCAGAAAACCGTTCGGAGTAACCTCAACACCCGTAGACAGTCAGGGCTCCTGACACCCTATACATAACAGAGGGGTATACAAGACCTCTTAGAAGAGAGGAAGTGTTAATCAACTATCCGTAAACTTCGGCGTGAGCTTCTCGGAGGTCAGCGATAATATCCTCAACCTCGTCTTCGTCCAGATAGTATTCGTAGAGAGCTTTGTTGTCGTCCAAATCGATGCGAGTCGCCAGCTTGGAGAGTGTTTCTTCTCGTTTGCTCTCACGCTCGACGTAGATTTCAGCGTACAACGGCTCCACTTCGTCTTCGGAAAGGTCAAAGTCCACGTCTGCGTCGAAGGCCTTGCCGTTCAGTTCGAGGGAAATGTCAAGCATGAACCAGCCGATGCCGTCCCCGACTCCTGTGTCGGGATATATTTCCTGTCCGGTTTTCTCTTCGACTAGCTCACGGAACTGTTCGAGTCTGTCGTCGTAGGTTGGTTCTGGCACATGTGGACGTTGGACGAGGTGCATATGAAAGTATTTGTGAAACTCGCCGTGTCGTATCTTGAGGCAGGGGGCGATGGACGATATTTGCTCGATGGCTGTGACAAATAGCTATGAGCGACGGAAGAGGAAAACCAAGACCCCCGAAGCATTCGCTGAACTCTCAGGCGACGATATGAACGAGATTGCGGTCGCGTTCCGCGCTGTGCGCATTATTTGAACGACGACAATGGGTCAACGAAGAGTACCGTAGTACCCTCAAGTAGTTACCGAGACAAAGTATATGACCGCCGTTATTCGTGGATACAGATTGGCGATTTTAGTCCTTTCAGACGTTATCCATACTCCAAACTTTGCAAATTATCTCTGCCATCTTTTCGCTACGGTCTCGGATTTGCTCAAGTCCCCACTCATCGTACTCTTCTACGATGGCCTGTGTCATTAAGAAGTCAGTGTTATTCTGATAAATGTTGCATTTCTGTTCAAACGGATTGTCCGAAGCGGTTTGATTCAATCTATTCTGCAGAAGAGTAAGATTCCCGATTCGCTTTTTGTACTCGTCAAATTCCTCTTCTGAACAGTTCAGATACTGTTTCCACGGACTGTACTTTTCGGCAGTCCACACCCGCTGTGGGGCAACATGTTCAATGTCAACAGTAGACCGGTCTCCAACCGATTTTTCACGCCCTCCTGTTCGCATGTAATGTTCCTCTTCAATCCTGTCAAGAATATATTTCGTAAAGTCGTTATTTTTGAACTCCCTGCTCACCACTCGCTCCATAATAATGGTATCATTCGGCGCTCTCTTTTCAGCCATACGACGGAGGTATTCGTTAGGGTCTTCACCTCTTTCCATCATTGAACATGTCCTAGACCAGAAACGGTCGCGACTAGTGTTCGAATCGCGTCCGGCTATTTTGTCCCGGGTGTTGAGTACTTCTAAGATATTGAGCGCCTCAAGAACATCATCTGCACTCTCATAGTCATTTATAATCTTCAGAAGGAGCGTCCGAATCCGGTCATTCTTTATTTGCGTGGACTCTAATTTTGAATTTAGTTCTTGAAGTTTATTTGCTCGAAAATTCTCGTTAACCTCACAATTAAATATATCTACATAAGTCCTCGACTTCTTGAGCATATCTTCGAGCATTTCCTCCACTGTTAGACCTTCCTCGGCCAAGCCTTCGTTCAAAAGCTCATCCACGTAGTCGTAGAGTTTGTTCTTGGACACGTTGTCCTTTGTCTCGGGGCGAGAAATAGACATGAAATAGTGGGAGAAGAAGCGGTAATTCTGAGTCAGTTCCGGGCGAATGACCGTCATTATTTCTTCCCAGAGATGTTTAACTCGGTCCGCGTCTATCTCGCTATTTTCATTGGCCTCCATGAACAACCGATTTTTAACAAGGTCGACAGCACCAAGGTCAAGTCCCTTATCGTTTAGACTCTCGAATAACCGAAAAGCAGAAACTTCACTGCCACACTCAATCTGAACGAGATAAACAGAGTTTATTAGGGCATCATATATATCCTGAACTTTTTCTGTATCGTGCTTCTCTAATTTCGAATAGTAATATTCGTAAGCATTTTTCAGTTCCGAGTCGCTAACGAGGTCTGCGTTTCCTTTGAGGATTCGATTAAAATCGCCGTTATGAAACTTGTTGAGTCGTAACTTCTGATGACGTTCACCCGTTGTACGACTTTGGATTTGTAGAAATCCATCAACTAATTCAGAGAGTTTTTCAAATTCCGAATCTTCTTCAAATCTATCTCGTATTGCACATAAGAAAATTGAAATTGTTGTAAGTCGTTGTTGGCCGTCTACTAACTCCAACGCTTTCAAATCGTCATCTTTGTTTTCGATTACAACGATAGAACCTAAGAAGTGATTATCTCGTTCGCGGGTGAGGGCATACACGTCATCCCACAACTCGGACCACTGGTCCTTTCCCCACGAGTATTCTCGCTGATAATCCGGTACTCGGATTTGATGTGACCCTTCGAGCACCTCACTGATGTCGTAGTCATCAGCCCCGAGGTTAAACCCTGATGTTGACATTATACGCTGAAATAGTATCAAGACCACATAAAATCTATCCAATACTTATTTCACTGATTCTCTGTTTGAATTATATCGCCGCTTAAAATGTCACTTGAACTTCTTCTCGGAGCCTCACAAACTTAACCTACCCAAAAACATCTGTTCTGGGTAAGTTACCCAAAACACCCCCACTTTAAATATCACTAACCCGTAACCCAAGGTGATAAACCAATGAGCCAGAAACACATCGCAATCTACGCCCGTGTGTCAACCAGCAAGCAAAACAACGACCGGCAGTTCGATGCCATCCGTGACTACATCGGAGACGACGAGTTCCGCGACGCAGTCAAATACGCCGACGTAGCTAGCGGCGCGACTAGCGACCGCACCGACTACCAGTGCCTTCTCGGCGAGATACAGTCTGGTACAGTCGAGCGTGTCGTCTCCTACGAAATTAGCCGTATCTCACGCCGACTCTCTACCGCTGCCGAGTTCATCGACCTGTGCGTTGAGGAAGGCGTACGGCTGGAGACCGTCGCCGACAGTTTCCCGACGCTGCGGGGCGACGGTGACATGATGGATAAGATGATGGGCCAGATGGTCGCGTGGTTGATGGAGTACGAAGCGCAGATGATACGCCAGCGCGTCCAGAGCGGCGTCACCCGCGCCATCGAACAGGGCAAGTGGGTCGGCCGCCCTCCGTTCGGATTCTCGACTGACTCCGACGGTTACCTACAGATAGAGCCGGAGGAGTACCTCGCCATGCAGTCGGCTATCGAATACGCCCGCGAAAATCCCAGTCAGAGCGTCAATAGCATTGCGCGGGCGCACGACGTTCCGCAGAGTACACTCAACCGTGTGCTAAAAGACGACGAGCGAGCAGTTCTGTACGTCGATGGGAAAAGTAACGATAACCGTGTGACAACCGCGATTGACGAGTTCTAAGTAACCATATGGACGCTGAATACGCCGCGTCAGGTGGGTTACCGAATCTGCTTTGCAGCCTATGTAATTTCACCCCAAATATGGGTTGATTGGGGCAAGAGATATATACACGTATTTAATATCGAGAATAATGACAGAATCTACGCCCATCACCAGCCGAGATACGGTTTGGGACGCGGTCTTGTTCCACTTGGCATATACTGACTCGACTGGATTCAAACGCTCAGACCTCGACTTACCCGACAATGTAAGCACCAACACGGAGAAGCGAACACTGCAATCAATGCGGGCGCTTGGATGGCTGAAGAAGGAATCGGAACAGGCTCATACTTGGCAACCCAGTGATAGACTACTCTTCCTTGCGGCGGGTCTCCGGGCACAAGGAGAATAATACGACTCAAATATGGGTCGTCTGAGGGAAGACCTATATTCATCAGCTTATACTAGAAACACATGTGCAAGTTATCTGACAACGCTGGTGCAGCCGACGAGCAGCTAGAGACAGCCGAAGCCTGCCAATTCCACTTTGGGGGTGAACTCCCTGCCCTCGCTGTCCGACTCCCGGACAGGCGACGAATCAACGTCGACCTCGCGAACGGGGAAATCTACATCGAAGGGATGGACGTCGAATACATCGACCAACATGAATTCTTCGCGGGTGATGCGGGATGAGCGATGAAGACCGCGTCGACGACCTCGAACGTAAGCTCGAAGAGAAGGAAGAGCGAATCGAAACACTGGAAGAGCGACTGGAATCGTTAGAAGCTAAACTCGAAGAAGAACTTAAAGCGCGGACCGACCCCATATGGAAAAGGCTCGGGGAAACAAACAAACGGGTCAGCGACCTCGAAAACCTTCGAAGGGTCGACGCCCTCGACCTCGAAGCTCAACTCACCCCGCTCGAACGCATGCTCATAGGGCAGGACGAGCCCGGAAACGTCGTCGAGCAACGCGCGCTCTGCCTCATGCAAAATTGGGATGAAATAGCGTCCAGAGTGGCAGAAGGCAAGCAAAACGCAATAGTCGGGCGAGACCCCATCAAGGAGGTTATCGAGCGCGAGTTAGATGTAGACCTGTCGCCCCGGCTCCTCCACCGCGTCCTCAACGCCTTCGACGCGAAGGACGCCGAACATGGTGAAGGCATGGAATTACTCGGTGACAAAGCCAAGGTCGACAAAACGGAAGACGGCCGTAAGCGAATCAAAATCGGTGAGCCGGGGAGAGTATACTTCACTGAGGATAAATTCCATGAGGCACTCCGCGAACGCGATGCAGGGCGGTCGATGGAACAGAAACTCGCCGAGAACAGCGGCGAAGATTACTAAATTGACTACTTTTGTGCGTTAAACCACTGTGGAATTTCTCACTTGACAAATTTTGTCAAGTGGACCAATTTGAACGGGCATAGGTTGACAAATGTCGTCAACCCACTGGAGGCATATTTGTCAAGCTAAGGCGTTCCTTTATATACCTCACCCTCTCCATACCCCATTTACTATAAAGCGAGTAATCATTTCTATCAATTAAGTGATTGTCAGTCTGGCACACTGTGACACACAACATATATATACTACCAACCCACTTGTACATGTAGTTAGCGTTGAGTATATTATTAGCTAAGTAGTGTAGTGTAGCGAAACGGAGTTAGCTAATAAGCTGGAGGTTGACCCGGAGGGTTGACGACATTTGTCAACCTCTCCAACGGCAGTTGCGTCGGGGCTGTATCCCTTGCCTATCTATACTTGAGGCTCTGAATCGACTGAATTACCGTTGAAAAACGAGACTGACATAGCCCGACGCCGAATCAGTAAATTTCGTATTCGCTGCATGCCGGGCATCGATGCATCGCAGGGAGGCCATGCGAGTCGAGCGAGGATTTGCACCTGTCGCACAAATGGACTCCACAGTTGTCACAGGACGACCGTCCCCATTCTGAGCAAAGGTAGCAACCTGCGGCCATCAGTGGTCGAAGATTCCTTTGGGTTTCAATTCGACGTAGGCTCCCGAAACCTCACTGGTCTGTTTCATTTGCCAGCATTGTAGCTCCCTCGCGATTTCTGCGAGTTCAGAGGGGTCTACTTCATCTGATGCCGAAAAGTCGACTGAGAGTGCTCCAGCCGTTAATTTCACATGTGGCATTAGTCGGGCCTCACTACGTTGACGTCTGTCGCCCGAACAAAGGCCATGTCATCCTTGTTCCAGAGGAACATGAACTGGGTATGGCAGCATTGCGCCACTGATTCGAGGCTGTCCTCTCCGGGTACACCTCTGGCCTTTACATAGACGCGGTCCTCAGCGGCGAGCATTTCGACCTCTGGTCCTTGTTGCATTACAGCTACTGTATTGTGGGACCACTATTATATAGTTTATGCTGTAATCTAATCGCCGTCAATATGGTTAAATAGGGGTATCCCATACGAGGAGTTAGAGCGTCGGACAGACGGGCGCTCGCGAGAGTCAAACAATGAGACAAGAACTGGAAGACATCGCCCCACAGGACGCACTGGACGACTATCTCGACGACCGAGAAGTTGAGGGGGCCGCGGAGTGGACCCTATACGCACACAAGAGTCGACTCGGGCACTTCGTCGAGTGGTGCGAAGAGAAGGGCATCGAATCGATGGCCGACCTCCGGTCGTCCCACATGCGCAAGTACCGCAAGTGGCGGAAAGACGAGGGAGACATCAAGAAGGTGACGCTGAAGACGCAGATGGATACCTTGCGGGTGTTCGTCAAGTGGTGCGAGGACTTCAACCATGCACCGGAAGAACTCCACACTTCGGTCCGGTCACCTAAGCTCGCCAAAGGGGACAACGTCCGCGAGGAGACCATCGACGGGGACATCTGCATGGACATCCTCGGCCAGCTACGCAAGTACCACTACGCGACCCGGAAACACATCGTCTTCGAGCTAATCTGGCATACGACGATGCGCCGCGGCGCTATCCACTCGCTGGACGTCGACGACTTCGACCGAGAGGACCAGCAATTAAAGATTCGACACCGCCCGAAGGAGGGGACGACGCTCAAGAAGAAGGGAGAATCCGAGCGCATCATCAATCTCTCCGACAAGATGACGGAGGTCCTCGCGGACTGGGTTGACGACCAGCGTCCGGATGTCGTCGATGAATACGACCGCCGCCCGCTCATCGCGACGGAGCATGGCCGAGCCCACCTGACGACAATCTCTTCGGATATCTACTGGGTGACTCGCCCCGGGTTCCGCGGAGAAGACTGCGGTTGCGGGGATGAGTGCCCCGCGACCTGCGCGAACAACGCCTACGCCTGCGAAGACAGCGTCTCACCGCACACCGTCCGCTCGGCCAGCATCACCTACCATCTGGACCAAGGGTGGCTCATCGACCTCGTCGCCGACCGCGCCGACAACACCGCCGACGTCATCAAGAAGCACTATGACGCGGCGAACGAGGAAGAACAGGCCCAACGCCGGAAGGAATTCATGGGCCTCCTCGAAGAGGAGGATGAGGAAGACAAAGACGACGAGGGAGAAGACGGCGCACCAACCGCAACCGCCGATTAGGGCAATTTAACGCAGTCTACGCGCTTGTTAAGGCTGCCTCGAAAGTACCAGATTTAGTATCAATACGAGAAATAGATAACACTGTTTGTATTCTAGAGACAACTATACACCATCAATATTGCCCCTGCAGCGCCCATGTTTCTGTCGCGAACAAAATCGTGAGCGACAGAGACTGCATCGCGAAGGGTTTGAACGAGACGAGACGCAGCGCGAACGTCGTGAGCGACCGTCTCGGCGTGGTTCACAATCCTGCAGCGCCAATCACAGATTTTGTAAAACTGTTCTGTTGAAGAGCGATCTACTCAGCTGATATCGGGTTAGAAGGATGAAATCGAGGAAATCGAGGTTAGTATGGAAATCGACATCCTCGACTCCATCCTTCTAAGTCGTTCTATCAGCCGAGTAGATCGACATTCAATAGTCACCCAATTATGTCAATAAAGAAACAGTATACAACAACTGATACGGTCCACGATGGCTGATTGCCGGTCGATCGCCGCCGTTCTTCGATCGACCGGTTCCGACACATCGCAGTCCGTACGATGGGGAAAATGTATCGCTCTGGTGGCGTTCCAAACCTGAACTGGTGGGTGGAACCGATGGCCGTCGTCTCGTTTCACCCATCAGTCGACGTTTGGAACGGTACTAGCAGTACTTCCGAAGTATAACCACACGTTCCGTGGTCTACGGCTGGGTCTGACGGATAATCACTCGATTGAGAGAGGAGAACCGTTTGGCCAAGTGGAATTTGTAGAGAGGAGATCAGATTTTGGTGGTGTAGGCGTGCGTAGAATGGTCGACGAGTGATCAAAAGGATGGCTCAAGAGAGCGCTGCCGCTGGAAGCGGCAGGCTCTCTGTCTGTTTCCACCTACCAAGGCGAATAGCCTTGGAGCATATACTCGGCTAACTCCTCTGCCCGATCTCGGTCACATCCTTTGTCTTCGATCAATCCTTGAATGGCTGACTCACGAACAATCTG
>NZ_VTAW01000029.1 GCF_008245225.1 Natrialba swarupiae
AGACGGGCCGAGCACAGTTCAACCAGATTCAGCGCCTACTGGACAAGACAGTGAGGCTGTCGGTGTGATCGACTGAGACTTGATGCGCAGATATCTACAACCAATAACCGGTTTTCCAAGAACAACTCGATACCGCAGCAAATCGGCTTCTGAGGCTGAATTCAAGTCCACCCTCGTCGCTACCGTTGCTCGTTCTTTGAGACAGGAATCGTTCACCGTAATTGGAAAATTCTGCGTGTACTCCGAAATAAACAAAAAAGAATCATTTATATATAATATTTAACATAGACTCCGCATGCGTTCGAAACTTCGCCGACGGCAGTGGCTCACACTCTGTACCAGCGCGTCTCTGACAAGTATTGCAGGTTGTACGGGAGGTGACGATGGAGACACCGACGACGATGAGAATCGTGGCCGTACAGCGGACGAACAGTTTGACGGAGACACCGACGACGATGAGAACAGTGGCCGTACAGCGGACGAACAGTTTGACGGAGACAATGACAGAGATCCAATCGAGCTGGACATCGATCCGTCCGAAGGGTGGGCAACGGTACACGCGGACGTAGCCGTCCCTGACAATCGAGGGGAGGCCGTCCTCAGCATTGGCGGTGAGACGTACGAACTGTCCGCGTCTGGGTTCGCGGGTGAAATTCAACCACCCGGCGAATCGGGCCGACCGCCCACGTTCTTCGAACTCAGCATCGCAACGGTTGGCGACGAGTTGTCCGTACAACCGCTCCGTCGGCGACTCGGGATACAACAGGAAAGACAGACCTATCGGGTGTTCGAACAGATGGCGCTCGTCGACCCGAACGCGACCCCTCTCGGCGAGGTACGGTACGGCCTACTTGCAGACGGTAGCCACAGTGAGAGTAGTGGAATCGGTCTGACGACGCAGATGGACGAATCGTTCGTCCGCGTCGACCGATCGGGAGTAGTTACAGCACGAGGTGAATTCGTCACAGACGACCGCGGCAAAGACGCAGGGTATTCACTCGATGGCCCTTTTGAGTTCGGAGCCCGATTGCAGGACGGATGGAACGCCGATCTCGACGGCGGCGAGTGATCGTTCGGATCGAATAGTTGAATGTTCTGCTCTGTTGAAGAGCGATCTAATCGGCTGAAAATGTGGGTGTGGCGGGCGTTGCTGCGCGTTTAAGCGCAGCAACACCCGCAGTCTGGACACGTCGCTCTCGACAGTACGTTCTTCGACCGACGCGCTGCTTCATCGTACTATTGTCTGCAATCCGGGAATAGCGTGCAGACGCTGAAAGTGACGACACTAACCGATGTAGAGCCTCTTGCAGTTCTTGACGTCCATATCTCAGCCCGGTGAAAACACGATACGAAGACAGGGCCGCAGGTCGTCCGCCGAAACGCGGACGACCTGCGTTCCGTCGCTGCTGACAACGCCTTCCACAACTGGCACACCACATACGAGTTCTACGCCCTCGGTGTCGAACTCCTGATCTGACAGCGTGGGTCGAGGCCACTCACGACAGGGAACAACGCGCTCATCCGGACAAAAGGCTACACTCAGCGCTGGATGGCGGAAACTTCGTACTCGACGACGAAGCGCTCGCTCGGTGATGCCGTGCGAGCGCTGGGCTGGTATCGACAATTGCGTGAAATTGACCTCATGTTCGCCATCAGCAACATAGAAAAGCTCTGTGAACCGCTCTAACCATCATTCAGCAGCTATTCAACAAAACACTCTGAACGACGCCTGAATCGGGAGGAGATATGAACGGAATCGTACTCGTAGTAACCGTCAACCGCTTTCACTCCACCCCGCAACGGGCCGGCTTTTTCACGACGCCCGTAGACGTACGTCACCGTGGTCGTCGGAGACCTCGCCGCGCTTGCCGTCCGAATCCTCGCTCTCTGGATCGGCGCTCGCCCGCTCGTGACCGGGGCCTCAAGACTCGCGGGTGCGGCCGGCGTCTCGCCGCTGGTGATCGGACTCACCGTGGTCGCCTTCGGCACCTCCGCGCCGGAAATCGTCGTCTCGACGGGAGCCACACTCGACGGTCGTGGAACCTTCTCGAGCGGCAACGTCGTCGGCTCGAACCTGTTCAACCTCCTCGGCGTGCTCGGCACCGCCGCCGTTATTCAGCCGACGGACGTCGGCCTCGGGCTGGCGTGGCTCGTCATCCTGACCGGGTTCGCGGCGGTGGTTCTCGCGACCGGGCGGCGGGTGACGCGACTCGAGGGGGCCGCCCTGCTAGTGGTCGGTGCGAGCTACTGGATCGCGAGCGTCGCGGTCTGAACTCGGAACGAAGACGCCCAGCGGCCGCGAAACGCGGTAACACCGACGTTAGCGGAGTCATTTGTACCCTCGAGGACGTACGAGCGGTATGAATATGCTCGTCGACGGCGAGTGGCGAACCGACGCGTACGAATCGACCGACGACGACGGCTCCTTCCAGCGTCAGGAGACCGCGTTTCGGGACTGGGTTCGCGACGATCCCGACGCCGAGTTCCAGCCGGAGGCCGGTCGGTACCACCTCTACGTCTCCTACGCGTGTCCGTGGGCACACCGAACGCTCGTCAGTCGCGCACTCAACGGGCTCGAGGATGCGATCCCGGTGTCGGTCGTCGATCCCTACCGGGACGATGACGGCTGGCAGTTCACACCGGAGAAGGAGGGCTGTACCCGAGATCACGTTCACGACGCCGACTATCTGCGGGAGCTGTACGTCCGCGCGGACCCGGATGCAACCTGTCGCGTGACGGTGCCGGTGTTGTGGGACACCCACGCGGACACAATCGTCAACAACGAATCGAGGGAGATCATGCGGATGCTCGAGACGGTCTTCGACGAGTACGCGACCCGGGACGTGGACCTCTACCCGGAGGGGTATCGCGACGAGGTCGACCGGATTCTGGACGACATCTACGAGCCGATCAACAACGGCGTCTACCGGGCCGGCTTCGCAACCGACCAGGGACCGTACGACGAGGCCGTCGACGACCTCTTCGCGGCGCTCGATCACTGGAACGACGTCCTCGAAGACCAGCGGTATCTCGCCGGTGACCGACTCACCGAGGCAGACGTTGCCATGTTTACGACGCTCGTCAGGTTCGACAGCGTCTATCACACCCACTTCATGTGTAACGTCCAGTACGTCCGCGAGTACGACAATCTGTGGCCGTACCTCCGCGATCTCTACCAGACGCCGAGGGTCGCCGAGACGGTGAACATGACCCACATCACGGAACACTACTACACCACTCACCCGGTGGTCAACCCACACCGGATCGTCGCTCGAGGCCCGGACCTCGAGTTCGACGCTCCCCATGATCGGGACGAACTCCCGGGTGGGCCGCCGTCGGAGCTCGTCGCAGCCGGCACGGATGGATAAACCGGTCTGGGTCGGCCGTAGACCGGATCGTTCGTCGTCAGCAAAATAGCGTACGGCGATTCGTCTCACACGGACTACTGTACGTCATCGACGGGACAATTGCGAGCAGTTCAGCGGTCACACCGGTACAGCAGGCCGTATCATAGGGATTATCGTAGCCAACCACCGGTTTCGAATCCTCTCTTTCGGCACTGTCTCTCGGTTCTTCACTGGGAAACAATGAACTCCTACGAGAATCCCTATCAGTCCTCGTCCTCGTCGTCCGTCTCCGGTTCTGGTGGCGAGGGCCGCAGCCGATTCGGATCGTTTCGCCACGTCTCGTAACTGGGTTCCACGTCGTCGCCCGCGACGAACACTCGCCAGAGAAGCCACACGAGGACGACGACGGGGAGGACCGGAAGCATGACGATCGCGATAATCGCCGCCATGACGTACCCGAACGCCGACATCTGGACGTTCGAGACGTAGCCGGTCGACTCGGACACCTTGGTAGACATACGTGACGGTTCGAACGACCCGATATTCGGTCTTTCGATACGGGGAGCCACCGCTCCGGAGACGGCGGCCCGTCTCAACCGGTCTCGAGCCCCGTTCGTCCGTTCACCTCGTCCTCGAGCACCGTCTGGGAGTCGTCCTGGGGTCGGTAGCCGAGTTCGAGCATCGTCTCGGAGAGCGAGAGGAACCGTTCGGCGTTGTCGGAGATGCCGTGGGCGATCAACGGCGTCCGACGGAGCGAGTGCGTCGCGGCCGCTTCGACGACGCGTCGACAGTCCTCGGGGCTGAGCCACATCGCGCGGACGTACCGCTCGCCAGCGCCGTCTCGGTCGGCACACTCCTCGCGGAGTTCGTCGCGGGTGAGCAACCAGCCGATCCGGAGGGAAACGACGTCGAGTCCGTGCCGGTTCGCGTAGTACGCACCCATCGCCTCGCCGAAGGCCTTCGTGACCCCGTAGTAGGTGTCCGGATCCGGCGGATCGTCCGGCCGGACGACCTCCGGGTTGGCGACCGTCGATTCCGGACGGATTGGCGAGACGGTGTTTTCCATGTTCACCGCGTGGTTCGAACTCGCAAAGACGATACGCTCGAGGTCGTTCTCGACCGCAGCGGCGTAGACGTTGTACAGCCCCTCGACGTTCGGTCCCGAGACGGTGTCCCACTCGGCGCGTGGATCGGGGTTGGCCGCCAGATGAATCACCACGTCCTGTCCCTCGAGTGCGTCGAAGACGGCCTGGCGCTCGGTGATGTCGACCGGCGTCGTCTCGAGGCCCTCGGTCTCGCTGTGTGAGAAGAGCGTCAGCGTCTCGTCGCGGTCCGAGAAGGCCGCGATCGCTTCCCGTCCCACAGTGCCCGACGCGCCGGTGATCGCCACGTTGGTCATAGACAACCGACACCGCTCGAGGAGAAATACGTCGGGCCGGCACGTTCTGGCCTCGCTCCCGGTTCGCTTCGACGGATTACGGCTGGACGACCAGCTTCCCGACGCTCTCGCGCTCGCTCATCGCCACGAACGCGTCGGCCGTCTCCGCGAGTGCGTACGTCTCGTCGATCGCGGGCTCGAGATCGCTGGCTGCGACGAGGTCGACCAGCCGACACAACTCGTCCTGTGTCCCCATCGTCGAGCCGACGATTCGCTTGTGCTCGAGAAAGAGGTCGGCGACGTCGATCGTCGAGGTCCCTCCGGCCGTGCGTCCGCAGACGACCATCGTCCCGCCGCGGGCCATCACTCGTTGACCGAGTTCGGTGTACTCCCCGCCGAGGTGGTTGACGACCGCGTCGGGCGCACCGATCTCTCTCACCTGCTCGTAGATCTCGTCGGTGTCGGTCGACTGGATTCCGTGATCGAGCCCGAACTCGCGGACCTGCTCGAGTTTCGACTCCGAGGAGGACGTGCCGACCGTTCGCGCGCCGAGGATCGTCGCCAGTTGCACGGTCGCGACGCCGACGCCGCCGGTCGCGCCCGGGACGAAGACGAGGTCGGCGGGCCCGACGTCGGCCCGCCGGAGCATGTGGAAGGCGGTCGTATACGCCGTCGGGATCGACGCAGCGACGGTCGTCGACACCTCGTCCGAGAGCGCAACGAGCCGGTCGGCCTCGACGCGTGCAGCCTCCGCGAGACCGCCGTGGGACAGCGAGAAGTTCGCACACAGGTTCTCGGGCCCCTCCCGGCAGAACCGACACTGCCCACAGGTTTCGTTCGGGCAGAGCACGACACGGTCGCCGGGTTCGACCCTCGAGACGCCCTCCCCTACCTCGCGGACGGTGCCGGCGACGTCGAGACCCGTGACGAACGGCAGGTCGTCAGTCTCGACCATCGCCGACTCCCCCTCGAGGATCCACAGATCGTGGCGGTTGATCGCACAGGCGTCGACGTCGACGACTGCCCCGTCGGATCCGGGATCGGGCGTCTCGCAGTCGATCACGTCCACTCCGTCCGGGCCGATCAGATCGGTGAATGCTGCGACACGCATCGGCTCGGAAAACGAGCGCTCGAGAAAAGTATCTGGTCACCGACTCGATCACGGTCGTAACTGCGTCTCGCCACGACGACCGTCCATCACACCAGTTCCGGCAGCGCCTCGAGCGAGTCGATCTCGTAGCGCGGCTCGTGGTCCGTGAGGTCGTACTCGAGGCGGTGATCGCGCCTGACGAAGGCGGCGTCGATCCCGGCTGCGTCGGCTGCGACGACGTCGACGCGACTGTCGCCGACGTACAGCGGGTTCCTCGCGCCGAGATCCTCGATCGCCAGCTCGAGGTAGTACGGCGTCGGTTTCTTCCGGGCGATCCCCTCGATCGTCGGCTCGCGCCCGTACCAGACCTCGATCGGCTCGAGTGCGCAGTTGTCGAGGATGTTCTCGATCGTCTCGTGTTGGTTGTTGCTGACGATTCCGGTCGGAACGGGAAGCGACTCGAGGGCGGTGACGTCCTCGTAGACGCGTTTTCGTCCGGCTTCGATCTCGGCGCGCTGGGCGTCGATCGCAGCCCGTTCCCGTGCGCGCCACAGCGCGGCGGCGTCGATCCCGTGGTGGTCCGCTACCCGACGAAGCGAGGACCGGTCGGGGCCGAGGAGCGTTCGAATCTCCTCGTCGGACGGGTTCGAGACGCCGACGGATTCGAAGGCGTCGTGGATCGCCTCGAGCAAGACGTCCCGGTCGGTCGGCGTCGTCAGTACCCCGTCGTTGTCGAATACGACCGCGTCGTAGCTGGCTGCCATGATGGCGTGGCCGCCACCTTGGGCGCGAACGAATATCGTCGTTGCGTCCGCGGAACCCGCTGCCGCGTCTCGAGAACGATTTCTGCCGGCCGGACGCGGCGACCCCGGTCCGGAGGTTCAAGTACGGGCGGGCGACCAGAGCCGGTGATGTCCGACCACTCAGGTGTTCGATCGCGTTCGATCGTCGATGGCCGTCAATCACGAGCGTGACCGCGATGGGGCACAGAGCACTCGTCGCCTACCGGCGCCCGGACCGTCTGTACGACGTTCGTTACAGCCACTGGGGCGGCGAGGACCTCTCGCTCGCCGATCGAATCACCGAATCGACGCCGCTCGCGGAGGGGGTCGTCGACGCCACCGTCCTCGCAGGTTCCATCGCGCGCGATCGGATTCTCGTGGATCTCCTCGATCCCTGCGTCCACGAAGCGCTCTACCTCGTCTCGCCCGACGACGACTACGCCGTCGACGTCTACCGCGTCTGCTGGCTTGAGTGGGGGGACGGTCGCGACGACGGCCGCGGTGCGATCGTCCGGGCGGACCCGGCCCGCGACGGGGAGATCAGAGCCTGGTTTCGCGCGGTCAAGACGACGCTGGGCGATGCGATCGAGATGGGCGCGCTCTCCCGCCGAGCGGCACAGGCCTACCTCGAGTCCCGGATCTGTGAGGACGAGGACGGAATCGTCTACACGTTCGGAAACGGCCAGCAACACGGCGAAAGCCTCCCATACACGCCGCGGCCGGACGTCTGGCCCGCGGAAGACGGTCGCCGGGAGGACGTCACCGGCCGAACCGATGACGATCGGGACCGCGATCGAGACGGGGACGAGAATCGAGAGTGACCGACCTGTGGCGGACGAACCGGGTTACTCGTTCCAGCGGGCGTCCGCAAGCGTCCGCTGGACGACCTCGTTTCCGACGGCCTCTGCGAGCGTCTCGAAGCCGACCCGTTCGCCCCGGTCGGTCGCGTTCGCGACCAGTCGCGAGACGATGAACTCGGGCGTCGACCGACCCACGGTGTCGAACCGCGGCTGGTAGTCGACGAGCAACTCGAGGTCGGGGTTCAGCCCCTCCGCGAAGATGCCGTCGACGCGTGCCTCCGGCGGCAACGGCTCGAGATCGTCCGCGAGGTGGGTGACGAAGACGCCGAGGGCGTCGCGATCGACGGTCAGCGTAACGAGTCCGTGAAGCAGGTCCGCCGCACTCCCGGGTTCGGTGATCGCCTCGAACTCGTCGACGAGCATCAACGTCCGGCCGTCGGAGGAAAGCGGCGGCACGACCGAACGCAGCGTCGACTCGAGGACGCCCGCGTTGAAACTCGCGTGGCGACGGTGAAAGACCAGCGAGTCGACCGGCGTCACCTCGGCCCGCTCTGCGGGAACCGGCAGTCCCATCGTCGCCAGCAAGACGACCTGACACAGCGTTTCGAGCAGCGTCGTCTTCCCGCCGCTGTTCGCCCCCGTGAGGACGGCGACGCGCTCGCGGCCGGGGACACCGGGGCCGTCCTCGTCTTCGGAACCGGGTTCGAGGCCACCGGGAACGTCCGTGACGTCGTGATCGCCCAGCGCGTACGTGATCGGCTGGACGTCCTCCGCGTCACGCGTCGAAAGCGAGAGGTTTCGCGCCTCGATCACCGAGACGGCGGCCTCATCGCCGTCGACGAACGTCGGACGCGTACAGTCGTAGGCGAGGGCGAACCGGGCGAGCGAGAGGTGGAGCGCGATCTCGTCGACCGCCTCGACGGCCCGATCGACGGTCTCGCGTGACTCCTCGAGGGCCGCCTCGAGTTCGGCGGCGACGGTCTCTTCGCGCTCGTCGATCGCCGCGGTGAGATCGCTCCGGAGCGTCCGCAAGGTGGCCCCGACGAAATCGGTCGCGTCCGTGGCATCGGTCGCCATCGCATCACGCACCCGGTCGATCGTCACGTTCGTCTCGCCGAGGAGGTGGTCCTCGAACGCCTCGCGGAACTGGTCGACGTCGCGAACGCCGCCGGACCGGAGCTGCTCGATCAACTCGAGCGCGTTGGCGTCCATATCCTCGACGGCACCGAGCGCGTCCCGGAGTCGATCGAGTTCTCCGTCGGCCCCGCCGGCGACGCGCCCGCGATTGCCCTCGAGCGCCGCGAGCGCCTCGGCTGCCGCCTCGAGTCGGTCCCGTTCGAGGTCGGCGATCGCTGCGAACGGACCGGAGTCGACGCCCGCCTCGAGCAGTGCGATCGCCGCCTCGACGGCAGCCAGTTCGCTCCCGTCGCGTTCGTCGTAGCGGTCGTACGCCGACAGGACCGATTCCCGATCGTCCTCGGGGAGGTCGCGCCAGGCGTCCCGCGCCGCGAGGACGTCCTCGAGCCGTCGCTCCATTGCCGCCCGACTGACGAGGGGTGTGAGGACCCGAATCCGATCGGCCGCACGCTGTGTAACCGCGTGTTCGACCGCGAGATCGAGCAGTTCCTTGTACGCCGAGCGCGCGTCGCTCGTCGCCAGCGTCTCCATGCCGTCGCCGCCGGTCGCCCGACGCAGGATGCGGGTCGCCCGCCCGCGAGCCAGTCCAGCGTCTGCGAGCGCTCGAACGTCGCCGCTCTCGATCGCCCGGATCGCCCGCTCGCGGCCGAGTTCCTCGACCAGCGTCTCCCGCGTCTTCGGGCCGACACCCCAGTACTCCTCGAGTCGCATACCCGAGGTGTTCGAGCCGATACTCTTGAACGCTGTGTCACGTCGTGGCGCTGGCGCGTGTCCGAACCGCCGTCCGGAGTGGAAGTATGCACAAACGTGGATATTACTTAGGCTCGAGGACAGGATTGGAGGCACAAACACGGGGATTTTTATCCGCGCGCCACCCTACTGACGCCTATGACTGATGGGCGGGGCGAAACTCCCCGGCGAACAGGAATGACCGAGAAGTGCGGCGTCGTCGGCGTCTCACTGGCCGGTCGCGACGCGGCACGACCGTTGTACTACGCACTCTATGCACTCCAGCACCGCGGGCAGGAATCTGCCGGGATCGTCACCCACGACGGCTTCCAGCAACACAGCCACGTGGAGATGGGACTGGTCGGCGAGGCGTTCGACGAGGGCGATCTCGACGTCCTCAACGGCTCGACGGGGATCGGCCACGTCCGCTACCCGACTGCGGGCTCGGTCGACACCTCCTGTGCACAGCCCTTCTCCGTCTCGTTCAAGAGCGGCTCGCTCGGGCTCTCGCACAACGGCAACCTCGTCAACGCCGACGAGATCCGCGAGGAACTCGCCGCCGTCGGCCACGCCTTTACCAGCGACGGCGACACCGAGGTCATCGCACACGACCTCGCGCGCAACCTGTTAGAGGAAGATCTCGTACGCGCGGTCAAGCGAACGATGAACCGCATCCACGGATCCTACGCGCTGACGATCAGCCACGACGACACCGTCCTCGGCGTCCGCGACCCGAAAGGCAACCGACCGCTCTGTATCGGGAAACTCGAGGACGGCTACATCCTCGCCTCGGAATCTGCGGCGATCGACACCCTGGACGGGGAACTCGTCCGTGACGTGCGTCCGGGTGAGCTGGTCGTTCTCGAGGAAGACGGGCAGGGTTTCGACTCGTACCAGTTAATCGATGCCGAAAACACGGCTCACTGCTTTTTCGAGCACGTCTACTTCGCCCGGCCGGACAGCGTCATCGACGACACGCTGGTCTACGAGGCACGGCGCAACCTCGGGCGCAAGCTCTGGAAGGAAAGTGGCGTCGAGACCGACGTCGTGATGCCCGTTCCCGACTCGGGACGTGCGTTCGCCTCCGGCTACGCCGACGCCGCCGCCGAGACGACCGCCGACGGCGAACCCCGAGCGGACGGCGACAACGGCGTCGAGTTCGCCGAGGGGCTGATGAAAAACCGCTACGTCGGCCGGACGTTCATCATGCCGACCCAGGACGAACGCGAACGCGCGGTCCGCCTGAAACTCAACCCGATCAAATCGACGATCGAAGGGAAGACCGTCACCGTCATCGACGACAGCATCGTCCGCGGGACGACGTCGACGCAACTCGTCACGCTGCTCAAAGACTGTGGTGCTGAGGAGGTTCACGTCCGAATCGGTGCGCCCGAAATCGTCGCCCCGTGTTATATGGGCATCGACATGGCCACTCGTGAGGAACTGATCGCTGCCGACAAGACCGTCGCCGAAATCAGGGACGTGATCGACGCCGACAGTCTCGCGTACCTCTCGACGGACGCCGTCGCCGAGGTCCTCGGAAACGACCGGATCGACCTCTGTCTGGGCTGTGTGACCGGCGAGTACCCCTACGACATCGACGGCGAGGAGACCGATCGAGACGTCAGTCGCCCCGATCTCGGCGGGCAGACGATTCTCGCCGACGACTGATCGAAACTCGTGTGCGGATTGTCGTCCGGCTCGCTCGTCGAACGGACGCCGGTTCGTTGCGCAACCGCGACCGATTCCGACCTGGAACGGTGTGGATGCCGGAAGTTAAGTAACAGGCACACCGACGGGTAGCTATGAGTCTGGGACAGCGTGTCTCGAGCGACCACCAACTCGCGCGACTCCTCCAGATCGGGGTCGTCTTAGAGGAGGTCGTCGAGTCACGCGCCGCCCACCACCTCGAATCCCTCCCAGCCGAAAAGCGGGATGCGGTCGACGAGGAGGTGCGGGAGTTGCTCGTCGAGGCCAACGAGGAGTCGGCCGACCACCGCGAGCGACTCGAGGCGCTGATCGACGACCTCGACGCCGAAACCGTCGCCTACGAGGAGATCAACGCGTTAGTCGACGCACAGTATGGCCCGCCCGAGGACACCGACGGCGTCCTCTACGACCAGCTGTGCAACGAGGAGACGGCTTACAAGTTCTACGACGACCTGATCGACGCAGTCGAGGCCTCTGATACCGAGTTCGCCCTCGACCGCGACCGGTTGCTCGAGACGCTGTACGACATTCGCGAGGAAGAAAAGGACGGAGCCGAAGAAGTGACCGAGATCATGGAGCACCGGGCATGATCGGAGAACAGATCGGGACGAACACCGACACCGACGGAGGGACGCGATGAACACTGCAGATCAGTATCTCAAGGCAATCTACCTCGCACAGCGCATGGAAGAGGGACCCGCGTCGACCGGAACGCTCGCGGACATACTCGACGTCAGCCCGGCGAGCGTCAACGAGATGATCGGCAAACTCGAGGATCGCGGCCTCGTCGAGCACGAAAAGTACAAGGGGGCGAGTCTGACGGACGACGGACTCCAGCGGGCACACGAGGCGTTGCAGACGTACTGCATCATCGAACGGTTCCTCGTAAACGTCCTCGAAGTCGAGGAGTTTCGCGCAGAAGCCCACGCGCTCGAGAGCGTCATCGACGACACCGTCGCCAACCGGCTCGACACCATTATCGACCGCCCTGAGGAGTGTCCGGACTGTTTCGACCCCGAACACGACTGCTGTATCCACCTCGAAGCCTGCGGTCCCGTGAACTGATACGGATAGCGGTCCGTTCGATACCGTCAGACGTCGTCACTCTTCTGTGGCCACTCGCCGATCGCCGAACCGGACGTACCGCCAGCCGACGAGCGCCGCAACGGCGAGAACGGCGGCGGCTGAGAGGCTCAATCCGATCGGGAGCGTCCAGACGTCCCCGTCCCAGTCGCCTTCGAAGACCGCCGCGTAGTACTCTGCCGCCGACTCACCGTGGAGGACGAGTAACACCTCACGGTTGTTCTCGAAGGCGTTCTCGTTCCAGTTTGCACTTCCGACGACGGCCGCCTCGCGGTCGACGATTACGCCCTTCGCGTGGATCTTCTCGAACCGGTCGGTTCGGTCGACGACCGTCGCCTCGAGCGCCAGTTCTTCGTCGGCCGCAATCGCTTCGAGATCGTTCACCAGCGCCGCGTTCTCCTCCTCGTGGTACCAGGCCGAATCGAGGAGGATTCGAACGTCGACACCGCGGCGGGCGGCGTCGAGCGTCGCCTCGAGAACGGAGACGTCGGCGGCGATGCTCGCCTGTTTGATCAGGATCTCGTCGTCGGCGTCGGCGATCAGCGCCTCGAGGCGATCCGCCGCGTTGTCCGGAGCGACGAGCAGTTCGACCGACTCGACGGGAACGGTTTCGGCGCCGTGGTTCGTCTCGAACGTGGATTCCGGATGGTCCCCGCCGATGCCGTCGTCCTCGACGAACGTGGCCGTCGACCGGAACTGCTCGCTCGAGCGGGTATCCCACCCCTCGTAGTCGGCCCGAAACGTCGCCGCGAGCGCGTCGGCGATCTCGTCGTCCTCGAGACGGACGCCCCACCCGCGGCTCGCCTTGCCTCCCGTTCCTGAGGGTTTCCAGTTCTCACTGGTCACCAGCACGTGATCGTCGGCGACCGTGTACTTCGGGTGATGAAACCGGTAGCGAGCCCCCTCGCCGCCGATCGCGCGGACGTCGACGCCACCCTCCGCCAACGACTCGAGGAGCGGTTCGGTTGCGGCAGGCGTCCCGCCGACGGGTCCGGCCTCGAGAAGCACGGCGACGTCGACGCCCCGCGCCGACGCGTCGACGAGCGCGTCGGCGACCTCGACCGACGTGATGGTGTACCCCGCGAGCACGAGCCGATCGTCGGCCGAACGGATCGTCTCGAGGGGAACGTCGGGCGAATCCGGGAGGACGAAGGTCGTCGCCGCCGTCGGTTCGGCGCGAACGACGGGAAAGCAGGTGCCATCGCGGGGATGCCAACGACCCTCCGCCCGGTCAGCTTCGCTGCCGCCGTCAGTACGATACCAGCGTTCGGCGATCGGCGCGTCCTCGTAGGCCACCGCGTCGACCGCCTCCGTCCCGTTTCGCAGTTCGAGTTCGTCGCCGTCGACAGCGAGCCGGACCGTCCCCTCGAGTTCGAGAACCCGGTGGTCGGTCAGTTCAGCGGTGGTTGCGGGATCGGTACTGAACGCAACTCGGCCGTCGATCGTCTCGTTCGGAATCGTTGCCGTCGTGTGACCGTCCGTCACCGTCCAGTTCTCGAGGCGAGTCTCTCTTTGTACCTCGAGGACGAGGTACTCGCCAGCGTTGCCGTGGGTCGTCGGGTTGGGATAGAGTTCGACGATACGCGCCTCACGGTCGTTGCGGTCGCCCTCGGCCGACGTCGGCGGCTCGTCGCCGGCACTGGATAGTGGCGGCGGTGCACACTCGAGTCCGTTCGCGGTTTCGTCCTCGAAATCCGACGGATGAGCGGTCGACGGGTGAACAGTCACCCCGTGTTCGGTTCCGGCGAACGTGCTCGCAGACCCGGCGATCAGGAGCACCGACGTAGCGAGGACGACACAGAGGACGATCCGTCGCGAGGCCATCACCCCGTCTGGCCGCCCGATGGTACCTAAAGGTCAGGTCGAACGGTTCCGCAAGCCACCGGTCAGGTAGCCGGCTCGAGGTCGGCTCGTTCGGCTTCCGCCTGGACGAGATACGCACGGTCGTCGGCGTACTCCGCGACGACCTCGAGGGCCTGTCGAGTCCCGATCCGGTTGAGTGCCCAGGCAGCGCTTGCCCTGACGCGATCCTCCTCGTCCTCGGCGAGTACGTCGCCAAGCGGGTCGATCGCGCGGGTGTCGCCGATCAGACCGAGCGCGCGAGCGGCCCAGCTTCGGACGTCCGGGTTCTCCTCTGCGAGCTGGTTCGCGATCGGCTGGACAGCTTCCGCCGCTCCGATCTCTCCCAGCGCGCGAAACGCCGGCTTCTGGAGGTCCGGGTTGCTGTCGACGTAATCGAGGAGCGTGTCGACGACGTCGTCGTCTGCGACGCCGATCTTCCCGAGGATACGCATCGCGGCCTGGTTGCGCCGGTTGGCCTGGGCGAGCATCGGCTCCGTGGCCTCCTCCGGCCCCATCCGCTCTAAGGCTTCGAGGCAGTGTTCCTCCATGAAATCCGAGTCGAGGCTGTCGTAGGCCAGCAGGATATAGTCGACGTCGCCGCGTTTCTCGTGGACCTTGAGCGCGTGCCACTCCGGCGGGAAGTCCTTGACGTGGTCGAGGACGTCGTAAAAGCCCTCGCGGCGCAGCTGTTCGCGCACCTCGAGGTCGGTCCACTCGGTCGCGTCGTCGACGTCCGACTCGAAAGTGTCCGTCGCCTCGAGCAACCCAGCGATCGTCTCCGCGTCGTCGTCGGCGTCGAGATGGGCGTCCTCGACGGCCGTCGTCGCGTCCTCGAGCGCGTCCGCGAGTCCCTCGGGCACGGTGCTCTCCTCCTCGCCACCCTCGCCGAATTCGGCGCCGCTCGCGGGCTCGAGGTCGGTGGGGATCGAGACGTCGCTTCCGACCAGATCGTCGACGTCCGCGAGGAAGGAGTCGACGGCCGCGATCAGTTCCTCGTCGCCCTCGACGGTCCAGCGGGTGCCCGTGATCGTCCCGCTGACGCCGTCGATCTCGCCCACGACGTCCTCGGCGTAGGGGCCACGCTGATCCTCGAGGTCGTCCTCGAGATCCGAGAGATCGGACTCGATCTCGTCGTAGCGGTCCTGGAGCTCCGCCTCCCGGGCAGGTTCGTCGTCTTCGTCGTCCTCGTCCTCGTCCGTCTCGGGCGGATCGGGAATCTCGATTTCCTCGAGATCGTCACGAAACGCCTCGAGATCGGCTTCGACGACGTCGAGGTCGTCTTCGGTCTCGGCCGCCTCGAGGTCTTCGCCGAGCTCCGCGAGGTCGGCCTCGGACGCCTCGAGATCGTCCTCGATGGCGTCGAGATCGGGGGCCGACGCGTCCGTCTCGGCTTCCTCGTCCGCGCCGTCTTCCGCTTCGGGGTCGTCGTCACTCATGCGTACACCCTCCTCGAGAGACGACGCTCACGCGTGACAGCGTTCATACGCTACGGTCGTGTCAGGATCGCCCTAAGCGTTTCCATGCGCGTCGGCGTTCGGCGGCGCGGAACTCTCGCGCCAGTAGAACACCGGACCGAAGACCATGTACGCGATACCGAGGATCAAGAGCGCGAAGGGAAACGATCGGTTGGCAAAACCCGGGACGAGAATGGCGAGTACGTGGACGACGCCCATGATCCCCGCGTCTCGAGCGAGCAGATCCGGATACTGGATCCGCGAGACCATCAGGTAGCAGAACGCCCCGGTGATCGCGAGGACGAGCCACGGGCCGGCGACCTTCGCGAGGATCGCCGCACCCAGGATCGTCGCCGCCAGCGTCGTCTGGATCCCCTCGGTGTAGTCGCCGGAGACGTCGTAGGCGGTGTACATCCCCAGCCGGGTAACCGCCGTGGCGACGAACAGCGTACAGACCGCGAGGACGAGCGCCAACTCAACCGTCATCGAGTCGAATCCGATGCCGAGGCCGTCGGTGACGACGACGAACGCGAGCGCCGCAGGCGCGACGGCGAAGGAGGCGACGTCGGCCAGCGAGTCGAGGTAGGGGCCGGCCTCGGTACCGCCGTACCGGCGGGCGAGAATGCCGTCTAACCCGTCGGCGACCGCAGCCAGCAGGATGAGTCGGGCGGCGAGGTCGATGTCGACGAAGGCGACGACGACCGCGACGAACCCCAGGGCGGCGTTGGCGATCGTCACTGCGTCGGCGACTCCCAATCTGCCGACGAACCGCGGAAGCATGTTCGCCGATTCGGCGGGCGGATACCTTACGTGTTTTCGTTTCGCCATGGACAGGCGAGCAAAATCGCCAGCCGACTTGCTCGAGCCTACACGGTTCCAGTGACGCGAGAACGAACCGGGGTGGTTATATGCGGACTCTCCTAACCGGCGAGTATGAACCGGCGCGCCTACCTCGCGTCCGTCGGAACCGTCGCCTCTGTTGGGCTCGCGGGTTGTACCTCCGTTCTCGGCGTCTTCGAGGACGACCCCTGTGGCGGCGACGGCTGCGACGTCGGGATGACGCGCAACGAGTTCGTTCCCGAAGAGTACGAGGTCCGCGTCGGCGAGACGGTCGTCTGGAAGAACACCAGCGGCGCAGACCACACGGTGACGGCCCTCGAGAACACCCTCCCCGAGGGCGCGGCGTACTTCGCAACCGGCGACTACGAGGACGAGCGGACCGCTCGAGACGCCTGGCACGAGTACCGCGGCGGTCGCCTCGGCACCCGCGAGACCTACGAGCACACGTTCGAGGTTCCGGGAACGTACGACTACATCTGTGAACCCCACGTCCGAGGCGGTATGGTCGGGACGATTATCGTAACCGAGTGATCCAGCGACGGCCGCCGACTACTCTCGCTCGAGCGTGTCACAAAATAGCCCCAATACCCTCCGTGACGATTTATCAATCGACACGCACGGGTCACACAGTTACCGCAGTTACCGCTAATAAGGTCGGTCTGGCTAATAGGAATTTCCTACTCTACAAATTCGACATCCGTAATCTCGAATTTGGCACCACCCTCAGCTCCGGTCGTGATCTGTAATGACCACTCATGCGCTTCGACGATCTCCTGAACGATTGCCAATCCAAACCCGGTTCCGGTATCTGTCGTTGAAACACCCCATTCGAGTGCTGTCTGGCGTTTGCTTGGTGGAACTCCCGGGCCATCGTCTTCCACGAAGAAACCCGACTCATCGTCCAATCGATCGACCGTAATCGTGACGTCCGTTCCAGCGTGTTCGATAGCGTTTCTAAATAGGTTCTCGAAAATTTGTGCGAGTCTTATATTATTCGCGTAAATCGTGATATCCGTCTCATTGTTGAGGGTTGCCTCGGGCTCAGCAATCGAGTTCCAACACGCTTCGGTTAAATCCGGCAGCGAAATCGGTTCCACCTCGTCTACTGTCTCCCCGATTCTGGCTAGCTCCAGTAAATTCGTAATGATCTGATCCATCCGCGTTAACGCATCCGATACCGCCTCCAGTTCCTGGTTATCTCCTCTGGAACGGGCGGCTTCCAAAAAGCCGTTAGCAACGTTCCATGGGTTTCGAAGGTCGTGTGCAACGATGGAAGCAAAGCGGTCTAGCTGATCATTCTTCCGTCTTAGTTCCTGCACCTGGGCTTTCCGTTGTGAAATATCCCGAGTATATCCAACAATTCTGATCACGTCACCGTCTACGATGACCGGTTTGACGTGAGACTCAACCCACTTTTCATCCGGGCCAACGGTAGCAATTCGATAATCGATTTGAACGGATTGGCCAGCAGAAACGCGTTCCATCGACATCGATACCCGCTCACGGTCGTCAGGGTGAACCGCCTGGACGAAGACTGACGGAGTGTCTTTGATCATCTCCACTGGTTGCTCGAAGACCGTTTCATACGCCGAATTGATGAATAAAACATCACTCCAATCACCATCAAAGATAAACAGGACATCGTCAGCCTGTTCGCTCAGTTCGTGGAGGTGCTGTTCAACTTGATCCGCCCGATGAGCTACCCGACGTTGTTCTACAGTGTTGGCGATCTTGGTTGCCAGCAATTCGTACTGTTCCGCAATGGTACCCTTGATCATGTAATCCGTGACTCCCGCACTAATGGCACGACTTGCCACCTCCTCGTTTCCCGTATCGGTAAATAGTATAATTGGAATGTTGGGATACTCCATTCGAGCCGCTTCGAGAACATCTAAACCGGTTCCGTCGCCCAGTTGATAATCACTAACAATACACTCTGTTCGATCCCCTACCTGGTTGAGTCCTTGCTCAACCGAGGTCGCCGCTTGGACACTGAGCCGATTGTTCTCGCGCTCGAGATTCGTCGCGACCAACCTGGCCAGATCGGGCTCATCGTCGATATGGACGACCTGGATCGATTCAGACATGAAAAAATAAAACGACAAGCATAGATGAGAATGCTTTGGCCAAACCAATCATATAATTTACTTAACCACAAGTGTCACTCGTGTGTCGAGTGAGATCCCACAATTTCAGCGATAAGAATACGGTTGTAATAGACACCCAGTTGTTGGCACGGTTGAAGCCGATGGGGTTTCGTCTTGCTACCGCTGTAACTGGCCAACTGTCGGTGCTCGGTTCGCATGTCGCTCGATCGGCTGATTCGACAATTTGTGATGGGCCGCAAGACGCGTCAGGGAGAACTCGATGGCGGGATATTCTGAACCGACAGGTACATCACTCGTCTCCCCTCGAGAGGTTTGCTCTGCTGAACGTTTGATCCGGTTGTCTATCCAGACGACCGTCACGACAGACTTTTCACTACCGGCGAATACCACCTAGTTGTATGAGCGACTTCGAGCAGTTCAGCCAGGTCGGCGAAGCGGATGTAACGCGTGCAATCGGACAGGAGTGGACCGAGGAGTTCATGGACTTCTCGGATTCGGACGTCATTATCGTCGGCGGCGGCCCCTCGGGGCTGACCGCCGCGAAGGAACTCGCCGAGCGCGGCGTGAAGGTGATGGTCGTCGAGAAGAACAACTATCTCGGCGGCGGCTTCTGGCTCGGCGGCTTCCTGATGAACAAGGTGACGGTGCGAGATCCCGCCCAGAAGGTCCTCGACGAACTCGACGTCTCCTACAAGGAGTCCCAGGACAGCGAGGACCTCTACGTCGCCAACGGTCCGGAGGCCTGTTCCGGGCTCATCAAAGCCGCCTGTGACGCCGGCGCGAAGATGCAGAACATGACCGAGTTCACGGACATCGTCATCCGCGAGGACCACCGCGTCTCGGGAATCGTCATGAACTGGACGCCAGTCCACGCGCTCCCCCGCGAGATCACCTGCGTCGACCCGATCGCCGTCGAGGCCGACCTCGTTATCGACGCGACGGGCCACGACGCGATGGCGATCACCAAACTCGACGAGCGCGGGGTCCTCGACGCCCCCGGCATTCAGGACGCCAAAGAGCGCGGCCAGGTCATGGACCAGACCGATTCGGACACCTACGGCGCGCCCGGCCACGACTCGCCCGGCCACGACTCGATGTGGGTCGGCAAAAGCGAGGACGCCGTCGTCGAACACACTGGCCTCGTCCACGACGGCCTGATCGCGACCGGGATGGCCACCGCGACGACCTACGGCCTGCCGCGGATGGGTCCAACCTTCGGTGCCATGCTCGTCTCGGGCAAACGCGCCGCCCAGGTCGCCCTCGACGAACTCGAGGTCGACGCTCCCGAGGTCGAACTGACCTCGCGCGCTCAGCCGGCCGACGACTGATTGCCGGTCGATCGCCTGCCGTTCTGCGATCGACGGGAAAAACTCGTAGCAATCCGTACGAATCCTCGTAGACCGAATCCCGTACCACGAGTAACACGTTACCGTAGTCCCGATCGACGACGTACACGGCGTCCCGGAGAGCAAACAGTGCCCTCCGCAAGCGCCTCGTCTCACGCCCCCGACTCCGTCTTTGTTCCCGTTCAGTGTCTTTCCGGCTCGAGTTCGGGCAGAGACAGGAGTCGTCTACCGATGTCCCCCCCTGCGTCCCGCCAGAACGGGCGTCGAACCTCGATCGATAGTGACATTTCGGTCTACCAATAACGGATGAAATAATGCGATACCAGTTGCCGAACCGTCGATGCTGTTCGCCGCTCCGGGAGGTGACCGGGCGCGAATGATTCCAGCCGAGATCGAGATCGATCGCGCTCTCCCCTCCGGGGGACGGGTCAAACACGCACTCCAGTCTTACACCGAGCAAGCCGTCGGAGCAGACGCCGATATCACGCGATTTCACCGCGTATTCTACCCCGTCTTTCGCGTCGAGTACGAGTACGAACGGTCAGGACGACTCCCCTGGGGCGAGGAGACCGTCCGTGACGTGACACTGATCGACGGACTGTGGACCGACAATCACGGACCGCTCCAGCGATACCGGGCCGAAACCGACTCCATCGAGACGGTTTCACTCGCCGCGTACGATTTCGGCATGGACCGGGCAGGTCTCGGCCGGTCGGTGTTGCTCGACTTCCAGGTGCCAACCCAGCGAGCGGCGGCGTTGCTCCCGAACCGACTCGAGGGGATCGCCGAATCCAAGGCGTTCGCCGATCCATCGTCGATAACGTCGTCGTTCGAGGAGCAGTTGACCGAGGCGTTCGGCCTTCCCGACGACCTCGAGCCCGGATCGTTCCGCGGCGTCGCCGACGTGAGCCGGCTCTATCTCCCGTTCTGGGTCTGCGAAGTGTACCGGCCCGAGAGTCGGGATCTCATCGGTGCCGTGCGAACGGTCGACGACGCTCGAACCGACGGCGAGTCACCACACGAGTGGCTCTCCACGTTCTTCCGGGAGGACAACAGTCGGCTCGCACGCTACGCACACACCTCGATCCGCCGAGCGATCGATCCGCCGGAACCGACGGAAAGCCAGGATTCGGACATCGATGGAAACGGGTCGGTCGACGACCACGCTTCAGATCCCGCCACCGAACGCGTCTCCGAGACCGATGCGGGCGAGAGATCCGACACCTCGAGTGCGACGAACGAGCGGGGGGCGGACGAACCGTCCGACTCCGCCGGAACCGCGGAGCCGAGAGATTGCCAATCGGAGTCGAACGAACCGATCCAGCCCGAAGACGCCGAACTCGACGCCGCGACGCTCGTCGATCCGAGTCCGGACCGATGTTTCGGCGACGTCGGCGGCATGGCCGACCTCGAGCGGACGCTCCGACGATCCGTGATCGGCCCCGTCCAGCAACCGGAGACGTTCCGGGAGTACGGCCTCGATCCCGTCTCCGGGGTCTTGCTTCACGGCCCACCGGGCTGTGGAAAGACCTACGTTGCCGGTGCGCTCGCTGGCGAACTCGAGTACGCGTTCCTCGAGGTGACGCCGGCGGATCTCTCGAGTAAGTACATGGGGAAGCCGGCCGAAAACGTCCAGGACGCGTTCGCGATCGCCGAGGCCAACGCGCCCTGCGTGCTCTTTCTCGACGAGATCGACGCGATCGCCAGCGCCCGCGAAGACCAATCGAGTACGAGCGAACGCGGCATGGTCAACCAGCTACTCACCGAACTCGAGGACGTCTCCGAGGACGTACTGGTACTCGCCGCGACGAACCTCCTCTCGGACGTCGACGACGCCATCGTCAGGACGGGGCGGTTCGACGAACACGTCGAGGTTCCGCCGCCGGACGTTCCCGCACGCCGGGAGATTCTCCGGATCCACCTCGAAGGACGACCGCTCGCGGACGATCTCGATCTGGATTCCGTCGTCGATCTGACGGCTGGCTACGCGGCGAGCGATCTCGAGTACATCGCGACCGACGCCGCACGGCGTGCGCTTCGAGACGGCGAGGCGATCGGAACGGATCACGTCCTCGCGGCGGCTGAGGACGTCGACTCGAGCGTACCGGACTGGGCCGGCTCCGCGCTGGGCGACGGAAAAACTCTCACGCAACCGGACGACGTCGATCTGAGCGCGCGATCGCTGGTGACGCCGAGCGTCGACAGACAGTTCGACGACGTCGGCGGTATGGACGGGCTCAAGGACCGCCTCGAGGAGACCGTCATCGATCCGCTCGAGAACGCAGGACAGTACGCCGAGTACGGGCTGGGCGTGACAACCGGCGTCATGCTGTTCGGCCCGCCGGGCTGTGGAAAAACCCACATTGCGGGCGCGCTCGCGGGCGAACTCGACTTCGCGTTCCTCGACGTAACGCCCGCTGACCTGACGAGCAAGTGGATGGGCAAACCCGCCCGGAACGTCGCCGATCTCTTCGAGATCGCCCGACAGAACGAGCCGTGTCTGGTCTTTCTCGACGAGATCGACGGCATCGCCAGCGCTCGGGGCGGGAGCGACGGAACCAGCCAGCGCCAGATGGTCAACCAGTTACTCACCGAACTCGACGGACTCGAGGACGAGGACGTCGTCGTCGTCGCCGCGACGAATCTCCTCTCGGACGTCGACGACGCCATCGTCCGCTCCGGACGGTTCGACGAGCGGATCGAAGTGCCACCGCCGGACGCGACGGCGCGTCGAGAGATCCTCGAGGTCCACCTCCGAGAGCGGCCCGTCGCGGACGACTGTCGCTGGGACGACGTCGTCGAGTACACAGACGGCTACGCGGCGAGCGACCTCGCCTTGCTCGCGGACAACGCCGCCCGGACGGCGATGCAAGCCGGCGACCAGGTTCGCGAACGACACCTCCTCGAGGGGGTTTCGGAGACGGCCTCGAGCATCGACGGCTGGTCGTAGGGATTATCGGCAAAGCGCAGCGATTCTGCACACGTGACCGAGTGACGGTCCGCAAGCAGAGACCCGCAGCCGTAGCGGAGGCGACACTCGACGTCAGAGTGCGTGGAACTCGATCGCCATCCCCTGTCCGTGGCCGACACACTCGGTGGCGAGTCCGAGTTCGCCATCCCGTCGGCGCAGTTCGTGAAGCAGGGTCACGGGCAGTCTCGCTCCTGACGCACCGAGCGGGTGGCCGAGTGCGATCGCGCCGCCGTTGACGTTGAAGACCGCGTCGTCGAAGCCGAGTTCGCGCTTGCAGTACAGCGTCTGCGAGGCGAAGGCTTCGTTCAACTCGACGAGGTCGTAGTCGTCGGGGTCGCGTCCGGTCCGCTCCTCGAGTCGCCCCACGGCGTGGACCGGCCCGACGCCCATGATCGTGGGGTCGACGCCCGCGACCTCGTGATCCCCGACGACGGCCAGCGGCTCGAGCCCGTGCTCCTCGGCGAACGCGCGGCTGGTCACGAGCAGGGCTGCCGCTCCGTCACTGATCTGCGAGGCGTTGCCGGGCGTGACGCTGCCGTCCTCGGCGAACACCGTCGGGAGATCGGCGAGCGCCTCGAGGGACGTATCGGGTCGAATGCATTCGTCAGTGTCGACGACCGTTCCATCGACGTCGACAGGAACGATCTCGTCGTCGAAGCGGCCTGATTCGGTCGCTGCGGCCGCGCGTTCGTGGCTCCGCAGCGCGTACTCGTCCTGAGCCTTGCGGGAAACGTCGAACCGATCGGCGACCGCCTCGGCGGTCGCACCCATCCCGAGCGACTCGAGAGCGTAGCGCTCGCCGAGGTCGGGGTGAACGTTGTCGACGTTACCCTCGATGGCGACCCGACTCATGTTTTCGACGCCGCCGACGAGAAGACAGCGCCGCTGGCCGCTCGCGACGGCGTCGGCGGCGCGGGCGATCGCCGCCGCGGAGGAGGCACACCACCGGTTGATCGTCGCGCCGGGGACCGACTCGAGGCCGACGAGCATCGCGACGACTCGCGCGAGGTTGTTCCCCTGTTCGGCACGCTGCTGGGCGACTCCCCACAGGAGGTCGTCGACGTCGGCACCCTCGAGGCCGGTGCGCTCGAGGATCGTTTCGACGAGCGGGACGGAGAGATCCTCGCTGCGGACGTCGGCGAATACGCCGCCCTCGCGGCCCTGCGGCGTTCGCACCGCTTCGACGACGACGGGCGTTGGCGTGTGCGCCGACATGCTATCGGCTCGCATCGACAGCGGCTCGTAGCCCCTCGAGTGCGCGCTCCAGTTGCTCGCGGGAGATCGACAGCGGCGGCTGGAGGCGCACGACGTTCTTGTGGTAGCCGCCGACGCCGGCGACGATCTGCTCCTCTTCGCGGAGATAGTCGGCGATGGCGGCGGCGCGTTTCGGCGCCGGCGCCGGGACGTCCGCGGGGCCGGGACCGCGCTCGTCGGGAGCGACGATCTCGAGGCCCCACATGAGCCCGCGGCCGCGAACGTCGCCGACGACATCGTACTCGTCCGCGAGCACGCCGAGGTGCTCGGCGAGCCACTCGCCCTGATCGCGCGCGTTGGCGATGACGTCGTCCTCGAGGCGATCGATAGTGGCGAGCGCGGCGGCACAGCTGACGGGGTTGCCGCCGAACGTCGAGAGGTGGTCGCCGGACTCGAACGCGTCCGCGATCTCGGCCGACGCGGTGAACGCGCCGAGGGGGAGCCCGTTGGCGATCCCTTTCGCCTGAGTCAGGATGTCCGGCTCGACGTCGACGTGATCGACCGCCCAGAACTCGCCGGTCCGGCCGTAGCCGGTCTGGACCTCGTCGGCGATCAGCACGCCCCCGTGGTCGCGGGCAATCTCGGCGACGCGCTCGAGGTAGTCCGCGGGCGGGACGATGATGCCGCCCTCGCCCATGACCGGTTCGACGACGACGGCAGCGATCTCGCCGCTGGTGTGGGTGCCGATCGTGCGCTCGAGGTCCGCGGCGGCGGCCGCCGCGAACGCCGCGTCGTCGAGGTCACGGTGTGGCGAGCGATATTTGTCGGGTGCGGGGGCGTGCACCACGTCGTTGATCGTCGACCCCATCCCGTGTTTGTAGGCGTGGTTGCCGGTGAGCGCGAGGCTGCCGAGCGTGCGGCCGTGGAACCCCATCTCGAGGGCGACGACCTCCTGATTCCCGGTGTACTTTCGAGCGAGTTTGATCGCGCCCTCGACGGCTTCCGTCCCGGAGTTACAGAAGAACGACTTCTGTAAGTCGCCGGGAGTCAGCTCCGCGAGCCGTTCCGCGAGCTCGGCGACGGGTTGGTTCGGGTGAACGTACGAGCAGCCGTGGACGAACGTCTCGAGTTGTTCCGTCGCGGCCTCGACGACGGCCTCGTCGTTGTGGCCGAGGTTGGCGACGGAGATGCCCGAGAACAGGTCGAGGTACTCCGTGCCTTCGAAATCCTCGAGGGTGCAGTTCGACGCACGCTCGACCGGCACGTTCAGCGACTTCCAGATCGGCATGACGTACTCGTCGTAGGCCGCTTCGACGTCGGCGTTCGACGGTTCGGTAGTGGTCTCTCGTTTCATATATTGGTAGCCGTATCAGCGAACTAGTTGAACATTGTTAAATGAGGCCAAAAAGCTATCGCCGCCAGTCGTCGTGAATACCTGATACGATCTCGGAATTTCCGAGTGGGTCGTGCAGTTAGATGGGTTTTGGATACGCGGTTGGACTGGATATCCCTCCCCGCAGTTTAAGGACCGGAAACGCGATGGGTGATACAACTGTAATCCAGACCATGACATCACATCGCACGGATCCGATGGGTGGGGGGACGCTTCCGGCACTGTTTTCTACGGCACTCTCTCGGCGCCCCGATCGGGTGGCACTCTGGGACGACGCCGATTCGATCACGTACGGCGAACTCCACCGCCGATCGAACGCGCTGGCGAACGCGTTTCGCGACCTCGAGATCGGCCCCGAGACGCGGGTCGCGACCGTCCTGCCGAACCGGCTCGAGGCACCGATCGTCGACATCGCGGTTTTCAAGGCGGGCGCGGTCCGGCTGCCGGTGAATCCGGCGCTCTCGAGCGACGAGATTGACCACATTCTCACGGACGCGATGCCCGCTGCCGTCGTCTGCGACGAGGCACGGATCGAACCCGTCGAGGAACTCCTCGCAGACCTGCCGACGCGACCGACGTGTATTGCCGTCGGTTCCGGCGATCCGCCCGCGGGGTGGCGGGCCGCGAGCGCCCTCGAGGACGCGGCAAACGCGACTCGCCCCGACGTCTCAGTCTCGCCGGACGCGACCGCGGGCCACTTCTACACCGGCGGCACGACCGGCGAGCCAAAGGGCGTCCGCTACACGCAGGCTGCGCTGACGACGAATCTCCTCGCACACCACGCCGACCTCGGCTTTTCGAGTACGGACACGGGACTCGTGGCGACGCCGATTTCGCACTCCGGTGGCACCTTTCTGCTGGCGGCGCTGCTCGCGGGCGGGACGGTCGGACTCCACCGGGAGTTCGACAAGGAGGCGTTCCTCGAGGCCATCGCAGATCGCGACGTGACCTGGACCTTCCTCGTCCCGACGATGCTCTACCGACTGCTCGAGGAACCACTCGAGGAGTACGACCTCACCTCGCTCGAGAACGTGATCTACGGCGCCGCGCCGATCCGACCAGATCGACTGCGGGAGGCGCTCGAACGGCTCGGCCCGATCTTCACCCAGTTTTACGGCCAGACCGAAGTCCCGAATCTCATCACGACGCTCGACCGCCGCGATCACGCCCGCGCACTCGAGGACGACGACGATCGATTGCTCCGGTCGGCGGGACAGCCCTGTCTGCTCTCGGACGTGACAATCGTCGATCCGGACACCGGTGAGGAGTGCGCGCCCGGCGAGGAAGGCGAACTCCTCGCGCGAGCACCCTACGCCTTCGACGGCTACGTCGATCGGCCGGACGAGACGGCCGACGCGTTCGTCGACGGCTGGGTCCGAACCGGCGATATCGGTCGGATCGACGAGGATGGCTACCTCTTCCTGCTGGATCGACGCAGCGACGTGATCGTCACCGGCGGTATGAACGTCTACACTGCCGAGGTCGAACGCGTCCTCGGCGAACACCCGGACGTTGCCGACGTGTCGGTGATCGGCGTTCCCCACGAAGAGTGGGGAGAGGCCGTCCGCGCGGTCGTCGTTCCGCGCGAGGACAGTCCGCCAGTCGATGTGGACGATATCCTCGAGTACGCCGGGGAACGGCTGGCGGGGTACAAGCGGCCGAAGTCCGTCGAGGTGGCTGCCGAACTGCCGACGACGTCGATCGGAAAAATCGATAAAGCGACGCTACGCGATCGGCACTGGGCGGACGAGGACCGCCGGATCGGGTGACTCGTCGGTTCACTCCGACCCGTTCGAGCCGCTCGAGCCGCTCGCTGCTCTCAGACCGCTACGACAGCGCGCCCTCGAGGTCCGTGAACGTCGCGTGCATCCGGTCGACGACCTCGTCGGCGAGTTCCTCGTCGATCGTCAGCGGCGGCGTGATCAGGGTGTGGTCCCCGTACTGGCCGTCGACGTGGCCGCCGCCCGGATAGGTGACGATACCGTTGTCCAGTCCCGTCTCGAACAGCAGCGACTGGAACTCGCCGCCCGTCTCGGGGAGCGGTTCCTTCGTCTCGCGGTCGCCGACGAACTCGACGCCGAGCATCAGTCCCTTGCCGCGGACGTCGCCGACGAACTCGTACTCGTAGAACTCCTCGCAGCGCTCCCGGAGGTACGCACCGACCTCGCGGGCGTTCGAGACAAGGTTGTGTTCGTCCATGTACTCGAGGACGGCCGTCCCGATCGCGGCCGACGCCGGGTTGAAACAGAACGTGTGCCCGTGCTGGAACCCGTCCTCGACGTCCTCGAAGACCTCGGTGACGCGCCGATGGGGCATCGTGCCGCCGATCGGCGAGTAGCCGCCGCTCATTCCCTTCGCGCCGGTGATGATGTCGGGCGTGACGTCCCAGTGTTCGATCGCGAAATTCTCGCCGGTCCGGCCGAAGCCGGCCATGACTTCGTCGACGATAAAGAGGACATCGTACTCGTCGCAGATCTCGCGAATTCGCTCGAAGTAGCCGTCGTGGGGCGAGGCGGCGGCGTTGGCTGCACCCGTCACGGGTTCGGCGATGAAGGCCGCGACCGTCTCCGGGCCCTCGTCCTGAATGAGCCGTTCGACGGCGTCGGCACACTCGCGGCCGCAGGCTCGGCCGCCGTCGCCGTCACAGCGCTCGCAGCGATAGGGCGTCGCACTCGGCGCTTTCGGGAAGTTCGCGAACAGCGGCTCCATCTTCGTCTTCCGGGCCGGAAAGCCCGACACGGCCATCGCGCCCGCGGTGTTGCCGTGGTAGCTCCGCCGGCGCGAGATCACCTTGTACTTGCCCTCGTTGCCCCGTTCGTAGTGGTACTGGCGGGCCAGCTTGATCGCGCTCTCGTTGGCCTCCGAGCCACTCGAGACGAGCCACGTGTGCTCGAAGCCGTCGGGCGTAAACTCCGCGATCTTCTCGGTGTACTCCATCGCGGGCTCGTTCGCGAACAGCATGCTCGAGGTGTACTCGAGGCGCTCGATCTGTTCGTGGGCGGCGTCGGCGATTGCCTCGCGGCCGTGGCCGATGTTGACGTTCTGGTTGCCCGAAATCGCGTCGAGGTACCGGTTGTCGTCGCCGTCCCAGACCCACGAGCCGTCGCCGCGGACGATGGTGACGTAGTCCTTGGCGAACGCGCGCGGGAACATGCCGCCGAGTTCGGTGCCTGGCGTCGTGGACCGCTGTCGTCGGTCCTGGTTTCGGGCTCGTTCGTTTGCAGTCATTGTGTATCGTGTCGGGTGGAATCGTCGTGAATCGATCGGAGTTCGTCCCAGTGCTCGCGGACGGTCTCGGTCCACTCGTCGAACTCGACCTCGTAGACGTAGTCGGTTCCGCGAAGGACGACGTCGGCAGGGTCGATCGTGCGTAACATCGCGACTTCAGAGCGTGTCGGCTCGGCCGTCGTTTCGACCTCGTCGGCGACACGAAGGTCCCATTGGACCTCCTCGCGGACGTCCGCGACGGAGACGCCGGGATGGGTCGACTCGAGTACCATCTCGCCGTCGTCGTCGAAGCCGAAGACGGCCATATCCGTAACGACGGCACAGGGACCGTCGCCGGCGAATCCGAGTTCCTCGCGCCGATCCGCGTGCTCGAGGTGGCCCGGTGCGGTGACGTAGTCGACGTCGGTCGTGAACGCGCGCCGTTGCTGGCGCATCATTACGACGGTTCGGTCGCAAGAGGTCATGATGTCGTTGCTCCCGCCGGAACCGGGGAGTCTGACTTTCGGCTGGTCGTAGGTTTGATCGCCGATGACCGCCGTCGAGTTCGTGTTGCCGCGGCTGTCGATCTGGCCGGCACCGATGATGCCGACGTCGAACGCGCCGCGCTGATTGTCGACGAAGATCTCACACTGGTCGGTCGCGACGAGCGCGTCGACCCCGAGGACGCTGTCCGAGATGGACTGGACGACGCCCGGCGGCACGGAGCCGACGTAGCCCGATTCGGCGACGAGCTGGCAGTTCGGCGCGTGGGTGTACTTCGCGAGCACGCCCGACATCAGCGACATGCCGACGCCGATGAACGCGGTCTCGCCGTCGTCGATCTCGTGGGCGGCGGCGACGGCGAGCAGTTCCGTCGTCGTGTAGTCGGCGGCCGTCTCGTGGGGCCGGTCGACATCGAGCGGGTTCGCGGGCTCGTCGGCAGTGTCCGTCGACTGGTCCGCCGTCGGTTCCGCATCCGTCGTCGGCTTCGGCTGTTCACTCATGGGTTTCCTCCGCGTTCGCAGCGTCCGCAGGCGGAGTTCGGTCCCCCTCCGGAGCCGGCGTGTTGATCTCTCCCTCCATTCGCTCGAGCGTCGCAAGCCGATCTTCGCCGATCCGCTCTATGTACTCCTCGTGCGGGCAGATCCACTCCTCGAGCCACTCGAGGAAGTCTTCGCGGTCCTGTGATCGGAGGCCGTACTCCCGGTAGAAGGGGAGGTCGGCGTAGTAGCGGCCGTAACAGTGCCACGGGTGAGAGCCGAACGGTACTTCGGCGACCGCGTCGACCGTGTAGAACGGGATGCGGGTGAGTTCCGGGGCCTCCCGGATCTCGTCGGTCGTGACGAGCTCCTCGCAGGTGATGATCGTCTTCTCTGCGGCGCGAGCCTTGAGGTGGTCGTTGACGACGTTCCCCCTGATCTGGGCGTTGCCCAGCGGATCGCACCGCTGGACGTGGATGATCGCGACGTCCGGCCGGGCCGCGGGGACGAGCGCGAGCGGATCGCCGGAGCCGAACGGATCCTCGATCACCTCGAGGTCGTCGTTGTGTTCGGGGATGTCCGTGCCGAGCATCGACCGCGTCGGCACGAAGGGAACGTCCATCGCCCCCGCGAGGAACATCAGCGACGAGCCGAAGTTCGACACGTCGCGCATCTCGAGGTGGTGTGGAACGCCGTTCTCGACGGCGTTTCTGATGTTGTGGCCTTGCGAAATGAGGCTCGTCCCGACCCAGGAGCCGACGTACTCGTCGACACAGCCCGCGCCGACCATGATGTCGAGCAGGGTGGTACGGGCGTCGTCAAGGACGGTCAGGCCCGTCTTTTCCTGGCGGACGATCTCGCGAGCGGCCGCCTCGGGGTCGCGTCCGCCCATCCCGCCGAACGCGACGCTCGAGCCATCGGTAACGTAGTCAGCGATTGCGTCCTCGAGCGTCGTCGTCTTGTCGTACGTTTCGGCCGGCGCGTCCGGGCGATCGTCGGTAAAGAGTTCAGTCACGGTCGACCACCTCGTAGCCACACCACTCCGTGGCGAGCACCGCCAGCGCGACCGTCAGGTCGACGAGTTCGTCGACCGGCACGTACTCGTCGGTGCCGTGAATGTTGTACGCACCCGTCCCGAAACAGACCGCCGGTGTGTCGGCGTAGTTGACGAAAAACCGGCTGTCGACCCCGCCCGGGAACCCCTTCGCGTGTGCTGGGCGATCGAGTTCCGTCTCGGCGACCGACTGTACCGTCTGGACGATCGGCTCGGACGGCTCGATCCGCGCCGAACTCCCGCGCCAGCCGAACCATTCGACCGACGCCGGATGGTCATCGAACCACGGGTCGTCGGCCGTTGCCTCCCGAACCGTCGCCTCGACGATATCGTGAATCTCTTCTCGCGTCTCCGCGGGCGCGTGCGATATCCGTGCCCCGAGAGTCGCTTCGTCGGGCACGCTCGAGGCCCACTCGCCGGCGCGAACCGTCCCGAGGTTCAGCGAGACGGTGTGTTCGTGCCACTCCTCGAAACGGTCGTCGTGGACGGTGGTCTTCCGCTCGTCGTGTAACTCCTCGAGTGCGCTGTAGATCGGCAGAAGCTTGGACATGGCGTTGACGCCGTTGTCGGTCTCCGCGGCGTGGACACCCTTGCCCTGGACGGTCACCCGGAAGTAGGAGACGCCGACGTTCGCGATCCACTGATCGAAGCCCGTCGGCTCCGGGATGACCACTGCGTCGGCGTTCTCGACCGCATCACTGGCGTCGAGTACGGTCGCGAGCGACCCGCCGAAGCCGCCGGCTTCCTCCTCGATCACGGTGTTGATCGTCAGATCGCCCGTGAGTTCGATCCCCGCGCGCTCGAGCGCGGCGAGGGCGTAGATCATCGCCGCGACGCCGCCTTTCATGTCGGAGGCGCCGCGACCGAGGAGGCGGCCGTCCGCGACCTCACCCGCGTACGGATCGAACGACCACTGCTCGACGTCGCCGGCCGGGACGACGTCGACGTGACCGTTGAACAGCAGGGACTGTCCCTCCCCGCAGCCGGGGCTGGTCGCGAGCAGGTTCGGTCGATCGTCGTACTCCTGGCCGACGTCCGAATACTCGGGATGGTTCTCGAGCCCGTCGACGGTCGACGCGTCGATCTCGCTCACCTCGAGCCCTAGCGATTCGAGACGTGTACGGACGAGCGCCTGCGCGTCTCCCTCCTCGCCCTGCACGCTTGGTTCGCAAACGAGGTCCGCGGCAAACTCGATCAGTTCCGGCCGGAGTTCGTCGACGGCGGCACGGATCCGGCTCCGAGCACTTTCGGGCTCAGCGCTCATAGTCATCGTTCCTCGCCGAACAGCCGTCGATCGCTCGTTGCTCGCCTGTCAACTTTGGTGAGTTTACCATCGGTAACTAAACAACAGTTATTCGATAACATCGTTCGTCACTAACCGAATTTAGTTGCCAACATTTATTATCTTTCCGCTCCTCGCTACCGTTGTACATGGGGAAGACTGATCGATTTACCGATGGAAACCGACTGAACGACACCGACTCAACGCGGCGCTCGAGCGAGGGACGACGGACGTTCCTGAAAACGACTGCTGGCGGTGTCGCGCTCGGACTGACCGGACTGGCTGGCTGTCTCGGTGGGGACGAAGACGGGAACGGCAATGGCAATGGGAACGGGAACGGCGACGACAGTACCAGCACCGATCCACTCGAGGTCGATCCTGCCGACGAACTGATAATCCAGATGCCCGGCGGCCACTACCTCAATTCGTTCGAAGAACGGGTTTTCGAGGAGTTCGAATCGGAGTACGGCATCACCGTCGAGATCGAGCTCCACGGCGATCAGTTCGCGGGCTACTCCCAGATTCAGTCAGGTCAGTCCGACGCCGATATGTTCAAGTCCTCGCCGGCGACCCACCAGATGGGTGCAGTCGAAGGCGTCTGGCACGCGTTCGATGCCGACGCGCTCGACAACTACGGCAACCTCCTCGAGACGTTCCAGAATCCGATCTACGATCCCGAGGATCACCTCTACGGCATCCCGTACGTGTACGGCACGGTCGGAATGGCGTACAACCGTGACGAACTCGGTGAACTCGACTCCTGGGAGGCGTGTTGGGATACGGCGAACGACGGAGACATCAGCATGCAGGGAACGGACTTCCTGCGAGTGTTCACGACCGCGATGTACCTCGGTATGGATCCAAACGACATCGAAGTCGACGGCTCCTACGAGGCGGGGATCGAACAGATCTGGGACGCGGTTCGCGAACAGCGAGAGCTCGTCACGACCTACTGGTCGACCGGTGACGAGCACGTCCGCCTGTACGCACAGAACGAAGCGCTCGTCGGCGAGGCCTGGGGTGGCCGAATCTACGGTGCAGTCCAGGACGGCCACGACCATCTCGGCTACGTAGTTCCGGAGGAAGGTGCCTACGGCTGGTCCGACAACTGGACGATCATCGACGAGACGTCGCCAGAACGAAAAGCCGCCGCGTTCGCGTTCCTCGATTACCTGCTCGAGGACGACACGATCCAGGGACTGAGCGAGATGCTCGGCTACCCCCCGGCGACGACCGCCACGTCCGACGAGATCGAAGGCCTCTACGACTACGACCCGACGGGCGGCGATCGACTGACCTTCCTCGATCCGGCGTACAGTGACCAGCACGAAGACGAGTGGTCCGACGCCTGGGAATCGATTCAATAAGTATTGTTCAGCACAATTGCTGTGTATTTACCAGCGACACTCTGGTGATTCCACGTGACATACCTTCACATAGATAATCTGACTAAACGGTTCGGCAATCTAACCGCCGTCCAGGACGTCTCGTTTTCGGTCGACGAAGGCGAGTTCGTTACCGTCGTCGGACCCAGCGGCTGTGGCAAGACGACGACGCTGCGGATGATCGCCGGGCTCGAGGAGCCGACATCCGGAACGATCCGCATCGACGGCTCCGACATCACGTCGTTGCCCGCGTACCGTCGGGATATCGGCGTCGTCTTTCAGGACTACGCGTTGTTCCCACACAAGACGGTCTTCGAAAACATCGCGTTCGGACTGAAGATGCGCGGTGAAGACGAGCAGACCCAACGCGAGGCTGTCGACGAAATGCTCGAGATCATCGACCTCGAGGGGTACGAGGACACGTACCCCCACGAGTGCAGTGGCGGTGAACAACAGCGCGTCGCCGTCGCGCGTGCGCTCGCATTCGATCCGGACCTCGTTCTCATGGACGAGCCGCTGTCGAATCTCGACAAGAAACTCCGTCAGTCGATGCGGACCGAACTCAAACGAATTCAGGCTGAAACGGGCGTCACGACGATTTACGTCACCCACAATCAGACGGAAGCGCTGTCGATGGGCGACGATATCGCCGTCCTCAACGACGGCCAACTCCAGCAGTTCGACGATCCCAAACGCGTCTATCGCGAGCCCGAAGCGCCGTTCGTCGCAGATTTCCTCGGGCAGTCCTCGCGCGTCGACGGCGTCCTCGAGACACCCTCGAGGGTCGATCTCGGAGATGGTAACTCGGTCGCGATTTCCGAACGGGACGGATTCACACCTGGCGATGAGGTTGCCGTCTTCCTTCGTAACGAACTCGTCTCGATCGCGACCGAGCAGCCGTCCACGGGGAACGTATTCGAGGGAATCGTCACGGAACTGGATTACCAGGGTGGCGAGGTCAACTACTTCGTCGACGTTCCGTCGCTGGACATTTCGGTGCAGGTGAGTACGGTCGTCAGTCAGACCGATTCGTTTCTCGAGGCCGGGATGGACGTGTGGATGCAGATCGATCCGTCCGACGTGATCTACACGCGGATAGACGACCAGTCCCGCACGGAGGTGTCGCCAGCGGAGGCGGCGGTAGAGCAATGAGCAGTGCAACCCAGCGGGCGACTCGCGTTCAGGACCGGCTCGCGGACAACCGGTACGTTCGGTTCCTGCTCTCCCCGGGGCTCGGATTGTTGTGGGTGCTCGCGTTACTGTTCCTCCCGCTGACGATCATCGTCCTCTACAGTTTTTATACTGCGGGGGAGTTCGGAGCGATCGTCCCAGAGTTCACCCTGGCGAACTACCAGCGACTCTTCGGGAGTTCGACGTATCCGGTTATCATCGCAAAATCGTTCCTGATCGGGCTCGTGACGACGCTGATAGTCCTGCCGCTTGGCTACACGCTGGGTTACTTTCTGGGACGTACTGAGTCGACCTGGAAACCACTGTTGCTCGGGCTCGTCGTCGTCCAGTTCTGGGTCCCGATCATCATCCGAACCTACGCCTGGATCCCGATCCTCGGAACCGAAGGTGTGGTCAATCAGGCCCTTCTCTGGATCGGCCTCATCAACGAACCGCTCTCGTTGCTGTACACGATGCCAGGAATGCTCGTCGGACTCGTCGTCAGTCTGCTGCCGTTCATGATCCTTCCAGTCTACGCCGCCGTCAGTACGATCGACGACGACGTTATCCAGGCGGCGAAGACGCTCGGCGCGAGCGACTGGCGTGCGTTCTGGGAGGTGACGTTACCGCTCTCGTGGCCGGGAATCGTCTCGGGTATCCTGTTTACGTTCATCATCGCTGCCGGCGCATTCCTCGCCCCGGAACTGCTTGGCGGCCCGGGCGAACGGATGATCGCCCCGGTGATCGCCGACGTGTTCCTGGGTGACTTTAACTGGCCGTTCGCCGCCGCACTGTCACTCGTATACTTCCTGCTGATCGGCGTCTCGCTGTACCTCTTTACGAGGAAAGCAGACCTCGAGGAAGCACTGGAGGGGGTCTCGGTATGACCGGCCAGTGGAACTGGCGAGCCGTCAAGCTGGTTTCGGCGCTCGTCTACGTGAGTATGTTCGTCCCGCTGTTGGTCGTCGTGGTCAACTCCTTCCATCCACAGCGGATGGCGAGTTTCCCACCGTCGTCGCTGACGCTGCACTGGTACGGCGAGTTCTTCGCCGATCAGATGCTTCTCGACGCGGTCTGGATGAGCACCAAAGTCGGCGTCGCGACGGCGATCTGTGCCGGAGCCGTCGGGACGCTCTCTGCGATGGGGTTCGTCCGAAAACAGTTCCCTGTCAAGAAGGGACTCGTGATCGTGATGCTCTCGCCGATGCTCGTGCCGCCGGTTATCGTCGGTCTCGCCTCGACGATGTTCTTTACCGAACTCGGCTGGGAGCGAAGCATCCTCTGGCTCGTCACGATGCACACGCTCATCGCGCTCCCGTACGCGTTTCTCATCGTCCGCAGTCGGCTCTTCCTCTTTGACGAATCGCTCGAGGAGGCGGCCCAAACGCTGGGTGCCGATCACCTGACGACGTTTCGCGAGGTGACGTTCCCGATCATCTCACCGGCGATCCTGACGGCGATGATCATCTCCTTCGTCATCTCCTTTGGCGAGTTCACTGCGACGCAGTTCTGGGTCTCGCGCGAAACGACTACCGCACCCGTCGTCATCTACACGATGCTCGAGACGCTTATCACGCCGAAGGTGAACGTCCTCGCCACGCTGGTGCTCGTGATCACGATCGCGATTCCGATCGCCGGCATGGCGCTCCAGCGCTGGCTGGCAAGTCCAACCGAGTAGTTATCGGTCGGACGGTCCGTTATCGAGCAGTTCGAAAATTTCGGGATCCGTCCTGAATTTCAACAGATTGTGGACGACCGAGTTACGGACGTTCGAGACGACATCGCCGTAATCTCGGTAGAACTCGTGGATCCACTTCGATTCCGCTTCGCGGCTTCGGAACATCATGATCGTCTTCCACTGGTACTCGCCATTCGAGATGAAGTACATCAGGGTGTGTTCGTCGTCCATGATGTACTCCATCGCTTCCTCCCAGTGGTCGTCAAAGTGTTCCGGATTGAACTTGAACTCGAACAGCGCGAAGTTGTAGAACTGCTCGTTCGGCAAGATTGCCTCGCGGAAGACGTCGTTTTCCCGCATCTGTCGGATCGTCTCGCTGACCGTTACGTGCGAGACGTCGATATCGTATTTGTCCGCTAACAGGCTCGCCAGTTCCCGACTCGAGATCTGGGGGTCCGCCGCAAGTTCTCGGAGGATCTTGAGATCGCGCTCTTTGAACTCCCAGTCGACGCCATACGGTTGTGCCTGCTCACCCATACTGATGATTCACCGAGGGCACGCATATTTACGTTCCGTTCGGGACGTCGTCGGAACTCTGGTCGGCGTTCGTGGTGTTCTAGCCGGTCGCCCAGCCCAGGACAACGACCGCCGAGTTGTCCGTCCGATCGTCGACTTGCCGTCGGTCGTCCCGGTCGATCGCAAACGTTTCACCCAGTGGTACGACTAGGTAGTACATGGTCGATCGAGTGTTTATCTACCGTGCCCCCTCGACTGTCGCCGACGTCGATCAGGTCGCGGAGTGGCTCGAGGAGCGAGTCGACGCCGAGATACCCGTCAGAGAGCGGTTTCTCGAGTGCCACCGAACCGAGGATCTTCCCGAACGGTTCGCCGAGGCGCGGGTGACGTCCCCGTACGATCGTGCGACCGGGAACACGATGCTGGGGACGATCCGGTACGAAGAACGAGCGCTCGAGAACCCCGAGCGCGAGGGTGGCGTTCTCTACGACGGCGTCCAGGTTCAGCGCGCGCTCAACGCCGCGCTTCCGCCGGAGGAACGCGACCTCGAGACCGTCCACGTCGCCGTCCTCGACCGGGCGATCGGAACGTGGGGCGACCACGACGGGCGCTGGCACAAGCGAGTGAACGTCCTCGGCCAGCCCGCAGTGATCTCCGTTCCCGGGCTCTACGAAGCGCCAGCTAAACCCGAGGAGTACTACAAGGAAAAGCAACGACACGCCCTGCTCTCCGGTGACACGCCGCCACGGGAAGTACTCGAAAACCAGGTTGACGACGAGTTCCTGATCGAGAACGACCCGCGGACGACCGATGCCCTGAAGGGGTACGTTCTGCAGGCGTATCACTACCTCGAGACCGGCGAGGGGTTCTGTGACCGGGAGGAGTGTCGGCTGTTCAACGCTCACTACCACGAGGATCTGATCGACGCGCAGTTACGCGAACCAGAGTTTTGCTCCGAGCACGCGCAACTGTACGGACGCGGATAGTCGATCCCGTTCGTATCGAGGTCCGTCTTTCCGGCGGTATCCGGCATCGACCGTCACGTTCCGAGCGAAGAGCGCGGTGGTTCACTGTACGAACGCACGCGACAGGTTCTATATACCGTTATACGATTTACCCGTTCGTCTCGAACACCGTGTCGAACGAACCGTCGACGATCGAGTCGGCGACCGAATCGGCGTCGAGATCCTCCGGGAGTCGCCGTGGGTACTTCCGGCGGAAGTATCCCAGGATGTTCTCAAGGTCGCGTCGAAGGAACTCGTCGGCGTTCTCGTGGTCGGTCGGGACGGCCTGGGGCCAATCGAAGATAGTCACCCCCGCTTCGCTCACGAAGACGTTGTATTCGCTCATATCTGCGTGGACGTACCCTAGCTCGTGCGCGCGCGAGATTTCACTCACCAACAGATCGAGGACACCGACTACCTGTTCGTCCTCGAGTCGGGTTCGTGAGAGCTCGACCCCGTCCATCTTCTCCATGACGATTGCGTGACGATTTTGGCCGATCGGCTGGGGGACGGCTACGTCCGGGTAAAGCGCCTCGAGCGTCTCGTACTCTCGCTCGGCGGCTTTCCGTGCGGTGTACATCCACGAGACGTGCTCGTTGTCCGATGCGTAGTCGCGTTCCTTGTGAACCTCCCGAAAGTTCGTGTACCCTTCGCGGTGGTACTTCAGCGCGTGTGGTTTGTACGATCGCACTTCGTAGACGTCACTTTCCTTGCCGACGCCGAGTGGCGAGCCGAACTCGGTGATCGTCTCCCGCTCGGCGAACGTCCGCAACGCGAGTACGTCGTATCCCTCGAACTGGAGCGTATACCCCTCGTACTGAATGGTCTTCTTCTCGATCAGGCCTCGTTTGAGACAGCGCTCGAGGCGGTACTCGACCTCGTCTTCGGTCAGGCTAGAGTAGTCCGGCAGCTTCTCCCGCTGGACCCACTCGGAGAATCGCATTCCCTGCTCGACCCCCGACAGGAGATAGAAGTCCTCCGCCTCGAGTTCCGGAAGAAGTCCGGCGACGTTCCGCACCATACACGCAGTAGCCGACGTGAACGTAAAAACGTCGTGACGTGCAAATCGAGATTGGCGACTGGTCGGTAGCGTTCTCCCGTGGCGAGCGTACTGGTGTTCCAAGCCTGCACTACAGGGTCGAACTCGGTGGCGTAGCTCGGTTCGTCCCCTCAAACGATTTACTGTCAGTCAGTTCCGGCCCACTCGCGACCGGGACGGCGGTTGCGCCGGGACATCGGGACAACAGCCCGTATCAGTCGAGGTGTGGGAGGGTAGTACGATCCGAAGTTGGCCGAGCGGATATCTCGATACGAAAAATAAATCATATGTTGCGATATGAAATGTCCTGGCTCGGATGCTATCGAAAGCGTTCGGGAAGTCTGCGTCGACGCGGGACGTCGTACCAACTGCTGTACCGACGGATCGGTGAAACCACTCCTATTTCTGCAGGTGTGCCAGTATCGACGAACAGCAGTCCGTGTGAAGGTGAACGTCTGCGGCCAGGGTTCGAATGTCAGTCCCGTTCTGTTGGAAGTGTGTCTGATGCCAACAGTTAACGGTGCATAGAGCGAACCGACGACTACCGTTCGTAGATAGCCGCGCTGGATGTGGATCCGGTCACAGTGGGCCAAGATCTATGAATCATCGGTCACGGATAACTGAGACTGCGAGTGTTGCCGATCGCCCCACGGGATAATCCGACTGAACTCGTCGGTGCTACTATGGTGTTAACGGCCGAAATCACGGTTTCGACGGATACGTTCGCTCTCGGCAGCCTGTTCGAGACGTTCCCGAACGCAGTCGTCGAGTTCGAACCGGTAGTGCCACTACAGGGTGACCGAGAGACGAACACCCCGCTCGTCTGGATCACCGGTGTCGAACCGGAGCGGTTACTACCGGCCCTGCGCAAGACCGACGACGTCGAAGCCGTCCAACGGCTCGCAACCGTCGACGAGAACGTCCTGTTAGAACTCGAGTGGGGCGACGATCTCGACGGAATCGTCCAACCACTGCTCGACACCGGTGGGCGACTCCTCACCGCCAGAGGGACAGCAACCAACTGGAAGTTCGACCTGCTTTTCGACTCACACGTGTCGCTTTCGGAGTTCAACATGACGGTCACGAACAACGGGATTCCGGTTACGTTACGTAAACTCTCCAGTTCGACGGTCCAGCGAGAGCCCAGCGACGGCGATTCCGATCGCTCGATCCTACCGAATCACCGAGAGACACTGTTACTGGCCTACCACAGCGGTTACTACGATACGCCACGCGAGTGCCAACTCGCCGAGCTCGCGTCGAAAGAGGACGTAAGCGACAGCGCGCTGTCGAAGCGACTTCGCCGTGCAACTGCGAGCCTGATCGAACGGACGCTTCTCGACGATGAAAGCGTCGGTGACCCGAGTTACGAGTGAGACGGATGCTGTCGTACGGGCTGCGATGACTGGTCGTCGGTCGACACTCGCCAGCCGGCGATCGACCGGGACAGACACGTTGCGGTCCGTATCAGTCGGTGTCGGTGAGTACCCAGTCCGTCCTGCGGTCGCGCCGGTAGAGCAGATCTCGGTCGGTACGGAGATCCCGTCCGTTCCGACGTACAGCTTCAGTTGTGAACCGACTCTCCGTATGCTGGGAGAATTGCGCGTTCAGTTGTGAGGCGTGTCAGTGAACACACACCGTTCAGAGCTGTCTGTGGGGGTTTACCTCTACTGGTCGGGTCCGTTCACCCGGTGACAGGGAGGTTCACGCCGAGACAGTAATCGGTGCTACTGCAGAGTGGACGAACGAAGGCTGGCACGCGAGTCGAGCGAACGATCAGAACCCCACACGCCACGAGACATGACAGACAAAAACCAGAATCAGACAGGCGATACGAGGCGAGCGTTCATCAGGAACGGAACACTCGCGGCCACCGCACTCGCGGTTGGGACTGGAGCGACGACCACCGCCACCGCGGCCCCCGACGAAGACGCCGTCCTCCACGGGAGAGATTACTATCCGGACGTCGACTTCGATATCCTGACCCAGTTCGGAACGGGGACGCGAAACAACTTCCTCGAGGAGTACGACCCGGATGAGGACGTGTTCACCGATCCGGACGACTGGGAGGTGTTCGTCATCCGAATCGACATCGGCGAGAGTGAGGGCGAGCTGGGACACCTGATGCTCGACGTCGACAACGACGAGCCGGACGTCGACCCCGGCGACTCGGGCTCGATGGGCGAAATTGGCTCGTTTCGCGATCCCGAACGAAATCTGATCGAAACGGAGGTCGATCTCTGATCATGACGTCAAACGATCGAAACCAGACGGACGAGCCAGCGGACTCCCGAACACTGGAGACAGCCACAGCAACCGCAGTCGTGGCCGGTGGCGGTATCGCGGCCACCGCGGGTACTGCAACGGCCCAGGACACCGAGGACGTCGTCGTCAAAGCGAGAGATTACTACCCCAACGAAGAGTTCGTCGTCCTGACCGATTTCGAGGAACGAAATCGAAGCGAGTTCCTCGAGGAGTACGACGACGGCGAAGACGCATTCGACGACCACGACGACTGGAACGTCTACTCGATACTCATCGAGGCCGGCGAGCCGGCGGGGGAATTAGCGGTCATGATGATCGACAACGACGTGGATCCGAGCCCGGGCGACCGAGGGACGATGGGCGAGTCGCCGTCGTTCTGGAATACCGAATGGGATCTGCTCGAGGTCGACGCCACGTTCAACGATGAGGAGGATGAGAACGACGAAGACGATGACGACGAAGACGATGACGACGAAGACGAAGCCGATGACGACGAAGACGATAACGACGAAGCCGATGACGACGAAGCCGATGACGACGAAGCCGATGACGACGAAGACGATAACGACGAAGCCGATGACGACAATGACGAGGAGAACGACGACGGAATCCTCGGCTGACGACACCGCTTTCGGTAGCCGGTCGTGTCTGTAGGGCCCGCCAATGTTACGGGCTGGGAGGGGTCTCTCCCAGTCGATTGCCGCCCGTCTGCGATCGACCGGCGACCAGTCATCGCAAACCGTCTGCGCCGTAGCCGGATGGCGGTCTCGGGCGGCTACGCGAGTTGCGATCGCGGTCGGTTCTGGAAGCGAGCCAGGGATCGGCCTGCGACTCGTTATCGAGCTGGTGTGGAATGGCGTCGACCGACCGCGTCCCGTTCACTTGTGAACGGGCCCTCTATGCAGGCCCGTGTACGTCGGATCCGGCGCAATCGTCGCCTGATCCGACTTCCTTCGGACGGCCGTCACAACACCCCGTGTCAGTCGTTTCGACAGTTTTCGTAACGGACACACACTGGGGACTTATGATCCTCGTCGGTGGAGAGAGACCCGTTCGTGCCAGTCGAGTAGCTCGCAGGAAGTGAAGAGTTGTAAGTTCCCGAACACGTCACTACGGAGATTAGTGGCCGCGAACACCGACAACGCCGTCGACCGTGTCACCACCACCACCGAACTGGGACGGTACGGCTGACGGATTGACCGAACAGTTTGCGAACGAACGCTAGCGTGTAGCCAGGCGTAACGATCCTTTCACGCACCCTCGGTCGAGCGTGAAGAGCCATCGCCTCGCGACGCCTTCCGATACGACGCACCCATGAACGAAACTCGAGGGAGCGGGCCGTGACGAACGCGCCCGGTGACGATCTCGTACGATCTGTCGTACGGCAGTGGCTGTTCAATCGCGACCCACCTGCAATCAAAGCGGTACATCGCCGGCTTGACCGAAACGCCGTTCGAACCGACCGTGTTTCGCTCGTTGCACTCGAGTGGCTCACTGGGCGCTGACTGGTGATCGCAAACGGAATCGTTCGAGACGGGTATCCAAGATCGCTTCGGTCCCGCCACGATGGGACGGCGGGGTCACCCTGCCGTGACCCCGGATGTCGTCGTGGATCCGTTCGATCCCGAAGTAGAGAAGAAAGGGTTACCCGAGGATGCCGTCGTCGTTTTCTTCGTCGTCCGGCTCTTCATCGTTCGGTTCCTCGTCGTTTTCGTCTTCCATATCCTCGTCGTTTTCGTCGGCGGGCTCGTCGTCAGGGTCTTCCTCGTCCTCCTCGTCGTCAGGGTCCTCCTCGTCGTCAGGGTCCTCCTCCTCTGCCGTAACGTCGACCTCGAGCAGGTTGTGCTCCGGACTGCGGAAGGAAGCGGTCTCGCTGAACGTCCCCGTGTCGCCATCACTGAGGTTGAGTTCCTCCTCGTCCATGAGGTAGCCCAGCGGGCTCCCGTTGCCATCCGTCTCGATCCGGATCGCGTACACGTTCCAGTCATCCGGAGCGTCGAACACGTCGCCGTCTTCGTCGAGGTTCTCGAGGAAGCTGTCACGCGTCGGCGTGTCGAAGTCGGCGATCACCTGGAAGCTCGTATCCGGGTAGAAGTCGTGGGCGTGCACCACGGCTTCCCCCTCGTCTTCTTCTTGGGCAACAGTACTCCCCGCGGTAGCGCCGGCACCGACTGCGAGGGCGGTCGCAGCCAGTGTGCCTTTCTTCATAAATGAACGCCGTGAGTCTCCGTTTTGATAGTCCTTGCTCATATCTCTCATGCCCTTGTGGGCATCGGCGATTGACCGACAATACGAATAAATAGCTGCGTCCGTTTCGGTCCCCCACAGAACCATTTCAGGAGTTAATACCGGGAAACGGTCGGTGTATCTGTGTTCGTTCTCGGCGTTGACCACTTTCATACGGTCTGTTGTCTGTATTCTCAGCGTACTGGAGGCAGGATCCGAGTACGATGGACACGAAAACACCGGTCAGTATCGGACGGTCTCCACAAAATGTAATTACAGTCGGAGTGAGTGGACGGTATCGACAAACACGCCGTTTATACGGCAATCATACACCGGTAAATCAGTTGTGTAGCTACAGAACCCGCAGACTTCGAACCCGATCGTGATTTTCGACGCTCTGAACGTTTTTCTGACCAATGCAGTCATTTCCACGAGCGGCGTACAGTTTCAGACGATTATATCTCACAAAAAGTCGTGTTAACGCCAGGTTCCGGTCAGCGGAATCCGCGTTACGCCGCCCGTTCTCACACGACCGTCCGCTGGAACGTCGTGACAGTCACCTCGCTGTAAAAAGCAGGATATGCAGATAGCGCCCCTCATTCCCGGCGTTGCGAACATAGCGGGGTGTCTCCTCGTATCGGCGTTTCGTATGTTGTCACTACTTTCGACAGGATACAGTCCAAAATATTATGTGCAACACCTGATCAAAACACGGTATGCGCCGCGCACTCGCGTCGATACTGACGCTCTCGTTTCTACTCACCGTTCTGTTCATGGCTATCCGATCACGTACCTCGGCGGCGTGCTCGCAGGAATCGTCCCACTCTCGCTGTTTCTCTTCGGCGGCGGCTGGTTCGTCTCGCTCGGATTCGCGGGACTCGTCGGAGCGTGCAGGCTGATTGGCGAGCGAGTCGAGGTCGACGGCTGGTACGTCCGCCAACACAGCCCGTTGCTCGCGGTACGTCGCCTCGAGGGCGACGTGAGGTCCCAGAACGGGTACGTCCACCTCGGCAGGTACGTACGCGGGATTCTGGCGTTGCTCGGTGGGCTACAGTTCTCGGCGCTGGCGTCGTGATCTAGTACCGTCCCAACCGTGGACAGCTAGGTTATATCCTCTGGGCACGTATCTCTAGGAATGAGCCGAAAGAAGTACACTGTCGAT